>NZ_JAUSUJ010000001.1 GCF_030813915.1 Rhodoplanes tepidamans
GGCGCCCCCGCCCCCAGGGGGGGCTGCGCGGGGCCGGCCCCGCGGGGGCCCCGGGGGGGGCGCGGGCCGCGCGGGTCCCCCCCGCCCCCCCCCCCCGCGGGCGGCGCCCCCCCCCCCCCCCGGCCGTGATGGGGGTGCGCCTCCGCCACCGGGAGCATGTCATGCGGGTCGGCGTTCCGAAGGAGGTCAAGGACCACGAGGACCGGGTCGGCCTGATCCCGGAATCGGTGCGCGAGCTGGTCGCGCGCGGCCACACGGTGCTGGTCGAGCGCGGGGCGGGGGCCGGGGCCGGCCATTCGGACGCGGCCTACGCGGCGGCCGGCGCGACCCCGGCGGACGACGCCGCGGCGGTGTTCGCCGGCGCCGAGCTGATCGTCAAGATCAAGGAGCCGCTTGCGCCGGAGCGCGCCCGGCTGCGCCGCGGCCAGACGCTGTTCACCTATCTGCATCTCGCGCCCGATCCCGAGCAGGCACGGGCGCTGCTCGCCTCCGGCGTCACGGCGATCGCCTACGAGACGGTGACCGCACCGGACGGCACGCTGCCGCTGCTGGTGCCGATGTCGGAGGTCGCCGGGCGGCTCGCGCCACAGGCCGGCGCCGCCTGCCTGGAGCGCCCGCATGGCGGCCGCGGCGTGCTGCTCGCCGGGGTGGCCGGCGTGCCGCCGGCCGAGGTGGTCGTGCTCGGCGGCGGCGTGGTCGGGCAGAACGCCGCCCTGATCGCCGCCGGCATGGGCGCCGACGTCACCGTGGTGGACCGCGATCCGGCGGTGCTGCGTCGTGTCGCCGACCGCTTCGGCGCGCGGGTGCGCACCGTGTTCTCGACCCGCGGCACGATCGACACGCTGTGCCGCCGCGCCGACCTGGTGATCGGCGCCGTGCTGGTGCCGGGCGCCACCGCGCCGAAGCTCGTCACCGCCGAGACGGTGCGGGCCATGAAGCCGGGCGCCGTGATCGTCGACGTCGCCATCGACCAGGGCGGCTGCTGCGAGACCTCGCGGCCGACCACGCATTCGCAGCCGACCTACGTGGTCGACGGCGTCGTGCACTACTGCGTCACCAACATGCCCGGTGCGGTCGCCCGCACGTCGACCTTCGCCATCAACAACGTCACGCTGCCTTTCGTGCTGGCGCTCGCCGATCAGGGGACGGCCGGCGCGCTCGCCGCGGACGTGCATCTCGCCACCGGTCTCAACGTGCACGACGGGCGGATCACCCATCCGGCGGTGGCACGCGCGCTCGGCCTGCCGTTCACGCCTCCCGCCGAGGCGCTGGCGATGATGCGATCGTGAACGGCGACGCCCCGGCGTCTGTGAGAGCATTGCGATTCTCACGACGGCGGAGACGGGCATGCGGACGGGATTTCGGCTGGCGGTCGCGGTGGGGGTGCTGGCGGGGCTGACGGGCGGCGCGATCGCGGCCGCGCGGCTCGGCGCCGCGCCGGCCCTGCGCTTCGCCGACATGCCGCGGTCGCAGGCCGGCTCGACCGTCGACGTCGAGCTCGTCCTCGCCGTCGACATCTCCTACTCGATGGATCCCGAGGAGCAGGCGCTCCAGCGCGAGGGCTACGTCGCGGCGCTGACCTCGCCGGAGTTCCTGGCCGCCCTCAAGCAGGGCATGCACGGCCGGATCGCGGTCACCTATGTCGAATGGGCCGGTGCCGTCGACCAGCGCGTGCTGGTGCCGTGGCGGGTGATCGACGGCCCCGGCAGCGCCGAGGCCTTCGCGGCCTCGATCGCCGAAGCGCCGTACCGGCGCGCCTATCGCACCTCGATCTCCGGCGCCCTGCAGTTCTCGGCGGATCTGTTCAAGGACAGCGGAGAGCGCGGCATCCGCCGCGTCATCGACGTCTCGGGCGACGGCGCCAACAACCAGGGCGCCCAGGTCGATCACGTCCGCGACGAGGTGGTCGCCAAGGGCATCACCATCAACGGACTGCCGCTGGTGCTCAAGCGCCCGAACGCCGCGACCATGGACCTCGAGGCCCTCGACGTCTATTACGAGGACTGCGTGATCGGCGGCCCGTCCGCGTTCGTGGTGCCGATCCGCGATCGCAGCCAGTTCAAGGACGCGACCCGCACCAAGCTGGTGCTGGAGATCGCCGGCCGCACGCCGGAGGCGCGCGTGATCCCGGCCGCCGATGCCGAGCCCAAGGCCGCGCCACGCGTCTCCTGCCTGATCGGCGAGCGCATGTGGCAGCAGCGCTGGGGACGGGATTTCAATTGAACGTCTGATCACATCGGAGGGCTGGTTTCGACCCTCTCCCCTCGCGGGAGAGGGTTTCAAGGTGGTGCCGAGCGGACACCTCACCGCACGAACTTCGCGACGATCTCGACGTGATAAGAATAGCGGAACTGGTCGACCGGCGTGACGTCGGTCAGCCGGTAGCCGCCGGCGATCAGCAGGGCGGCGTCGCGGGCGAAGGTGGCGCTGTTGCACGACACCGCGACGACGAGTGGCACGCGGCTCGCGGCGAGCGCCCGGGCCTGCGCCTCGGCGCCCTGGCGCGGCGGATCGAGCACGACGGCGTCGACCTTGGCGAGCTCCTGCGCCACCAGCGGCCGGCGGAACAGGTCGCGCGCCTCGGCCGTCACCGGCTTGAGCCCCGGCGTGGTCCTGGCCGCCTGCGCGAGCGCCGCCACGGCGGCGGCGTCGATCTCGACGGCGCGGACGCGCGCCCGCTCGGCGAGCCGCAGCGCAAACGGGCCGAGGCCGGCGAACAGGTCGACGACGCTCTTCGCCTCGCCGACATGGGCGTCGACCAGCCGCGCGAGCTGCGCCTCGCCCGCCGCGGTCGCCTGCAGGAAGGGGCCGGGCGGCAGCGCCACCACGGCGCGGCCGATTCCGACGGTCGGTGCGACGCGCTGGGCGACCAGCTCGCCGTGGCGGGTGAGGCGGGCGAGCCGGTGATGGTCCGACACGGCGGCGAGCGCCCGGGCGCGATCGGCGTTCAGCGGGCCGGAGCCGCGCACGTCCACGTCGAGGCCGGCGTCGGTCGCCGTCACCTGGATGTCGAGGGGCTTCTTCAGCGGCTGCAGGGTCTCGGCGATCGCCCAGGCGGCCTCGATGGCGCCCGCGAGCCCGGGCGCCGTCACCGGGCAGCGGTCGATCGGCACGATCTCGTGGGCGCGCTGCGCCGCAAAGCCGACCTGCAGGATGTCGCGGGTGCCGCGCCGGGCGTGCAGGGTGATGCGGCGGCGACCCTCGCCGTGGGCGTCGACGAGATCGCCCACCGGCGTCTCGATCCCGGCGCTGCGCAGCGCCTCGACCAGGAGCCCGCGCTTCCAGGACAGGTAGGGGGCGGCGGCCAGATGCTGGGTGGCGCAGCCGCCGCACACGCCGAAATGCGGGCAGATCGGCGCGATGCGGTCCGGGCTCGGCACCTCGACCCGCACCAGCCGCCGCCGGTCCGGATGGCCCGCCACCGCTTCCACCTCGACCGTCTCGCCGGGCAGCGCATAGGGCACGTAGATCGGAAACGCGGGCCCGTCGACCACGCCGTCGCCGCGGCGGCCGAGAGTCGCGATGGTCAGGCGTTCGGTCATCTCGGACTCCCGCTCAGGTGCCGCGCCGCGCCACCAGCAGGAACTCGCGATTGCCGTCGCCGCCCGTGATGGGGGAGGGGAGCACGGTGCGCACCTCGCAGCGGAGCGACCGCACCAGCGCGGCGGTGCCGTCGCACACCGCCGCGTGCACGGCGGGATCGCGCACGAGGCCCTTCTTCACGTGCTCTCGCCCCGCCTCGAACTGCGGCTTGATCAGCGCGACGAGGTCGCAGTCGGGCGCCGCGAGCGCCAGGGCCGCCGGCAGCACCAGGGCGAGCGGGATGAAGCTGACGTCGACCACCACCAGGCTCGGCGCCGCGTCGAACACGGCGGCCGTGAGCGAGCGGATGTCGGTCGCCTCCAGCGAGACGACGCGCGGATGGGCGCGCAGCCGCGCGTGGAGCTGGTCGCGGCCGACGTCGACCGCGTAGACCTTGCGGGCGCCGCGGGTCAGCAGGAGCTCGGTGAAGCCGCCCGTCGAGGCGCCGACGTCGAGGCAGACGCGGTCGGCCGGATTCACCGGGCCGGCGTCGAGCGCCGCCGCGAGCTTGAGGGCGCCACGCGACACGTAGGGATGGGCCGGCAGCGCCTCGATCACGGCATCCGGCGCGATGGTGTCGGAGGGCTTGCCGACCGGCACGCCGTCGGCCTTGACCAGGCCGGCCGCGATCGCGGCCTGCGCCTTGGCGCGGCTTTCGAACAGGCCGCGGTCGACCAGCAGCCGATCGGCGCGCAGGCGAGCTTCGGCGCGCAGGCGAGACATGGCGACACCCCCGTGTTGCCCCTTCCATGGTGCCGCCGCCCCCGGCCGCCGCGACTCCCTCCGGCTCCGCGGTCGCGGGCCGGAGCACGGCGTCGCACATGGCCATCCCAGGGTGACGGATATAGGGCGGGCCGCATGCCGGCCGCAAACGAAAAGGCCAAAACGAAAACGGCCGGGTCGCCCCGGCCGTTCGCAGATCGCGTGAGGGTGCGGCGGCTCAGGCCAGCCGCGCCGTCTCCTTGGCGGCGTCCTTGCCGAGCGCCTCGAACACCCGGGTGACGATGCCTTTGCGGTCGAGGCCGGCGCGGCCGTACATGGCCGGCTGGGTGTCGTGGTCGATATAGGCGTCGGGCAGCACCATCGAGCGCACCTTGACCCCGCGGTCGAGCAGGCCGGCCTCGGAGAGCGCGTGCAGGCAGAAGCTGCCGAAGCCGCCGATCGAGCCCTCCTCGATGGTGATCAGCACCTCGTGCTCGCGGGCGAGGCGGCCGAGGAGATCGACGTCGAGCGGCTTGGCGAAGCGCGCGTCGGCGACCGTCGTCGACAGCCCGAGCGCGGCGAGCTCGTCGGCCGCCTGCAGGCATTCGGACAGCCGGGTGCCGTAAGAGAACAGCGCCACCTTGTGGCCCTCGCGGAGGACGCGGCCCTTGCCGATCTCCAGGGGCGTGCCCTCGAGCGGCATCGGCACGTTCATGCCCTCGCCGCGCGGATAGCGCAGTGCGGTCGGGTGCTCGTCGCAGGCGGCCTGGGTCGCCACCATGTGGACGAGCTCGGCCTCGTCGGCCGCCGCCATCAGCACCATGTTGGGGATGCAGCCGAGATAGGCGATGTCGAACGACCCAGCGTGGGTCGGGCCGTCGGCGCCGACCAGCCCGGCGCGGTCCATGGCGAAGCGGACCGGCAGGTTCTGCAGCGCGACGTCGTGCACGACCTGGTCGTAGGCGCGCTGCAGGAAGGTGGAGTAGATGGCGACGAACGGCTTGTAGCCCTCGGTCGCGAGGCCGGCCGCGAAGGTGACGGCGTGCTGCTCGGCGATGCCGACGTCGAAGCAGCGCTCGGGGAACAGCTTGCCGAACAGGTCGAGGCCGGTGCCGGACGGCATCGCGGCCGTGATGGCGACGACCTTCGAGTCCTTCTTGGCCTCCTGCACCAGCGCCTCGGCGAACACCTTGGTGTAAGACGGGGCCTTGGCGTTGGACTTCACCTGGGCGCCGGTCGCGACGTCGAACTTGACGACGCCGTGATACTTGTCGGCCGAGGTCTCGGCCGGCGGGTAGCCCTTGCCCTTCTGGGTCACGCAGTGGACCAGGATCGGGCCCTTGCGCTTGGCCTCGCGGACGTTCTTGAGCACCGGCAGCAGGTGGTCGAGATTGTGGCCGTCGATCGGGCCGACATAGTAGAAGCCGAGCTCCTCGAACAGCGTGCCGCCGTGCGTGATCATGTTGCGGGCGAACTCTTCCGCCCGCACCGCCTGCTCGTGCAGGCGCCGCGGCAGGTGCTGGGCGAACTGCTTGCCGATCTCGCGCAGCGACAGGTAGGGCTTGCCCGACATCAGCCGCGCCAGATAGGCGGACAGGGCCCCGACCGGCGGCGCGATCGACATGTCGTTGTCGTTCAGCACCACGATCAGGTTGGAGTCCATGCCGCCGGCGTTGTTCAGCGCCTCGTAGGCCATGCCGGCCGACATCGAACCGTCGCCGATCACCGCGACCACGTGGTTGCGCTTCGTCCCGTCGAGGTCGCGGGCGACCGCCATCCCGAGCCCGGCTGAGATCGAGGTCGAAGAGTGGGCGGCACCGAACGGATCGTACGGGCTTTCCGACCGCTTGGTGAAGCCGGAGAGGCCGCCGCCCTGGCGCAGCGTGCGGATGCGGTCGCGCCGTCCGGTGAGAATCTTGTGCGGATAGGCCTGGTGGCCGACGTCCCAGATCAGCCGGTCGTCCGGCGTGTTGAACACATAGTGCAGGGCCACGGTGAGCTCGACGACGCCGAGGCTCGAGCCGAGATGGCCACCGGTCTGCGACACCGCCGAGATGGTCTCCTCGCGAAGCTCGTCTGCGAGCTGACGCAGCTCGGTGGTCTCCAGGCGGCGCAGATCCTCGGGAAGGACGACGCGGTCGAGCAACGGAGTATTCGACGGCTGGGGCAAGACACTACCTCCCTCGAGGGGTCAACAACGATTTCCTATCAAGGGCTTACACCAGATAGGCTGTTCCGACAAACATCCGGCGGGACGGACCGCGCGCCCGCGCGCGCCGCGTCCCCGCTGGAACCGTTCGACTTTATTCAGCGTTCTAACTCAACAACTTGTCAACTCGACTTGATTTCCGCACATACCCGCTGGGAGACCCATGGCGGCTCGCGCAAACTGGAAAGGCTACCTCAAGCTGTCGCTCGTGTCATGTGCGGTCGCCCTCCATCCGGCGGTGTCGACGGCCCAGCGCGTGCGCTTCAATATCCTTAGTAAGGCCACGGGCCATCGGGTTCGCAACGAGGTTGTCGATTCCGAGACCGGCGACCCGGTTCCGGAGGAGGAGCGGGTCAAGGGGTACCGGCTGGACGACGGATCCTATGTCGCGCTCGGCGACGAGGACTTCGACCAGGTCGCGCTCGAGAGCACGCACACGCTCGACATCGAAACCTTCGTGCCCGCCGCCGAGATCGACCCGATCTATTTCGACACTCCTTACTTCCTGGTTCCCGACGACGACATCGCCCAGGAGGCCTACGCGGTCATCCGCGACGCCATGGCGGCCGAGCAGGTCGTGGGGCTCGCGCGGGTGGTCCTCTATCGGCGCGAGCGCATCGTCCTCGTCGCGCCGCGCGGCCGGGGGCTGATGGTGCGGGCGCTGCATTACAAGACCGAGGTGCGCGACGAATGCGCCGCATTCGAGGCGATCGACACCATGAAGGTGGCGCCCGACATGCTCGACCTCGCGGTCCACATCGTCCGCAGCAAGGCCGGGCATTTCGAGACGTCGACCTTCGAGGACCGCTACGACGCGGCCCTGATGGCGCTGATCCGGGCCAAGCAGGAGGGTCGGCCGCCGCCGCCGGCGCCGGAGCCGGGCCCGGGCAACGTCATCAGCCTGATGGAGGCGCTGCGCCGGAGCGTGAAGGCGGGGGCAGGAGCACCGGCCCCGGCGGCCCGGGCCGAAGCGGCGGGCAAGGCGAAGAGGACGAAGCGGGCGCGGTCGCCGGCCGAACGCAGCGTGGAGGGCGGCGCCGATCGAACCTCGACCGCCAAGCCGACGTCGACCAAGGCGTCCGGAAAGACGGCGCGCTCCAGCCCGCGCAAGCGGCTGAAGAAGGCCGGGTAGGGCGGTGCGCGCGATGTGTACGGCGGATGTGTGTGGCCCAGGCTGATCCCCTCATGGCTCTCGACACTTATCGGCAGAAGCGCAAGTTCGACGTCACGCCGGAGCCGCGCGGCCGCAGGGCGCGCGGCAAGGGCGACAGCTTCGTCGTGCAGAAGCACGCGGCGCGGCGCCTGCACTACGATTTCCGCCTGGAGCTGGACGGCGTCCTCAAGAGCTGGGCGGTGACGCGCGGCCCCAGCCTGGTGCCGGGCGAGAAGAGGCTGGCGGTCGAGACCGAGGACCACCCGCTGGAGTACGGCGGCTTCGAGGGCACGATCCCGGCGGGCCAGTACGGCGGCGGCACCGTGATGCTGTGGGACCGCGGCCGCTGGATCCCGGACGGCGATCCGCATGTCGGGCTGAAGAAGGGCCACCTGCAGTTCACGCTCGAGGGCGAGAAGCTGAAGGGCCGCTGGCATCTCGTGCGCATGCACAAGCGCCGCGGCGACAGGCACGACAACTGGCTGCTGATCAAGAGCGAGGACGAGGCCTCCCGCACCGCCGCGGATCCCGATCTCCTGGAGGAGAAGACCCTGTCGGTGGAGACCGGTCGCTCGATCGACGAGATCGCCGCCGGCAAGACGCCGAAGCGCAAGACCGGCGTGAAGGCCGCGGCGGTGTGGCAGTCGTCGCGAAGCGAGGAGCCGGCAAAGGTGCCCCGCAAGGCGCCGTCCGAAAGACAGAGCCGCCCGGCCCCCGCGCGCGCCGCGCGCGCCGCGCGTGGCGGGAAGGGGGCGGGGGGACGGGCATCTCCGCATAGAGAAACGTCGACACGGAGCACGGCGGTCCCGCGACCCGCCCCGGCCAAGCCGGGCAAGGCGAAGACCACGAGCGCCGCGAAGCGAAAGTCCGCGGCGAGCCCAATGCCCGACTTCGTCCCGCCTTGCCTGGCGACGCTCGCCGATGCGCCGCCGGACGCGCCGGGCTGGATCCACGAGATCAAGTTCGACGGCTACCGCATCCAGGCGCGGCTCGAGGACGGCGCCGTGGTGCTGAAGACCCGCAAGGGTCTCGACTGGACGCAGCGCTTTCTCTCGGTCGCACGCGCGGTCGCGGCGCTGCCGGCCGGGACGGCGCTGATCGACGGCGAGATCGTGGTGGAGAACGCGTCCGGCATCTCGGACTTCTCGGCCCTGCAGGCGGCGCTGGAGGCGGGGCGCGAGGACTTCGTCTACGACGTGTTCGATCTCCTGCACCTGGACGGGCGCGATCTGCGAGACCGGCCACTCGCCGAGCGGAAGGCGGCGCTCGCCGATCTGGTGGCGAAGGCGCCCGGGGACACGCTGCTGCGCTTCTCCGACCATCTCGCCGAATCCGGCGCCGTCGTGCACGAGCACGCCTGCCGGATGGGGCTCGAGGGCATCGTGTCGAAGCGCAGCGACGCGCCCTATCGCTCCGGCCGCGGGACCGACTGGATCAAGAGCAAGTGCGCCGACCGGCAGGAGTTCGTGGTCGGCGGCTATCGGCTCGCCACCGGCTCCACCCGCGCGGTCGGTGCGCTGGCGGTCGGCACGTTCCAGGACGGCGAGCTCACCTATGTCGGGCGCATCGGCACCGGCTACACGCAGAAGACCGCGGGCGAGCTGTTCCGGCGCCTGTCGCCCCTCGAGGTGGCGACGATGCCGTTCGCGCGCCTGCCGGCCGACGAACGCCGCCGCGACATGACGTGGGTCGAGCCCGAGCTCGTCATCGAGGCGGAGCTGCGCGGCCGGACCGGCAGCGGCCTGCTGCGCCACGCCGCCTTCAAGGGCATCCGCGAGGACAAGGCCTCGCACGAGGTTCTTCGCGAAAGGCCGATACCGGTGGGCGAGGTGCAGGAGCAAGCGATGGCGAGGGCGAAATCCCCACGAAAGAAGGCCTCTCCCGCAGACACCTCTTCACCTCGGCCGGGCGCCGGGGAGAGGGCGCGCGGCGGCGCCGCACCGCCGGGAGCGGCCAGGCTCACCAATCCGCAGCGCGTCTACTGGCAGGACGTCGACATCACCAAGCAGGGGCTGGCCGACTATTACGCGAGCGTGTGGGACTGGATCGCGCCGCATGTGGTGCGCCGGCCGCTGGCGCTGCTGCGCTGCCCGAACGGCGTCGGCTCGGAGTGCTTCGTCCAGAAGCACTCCCACGCGACGTTCGACAAGAGCCGCATCCTCTCGGTCGACGACGACGGCGACGAGCTGATCGCCATCGAGACCCTCGACGGGCTGCTGGCGCTGGTGCAGGCCGGCGTGCTGGAGGTCCATGTCTGGGGCTCGACCATCGACCGCGTCGACGTCAACGACCGGCTGGTGTTCGACCTCGATCCCGGCCCCGACGTGACCTGGGCCGCGGTGGTGGACGGCGCCAGGGAGGTGCGCGACCGGCTGGCCGAGATGAAGCTGGAAAGCTTCGTGAAGACCTCGGGCGGCAAGGGCCTGCACATCGTGGTGCCGCACGACGGCGCCGACTGGACGACCGCCAAGGAGTTCTCCAAGCGGCTCGCCTATGCGATGGCGGCCGACGCGCCGCAGAAATACATCGGCAAGATGACCAAGAGCGCCCGGGTGGGGAAGATCTTCGTCGACTATCTGCGCAACGGCCGCGGCGCCACCGCGGTCGCGGCGTACTCGCCGCGGGCGCGGCCGGGCGCGCCGGTGTCGACGCCGGTCGCATGGAACGAGGTGACGGCGAAGCTGTCGCCGGCGCGGTGGACCGTGCTGAACCTGATGGACCGGCTGAAGCGCCTGAAGGCCGATCCCTGGGCCGGGATCGCCGCGGTGAGGCAGAGGCTGCCGGGACCCTGAGTCCCCGCCGGCGGCCGGACCCGGCACCGCGGCGTCACGGCTTCGGCGTCGTCATCTGTCCGGCCCCCAGCGCGATCCAGGCCAGCACGGCGTCGTGGAAGCGGCGGGCCGGCGCGAGGCCGGTGGCGTCCTCGAACTGCCTGAGCCGGTAGGCCAGCGTGTTGCGGTGGATGCCGAGCGACGCGGCGGTGGCGCTGCCGTCGAGATTGCCGGCGAGCAGCGCCGCCACCGTCTCGCGCAGCGCCGGGCGCTTCGCGAAGGCCACCTCGATGCGCGCGACCAGCGGCTGCGCGGCGCTGTCCCCGTCGCCTCCCATCAGGCGTTCGCGCAGATAGTCGGCGAGCAGCGTCTCCTCGAAGATCGCGCGCACCGGCAGCCGCTTGCCGGCGCGGGCGAGGGCGAAGCGGGCCTGCCGGAACGACGCCGGAAAGCCCCCCGGCGCGGCGCGCCCGCCGACGCCGGCGCGGACCACGAGGCCCGACCGGCGGGCGAGGTCGCGCCGCAGCGCATGGGCGCGCGCGAGCAGAGCCGCGTCGGGTGGCCCGGCGGCGGCGAACAGCACCGCAACGGTTCCTTCCAGCGTGCCGACGAAGTCGCGCGGCTGCAGCGTCCCGGAGCGGCGCAGGTGATCCTCGCTCTCGGCGAGCGGCGCCTGGGCGAGGCTGGCGACTCCGCCCGCCGCCCTCCCGTCGTCGGCGGTCCGGAACAGGGCGACGATGCGGTGCGGCTCGACGTCGAAGCCGACCGAGCGGGCGAGGCGGCGCGCCGCCGCCGGCAGCTCGCCGCCCTCGTGCAGCAGCAGGAGCTGGGTGAACTCCTCGCGCATGCGGCGGTTGGCGCCCGACTCGCGCTGCAGCGTCTCGCGCTCCAGCACCAGCTCGGTGATCATCTTCACCAGCTGCGCGGTGGCGCGGACGTCCGGCGGGTCGCCGAACACCCCGACGACGCCGACCGGCCGCTCGTCGCGGACGATCGGCATGTTGATGCCCTGCAGGGCGCCCGGATAGCGGGCGACCTCGTCGGGGAAGATCTCGATGGTCTCGCCGTGCTCGATGGCGATGCGGGCGCCCATGTGCACGGTGCCTATCCGGTGCGGATGCCCGGAGGCGATAATCTGGCCCCGCAGATCCATAAGGTTCACGTTGCGGTGCACCACCGGGATGATGATGTCGACGATCCGCTGGGCGAGCTCGGGGCTGATCTGCATGACGGCCGCTCTTTGTGCATGATGCACAAAATCGGCTTAGCGGGCCCGGGTCTTCGCAGCAAGCTTCCTGTTCGCGGCGCGTCCCGACGCGCCTATCGTCGAGGCGTTCTCACCGGCGCAGATCGAGCCTCCGCTCTCCCCCGCCGTGCCCCTGCCCGGGGCGCGGAGCGCTGTCCTTCGCCTCCGCGCCAGCCTCCCGCCTGGAGCCTTCGCTGGAAGGACACCATGACAACGGAACTCTATCTGCTGGTCCTCGCGTCCAGCATCGTCCTGCTTCTCGTGCTCACGATCGCGGTCAAGCTGCACCCGTTCGTGGCGCTCGTCACCACCACGGCCTTCGTCGGCTTCGCCACCGGCATGCCGCTCGATCAGATCATCAAGTCGATCGAGGGCGGCATCGGCGGCTTTCTCGGCATGCTGGCGCCGATCCTGGTGCTCGGCGCCATCGTCGGCAAGATGATGGAGGTCTCGGGCGGCGCCGAGCGGCTCGCCCGCACGCTCATCCGCCTGATGGGGCGCCGCAACACCCACTGGGCCATGATGGTCGTCGGCTACATCTGCGGCATCCCGGTCTTCTTCCAGGTCGGCATCGTGCTGTTGATGCCGCTCCTGTTCAGCGTCGCCCGCGCCGCCGGCATGTCGCTCGTGATGGTCGGCCTGCCGATGATCATCGGCCTGTTCACGGTGCATTGCGTGGTGCCGCCGCATCCGGCCGCCACCGCCGTGGCGGTCGCCCTGCACGCCGATCTCGGCAAGGTCATCCTCTACGGCCTGATCGTCGGCCTGCCGGCCGCCGCCGTGGCCGGACCGATCTTCGGCAAGATGATCGGCGACAGGTTCACGCTGCAGCCGCCGGAGCGCCTCCAGCAGATCGCCGCGCTGCCCGACGAGGCGCTGCCGCGTCTCGACGTGACGCTGCTCACCATCCTGTCGCCGCTCGTGCTGATGATCAGCAAGACCGTCTTCGAGATGGCGCTCGGGCCGAAGCACCCGATCATGCCGGCCGTCAACTTCGTCGGCCAGCCGATCACGGCGCTGTTCATCGCCGCGATCCTCGCCTACTTCACGCTCGGCCTGGCCCGCGGCCGCACCATGACGTCGCTGCGCGAGTTCAGCGAGCAGGCGATCGGCCCGATGGCCGCGATCCTGGTGATCATCGGGGCGAGCGGCGCCTTCAACAAGGTGCTGATGGATTCCGGCATCGGCGCCGCCCTCAAGGTGGTGCTGACCGCCTGGCAGGTCGATCCCTACCTGCTCGCCTGGGGCACGGCGCTGATCATGCACATCGCCATCGGCGGCGCGACCATCGCGATGCTGACGACCGTCGGCCTCATCCTGCCGATCCTGCCGCTCTATCCGGGCGTCGACCCGGCCCTCGTCGCGGTCGCGATCGGC
This sequence comes from Rhodoplanes tepidamans, assembly GCF_030813915.1. GTDB lineage: Bacteria > Pseudomonadota > Alphaproteobacteria > Rhizobiales > Xanthobacteraceae > Rhodoplanes > Rhodoplanes tepidamans. The sequence goes on from NZ_JAUSUJ010000001.1 coordinate 13,041, forward strand.
ATCGGCACGATCGGCTTCTCGCACGTCAACGATCCGGGCTTCTGGTTCGTGAAGGAATACTTCGGGCTGTCGATGCCCGACATGTTCAAGACCTACACGGCATCCACCGTCATCGCCGCCTTCGTCGGACTGGCCGCCCTGATGGCCTTCCGCTTCGCCATCGGCGCCTGAGAGGAGACAGAGCCATGAAAGTCACCGTCGCGATGGACAACAACATCCCGATCAGCGCGCCGCTGCCGCTCACGGCCGAGCACGGCGCCGCCTTCCTGATCGAGATCGACGGCAAGACCATCCTCTACGACACCGGTCAGACCGGCGCCGTCACGGGGAACATCGCGCTGCTCGGCAAGCATCCGCAGACGCTCGACATGGTGGTGATCAGCCACGGCCATTACGATCATGTCGGTGGCCTCGTGCGGGTGCTGCAGGAGGCCCGCAAGGACGTCGAGGTGGTGATGCACGCCAAGGTGTTCGGCGATCGATATTCGGTCGCCGGCGGCCTGCGGCGACCGATCGGCGTGCCCTATCCGGAGGACTATCTGCGCACGCTCGGCGGCGTCTGGGATCTGCGCGACACGCCGCGCCGGCTCACCCCCCGTCTGTGGTTCTCCGGCTCGGTGCCGCGCGTTACCGACTTCGAATTCGGCGACGCCTGGCTGGTGCTGCACGGCGAGGGCGGTGACGTGCAGGATCCGATCGACGACGACGCCGTCCTGTTCTGCGAGGGCGAGCGCGGCCTCATCGTGATCGGCGGCTGCAGCCATTCGGGGCTCGTCAACATCGTCAAGCACGGCTTTGCCGTGACCGGGATGGACAAGCTGCAGGGCTGGGTCGGCGGCACCCATCTGGGTCCCGTCTCGAAGGACCAGCAGGACAAGACCATCGCGCAGCTCGTCGCGTGGGAGCCGGAGTTCGTCGCCGCCAACCACTGCACGGGCTTCGCCATGATGGCGCGCCTGAAGGAGGTGTTCGGCAAGCGCTTCATTCCGGCCTTCGTCGGCGAGTCGATCGTCACGAGCTGAGCGCGTTGCCCGCCGGGCGGCGGGACGTCCGTCGCCCGTCTCACGGGAATTCGGCCCGCACCTCTGCCCTGATCGCGGAGAGTCGCGCGATCAGGGCCTCGACGTCCGGCATCCCGGTCGCCGGGTTCATCAGGGCGAGGCGCAGCCATCGGCGGCCGAGGGCCTCCGCGGTCGAGACGTAGAAGGCGCCGTCGTCGACGAGGCGACGGCGCAGCGTCATCTGCAGCGCGTCCGGACCGTCGAGCCTGAAGCACACGATGTTGCTCTCCGGCTCGACCGCGACCTCGAAGCCCGGCTCCGCCCGCAGCCGCGCCGCGGCGGCGGCGGCGAGATCGGTCTGCCGCTCGACCATGGCGGCGACGGCGGACTCGCCGCCCGCCGCCAGCGCGAAGAACGCCTTCAGCCCGATCGCGGCCTTGGTGCATTCGACGGTCCGGTGGATGAGGTCGATGCCGGGCTGGTCCTTGTCGTGGAACAGGTAGCTCGCCTCCTCGCGGAAGGCGTGGTCGAGATCGGCCCGGTCGCGCACCAGCACGGCCGCGCAGAGCGTCGCGCTGCCGAGCATCTTGTGGGCGTCCCAGACGACCGAGTCGGCGAGCGCGATGCCGTCGAGCTTCCGGCGCAGCCGCTGCGAGACGAGCGCCGAGGCGCCGTGGGCACCGTCGACATGCAGCCAGATCCCGCGCGCCCGGCACGTCTCGGCGATCGGCCGCAGCGGATCGTAGAGGCCGAGCGCGGTCGCGCACGCATTGGCGACCACCGCCATCGGCACGAGGCCGTCGTCCCGCAGCCGGTCGAGGCAGCCCGCCAGCCGGTCCGGGTCGAGCCGCCCCGCGGCGTCGGCGGGCGCCGCGCGGACCGCCTTCTGGCCCAGGCCGAGGAGGCCGGCCGCCCGCGCCACCGAATAATGCGCTGCCGGCGACGCGACGATCACGAGGTTGTCCGGCGTTCCGTTCTCCCAGGCGCGCGGCGCGACACGCCCGCGGGCGGCGAGCAGCGCGGTGAGATTGGCGAGCGAGCCGCCATGGGTGAGGACGCCGCCGGCCGTGCCCGCCTCGGGCGCCTGCGCGTTTGTCGGCGGCGCCGCGCGCCAGCCGATCTTGCGCAGCATCCAGGCGATCACGGCGAACTCGACGGTCGCCGCCGCCGGTCCCATCTCGTAGATCGCCATGGCGTTGTTGCAGAAGCCGTCGACCAGCGCGGCGACGGCGCTGAGCGGCTGCGGCACCGCGACCTGATGGGCCATGTAGCCGGGGTGGTGCAGGCGGGTCGAGGCGGCGAGATAGTCGGCCAGGAACGCCCGCAATCGGTCGCCCGTCAGTCCGCCCTCGGCGATCAGCCGGTCGAGCGCGAGGATGCAGGCGAGATCGCCGAGCGCCGGCTGGCGGATCACCGGTCCGGCGCGGCCCGCCGACTGCGCGGCGAAGCCGGCCAGCGCGTCGACGGCGATCGCGGCGTCGTCACGGAAACGGTCGTCGATGCCCATGCGAGGCCCTCCGGTGCGCCGGCGCCGGTGTGGCACGGAACGGCCTGGCATGTCCTTGCGTCTTGCGCTCCTCGCTCTCTATGTGGGAGCGGAATCTGCCAGAACATGGCCTGCCGGGAGTGGATTATGCCAATTCGGCTGGACGACATCGACCGCCGCATCCTCAGGGTCCTGCAGGCGGAGGGACGGATTCCGAACTCCGAGCTGGCCGAGCGGGTGGGGCTTTCGGCCACGCCGTGCCTGCGCCGCGTGCGCGCCCTGGAGGAGGCCGGCGTGATCACCGGCTATCGCGCCGATCTCGACCGCACCCGGATCGGCCTCGGCCTCACGGTGCTGGTCGGTGTCAAGGTCGACGGCCACCGCGACGAGAACGCGCGGGCGATCCAGGAGGCGCTGCAGGCGATGCCCGAGGTGGTCTCCTGCCATCTGGTCTCGGGCGAGACCGACTTCCTGCTCCAGGTGGTCGTCCCCGATCTGGCCGCCTACGAGCGCTTCCTGCTCGGCACGCTGCTCAAGCTGCCGATGGTGAAGGACATTCGCAGCAACATCGTCATCCGCACCGTGAAGGAGAACGCGCCGCTGCCGCTCGGCTGAACGGCTGGCGCGGCTCACTCCGGCAGCGGGATGAACTCGCTCTCGCCCGGCACGGCGGCGAAGCGGCCGGCCTTCCAGTCGGCCTTGGCGGCCTCGATGCGGTCCTTTCGCGAGGAGACGAAGTTCCACCAGATGTAGCGCGGGCCGTCCATGGCGGCGCCGCCCAGGATGGCGAGCCGCGCGGCCGTCAGCGCCGTCATGGTGATGCGGTCGCCGGGGCGGAAGACCAGGAGCCGGCCGGCGGCGAAGCGGTCGCCCGCGACGTCGACCTCCCCCGAGACCAGATAGACGGCGCGCTCCTCGGCGGCGGCGTCGAGCGGCAGCTTGGCGCCCGCCTCCAGCATCACGTCGGCGAACAGCGTGTCGGAGGCGGTGACGAGCGGCGAGGTGCGGCCGAACAGCGTGCCGGCGACGATCCGCACCGTCTTGCCCTCGGCGGACTCGACCGGCAGCGCGTCGGCGTCGTGATGCATGAAGGCCGGCGCGCCTTCCTCGTCGGCCGCCGGCAGCGCCACCCAGCACTGCAGCCCGTGCAGCGGCTCGTGTCCGCGGCGACGATCCGGTGTGGTGCGCTCCGAATGGGCGATGCCCGATCCGGCGCTCATCCAGTTCACGGCGCCGGGCCGGATCGCCTGCGCGGTGCCGAGGCTGTCGCGGTGGAAGATCTCGCCGGCGAAGAGGTAGGTCACGGTGGCGAGACCGATGTGCGGATGCGGCCGCACGTCGAGGCCCTCGCCGGCCTCGAACTCGGCCGGACCCATCTCGTCGAGGAAGACGAACGGGCCGACCATGCGGCGGCGCGCCGAAGGCAGCGCCCGGCGCACCGCCAGGCCGCCGATGTCGCTGGTGCGCGGGACGATCAGCTGCGCGATGGCGTCGCACGCGAAGGCGTCGCCGGACGCCGGATCGGTGGCGGGGAAAAAGCTCATGCGGGCCTCCGGGGGGCGAGGCGAGGGGATGGCGTCAGCCGACGTCGAGCGGCTCGGTGCCCTTGGGCTTCCCGGCCGCGTCCAGCGTGATCTTCTGGACGCGCGCCTCGGCCTGGCTCAGGAGCTCCTCGCAACGGCGCTTGAGGGCCTCGCCGCGCTCGTAGATCGCGACCGACTCCTCCAGCGGGACGTTGCCGCTCTCCAGGCGCTCGACGATGCCTTCGAGCTCCTCGAGCGCACGCTCGAAGCCGAGCGTGGCGACATCGGCTAGTTTCTTCTCGGCCATTCTGGGGTCGACTCCGTTCTGTCGGCCCGCAGAAGAGCGCGGGCCGGCGCAAATGTCCACCGGCCGATGCCGCCGGTTCGGGCGCTACGCCGGCCGGAGGCGGCTCAGCCCGCGGACGCGCCGACCGCCAGCGAGGCGTCGGCGCCACGCGGCTCGGCGTGGCCGATGGCGCGCCGGATCTCCGGATAGCGGCGGCGCAGGTCGCGCTCCAGCTCGTCGACCGACTCGTGCACGTCGATGACGCTGCGGGCCGGATCGATGTGGCAGTGGAACACCACGATCTCGCCCTCGGGCGTCTCGCGCACCCGCACGTCGTGGACGTTGCGCAGCGCCGGCTGGCTGCGGGCGAGCTCGGACAGCGCCCGCGCCAGCGCGGCGACCCGGTCCGGGGCCGCCTCGCGGCCCGGCAGGTGAGGCGCCTGCAGCGGCTCGATATGGGTTTCCACCTCGACGTCCGGGCCGAGCTCGGCCGCGACCGCGTCCTCGAGGCCGCTGGCGATCTCGTGCGCGGCGCCCATCGGCATGTCGGCGTCGACCTCGATGTCGAGCGCGACCGCCAGCTTGTCGCCGATCGCCTGGACGGTGAGGTGGTGGACGGCGAGCCCGCGATTGCGGGCGATCACCATGATGCGCTCCTGGACCGATTCGTCGTCGAGCGCGACCGGGGTGGTGGTGATCGTCACGTCGGCATCGGCGTCGCCGACCGCGGCCGCGATGGCGTCCTGGAGGACGCCCTTGAGGGCGGCGACGCGGTCGAGCGGCAGGGTGCGCGGCACCGCGATGGCGGCATCGACGAAATGGCGCGGGCCGACGGTGCGGACCCGCAGCCGCTCCACCCGCACCACGCCCGACACCCCCGACATCACCCGCGAGACGCGGTCGCGCACGCCGGGCGGTGCCGCGTCCATCAGCGCCTCGATGGTGCGACGGCTCATCCGCATGCCCAGCAGCGCGATGATCACGGCGACGACGAGCGCCGCCGCCGCGTCGCCCCAGCCCAAGCCGAAGGCGGAGAGCGTGAGGCCGGCGATCACGGCGACCGAGCCGTAGAGGTCGGAGGTGAAGTGCAGCGAGTCGGCCTCCAGCGCCTGGCTGCCGGTCTCGCGCGCGGTCTTCTTCAGCACGTGGGCGCGCCACGCGTTGACGGCCATCTCGATCGCCAGCACCGCGAAGGGCACGATCGAGAAGGTGGGCGCCGTGCCGCCGGCGAGCAGGCGCTGCACGGCCTCCACCGCGACGCCGCCGGCGAGCAGGAACAGGAGCGCCGTTTCGGCGAGCGCCGCCAGGCTCTCGACCTTGCCGTGCCCGTAGTGGTGACTGGCGTCCGGCGGCTTGTCGGAGACCCGCACCGCGTACCAGGTGACGAGCGTCGCCCCGAGATCGATCAGGCTGTGCAGGGCGTCGGAGATCAGGGCCAGACTGCCGATCGCGACGCCGACGACGAACTTGGCGCAGGCGAGCGTGCCGCTCGCGGCGACCGATACGGCGGCCACCCGCTCCTTCTTGCTCAACATGGTCTCGGCCGGCCCTCGTCCGTCGGCGTCCGGCACCGGCCGTGTCGGCAGGCCGTGCCGGGGTGCGCATGGCAGATGATGCGCATGGAAGTCACGCACGCCCCTCGGCTGCGCAATCCGATCGCGCACGCCAGGATAGCCGATCGCGGTCGGGATTTCACGGCGGCCGCCGCCACCCGATCGTGACTGCGCCGTTGGGACCTCGGATGAGACGACGCCGCCACGGCCCGGGTGTGGCGGCCGCCCCGCGCAGCTGTCGCCGCGAATTGCGGCATGAACGTGCCGCAGTGCGGTCGCCGGGACGATTTATCACAGCATCTGCAGGGCCGTCTTGCGAACCGGTGGCGGGAAGGCGCGGTCGAGCGCGGCCCAGTCCTCGGCCTCGAGCTTCAGGTCCAGCGCGCCGCGATTCTCGCGGACGTGCTTCTCGTTGCCGGAGCGCGGGATGGCGACGATGCCGGGGCGCCGCAGGGCGAAGGCGAGCGCCACCTGGGCCGGCGTCGCGGCGTGCCGGCTCGCGATGCCGGTGAGCACCCGGTGCTTCAGGACCCGGCCCTGCTCGATCGGCGAATAGGCCATGACCGGAATCCGGCGCGCCTCGCACCAGGGCAGGAGATCGTATTCGATGCCGCGGCGGGTGGGATTGTAGAGCACCTGGTTCGTCGCGACCGCGCCGCCCCCCGGCAGCGCCACCAGCTCCTCCATGTCGTCGGTGTCGAGATTGCTGACGCCCCAGTGACGGATCTTGCCGGCCTTCTGCAGGGCCGCGAAGGCCTCCAGCGTCTCGGCGAACGGCACGCCGCCGCGCCAGTGCAGGAGGTAGAGATCGATGCGGTCGGTCGCGAGGCGCTTCAGGCTCGCCTCGCAGGCCGCGATCGTGCCGCGCCGCGACGCGTTGCTCGGCAGCACCTTGTCGACCAGAAACACCGCGTCGCGCCGGCCGGCGATCGCGCGGCCGACGATCTCCTCGGCGCCGCCGTCGGCATACATCTCCGCGGTATCGATCAGGGTCATTCCGAGATCGAGGCCGAGCCTCAGCGCGGCGGCCTCCTTCTCGGGCGGACGCAGGTTCTCGCCCATCCCCCAGGTGCCGAGCCCGAGCACCGGGACGGCTTCGCCGGAGGGAAGGAGCGTGGTCGGGACGGCGGAGAGGGAGGTGGGCACGGCGGGACTCTGCGAGGCGGGACGACCAGGGCGCCTGTCTACCGCGCCCGCCGCCGGTGCGCCAAGCCGCCGCGCCGCACGCCAGGGCTGCGGCGGCCGGCATGGCGCTGCGGCTTCCGTCGACGCGCGCAGGGGCTCACCCCCCGCTGGTCCGTGCCGCCGGCGGGGCGACGCGCCAGACGGTGTTGCCGACGTCGTCGGCGACCAGGAGGGCGCCGTCGCGGGCGACGGCGACGCCGACCGGGCGGCCGTTCGCCTCGCCGTTCTCGGCCAGGAATCCGGTCAGCACGTCGACCGGCATGCCGCTCGGGGCGCCGTTCCGGAACGGCACGAAGACCACCTTGTAGCCGCTCGGCGGCTTGCGGTTCCACGACCCGTGCAGCCCGACGAAGACGCCGTCGCGGAACTGCTCCGGCAGCGTCGTGCCGGTCGCGAAGGCGAGGCCGAGCGGCGCCACGTGGTTGCCGAGCGCGTAGTCCGGCTTCACCGCCTTGGCGACCATGTCGGGGCGCTGCGGCTCCACCCGGGTGTCCACGTGCTGGCCCCAGTAGCTGTAGGGCCAGCCGTAGAAGGCGCCGTCGCGCACCGAGGTCAGATAATCGGGCACCAGATCGCTGCCGATCTCGTCGCGCTCGTTGACCACGGCCCAGAGCTGACCGGTCCCCGGCTGGAAGGCGATGTCGACGGGGTTGCGCAGGCCGGAGGCGTAGAGCCGCGACTGGCCGGTCGCCGGATCGATCTCCAGGATCGCGGCGCGGTTCGTCTCGTTCTCCATGCCGTTCTCGGCGACGTTGCTGTTGGAGCCGACCGAGGCGTAGAGCTTCGATCCGTCCGGGCTCGCGGCGAGGCCCTTGGTCCAGTGGTGGTTGATCGGGCCGGCCGGCAGGTCCGCCACCTTCTCGGGCGGTGCGTCGATGCGGGTCTGGCCTTCCTGATAGGGGACCTTCACCACGGCGTCGGTGTTGGCGACGTAGAGCGTGTCGCCGACCAGCGTCATGCCGAACGGGGAGTGCAGGTTCTCCAGGAAGGTGCTGCGCAGGTCGGCGGTGCCGTCGCCGTCGGTGTCGCGCAGGAGCGTGATGCGGTCGGCGCTCGGCACCCGGGCGCCGGCGCGCTTCATCACCTGATTCATGACGAAGCCGCGGATGCCGCCGGAGCCCTCCTTCTCGGGCGCGTTGGTCTCGGCGACCAGCACGTCGCCGTTCGGCAGCATGAGGAGCGAGCGCGGATGGTCGAGGTCGCGGGCGAGCGCCGTCACGGCGAGGCCGGCCGCGGCGGTCGGCTTGGCGTCGGCGGCCCAGCGGTTCGCCGGTGCGATGTCGATGGTGGGGATCAGCGACGGGTTGGGCGGCGGCAGGGTCGGGCTCGCCCCGACCGTCTCCTCGTACGGCACCTGGGCACTGTCGCCGCAGGCCGCGAGCCCGGCCGCAGCGGCCCCGAGCAGGGCGAGGAGGCCGGCCCGGACAGCCGGCGAATCGGATCGGGCCACGTGCATCTCCTGCTGCTGTCGCGTCGATCGTCGCGCGGGCCGCCTCGTCGGCGGACCCCGCCGCCGCCTCATCGGCGGCCGACGCAACGGCAACGGTGCTTCGCCGCCTCTGTTCCCGTGCACCGGGGCGGCGATCTCACGCGGGCGTGACGCGGACCTCGCCTGCGACGGGCGCAGTTGCGCTTCGGTCGCGGCGGCGGCAAGGAAGGGCGGCATTCGGAAAGGCTTTGCGATGGACCACCGCACGCTGCCCCACACCGACCTCACCGTCTCGCGGCTCTGCTTCGGCACCATGACGTTCGGCAAGCCGGTCGATCAGCCGACCGCCGACCGCATGGTCGCGCGCTGCCTGGAGGAGGGGATCGACTTCTTCGACACCGCCAACGCCTATCAGCTCGGCGGGGCCGAGACGATGCTGGGCAAGGCGCTCGGGGCGCGGCGCAAGGACGTGGTGCTGGCGACCAAGGTGCAGCACAGGATGGGCGACGCCGCCGACCAGCAGGGGCTGTCGCGCGCCGCGATCCTGCGCCAGATCGACGAGAGCCTGAAGCGGCTCGGCACCGACTGGGTCGATCTCTACTACCTGCACCAGCCCGACCCCGCGGTGCCGATCGAGGAGAGCCTCGCGGCGATGCAGGACCTGGTGAAGGCCGGCAAGGTGCGCTTCGCCGCCACCTCGAACTACGCGGCCTGGCAGGTCTGCGAGATGTTCTGGATCGCCGAGAAGAACGGCTGGCGGCCGCCGGCCGTGTCGCAGCCCATGTACTCGCTGGTGGCGCGCGGGATCGAGCAGGAGTACCTGCCGATGGCGAAGCGGCTCGGCGTGTCGAGCTTCGTCTACAATCCGCTCGCCGGCGGCCTTCTCACCGGCAAGCACGACGCGGCGAGCGTCACGCCGGGCGGCCGCTTCGACCCGGCCTTCTGGGGCAAGTCGCTCTATGCCGACCGCTACTGGCACCCGCGCACGTTCGAGGCCGTCGCGCGCCTGAAGGCGATCGCCGCGGAGGCGGGCCGCTCGCTGGTCAGCCTCGCCCTCGGCTGGGTGCTGCATCACACGCCTGCCGACGGCCTGATCCTCGGCGCCTCGCGCCTCGACCAGCTCGAGCAGAACCTCGTCGCCTGCCGCGAGGGCCCGCTGTCGCCCGACACGGTCGCGGCCTGCGACGCGGTCTGGGAGGAGTTCCGCGGTCCGGTGCCGGTGTACAACAGGTGAGGCCGTCCCCCCTGGACGCCTCGGGTGGCCCACACGAGCCGCCCACGATCCAGATTTCACCGCGGAGCCGTAAACGAGGTCATGGCTTGCGCCAGCGAGGGATGAGAGCTGCCAGCTTGCCGAACGGCCGCCGCAGTTCTCGGCGTACTCGATCGTAAACCGTAAGGGGCTTCCAGCGCTCGCGCTCGTCGAGCGGACGGGTTTGAAACGCCTTTGTCCTCCAGGCATGAAAGACTGCACGCTGCCGTATGGGCATCCGTGTCACTTCGATTTCGGCAAAACCGAAGTGACGAAGTAGTGCCACGACGCACGCCACATTGGGGCCCCACCAATTGGTCGCGTCGCGCCCGATCTCCTGTCCTGGATAAAACACCATGGCGGGCCGGTCCGAATCGAGCATGTCGAGATGCGTCTCTACGATCAACAGACCGGTTGCCACCGACGCTGCCTTTTCCAACGCATCGACAGCATCCAGCCGATGGTAGAAGACACCGAGGAAGAGAACGATATCAAAGAGGCCGATCGTTTCCGGCAGGATTTCGGCGGAATCGATCTGCCGGGCTTCGACATCGTAACCGAGCACCGACCGAGCCAGTTCGAAAGTCTCGCGTCCTCTCAGTTCGGTGTGCTGCCAGCAGTACGAGTCCGTCGCTACGACACGAGCCGCGCCGCGACGTTTGGCCTCAAAGCTGTAGAAGCCGTTCCAGGCGCCGATATCCAGCACCGACCGGCCGACGAGGTCCACCCGGTCAAAGAGTGCGGATGCCTCTCGTTTATGGAACTCGAGTGTCTTGGACCCCGGAGTGACGATGTTCTGGCCAAGATCGATCGAATGCCACCAAGTGTATTGCGAAACTTTCTTTACCAGGCTGTCTTGCACGCGGCGTCCCTCCACAACCCAAGCATATTGCTTCCTTGGGTAGTGTCGCGCAAGAAATTCCCGCAATGGGTTGCCGCGCCATCCGTCGGGTCGCCTTGTCAGGTCAGAACTCGTCGCTGTTGGGATTGACCGGGCTCGTGCCTGGACCCGAGGACAGCACGATCTCGTGCCCGGTGTCACGTCCAACAGCGTCACCTGTACGCCGCCGGGGCAGTATCCGCCCTGACGCGAGCGCAGCTCCGATGCCTAGGTCGCGGCGCTCGCCCCGCCGGTGTGCAGGGCCGCGACCACGGCCTCGGCGAAGCCGTCGGTGCCGAGCGTGCCGCCGAGGTCGCGGGTGCGGGTCGCCGGGTTCGCCAGCGCCGCCTCGGTCGCCTGCTCGATGCGCTCGGCCGCCTCGCACAGCCGCGCATGTCCGTCGCGCCGGCCGCGCCAGTCGAGCAGCATGGCGGCCGAGAGGATCAGCGAGGTCGGATTGGCGATGCCCTGGCCGGCGATGTCGGGGGCCGAGCCGTGCTGCGCCTGGGCGACGCAGGCGGTGTCGCCGGCGTTGATCGAGCCGGCGAGGCCGAGGCTGCCGGACAGCTCGGCCGCCTCGTCCGACAGGATGTCGCCGAACATGTTGGTGGTGACGATCACGTCGAAGCGGTCGGGCGAGCGCACCAACAGCGCCGCCGCGGCGTCGACGATGACCTCGTCGAGGGCGACGTCGGGGAACTCCTGCGCCACCTTGCGGACCTCGCGCAGGAACAGCCCGTCGCCCATCTTCAGCACGTTGGCCTTGTGCACGGCCGTCACCTTGCGGCGGCGTCCGCGGGCGAGCGAGAAGGCGGCGCGGGCGACGCGCGCCGAGCCCTTCGCCGTCACCTTGCGGACCGACAGGCAGAGGTCGGGCTCCGGCATGAACTCGCCGCCGCCGGCGAACATGTTGCGGTCGGCGTAGAAGCCTTCGGTGTTCTCGCGCACGATGACGAGATCCATCGGCCTCCGCAGGAGCGTCAGCTCGGGCCGCGAGCGCGACGGCCGGATGTTGGCGTAGAGCTCGAACGTCACCCGCAGCGCGCCGGACGGGTTGATCCCGCCCTCGGCCCGCGGCGGATAGTCGAGATGCGACACCGGCCCGAGGATCACGCCGTCGGCCTGCGCCACCCGGTCGATCACGGCCTGCGGCAGCGTGGTGCCGTGCGCCTTCAGGGCCGCGAAGCCGATGTCGCGGCTCTCGAAGCGCAGGTCGAGCGCGAGCGCCCGGTCGGCGGCCTCGAGCACCTTCAGGGTCGCCGCCGTGATCTCGGGGCCGATGCCGTCTCCGGGCAGAACCAGAATGTCCATCGTGATCGTCTTTTTCCGCGTGGTCGTCGTTACAGGGTGTCGGCCGCGCCGGATCGCGCCGGCGCGGCGGCGTCGCGCGCCTAGTCGACGGCGACGCCGGTCTCCTTGACGAGGGCCCGATAGGCGTCGCTCTGCTGCTTCACGAAGGCCGTGAACTCGGCGACCGACATCGGGTTCACCTCGGCGCCGGCGTCCACCAGGGTCTTCTTCACGTCGGGCTCCGACAGGATCGCGTTGATCTCGCCGTTGAGCTTCTCGACCACCTCCCTGGGGGTGCCGCGCGGCACGAAGAAGCCCTGCCACAGCGTGATGTCGAACTCCTTGATGCCGGTGAGCTCGGCGACGGTCGGCACGTCGGGCGCGCCGGTGGCGCGCCGCTTCGACGACACGCCGAGCACCTTGAGGGACCCCGACTTGACGTGCGGCATCACGGCCGGGAAGCCCGAGAAGTAGAGATCGACATGGCCGCCGAGCAGATCGTTGAGGGCCGGCCCGGCGCCCTTGTACGGCACGTGGACCAGCGGCGTCTTGGTGCGCGACTTCAGGAGCTCGCCGGCGAAGTGGCCGGGCGTGCCGGCGCCGGCCGAGGCGAAGGACAGCCCGTTCGGCTTCGACCTGGCGGTCTTCAGGAGGTCGTCCAGCGTGGCGTAGGGGGCCTTCGGCGGGATCGCCAGCGCGAGCGCCACGTCGGTGCCGAGCGCGACCGGCATCAGCTCGGTGTCGGGATCGTAGCCGACATTCTTGAGGAGGTGCGGATTGATGGCGATCTCGGCGCTCTGGCCGACCAGCACGGTGTGGCCGTCCGGGGTGGCGCGGGCGACCGCCTGGGCCGCGATGCCGCCCGAGCCGCCCGGCCGGTTCTCGACCACGACGGTCTGGCCGAGCCGTGGCGCGAGCTTCGCCGCGATCAGGCGCGCCACCACGTCGCCGGTGCCGCCCGCCGCGTAGCCGACGATCAGCGTGACGGTGCGGGACGGGAACGGGTCGGCCGCGGCTGCGCCGGTGGCGGCGGTGCCGAGGATGGCCGTGCCGGCCAGCACGGCGAGGCCGAGCGCGGCGATGCCGGAGCGGAAGGACGGGCCGGAGTCCGGGAACGAGCGGCGCATGGGTGGTTCCTCTCTTCTTGACGTTCTGTGGCGCGCGGGCGTGCGGGGGCGGCCCGCCATCCGTGGAGGGGCCGCTGTCAGAAGCGGAAGAGGCGGGTCGGGTTGTCGACCAGGATTTTCTTGGTGGTCGTGGCGTCGCCCGCCCACTCGGCGAGCACTGCGAGGGCTCTGTGGTCGTCGACGGTGCGGAACGGCTCGATGTCGGTCGCGGCGCGGCCGGCCCGCTCGGCGCCGCCGCCGGTGTGGGGCCAATCGGAGGCCCACACCAGCCGATCCGGGTTGGCGGCGATCAGCCGGCGGGCGAGGGGCGCGAGGTCCGGATAGTCGGGCGCCTCGCGGCCGGCCCGGTAGACGCCCGAGAGCTTGATCCAGACCCGTCCGGCGGCGAGGAGGTCGAGCAGCACGTCCAGGCCGGGCTGCCCGGGGCCCGCGGCGGCGCGGGCCCCGGCGAAGTGGTCGAGCACCACGGGCACCGGCGCGGCCGCGATGGTGTCGGCGAGTGCCGGCACGAGGGCGAGATCGACGAAGAGCTGCACGGCGAAGCCGAGCGGCGCGACGCGCCCGATCGTTTCCGCGACGGCCGCGACCGCGGCCCGGCCGCGGTCCTGGATGCCGTCCTGGCCGCGCGTGTGCAGGTTCACCCTGACGCCGACCACGCCGGCGCGGGCGAGAGCCGTCAGCGCGTCGTCCGGGACGGTCGCCGGATCGATCACGGCGATGCCGCGGGCGACCGCCGGCCCGAGCGCGGCGAGGGCCGCGACCAGGCAGGCATTGTCGTCGCCGTAGACGCTCGGCTGCACCAGCACGGCCCGGGCGACGCCGAGCCCGGCCAGAAAGGCGCGCAGGTCAGCGACGGTCGCCGGCCCGGGCGTGTAGGTGCGGTCCGCCGCGAACGGAAATCCGGGATCGAAGACATGGACGTGGCAATCGACGATCGCGCCGTCGACCGGGCCGGGCGGCACGGCGGCTCCGTCGGTCCTCGGGCGCGCGGCCGGACGGCCGTCGTCACCTGTCGTCATGGGCTCTTCCCGGAAACGTGTTCTGGTTGTTGCGGGCAGCCTATCGGCGGTTATGGTACTTTGCAATCACGAAGTACCATTCCGCCGCGACCCTGGTGTCGTCGTCGGCCCGACCGATGGATGCGCCCGCGATGCCCGCTCCCTTGCCCGAGATCCTCGCCGCCCGGATCGGCGACCTCATCCGGAACGGCGGAGCCGCCGCCGGCGCCCGGCTGGTGGAACGCAGGCTCGCCGAGCAGCTGCGGGTGTCGCGCTCGCCGGTGCGGCGGGCGCTGCGCATCCTCGCGCAGGAGGGCGTGGTGGGCGGTGCGCCGGGCGGGGGCTTCGTGGTGCTGGCGCCGGACGCCGCGGCGTCGCTGCTGCCGCCCGCCGAGCCGGACGACGAAGGGCCGTATCTGCAGATCGCGGCCGACCGGCTCGACGGCCTGCTGCCCGAGCGGGTGAGCGAGACCGCGCTGATGCGCCGCTACGGGCTGACGCGGGCCCGGCTGGGCGCGATCCTGCGCCGCATCGCCGCCGAGGGCTGGATCGAGCGGCTGCCCGGCCACGGCTGGGCGTTCCTGCCGGTGCTCACGTCGCTGCAGGCCTATGCGGACAGCTACCGGTTCCGCCTCGTCATCGAGCCGGCCGCGATCCTCGAGCCCGGCTTCGTGCTCGATCGCGCGGCGATCGCGGCGTGCCGGGCCGCGCAGCAGCGCCTGGTCGACGGCGACATCAGGCGGGTCTCCAACGCCACGCTGTTCGACCTCAACAGCCGCTTCCACGAGACCGTCATCGCCTGCAGCCGCAACACCTTCTTCATCGACAGCCTGCGCCGCGTCGACCGCCTGCGCCGGCTGATCGAGTACCGTCGCACCCTCGACCGCGACCGCGCCGTCGTGCGTTGCCGCGAGCACGTGGCGCTGGCGGACCTGCTGCTCGCCGGCCGCCGCGCCGAGGCGGCCGCCTTCATGCGCGAGCACCTCGCCTCGGTCGGGCCCGAGAAGGTGGCGGAGCCGCGGTCCGGTGCAGCGGCCTCCTGACCCCTGGTCCGGGCCGATGCGATACGGGCCCGGACCTCGGGAGGCGGGCCGTCGCGGCGGCGTCCGTCATTTCTTGTCGCCGCCGGACGGGAGCACGGAACTGAGCACCTGGCGGGCCGTGTCGGCGATCAGGTGAACCTCGGCGGGATCGACCTTGGCCAGCATGGACGTGAAGTTCTTCGCCTGCTGCAGCGAGATGTGCGAGGGCAGCGGCGGCACCTCGGGATCGGTCTTGACGTTCAGCACCACCGGCACGGACGAGGCCAGCGCCTCGTCCCACGCCGAGCCGAGGCGGGCGGGATCGTCGACGAAAATTCCCTTCAGGCCGATCAGCTCGGCAAAGCGGTGATACGGGACGTCGGGGATGAGCTGCGAGGCGTCGTAGCGCGGATTCCCCTCCATCACCCGCTGCTCCCAGGTGACCTGGTTCAGATCCTCGTTGTTGAACACGCACACCACGAAGGTCTTGTTCGGCCAGCGGTCACGATACTTCGCGACGGTGATGAGCTCGGCCATGTTGTTCATCTGCATGGCGCCGTCGCCGATCAGCGCGATCACCGGCCGGTCCGGATGGGCGAACTTGGCGGCGATCGCATAGGGCACCGCGGCGCCCATCGAGGCGAGGCCGCCGGACAGCGAGCACATCATGCCGCGGCGGATTTTCACGTCGCGGGCGTACCAGTTGGCGCAGCTGCCGGAGTCCGAGGTGACGATGGCGCGGTCGGGCAGCCGCGACGACAGCTCCCAGGCGACGCGCTGCGGGTTGATCGGGTGCGCCGACACCATGGCGCGATCCTCGGCGGTCTTCCACCAGTCGGCGACATTCGCCTCGACGCGCTTGCGCCACGCCGTGGTCGAGGACTTCTGCTTCAGGAGCGGCAGCAGCGCCTGCAGCGTCTCGGCGGAATCGCCGACCAGATTGACCTCCATCGGATAGCGCAGGCTCAACATGCCCGGCTCGATGTCGATCTGGACGCCACGGGCGGCCCCCTCCTTCGGCAGGAACTCCGAATAGGGAAACCCGGAGCCGATCATCAGGAGCGTGTCGCACTCGGTCATCAGATCCCACGACGCCTTGGTGCCGAGGAGCCCGATCGAGCCGGTGACCCAGGGCAGGTCGTCGGGCAGCGCCGCCTTGCCGAGCAGCGCCTTGGCGGCGCCGGCGTTGAGCCGGTCGGCGACCGCGATCACCGCGTCGGTCGCGTGCAGCGCGCCGGCGCCGACCAGGATCGCCACCTTGTCGCCGGCGTTCAGCACGTCGGCGGCGCGGCGCAGGTCCGCCTCGTAGGGTACGACCTTGGGCCTGGTGTAGCCGACGCCGGAATGCACGGTGCCGTGCTTGCGCGGCGGCTCCTCGTAGTCGAGCTCCTGCAGGTCGTTGGGGAACACGATCGCGGTGACGGCGCGCTCGCCGAGCGCGGTGCGGATCGCGCGGTCGACCAGGTGGCGGGTCTGGGCCGGGACCGAGGCCTGCTGCACGAACGCCGAGGCGACGTCCTTGAACATGCTCTGCAGGTCGAGCTCCTGCTGATAGTGGCCGCCGAGCGAGGCACGTGCCTGCTGTCCCGCGATGGCGAGCACCGGCATGTGGTCGAGCTTGGCGTCGTAGAGGCCGGTGAGGAGATGCGAGGCGCCCGGGCCGGAGGTGGCGAGACAGACGCCGAGCCGGCCGGAGAACTTGGCATAGGCCGAGGCCATGAAGGCGGCCATCTCCTCGTGCCGCACCTGGACGAACTCGAAGCGGTCGCCGGCACGGTCGAGCGCGCCGAGCAGGCCGTTGATGCCGTCACCAGGGTAGCCGAAGATCGTCTTGACGTCCCACTCGCCCATCCGCTCCCAGAAGAAGTCGCCGACGGTCCTGGCCATGCTGGAAAGTCCTCTCAACGATGCGTCGGACGACGCAGAGGCGGGGAGAGCGTGCGGCGCGCGGCGGACCGGGCCGTCGCGCGCGCTTCGATGTGGCCCAGCGCGAAGGCGCCGGCGAGGGCTCCGAGAAGACCGAGCAGCGCGCCGGCGCGCAGCAGGGCCGGGTCGAAGCCGATGACGCGGGGATGCGCGCGGCGATCGAAGCGGCCGTGTGCGCCGGGATCGCCCGGCACCGGGGTGAACAGATTGTCGGGGCGATGCGGGTCGCTCGGCTCCTGCGTCATCTGCCCGCCATAGGCGTCCTCGGCGAGCATGCGGTCGGCGACCCGGGGCAACAGCAGGGTGCCGATGATCGCCTTGAGGGCCGGGTATCCGATCCACAGCTCGCGCGGGGCCCTGTCGGCGGCCCGCACGATCTCGCGGGCGATCGCCTCGGGCTGATAGATCGGCGGCACCGGCTGCGCCCGTCTCGGCATCTTGTTGCGGGCCCAGTCGAACTGCGGCGTGTTGACGGCCGGAAGCTGCACCATGGTCAGGCGGACGCGGCTCTTGTCGTGCAGAAGCTCGCTGCGCAGCGCGTCGGTGAAGCCGCGGATGGCGAACTTCGCCCCGCAATAGGCGGACTGCAGCGGGATCGCCCGATAGCTCAGCGCCGAACCGACCTGCACGATGGTGCCGCGGTCGCGCGGCCGCATGCGCTTCAGCGCCGCCATGGTGCCGTACACCTGGCCGAGATAGGTCACCTCGGTGACGCGGCGGAACTCGTCCGGCGCGATGGCGTGCACCGGTGCGAACACGGTCGCCATCGCGACGTTCACCCACACGTCGATCGCACCGAGCTCGCGCTCGACCCGCGCGGCGGCTTCGTCGACGGCCGCAGCGTCGGCGACGTCCACGGGAATCGCGAGCGCTTCGACGCCATGCGCCCGTACCTCGCGGGCCGCGGCGTCGAGCCGCTCCCGTCCGCGCGCCAGCAAGGCCACGTGGGCGCCTCGGCGGGCGAACTCCACCGCGGTCGCCCGGCCGACGCCGGCGCCCGCGCCTGTGATCACGACTGTGAGGGCCATGGACGGAGAGATCCGAGCATTCGATCCGCACGACATCGCGGCAGCCAGCGGGTCCCCGCTTTCCCAAGCGGCTTCGCTGGCCCCGGTGTTCGCGAGAACAACGGCGTGGCCCGCGTCTTGTTCGTCTGCGGGGCCGACGAGTTCGAGTCTGCGGCCGACGTCGGTCCGGTGGCGGACCGGAGCGGGCGCGGCGGCAGCGGAACGGTGCGCCGGCCTTCACCGGGCCCGACGCCGACGGCGCGGCCCGGCGAGGGATCGACAGGAGGCACCGGAGGGATCTCGACCCGGAGCCTCCGGCGCCTGCCCGTCGCCGGAATCTCCCGTTGACATGCGGCTTCTTTCGTCGGACTTCGACGCCTCTCGTGACGGTTGCCGAGAGCTCTGCGCGTCGTGTGGGGCGAGGGATCGGGCCCGGGAAAGAACGTTTCGTCCTGGCGCGAGATGGCGTGCCGCCGCCCGCGTCCGACGCTGGGCAGGCGACGGCTCCGCGTGCCGAACGACCGGACATAAATGACGCTGCATCAAGTACATAGATTGTCCGTCGCCCCGATGATGGACTGGACCGACCGGCATTGCCGGGCGTTCCATCGGGCGTTGTCGCGGCGGGCGCGGCTCTACACCGAGATGGTGACGACCGGGGCCGTGCTGCGCGGCGACCGCGCCCGCATCCTGCGCTTCGACGCGTGCGAGCATCCGGTCGCGGTGCAGCTCGGCGGCAGCGATCCGGCGGCGCTCGCCGAGGCGGCCCGCATCTGCGCCGACATGGGCTACGACGAGGTGAACCTCAATGTCGGATGCCCGTCCGACCGGGTGCAGGAGGGACGGTTCGGCGCCTGCCTGATGGCCGAGCCGGCGCTCGTCGGCGATTGCGTGGCGGCCATGACGGCGGCGGTCGCCGTCCCGGTGACGGTGAAGTGCCGCATCGGCATCGACGACCAGGATCCGGAAGCAGCGCTCGACATGCTCGCCGATGCCGTGGTGGCGGCCGGCGCCGACGCACTGATCGTCCACGCCCGCAAGGCTTGGCTCCAGGGGCTCTCCCCGCGCGAAAACCGCGACGTGCCGCCGCTCGACTACGGGCGGGTGTACCGGCTGAAGGCGCGGCTGCCGGCCGTGCCGGTGTCGATCAACGGAGGCATCGCCTCCATCGAGTCCGCCGCCGAGCACCTGAAGCACGTCGATGGCGTGATGATCGGCCGGGCCGCCTATCAGGAGCCGTGGCGGCTTCTGGCGGTCGATCCGCTGCTGTTCGGCGAGCCGGCACCGGCCACCACGGTGCACGAAGCGATCGAAGGATTCATTCCTTACATGGCCCGCGAGCTCGCCGCCGGCGAGCGGCTCTATGCCATGGTCCGCCACATGCTCGGCCTGTTCCACGGCGTGCCGGGCGCGCGCGCCTATCGGCGCCACCTGGCGACCCGGGCCGTGAAGCCCGGTGCCGGGCTCGACGTCTTCACCGAGGCGCTCGCCCTGGTGCGGCGGCCGGGTTCCGCCGCGGCGGACGACGCCGCGGCCTGAACCGTCGTCCGCCGGGCCGTATCGCCCGCAACGTCAACCCACGCATGCGGAATCGGCCGGCCAGTCGCGCAACAGGCGGCTTGGCGGATGGCCGAAACTCTGCGACACACGGTCGCTGAACGGAGATTTGCTGCATGTTGGACGTGCCGGTTGGCGAGCTCGTGGTGCTGGCCTTGGCCATCGCGGGCGGTGGCGTGGTGACGGGGATCCTGGCCGGCCTGTTCGGCATCGGCGGCGGCGCCGTGCTGGTGCCGGTGCTGTTCGAGATCTTCCGTCTCATCGGCGTGGACGACGAGGTGCGCATGCAGCTCTGCATCGGCACCTCGCTCGCCATCATCGTGCCGACCGCGTTCCGCTCGTACAAGACCCACAAGGCCAAGGGCATGGCCCTGCAGGACGTGGTGAAGCTGTGGACCGTGCCGGTGATCATCGGCGTCGTCGTCGGCTCCGCCCTCGCCGTGGTCGCTCCGGGCGAGCTGTTCAAGACCGTCTTCGCCGTCATCCAGACCACCATCGCGATCAAGATGCTGTTCCTGGGCGATCGCGTCTTCCTCGCCGAGGAGCTGCCCGGCCCCGTCGCGATGCGGATCTATGGCGCCGCCATCGGGCTTCTCTCGGCCATGATGGGGGTCGGCGGCGGCGCCATGGCGACCATGCTGCTGACCCTCTACAAGAGGCCGATCCACAATGCGGTCGCAACCTCGGCCGGTCTCGGCGTGCCGATCGCCGTCACCGGCACGATCGGCTACATGCTGGCCGGCATTCCGCACATGGGCGACCTGCCGCCGCTGTCCATCGGCTTCGTGTCGGTCGTGGGCTTCGTGCTGATGGCGCCGATCTCGACCTATACGGCGAAGTTCGGCGCGCTGATCGCCCACCGCACCTCGCGCCGGACGCTGGAGGTCGCCTTCGGCCTGTTCCTGATCCTCACCGCGGCCCGCATCCTTTACAGCGCGGTGACCTGAGGTGAGCGCCGCCGCGCGCCGTCGCCCGCCGGGCCGGAGAGACGCCCGGTGACGGCCGTGCCGGCCGGCGAGCTCGCGATGCTCGCCTTGGCCATCACGGCCGGCGGCGTCGTGACCGGGCTCCTCGCCGGCCTGTTCGGCATCGGCGGCGGCGCCGTGCTGGTGCCGGTGCTGTTCGAGATCTTCCGCCTCGTCGGGGTGCCCGACGACGTGCGATTCCAGCTCTGCATCGGCACCTCGCTGGCCGTCATCGTGCCGACGGCCTGGCGCTCCTACCGCAGCCATCGGATCGTCGGCGCCGCCATGCAGGACGTGGTGCGGCTGTGGACCGTGCCGGTGGTGCTCGGCGTGGTGGCGGGCTCGGCGCTCGCGCTGGTCGCGCCGTCGGCGCTGTTCAAGATCGTGTTCGGCTGCACGGCCGGGCTCACCGCGTGCAAGATGCTGTTTCTCGGCAACCGCTTCGTCATCGCGCCGACCCTGCCGGGGCGGTGGGCGATGCGGGCCGTCGCGGCCGTCATCGGCCTCCTGTCGGCCCTGATGGGGGTCGGCGGCGGTGCCATGGCGACCATGATGCTGACCTTCTACGGCACGCCGATCCACGCCGCGGTCGCGACCTCGGCCGGGCTCGGCGTGCCGATCGCCGTCACCGGCACGATCGGCTACATGCTGGCCGGCATCCCGCACATGGGCGAGCTGCCGCCGCTGTCCATCGGCTACGTGTCGCTGGTCGGCTTCGTGCTGATGGCACCGGTCTCCACCTGGACGGCGCGCTTCGGCGCCGTCGTCGCCCATCGCCTGTCGCGCCGGACGCTGGAGATCGCCTTCGGCCTGTTCCTGCTGATGACCGCGACCCGCATCCTGATCAGTGCGATGGGCTAGGGGAGGGGCGCGCCGTCACGCGGCGGTGCCGGTGGTCTCCGGCTCGGGCGCGGTGGCGTCGATCGCTTCGTCGCCGACCGACAGCACCGTCAGGGCGCGCTCCTCGCCGGACGGCGTCGTCCAGTCGATCGACTGGCCCTTCGACAGCCCGACCAGCGCCGCGCCGATCGGCGTCAGCACCGAGATGCGGCCGGCCGAGACGTCGGCCTGCTCCGGATAGACCAGCATCACGCGGCGCGTGCGCCCCGTGGTCTCGTCCCGGAACGTCACCCACGAGTTCATCGCGACGTGGTCCCCCCCGGAGTCGCCGGGCGGCAGCGCCTGCGCCCGCTCCACCTCGCGCGCCAGATAGTCGGCCGTCTCGGGAACGCGGGACAGGTTGGCGTGGGCGAGCTGCTCCAGCCGAATGCGGTCGTCGGGGCGCAGCGCGATGGGCGGGAGCGTGTGTGTACTCATGACGATGGTCCTTCGTTTGGTGTTCGGTGTGTCGTGTCCGATGCGGACGGGTCGACGGCGCCGACCGCATCGCGCCTCGGCGCGACCGCGATCGACGACGCATGTCACGGCCTCCACGCCACGGGCTCGCGGCGGAGGCCGTGTGATGAAAACCGTGATGACGGAATGTCAGACGATCGGGTTCGGAACCGCTGAACCGATGCCGAACGGCACGATCACGCCCGGACGGGCGCGAGCGCGGCCGTCCGGGTCAGTCGCCCGTTCGCAGGCGACCCGCGCGATCCTGTCGACGCTGTGCGTTTGTACCCATGACCCGAAGCTAGTGCGGTGGCGCCGGTTGTCAACCCGCCGGCGGCCTCGTGGTTCCCGCCTCGGACGGTTCCGCGGTACCGCGTCCGGCAGGGCCCCGGCGGCCGTTCACCGCTGATGCACGTAGGTGCCGGGCGCGTCGGCGAGCGGCACGTAGCCTTTCGACGGCGCGCCCGTGGCGGGCGGCGCCACCCGCTCCGCCGACGAGAGGCCGGCGAGCCAGTCGGCCCAGGCGAGCCACCACGAGCCCGGCGTGACGGCGGTCGCCGCCACCCACTCGTCCGGGCTGACGCAGCAGTCCTCGGCGCGCTTGAAGGCGATGCGGAAGTGCCGGTGCGGACGGTCGGGCTCCGAGACGATGCCCGCATTGTGGCCGCCGCTGGTGAGCACGAAGGTCACGTCGGTGTCGGAGAGATAGTGGATCTTGAAGACGGAGCGCCAGGGCGCGACATGGTCGCGCTCGGTCGCCACGGTGAAGATCGGCGCGCGGATGTTCTGGATCACGGCGGGCCGTCCCTCGACCAGGAAGCGCCCGGCGGCGAGCTCGTTGTCGAGATAGAGGCGCTTCAGATACTCGGCGTGCATGCGGTAGGGCATGCGGGTCGAGTCGGCGTTCCACGCCATCAGGTCGTTCATGCGCGAGCGCTCGCCCATCAGGTAGTCGTGGATGTGGCGCGACCAGACGAGGTCGTTGGTACGCAGCATCTGGAAGGCGCCCGCCATCTGGTCGGCCGAGAGATAGCCGCGGTTCCACATCATGCTCTCGAGCACGTTGAGCTGGCTGTGGTCGATGAACAGCGCGAGCTCTCCGGGCTCGGAGAAGTCCATCTGGGCGGCGAGCAGCGTCACCGAGGCGAGCCGCGCGTCGCCGGTGCGGGCCATCGCGGCGGCGGCGATCGCCAGGAGCGTGCCGCCGAGGCAGTAGCCGGCGCCGTGGATGCGGCGGCCCGGCACGATCGCCGCGACCGCGTCGAGCGCCGCCATCACGCCGAGCCGGCGATAGTCGTCGAAGGCGAGGTCGCGGTCGTCCGGACCCGGGTTGCGCCAGGAGATGCAGAACACGGTGTGGCCGCGCGAGACCAGCCAGCGCACCAGCGAGTTGTTCGGCGACAGGTCGAGGATGTAGTACTTCATGATCCAGGCGGGCACGATCAGGATCGGCTCGGCCGCCACGGTGTCGGTCGCCGGGGCGTACTGGATCAGCTCGATCAGTGCGTTGCGCAAGACGACCTGGCCGGGCGTCACGGCGACATCGCGTCCGACCCGGAAGCTCTCGGTGCCGACCGGCAGCCGCCCGGTCGCCGTGCGGCTCATGTCCTCGGTCCAGTTCTGGAAGCCGTGGATCAGGTTGGTGCCGACGCTCTCGCGTGTCCGCTCGATCACCTCCGGGTTCATGAACGGGATGTTGGAGGGCGACATCGTGTCGAGGATCTGGCGCACCGTGAAGGCGACCACGTCCTGGTGATGCGGGGCGACGCCCGGCACGCCGTGGGTGAGGTCGTGCCAGAACTGCTGCTGCATCAGGAACCACTGGGCCCACAGGCTGTAGGGCTCGGCCTTCCAGGCGTCGGCGGCGAAGCGGGTGTCGCCCGCCGGTGCGGCGATGCGGGGCGGCGGATCGCGGCCGATGCTCGAGGCGGCGAGCTGCGCCCCGTAGCGGGCGGCGCGCTGCCCGGCCGTGAAGGCGAGCTCCATGCACTTGCCGGGCGCGGCGGCGAGGTGAAGGCCCCAGTCGAAGAAGGCGAGCGCCAGCGCGGCCGGCGACAGGCCGCCGGTGGCCTGCGCCATCAGGGCGAGGCGGGTCCGGTCGAGCGCCCGGAACGCCTCGAAGCTGCCGTCCTCCGCGATCGGGGCAGGCGGCGCGGGCGCAGGCCGGGCCGGTGTCGCCGGCAGGGCCGAAGGCGCGGCCACCGTGGTCGAGGTCGGGGCGGATGCGGCAGGCGGGGACGCGGCGGGTGCGAAGGGCACGATCTGCGGGGAGGGATGGGTCATGGTCCGCCCTTTCGAGGTGCCCGGCGCGACACGCGCCGCGTCGGGGGAGACGCCCAGTGTGATCATCAGCCCGGGTGCCGCGATGCAGCATTGACGTGGAGCAAGAACCGCGGCCGCGAAACGGCATCCGGGCGGCGCGGGTCGTAATCGGCGATTCACCGCCCGCGGGTATCGTGATCGGGATCACGGTGCCCGGCGCGCCGCGGCCCTATCACGCCGCGATCGATTGGCGGACGCCGGTGACACGGCACGAGGAGCATGGCGATGGCGCAGGGGGATTCCGGCAAGTCGGGTTCGTTCGGCATCCGCAAGGTCGTCGGCTGGACGGTGGCCGGCCTCGCGCTGCTGCTGCTCGCCGTGGTGTTCTCGGCGTCGCCGTTCTTCAGCGTGGAACAGGGCGAGGCCGGCGTGGTGCTCCGCTTCGGCAAGGTGGTCAGCGTCGCCTCGCCGGGTCTCAACACCAAGGTCCCGGTGATGGACCGGGTGCACTACATGTCGACCCGGATCGAGAAGCGCGTCTACGACAAGGTCGTCTCCTACTCGCGCGACGTCCAGGAGGCGTCGATCCGGCTGTCGGTGAACTATCACGTCCCGTTCGACAAGATCGACGAGGTCTACTCGCGCTACGGCGTCAATTATCCCGAGCGGGTGATCGATCCGGTGGTGCCGGACCGGCTCAAGAAGGTGTTCGGCCAGTACCAGGCCCAGACGGTCGTGTCCGATCGCGTCAAGCTCGGCCAGCAGATCGAGGACGCCATCAAGGACTCGGTGCCGGACGGCATCGTGGTGGACAGCGTCCAGTTCGAGAACATCGACTTCTCGGCCAACTACACCAAGGCGATCGAGGCGGCCGCGCAGGCCGAGGCCGAGGTGCGCAAGTCGCGCTACGAGCTCGAGCGCGAGCGGGTCGAGTCGGAGAAGCGCATCGTCCAGGCGCAGGCCCAGGCCCAGCAGATCCGCGAGCGCGCCCAGGCCGAGGCGGACTCGATCCGGCTGCGCGGCGAGGCCGAGGCGCGCGCCATCGCGGCCAAGGCGCGGTCCTTCATCGACAACCCGGCCTACGCCAACCTGATCGCGGTGGAGCGCTGGAACGGCGTGCTGCCGCACACCATGCTGCCCGGCTCGGCGCTGCCCTTCGTGCCGGTGCCGCAGGGCGAGGCCCCGGCCGCGACCCCGCCCGCCGGCCCCCGCGCCGCGGGCCCGCGGCCGGTGGCGGGGCCGGCTCCGGCCGCGGGAACGCCGTGACCGGCTGACGGCTCGTGCGCGGCGCGGCTGCCCGGCTGGGTCAGGCGGCGCGTTCGTTGACCAGAATGGCCTCGACATCCGCCGGAACGGCGATGCGGCGTACGACCGCCGGCCACAGGTCGAGCGGCTGGAAGTCAAAGGGCGGGTCGAGTGCCACGACTCGCCCCTGGTCTTGTCGCCTTCGAGCTTGAATCACAGCGCCTTGTTGCTGTCCTTCACGGCGTCGGCCTCGACATAGACCCGGCCGCCCATCTTCAGGAACTTTTCGGACATCTCCTTCATGCCCGCCGTGGCCTCGGGCGAAGCCGCGTCCACCGGATAGAGCGCCGCCTTCTCGTTGTCGCCGAGGCCGGCGGCGTAGTCGCGGACGTCCTGGGTGATCTTCATCGAGCAGAACTTCGGTCCGCACATCGAGCAGAAATGCGCGACCTTGTGGGCGTCCTTGGGCAGCGTCTCGTCGTGGAAGTCGCGCGCCGTGTCGGGATCGAGGCCGAGATTGAACTGATCCTGCCAGCGGAACTCGAAACGGGCGCGAGAGAGGGCGTCGTCCCGGATTTGCGCGGCGGGATGACCCTTGGCGAGATCGGCGGCGTGCGCCGCGATCTTGTAGGTGATCACGCCGGTCTTCACGTCGTCGCGGTCGGGCAGGCCGAGGTGCTCCTTCGGCGTCACGTAGCAGAGCATGGCGCAGCCGAACCAGCCGATCATGGCGGCGCCGATGCCGCTCGTGATGTGGTCGTAGCCGGGGGCGATGTCGGTCGTGAGCGGGCCGAGCGTGTAGAACGGCGCCTCGCCGCACTCCTTGAGCTGCTTGTCCATGTTGATCTTGATCTTGTGCATCGGCACGTGGCCGGGGCCCTCGATCATCACCTGGCAGCCCTTGTCCCAGGCGATCCGGGTCAGCTCGCCCAGCGTCTCCAGCTCGGCGAACTGGGCGCGGTCGTTGGCGTCGGCGATCGAGCCCGGCCGCAGGCCGTCGCCGAGCGAGAACGACACGTCGTACTTGCGCATCAGCTCGCAGATCTCCTCGAAGCGCTCGTAGAGGAACGACTCGCGGTGATGCGCCAGGCACCACTTCGCCATGATCGAGCCGCCGCGCGACACGATGCCGGTGACGCGGCTGGCGGTGAGCGGCACATAGGCGAGGCGCACGCCGGCGTGGATGGTGAAGTAGTCGACGCCCTGCTCGCACTGCTCGATCAGGGTGTCCTTGTAGACCTCCCAGTCGAGCTTGACCGGATCGCCGTCCACCTTTTCCAGCGCCTGATAGATCGGCACCGTGCCGATCGGCACCGGCGAGTTGCGGATGATCCACTCGCGCGTGTTGTGGATGTTGCGGCCGGTGGAGAGGTCCATCACGGTGTCGGCGCCCCAGCGGATCGCCCACACCATCTTGTCGACCTCCTCCTCGACCGAAGATGTCACCGCGGAGTTGCCGATGTTCGCGTTGATCTTGGTGAGGAAGTTGCGGCCGATGATCATCGGCTCGAGCTCGGCGTGGTTGATGTTCGCCGGGATGATGGCGCGGCCGCGGGCGATCTCGTCGCGCACGAACTCGGGCGTCACGAAGGCCGGCACCGCCGCGCCGAAGCTCTCGCCGTCGGCGAGCGCCGCCCCGGCGCGCTCCAGCATCTGCTTGCGCCCGAGATTCTCACGCTCGGCGACGTAGATCATCTCCTTGGTGATCACGCCGGCCTTGGCCCATTCGTACTGCGTCACCGGCTTTCCTTCGACGGCGCGCAGCGGTGCGTGGACGGTCGGGAAGGCGCGGGCGAGATGCGCGCCGCTGACGTTGCCGTTGTCGACCGGCTTGATCGGGCGGCCCTCGTAATGCTCGACGCCGCCGCGCTCCAGCACCCAGGCGGTGCGGTGGCGGGCGAGCCCGGCCTCGACGTCGATCGCGGCGACCGGATCCGTGTAGGGGCCGGAGGGGTCGTAGACCGGCACGGGCGGCTCGCCGGAGGCGTCGGTGAGCACGATCTCGCGGACCGGCACCTTCAGGTCCGGCGCCGCCTGCGGCGTCGTGTAGGCCTTGCGCGAGCCGGCGATCGGCCCGGTCGTGACGGTCGGAACGGCGATCTCTGTCGAGGGGGTATGCTTGTTCATTCGGAGCCTCCCAGGTGGGCCGTCCGGAACCAGCATGCGTCGGTATGGGAATGGTCCCTGTCCCTTCGCCGGCATGACCCGGATCAGGTTCAAAGGGTTTCCGTGGTGCCTTGCGGCAGTCGCGATCGCGGGAGATCGGCGGTGCCGCGCGGCCGACGGTGTCTCAGCTCCTTCCGGAGCACCCCTCGGAACGAAACGTCAATTTACGGGAGAACGGTCGACTGTCAATGCGACGGTTCGACGACGCCGGCGGATCGGCAGCCCGCCACCGTCAGGCCACCCGCGAGCGGTCGGCGGCGCCCTGCACATGCACCTGCGCCTGCGCCCGGGAGCCGAGCGGTGCGTCGAGGACCAGTGCGGTCGCGGCACCGGGCCGGCCGAACAGCCAGCCCTGCGCTTCGCGACAGCCGGTGGCGCGCAGCAGCTCGAGCTGCTCCCAGGTCTCGACGCCTTCGGCCGTGGTGCCCATGTCGAGCGCCTTGGCGAGGTTCATCACGGTGCAGACGATCGCGGCGCAGTCGGCGCGGCTCGACAGGTCGGCCACGAAGGACTTGTCGATCTTGATCTTGCTGAAGGGGAAGAGCTGCAGGTAACTCAGCGACGAGTAGCCGGTGCCGAAGTCGTCGAGCACGATCCGCACGCCGAGCCCGGCGAGCTCGTGCAGGACGGAGAGGCTGCCGTGGTCCTTCTGCAGCAGCACCGACTCGGTGATCTCGAGCTCCAGCCGGGCGGCCGGCAGGCCGGACCGTTCGAGCGCGCGGCGGACGACCTCGACCAGGTTGCCGGAGCGGAACTGAACGGCCGACAGGTTGACGGCGAGGCGGATGTGGTCGGGCCAGGCCGCGCCGGTGCGGCACGCGCTCTCCAGGATCCACTCGCCCAGCGGGATGATCAGGCCGATCTCCTCGGCGACCGGAATGAACTTGTCGGGCGGGATCAGCCCGTGCTCGGGATGGCGCCAGCGCACCAGCGCCTCGACGGCGCAGGCCCGGCAGGTCGCGATGTCGACGATCGGCTGGTAGTGGATCTCGAACTCCTGGCGGACGAGCGCCTCGCGGAGCTGGAACTCGAACTCGCGCTGCAGCTGCGCGTCGGCATCCATCGCCGGCTCGAAGAAGCGGTAGCAGCCGCGGCCGTCGCCCTTGGCGCGATAGAGCGCCAGGTCGGCGTTCTTGAGGATCTGGCTCGGCTCGCGGCCGTCGAACGGCGCGATGGCGACGCCGATCGAGATGCCGATCACGATCCGCTTGCCCTCGAGCTCGTAGGGCGCGCGCAGCTCGTTCAGGAGCATCTCGGCCCGTGCCGCCGCCTCGCCGCGCGGGTCGGAGTCGCAGAGCTGGATGACGGCGAACTCGTCGCCGCCGATGCGGCCGAGCGTGTCCTCCGGTCCGGCGGTGCCGCGCAGCCGCTCCGCCACCGACTCCAGCAGCGCGTCGCCGCCCGAATGACCGAGCGAGTCGTTGACCGACTTGAACAGGTCGATGTCGAAGATCAGCACCGCGAAGCTCTTGCCGGTGCGCGCCAGCCGCGCGATCGCGTCGTCCATCCGCTCGCGGAACAGCAGCCGGTTGGCGAGATCCGTGAGCGCGTCGTGGCGGGCCATGTGGGCGATGCGCGTCTCGGCCTGGGTGCGTTCGGTGATGTCCTCGTGCAGCGACAGCCAGCCGCCGTCGGTGGTCGGGTCGTTGAGCACGGCGATCACCCGGCCGTCGTCCAGCCGGGTCATCACGTGGATGGCGGTGTCGCGGGCGATCGCGCCGGACAGCTCGGCGAGATAGGACTCCGGGTCGGCGCACACCGTGCCGGCGGCGGAACGGAGCCGGAGCAGGTCGCGCAGCGAGGTGCCGGGCCGTACCGCCTCCCGGGTCAGGCCGTACATCTGGCGGTAGCGCTCGTTGTGGAGGATCAGCCGGCCGTCGCGATCGAACATGCACAGTCCGTACGACATGTTGTTGATCGCGGCGTCGAGCTGGCCGCTGGTCTGCTCCAGCCGCCGCGACTTGCGGACCAGGCTGCTGAGCAGCGCGGCGCAGCACAGGAACGCCAGCACCGTGCCGATGCCGATCCACAGGGCGCGGCGTTCCCAGGTGGCGAGCGCGGCGCCCTCGGTGATCGCGATGTTCACGTGGAGCGGCTGCCCGGCGACCGGCCGCACCGCGACCAGGCGCTTCTCCTGGTCGGGCGCCTCCGGCACGACGTAGAAGCCGCCGCCCCGCGCCGCTGCGGCGAACCACTGCGGATCCGAAATCGTCTGGCCGACCGCGATCGGCCCGGCGGGAAACCGCGCCAGGATGGTGCCGTCCTGTCGCACGAGGGCGAACGAGCGGCCGGCGAGCGGCGCGATCGAATCGTAGACATTTCGGAAGTAGTCGATCGGGACGCCCATGCCGACCACCCCCGAGAAGCTTCCGTCCGGGGCCGTGATGCGGCGCGTGAACAGCACCACGTGGGTGCCGCTGATGCGGCTGTGGAACGGGGCGCTGACATTCAGCGCATCGCTGCCGCTCTCGGCGGCTTCCTTGTGGAAGACGCGATTGCGGAAGCTGATGGGACGCGGCGGCCAGTCGAGCGACCAGTTGACCAGGGTGCCGTCGGCATCGCCGATCACGATCGATGTCGCGTGCGGCAGCCCGGCGAGGCGCTCGCGCAGCTCGTCGTGGACCCGGGCGGTACCGAGCATCTCCCGGACCTGCTCGCGGTTCAGGCGGTGCCGGGCGAGATCGATCAGCGCCTCGTCGACCGGCCTCACCATGCGGTTGATCTGGTCGGCAAGCACAACTGCGATGTTGTCCGAATCCGCATTCGCCGACGCGATGGCGTCGCTGCGCAGCTGCCAGACGGCGAGGCCGATCGCCAGCACCGAGGCGGCGATCACCGAGGCCGTCACGGCGATCAGGGTGCCGAACGAGGACCAGGGGCTGTGGTGAGAGACGGACGGCATGAGCGGTGTGGCGCCTGGCGAATGCTGACGTCGGTGATCGGTCCGTCACGCGGACCCGGGTGACCGGATCGCCGGCGACGCATGCCGTCGATCGAACAGCAGCCCGGGCGCCGTCCCCGCGCCCATGGCCGGCCGTGTCGACTGTGGCTTTTGTAGCATCCCGCCGCTACCAGTCGGTTAATCCGACGCGGTGAAGGCGCCCGCGACCTTCGTCGTCAGGCGGCGGCCTCGGCCCGGAAGGGGGCCGCCTCGAAGCACAGCGCGACGGCCGGAACGGGCCGCCCGAACAGCCAGCCCTGCGCCTCGCGGCAGCCGACGGCGCGCAGCAGCGTCACCTGCTCCCAGGTCTCGACGCCCTCGGCCGTGGTGCCCATGTCGAGCGCCTTGGCGAGGTTCGTGACGGTCGAGACGATCGCTGCGCAGTCGGTTCGGCTCGACAGGTCGGCCACGAAGGACTTGTCGATCTTGATCTTGCTGAACGGAAAGAGCTGAAGATAGCTCAGCGACGAGTAGCCGGTGCCGAAGTCGTCGAGCACGATGTGGACGCCCAGCCCGGCGAGCTCGTGCAGCACCGCCAGGGTGCCGTGATCCTTCTGCAGCAGCACCGACTCGGTGATCTCGAGCTCCAGCCGGGCGGCTGGCAGGCCGGAGCGCGCCAGCGCGCCGCGCACCGCGTCCACAAGATTGCCGGAGCGGAACTGGATGGCGGACAGGTTGACGGCGAGGCGGACATGGTCCGGCCAGGTCGCACCGGTGTGGCAGGCGGCGTCGAGGATCCACTCGCCGAGCGGAATGATCAGGCCGGTCTCCTCGGCGACCGGAATGAACTTGTCGGGGGGGATCAGCCCGAGCTCGGGGTGCCGCCAGCGCACCAGCGCCTCGACGGTGCAGGGCCGGTAGGTACCGAGGTCGACGATCGGCTGGTAGTGGATCTCGAACTCCTGGCGCGGCAGCGCCTCGCGAAGCCGGAACTCGAACTCGCGCTGCAGCCGCAGGTCGGCGTCCATGGCGGGCTCGAAGAAGCGCCAGCAGCCGCGGCCGTCGCCCTTGGCGCGGTAGAGCGCGAGGTCGGCGTTGCGGAGAATCCGGCTCAGCTCGCGGCCGTCGCGCGGCGCGACGGCGATGCCGATGCTGATGCCGATGACGATCTGCTTGCCCTGAATCTCGTAGGGCGCACGCAGCTCTTCGAGCAGCCGCTGCGCCAGCAGGGTCGCCGCCTCCTGCGGATCGGCGTCGGCGATCTGGATCACGGCGAACTCGTCGCCACCGATGCGACCGACCGTGTCGGCCGCGCCGATGCAGGTGCGCAGGCGCCCCGCCACCGCCTTCAGCAGCGCGTCGCCGCCCGAATGCCCGAGCGTGTCGTTCACCGACTTGAACAGGTCGATGTCGAAGATGAACGCGGCGAAGCCGCGCCCGGTGTGGTCGAGCCGCGCGATCGCCTCGTCCATCCGCTCCCGGAACAGGAGCCGGTTCGGCAGGTCGGTCAGCGGATCGTGGCGGGCGAGATGGGCGATCCGGGTCTCGGCCCGGGTCCGCTCGGTGATGTCCTCGTGCACCGAGACGAAGCCGCCGCCGGCGAGCGGCGAGACCGTCATGGCGATGACCCGCTCGTCGGCGAGTTCGGTGATGAACCATCCGGCGTGGCCTTCGAGCACGGCGCTGTGGACCTCGGCGATGCGCGCCTGGGGATCGCCCTGGAAGGTTCCGACGGCGATGCGGCGTTCGAGCAGCTGCGCGATCGTGGTCCCGGGCTGGGCGTCCTCGGCGGACAGTCGGTACATCTGCCGGTAGGGGGCGTTGCAGACGACCAGCCGCCCGTCCGCGTCGTACATGCAGAGGCCGTGCGACATGTTGTTGACGGCGGCATCGAGCCGGGCGGCGACCTGGGCCAGCTCGGCCGACTGCTCCTCCAGCCGGGCCTCGCGCTCGACGAGCGACTTCTCCGACGCGAAGACGCGATCGAACTGCCACTTCAAGGCCCAGAGGAGACCGATCGCGCAGACGAAGGCGAGCAGCGCGCCGGCGCCGATCCGGACCGCGTGGCTGCGCCACTCCGCGAGCGCCGAGGATTCGAGCATCCCGCTGCTCACGACGAACGGCGTGTCCGGGATCAGATGGACCGCGACGATGATGTTGTCGCCGCGGCCGTTGCCGGCCGGCACCCGATAGGTGCCGCCGCCCTGTGCCACGGTGTCGTACCACGCGCTGCCTTCCGGCATCGAGGGGCCGAGAATCTGGGTGAGCTCGGGCCGGTTGGCCAGGAGCGTGCCGTCCGCCCGGCTGATCACGAAGGACTGTCCGGGCAGTGCCGGGAAGCCGTCGTAGAAGCGGTCCAAGGACGCCGCCGGCAGGCCGATCACCACGATGCCGACATGGCTGCCGAGGCTGCCGGCGACGCGGCGGCCGAGATAGATCATCGGCTGGCCCGCGGCGCGCGACGCCACCGGCGGGCTTGCCATCAGCCCGTAGCCGCCGGTCCGGTCGCTGCGGCGGAGGTGCTCTTCGACGATCACCGACAGCTCGGGGCGGGCCGCCTCCGGGCTCGCCTGGATCACCGTTCCGTCCGCCGCCACGATCGCCAGCACGCCGGCATGTCCCTCGCGCCGCAGGCGGTCACCGAGAAACTGCCGCTGCAGCTCGCCGGAGAAGAACGCGCCGAACTCGGCCGGCGTGGCGATGCCGAGCGACGGGACGACGTCGCGCAGCTCGGAGAGCAGCCCGTCGAGCGGCCCGATGACGCGCATGAGGTGATCGCCGACCGCGAGCGTCGCGTTGGTGCTCTCGCGTTCCGCCGCCCGGATCGCGTCCTTGCGCAGGTATTCCACCGTGATCCCGATCGCCATGGCGGACAGGCCGATGACGATGCCGGCACAGGCTGTCAGAAGAGCGAAGGCGGTGCGTCGGCGGCGGAGCATGGGTGATGGGCGATGTGGAAAGACGTCGTGGCAGGTCTCCCAATCTAACCGCAGTCGAATTGATAAAAATGAAAGTCGAAACGCGATCGCGCACGATGATTAAGAGAGTCTCATGGGTTAGTCGGCATTCGCCGTCGACTACTCCTTTGTGGTGAGCAGATCATCTTCGCCGCTGGTCGCGGCAACGAAAAGGCCGGCCCCGGGGGCATCCGGGACCGGCCGAAGGGAGGCTCAGGGACGTTCTGGATCGTTGTCGTTCAGGGACGCGAGGCGGAAAGGGGCGGGGCGCCGGTTCCCCGGACGCGCCGGAGGGATCAGCCTTGGGTGTCGCGGACCGCGTCCACCCTCCGGTCACGGCTCGGCAGCACGATGACGCGGGTGCCGACGGTCACGCGCGAGTAGAGATCGATGACGTCGGCGTTGACCATGCGGATGCAGCCGGACGACACGCGCTCGCCGATGGTCTCCGGCGCATTGGTGCCGTGGATGCGATAGATGGTCTCGCCGAGATAGAGGGCGCGGGCCCCGAGCGGGTTGTTGGGGCCGCCGGCGACGAAACGCGGCAGATAGGGCTGGCGCCGCACCATCTCGGAGGGCGGCGTCCAGTCCGGCCACTCGGCCTTGCGGGTGATGGTCTGCGTTCCCGACCAGCGGAAGCCGTCGCGACCGACGCCGATGCCGTAGCGGACCGCGCGGCCGTTGCCGAGCACGTAGTAGAGATAGGTGTTCGGCGTATCGACGATGATGGTGCCGGCGGGCTCGCTGGTCTTGTAGTCGACGATCTGCCGGCGGAAGCGGGCCGCCGGCGCGCCCGGCGTCTCGTCGCGCGGGATCACCGTCTCGGTCGCCGGGGCAGCGGGAACGAGCGCCGGCGCGAACAGCGAGAACGGATTGGCGTTCGCGGCCGAGACGAGCGCGCCGCACAGCAGCGTCCCGGAGACCAGCGTGGCGACGCCGGCCGCGACGACGACGGACCGAGCCCGAGCAAAATTGTTCATGATCACCCCCCGTGTTCCCTGCCGTTGTGTCGGAAACTCTCTTCGGGCGGTTCAACCGGGAGGATCGAATTTTAATCGCAATTTAAGACATGTCGGAGCAGTCGCGCGGCGGCCCGCCCGATGGCCCGGCGAGCCGCGGCGAGAGTACGACAAAGGCCGGTTTTTCAGGGTTTTTGTCGTATCCGACGGCGAAACGCGCGGGCCCGCGTCGCACACGAATCATCAACCACGCCGCGCGATCACCGACACGGTTCCGTGAACCCGGTCACGGTCCGGGACGACGGGCGTCGGCCGCGATCGCTCACCGCTCACGCGCGGCGTGCCAGCCGACGACGGCGTCGCCGACCGCGTCGGTCGAGGCGAAATAGGGCTTGATGTCGACGAGCGGCGTGCCGTCCAGGCAGTCGAGCCCCACCACCGAGAGCCGCGTGCCGTCGACGCCGAGCAGCCGCACCACGCTGGCGGCGATCGGGTTCGGCCGCACCGGCGAGCGCAGCGCGAAGGTGCCGCGCGGCTCCTTGTAGTGCCGCGGCGCCTGGACCACGAGGTCGCGACGCGCCCGGTCCATCCAGTACAGCACCAGCAGATGCGTGCAGGTCTCCACCCCGCGGAGAGCGGCGGCGAAGCGTTCGTCGACCTCGATGGTGCAGACCGCGTCCGATTCGCGGGCGTTGCGCGGGCAGTCGCTTCGCCGGGTCCATGGGGTGCGGATTCGGCCGATGTAGAACAGCCCGGCGTCGAAGGACTCCGGCAGCGGAACGGCGATCTCGCCGGTGCGCATCCCCGCGTCGTCCCCCTCCTCGGCGGGCGGGGCGAGGGGCGGGAGCGGGCGGAGATCGGAGGGAGCGGACATGACGAGGTCGCCTCGATGGGCCCGGTCGGCCCGCGCGCGGTGCGGCGCGGCCGTGCCTGTGGGGTCGCGTTGCGGGTTTCTTAGCAGGTCCGCGGGCTTTTCGAAGCCGTGGCGTGCTAGCGCGTGGAACGATCGGACGATAATCGGCTTCAAGGCATAAAGATATCTTTATGTCTTCCGAGAAGTGTGCCTATATGACGGGGCATGTCCGCACCGAGGATCCAGTCCGCATGGACGATCGCCTGAGCTTCGAGGACCTGAACGCCGCCCTCAAGGCGGCGGCCGAGGAGACGCGGCTGCGCATTCTCGCGCTGCTCGCCGAGGCCGAGCTGACGGTCTCCGACCTGACCGACATTCTGCGCCAGTCGCAGCCGCGAATCTCGCGGCATCTCAAGCTCTTGGCCGAGGCGTCACTGGTCGAGCGGTTCCGCGAGGGATCGTGGGCCTTCTTCCGGGCGGCCGAGCAGGGGGATGCCGCGGCACTGGTGCGCGCGCTGCTGGCCCGGCTCGATCCCGCCGACCGCACCATCGGGCGCGACCGCGAACGGCTCGCCGCCGTACGGGCCGCCCGCAACCAGGCCGCCCAGGATTACTTCACCCGCCACGCCGCCGAATGGGACCGCATCCGCCGCCTGCATGCGAGCGACGAGACGGTCGAGCAGGCGATCGTCGAGGCGCTCGCCGGCCGCCCCTTCCGCTCGCTGCTCGATCTCGGCACCGGCACGGGGCGGATGCTGGAGCTGTTCGGGCCGGACCTCGAGCGCGGGCTCGGCATCGACCTCTCCCGCGACATGCTGGCGCTCGCCCGTGCGCGGCTCGACCGGGCCGGGCTGAAGCACTGCTCGGTGCGCCACGGCGACCTGTTCGACCTCGCGATGCCGCCCGATAGCTTCGACGTCGTGATCCTGCACCAGGTGCTGCACTTTCTCGACGACGGCGGCCGCGCCATCCGCGAGGCGGCGCGCGTGCTGCGCCCGCAGGGCCGCCTGCTGGTCGTCGACTTCGCCCCGCACGACCTCGAGTTCCTGCGCGAGAAGCATGCCCATCGGCGTCTCGGTTTCTCGCGCGAGACCATCACCCAATGGCTGGAGCAGGCGGGCCTCGAGCCCGGCCTGCACCGCGTCCTGCCGCCCGGGCCCGGCCCGGACGGGGGGCTCGCCGTCACCCTGTGGCTCGGCCGCGATCCGCGCATCGCGATCGCCGAGCAAACCCGCGAGGTCGCCTGATGTCGCCGTCCGAGCCGCGCGCGAGCCGCGTGCCGCATGCCCGCGAGAGCCTGCGCGTCTCCTTCGAGTTCTTCCCGCCGAAGACCGAGGAGATGGAGAAGACCCTGTGGGAGTCGGTCGAGCGGCTGGCACCGCTGCGCCCCGACTTCGTCTCCGTCACCTACGGGGCGGGCGGCTCGACGCGCGAGCGCACCCACGCGACCGTCAAGCGCATCCTCGACGAGACGGCGCTGACACCGGCCGCGCATCTCACCTGCGTGGCGGCCACCCGTGACGAGGTCGACGATGTGGTGCGCGAGTATCTCGCAGCCGGTGTCCGCCACATCGTGGCGCTGCGTGGCGACCCGGTCGCCGGCATCGGCACGGCCTATGCGCCGCATCCGGGCGGCTACGTCAACGCGGCCGATCTGGTCGGCGGCATCAAGCGGCTGGCAGAAGCCGAGAAGACCGACATCGAGGTGTCGGTCTCGGCCTATCCGGAGCGCCATCCCGAGAGCCCGTCGGACGCCGTCGATCTCGACATGCTGGCCGCCAAGGTGGATGCCGGGGCGAGCCGCGCCATCACCCAGTTCTTCTTCGACAACGACCTTTACCTTCGTTATCTCGACCGCGTCCGCGCCCGCGGCATCGACATCCCGATCGTGCCGGGCATCCTGCCGGTGCAGAACTTCAAGCTCGCCCGGGCGTTCGCCGGCAAGGCGGGCGCTTCGATCCCGGGCTGGCTCGCCGACCGCTTCGACGGGCTCGACGACGACCCGTCGACCCGCAAGCTGATCGCGGCCGCCGTCGCGGCCGAGCAGGTGCTCGATCTCGTCGACCGCGGCGTCACCGAGTTCCACTTCTACACGATGAACCGCGCCGACCTCGTCTATGCGGTCTGCCATCTCCTCGGCCTGCGCCCGCCGGCGACCGTGCCGACCGCGGCGGCCGAGGCGGCGGCGTGAGGCGGTGCTGACGCGCGATGCGTATTTATAGAGGGACGGATTTCAGGAGAGCGTCATGGCCGAGCCCGAGAATGTGACTTTGGTCCTGCTCCGCGAACTGCGGAGCCGCATTGAGATGCGGTTCGACGCGATCGATCGAAAGCTCGCCGACCACGACACGCGGTTCGAAGCACTCGACGCCAAGTTGGAGACCGTCAAGAAAGCCGCCATCGAGGAACGACTGGCGGCCTTGGAAACGCAGAAGCGCACCTGAGCATTCGGGTCGACCGAGAGCTCACGAAACGTCAGACGAATCTCCCGCGCTGGGAGTGAAAGAACAAGATGACCAAGCCGCTTGCTCCGTCCGAGACCGAAATCGCGTTGCGTGCCCTGGCGCGCGAAAAAATCCTGGTGCTCGACGGCGCCATGGGGACGCAGATCCAGGAGCTGAAGCTCGACGAGGCCGCCTTCCGGGGCGAGCGCTTCGCCGACTTCCCGCACGACCTGCGCGGCAACAACGACCTCCTCGTGCTGACGAAGCCGGACGCGGTGCGCGACATCCATCTCGCCTATTTCCGGGCCGGTGCCGACATCGTCGAGACCAACACGTTCTCCTCGACCACCATCGCGCAGGCCGACTACGGGCTCGAGGCGATCGCCTTCGAGCTGAACGAGGCCGGCGCGCGGCTCGCCCGCGAGGCCGCCGTGATCGCCGAGAAGGAGGACGGCCGCCGCCGCTTCGTGGCCGGCGCGATCGGCCCGACCAACCGCACCGCCTCGATCTCGCCGGACGTCTCCAATCCGAGCTTCCGCGCCATCACGTTCGACGAGCTGCGCGTCGCCTATGCCGAGCAGGTGAGGGGACTCCTCGCCGGCGGCGCCGACCTGCTGCTGATCGAGACCGTGTTCGACACGCTCAACGCCAAGGCGGCCGTGTTCGCCATCGAGGAGGTGCTGGAGGAGCTCGGCCGCTCCGTGCCGGTGATGATCTCCGGCACCATCACCGACATGTCCGGCCGCACCCTCTCGGGCCAGACCCCGGAGGCGTTCTGGAACGCGCTGCGGCATGCGCGGCCGCTCACCATCGGGCTCAACTGCGCGCTCGGCGCCAAGGAGATGCGGGCCCACATCGCCGAGCTGGCGCGCGTCGCCGACACGCTCGTGTGTGCCTATCCGAACGCCGGCCTGCCGAACGAGTTCGGCCTCTACGACGAGAGCCCGGAGTTCATGGCCGGCCTGCTGGCCGAGTTCGCCGACGCCGGCCTCGTCAACGTGGTCGGCGGCTGCTGCGGCACGACGCCGGCCCACATCCGCGCGATCGCGCAGGCTGTCGCCGGCAAGGCGCCCCGGGAGGTGGCGAGCCCGAAGCCCTTTCTGAGGCTCGCGGGCCTC
Organism: Rhodoplanes tepidamans; assembly: GCF_030813915.1. Classification (GTDB taxonomy): domain Bacteria; phylum Pseudomonadota; class Alphaproteobacteria; order Rhizobiales; family Xanthobacteraceae; genus Rhodoplanes; species Rhodoplanes tepidamans. The sequence goes on from NZ_JAUSUJ010000001.1 coordinate 51,748, forward strand.
GAGCCCTTCACGCTGACTCCCGAGATCCCCTTCGTGAACGTCGGCGAACGTACCAACGTCACGGGCTCTGCGAAGTTCAGGAAGCTGATCAAGGCGGGCGACTACGCGGCCGCGCTGTCGGTGGCGCGTGACCAGGTGGAGAACGGCGCCCAGGTCATCGACGTCAACATGGACGAGGGCCTGCTGGACGCCGTCGCGGCGATGACGACCTTCCTCAATCTGGTCGCCTCCGAGCCCGACATCGCCAAGGTCCCGGTGATGGTCGACTCGTCGAAGTTCGACGTGATCGAGGCCGGCTTGAAGTGCATCCAAGGCAAGCCGATCGTCAACTCGATCTCGATGAAGGAGGGCGAGGAGGCGTTCGTGCGCCAGGCCCGCCTCGTGCGGCGCTACGGCGCCGCCGCCGTCGTGATGGCGTTCGACGAGCAGGGCCAGGCCGACACGGTCGAGCGCAAGATCGCGATCTGCAAGCGCGCCTACGACATCCTCGTGAACGAGGTCGGCTTCCCGCCCGAGGACATCGTGTTCGACCCGAACGTCTTCGCGGTGGCGACCGGCATCGAGGAGCACGACGGCTACGGCCTCGCCTTCATCGAGGCGACGCGCTGGATCCGCACGAACCTGCCCGGCGCGCACGTGTCGGGCGGCGTGTCCAACCTGTCGTTCTCGTTCCGCGGCAACGAGCCGGTGCGCGAGGCGATGCACTCGGTCTTTCTCTATCACGCCATCCAGGCCGGCATGGACATGGGCATCGTCAACGCCGGCCAGATGGCCGTCTACGACGATCTCGATCCCGAGCTGCGCGAGGCCTGCGAGGACGTGATCCTGAACCGCCGTAAGGACGCCGGCGAGCGCCTGCTGGCCGTCGCCGAGCGCTGGCGCGGCCAGACCCGCGAGACGACCGAGGCGGTGCTCGAATGGCGCTCCTGGCCGGTCGAGAAGCGGCTGTCGCACGCGCTCGTCCACGGCATCACGGACTTCATCGGCGAGGACGTGGAGGAGGCGCGGCTCGCGTCGAGCCGTCCGCTCGACGTGATCGAAGGCCCGCTGATGGCCGGCATGAACGTCGTCGGCGACCTGTTCGGCGCGGGAAAGATGTTCCTGCCCCAGGTGGTCAAGTCGGCCCGCGTGATGAAGCAGGCGGTCGCCTACCTCATGCCGTTCATGGAGGAGGAGAAGGCGCGGAGCGGCGAGACGGGAACGAGTTCGGCCGGCAAGATCGTGCTCGCGACCGTGAAGGGTGACGTCCACGACATCGGCAAGAACATCGTCGGCGTCGTGCTCCAGTGCAACAACTACGAGGTCGTCGACCTCGGCGTGATGGTGCCGGCCGCGAAGATCCTCGAGGCCGCCAAGGCCGAGCGGGCCGACATCGTCGGCCTCTCCGGCCTGATCACGCCGTCGCTCGACGAGATGTGCCATGTCGCCGCCGAGATGGAGCGCCAGGGCTTGGACGTGCCGCTCCTGATCGGCGGCGCGACGACCAGCCGCGTCCACACGGCCGTGAAGATCGATCCGAACTACCGGCGCGGACAGGCCGTCTACGTCAACGACGCGAGTCGGGCCGTGGGCGTGATGGCGTCGCTGCTGTCGAAGGACAAGGTCGCCTATGTCGACGAGATTCGCCGCGAGTACGCCCGGCTCTCCGCCGCGCACGCGCGCGGCGAGGAACAGAAGAAGCGCCTCACGCTCGCGGCGGCGCGAGGCAACGCCCTCAAGCTCGACTGGGCGGGCGGCTACGCGCCGCCGAGGCCCGCCTTCCTGGGCCGCCGGGTGTTCGAGAACTACGACATCGCCGAGCTGATCCCCTACATCGACTGGTCGCCGTTCTTCTCCACCTGGGAGCTCGCGGGAAAATACCCGGCGATCCTGCAGGACGCGGTGGTCGGCGAGGCCGCGCGCGCTCTCTTCGCCGACGCCCAGACGATGCTGGAGACGATCCGGCGAGAGCAGTGGTTCAAGGCCGCGGCCGTCGTCGGCTTCTGGCCGGCGGCCGCGGAAGGCGACGACATCGTCCTCTACACGGACGACAGCCGCCGCGAGCGGGCCGCCGTGCTGCACACGCTGCGCCAGCAGCTCACCCGGCGCGAGGGGCGGGCGAACGTCGCGCTCGCCGACTTCGTCGCGCCTGCGGCGAGCGGGGTGCCGGATTATCTGGGCGGCTTCATCGTCACTGCCGGGCTCGGCGAGGACGCCGTCACGGCACGCTTCAAGGGCGCCAACGACGACTATTCGGCCATCATGGTCAAGGCACTGGCCGACCGCCTCGCCGAGGCCTTCGCCGAGCGCATGCACGAGCGGGTGCGGCGCGAGCTGTGGGGCTACGCCGCGGACGAGCAGTTCGGGGCCGACGACCTGATCGCCGAGAAATACCGCGGCATCCGGCCGGCGCCGGGCTATCCGGCGCAGCCCGACCATACCGAGAAGGGCACGCTGTTCGGGCTGCTCGGTGGCGAGAACATCGGGGTGCGGCTGACCGAGAGCTTCGCCATGTGGCCGGGCGCCTCGGTGTCGGGGCTCTATTTCAGCCACCCGCAGGCGCACTATTTCGGGGTCGGCAAGATCGAGCGCGACCAGGTCGAGGACTACGCGGCCCGCAAGGGCTGGAGCGTGGCGGAGGCCGAGCGCTGGCTGGCGCCGATCCTCAACTACGACCCGCGGTCGCTGTCGGACGCGGCGCGGGCCGCCGCGGTCGCGGCGGAGTAGGCGTTCCCGCGCGAGCCATCTTCTCCCGCACACGGGGAGAGGGTGGGCTGGCACCAAACGGCGGTTCGTGCGTTGTCGCCGCGAACCGAATGGCTGCGGAACCCTCATCCTCGATGTCCGTTGACGTGCTCCCTGTGACCTCCGACCGGATTCTGCGTCCCGGCCGCAACGTGTGGCGCGTCGAGGCGTCCCACCGTGCGGCGGTGCTGATCGACGGCGAGACCTATTTCGCCGCGCTGCGGCAGGCGCTGCTGCGGGCGCGCCACTCGGTGCTGGTGGTGGGCTGGGACATCCACAGCCGCACCCGGCTGCCGCGCGGCCTGCCGTCGGCCGGCGCGCCGGCGGACGACCTGCCGGAGACGCTGGTCGAGTTCCTGGCAGCGCTCGCGTCGCGGCGCCCGCAGCTGACCATCCGGCTCCTGCTGTGGAACTACTCGGTGCTGTTCGCGGCCGAGCGCGAGTGGTTCCCGACGGTCGCGATCGACGACAGGACGCCCCCGCAGGTGATCCTGCGGCTCGACGACCGGCTGCCCTTCGGCTCGTCGCAGCACCAGAAGATCGTGCTGGTCGACGATGCGGTGGCGTTCTCCGGCGGCATCGACCTGACGATCCGGCGGTGGGACCGCTGCGGCCATCATCCGCGCGATCCGGATCGCGTCGATCCGGACGGCGTGCCGTATGCGCCGTTCCACGACGTGCAGCTCGTCACCGACGGCGATGCGGCGCGCGCGCTCGGCGACGTCGCCAAGCACCGCTGGCGCCGCGCCACCGGCGAGACCCTGGAGACGATCGTGCCGGAGCACGACCCGTGGCCCGACGGGGTCGCCCCGGATGTCCGCGACACCCGCCTCGCCATCGCCCGCACGGTGCCGTGCTGCGACGACGGCGAGCCGGAGGTGCGCGAGGTGGAGGCGCTCTATCTGGACAGCATCGATGCGGCCCGGCGAAGCATCTACATCGAGAACCAGTTCGTCACCTCGAGCCTCGTCGCCGAACGGCTGGCCGCCCGCATGCAGCGGATGCCGGAGCTCGAGCTGCTGGTCGTCACGCCGCGCCAGTATCACTCCTGGATCGAGGCCAACACCATGCATGCGGGCCGCGCCCGCTTCCGCCGCCTGCTCGACGAGGCCGGCGTGGGGTCGCGCGCGCGCTTCCTGTTCCCGCAGGTGCGCGACGGCGACGAGGTCGCCGACACCATGGTGCACTCCAAGGTGATGGTGGTCGACGACCGGCTGCTGCGCATCGGCTCCGCCAATCTCAACAACCGCTCGATGGGCGCGGACGCCGAGTGCGACGTCGTGCTGGAGGCGGCGAGCGAGGTCGAGCGGCGCGCCGTCACGCGCATCCGCAACCGGCTGATCGCCGATCACTGCGGCGTCTCCGAGCAGGCGATTGCCGACGCGCTGGTGCGCACCGGCTCGCTCCTGCGTGCCGCCGAGACGCTGTCGGGCGACGGCCACCGCCTCTGCCCCGTCAGCGACCCGGAAGAGCCGACCGGCGTGATCGCCGGCTCGATCGAGCCGATCGCCGATCCGCTGCGGCCGATCTCGGTGGAGGCCGTCACCACCTCGGTGATGGGGCCGGCGCGGGCGCGCCGGCTGCCCGGCATCGTCAAGGCCGGAGCCGTGTTCGCGGTGCTGCTCGCCGTGGTGCTCGCCTGGCGGTTCACGCCGCTCGCCGCGTATGCCGACATCGAGCGGGTCCGGGCCGTGCTGGAAGGCCTCGGCGGCGTCTGGGCCCCGGTCGCGGTCACGGGCATCTACGTCGTCGCCGGCCTGCTCGGCTTTCCGGTGACGGTGCTGATCGCCGCCACTGCGATGGTGTTCGGCGCCTGGCTCGGCATCCTCTACGCCGCGGTGGGCGCCCTGGTGAGCGCCGCGGTCGGCTTCGCCATCGGCGCGGCCCTCGGGCAGAAGCCGTTCATCGGCCTGCTCGGTCCGCGCCTGAACAAGATCCGCCGCGAGATCACGCGGCGCGGCGTGCTCGCCATCGCGGCCATCCGGCTGCTGCCGATCGCCCCGTTCACGCTGATCAACCTCCTGTCCGGGGCGAGCGGCGTGCGCTTCGCCGACTTCATCGGCGGCACCGCGCTCGGTCTCGCGCCCGGCATCGTCGCCATGTCGGCCTTCGGCGATCAGCTCCTCGCCGTGATCCGGAATCCGACGCCCGGCCGGATCGCTGCCACGGTCGCGCTGCTCGGCGCCTGGATCGGCATCGTGTTCGGTCTCCAGGCTCTCGCGAGCCGGAAGGGGAGCGGCGAGTCGTGAAGCCGCCCGGGACGTTCCGGGTGATGACGTGGAACATCCACGGGGCGCTCGGCCGCAACCGGAATTTCGATCTCGCCCGGGTGCTCGCGCTGATCGAGCGGCACGATCCCGACATCGTCGCCCTGCAGGAGGTCGACTCGCGCCGGCCGCACGCCGCCGAGGCCGAGGCCTTCGCCGTGATCGAGCGCACCCTCGGCCACTGGGGCCTCGGCGCCAAGACCATCGTCACGGCCGACGGCGCCTACGGCCAGATGCTGCTGTCGCGCTGGAGGCCGCGCCATTCCGACGTGCACGACATCTCCTATCCGGAGCGCGAGCCGCGTCGCGCCATCGTGGCCGACATCGAGACGCCGGAGGGGCCGGCGCGCATCGTCGCGACGCATCTGGGGCTCAGCTTCGGCGAGCGCCGCACCCAGTCGCGCGCCCTCCTGGAGCTGATCGACGGCGGGCCGCAGACCACCGTGGTGGTCGGCGACTTCAACGACTGGCTGTTCGCCGGCTCGGTGCGCAGGGTGCTGCGCGAGGCCTGTCCGGGCCGGACCCGGTTCCGCACCTTCCCGTCCTGGTTCCCGCTGCTGCGGCTCGACCGCGTCTATTGCCGGCCGGCCGCGTCGCTGGTGCGGGGCTTCACGGATCCGGCCGCCGCCCGCATCTCGGACCACCTGCCGGTGATCGCCGATGTCGTCGCCGTGCCGGTCGCGGCGGCTCAGTCGTCGAGCCTGTCGCACGACGCGACGATCGTCGCGAAGCGGTCGGAGAGCGCGGCGAGCGCGTTGCGGTGAACCTCGGCGGCCGGGATCACGGCGCCGCTCAGCGGATCGCGCAGGTCGCGCGTCGTCGTGGCGCTCGCCACCACGGCCGCCTTCAGGCCGAGATCGATGGCGGCGCGGGCCGTCGCCTCGACGCACATGTGCGTCATGAAGCCGGCGATGGTCAGCGACGAGCGGTGCAGAGCGTGCAGGCGGTCGGCCAGATCCGTCGAGGCGAAGGCGTTCGGCAGGCTCTTGGTGACCACCGGCTCGCCCGGTGCCGGCGCCGCCGGCGAGGCGATCTCGACGCCGCGGCTGCCGGGCGCGAACGGGCCGCCGCTGGTGCGGCCGTGATGGACGACGTGGATCACCGGCGTGCCGAGCTTGCGGGCGCGCTCCAGCAGGATGCCGATCTGGTCGAGCGCCCCGTCGATGCCGGGGAGCGGCAGCAGGCCGTCGACATACTCCTGCTGAGCGTCGATCACGACCAGCACCGTGTCGGAGAGACGCGCCGGCAGCGCCGTGACGCCGGCCAGCTCGAGGAGCGTTCTGGGGGACATTCGCGAACTCCGGAGAGACGACACGGACGCGAGGGACGACTCGCGTCGGTGGAGCGTGCATCCGCCGCGCGGCCGGACACAAGCGGATGATGAGGCGGCCGATCGTGAGCAGCGGCCCCGACGCGGTCGATCACGTCCTCGGCGGCGCCGACCGACCATGACGTCGGACCATGTCGCGGAAAAGCGACGGCACGTCCGAAAAAACAAAACACCGGAGAACGGGTTCTCCGGTGTCCCTTCGGTGTCCCAGCGGCGGTGTGTCGCGCGAGCGCCCGCCGGTTGGTGTGCATCCTATCCGATCAGAACGCGCCCAGAACGATGGCGGTGACGAACACGAACACGGCGTAGATCGCCACGCGGTTCAGGTCGATCGAATGAACCAATGTCGTCTCCTCGGGACGTTGAACCGGGCGAACTCTAGCACAGCGCGAACATGTTCTGAAGTCCGAACCAATTGCGCACTGCAACATCGTCGTGCAGTGCTTCCGAGACGTTTTCTCACCAATTGGAAGCCGTCAGCGGACATCGACTGCGACGACGTGTTCGCGGACGCTGTGCTGCTCCCATGGCCGCTGGTAGACGAAGCGCAGCTCGGCGTGGCCGCGCGTCGCGCCGGTCAGCCGCCAGCGGTGCAGCCCGGCCGCCCCGACCGCCGGATCGCCGCTGCGCGGCGCGTGGCCGAGATCCTCGATCGTCACGCAGCCCGGATCGGTGCTGTGCGCCGGATCGTAGCGCCAGGAATAGCCGGTGGTGACGTTCTCCTCGAGCGAGATCGTGGCGGAGGCGCCGGGCGCCAGCGTCACCGCGGACGTCGTCGACCGCACCTGGCCGTGCGACGGCGCGCCGACGAGCCCGCCGGCGGCCAGGACGGCGCCGAACGCGGCGACCAATGCAAACGGTCTCATGCAGCCGACCTCGTCCGGAGGCCCGGCCGCGGCGCCGGGCTGGCGGGAAACGTCAGTGGAACTCGTCGACGCTGCCCGGACGGCGCATCCGTGCGGTCACGCACCGGCCGGCGACGCGAGGGCGCGCTCGACGAACAGAGCCGCTTCGAGCGCCGCGCGGTCGCGTCCGAACCGGCCGACGACCTGGACACCGAGCGGCAGGCCCGATTCGTCGAACATGCCTGGAACATTGATGCACGGCGTGCCCATCAGCGTCCACAGCCTGTTGAAGATCGACTGTCCGGTGGAGCCGAGCCCGCGCGGCGCCGCGCCCGGGGCGGACGGGGTCAGCAGCACGTCGACCTCCGTCATCAGGTCGGCGAGGGCGTGTCGGGCCCGCTTGGCGATCCGCCGGGCGTCGTCATACGCCTCCGGCGGGATGTCGGCGGAGGCCGTGAGATGGGCCCGGAGCTGGGGCCCCAGCCGGTCGCGGTGCTGGTCGTATTCGAAGGCGAGAGCCCGGACCGCCTCGTGGTCCTGGATGGCCGCATGGGCCCGGAAGGCGTCCTCGAAGACCGGCGGAAGCGTCACGTCGCGGACGGTCGCGCCGGCGGCCTCCGCGAGGCGGGCGGCCCGCTCGACCGCCGCCTGCATGGCCGGGCTCGCCTCGGGCCAGATATGGGTGCGGGCGAGGCCGATGCGCGGGGCGGACGGGGCGGCGCGGTCGACCCTGAGATCCCGGCCGGCGAGGGCCGCGGCCGCGAAGGCGACGTCGGCGATGCCGGCGGCGAACAGGCCGGCCGTGTCGAGCGACCACGAGAAGCACTTACAGCCGACCATCGGCAGCATCCGGTAGGACGGCTTGTAGGCGGCGACCCCGCAATAGGCGCCCGGCCGCACCACCGAGCCGCCGGTCTGGGTGCCGATGGCGACCGGCAGCATGCCGGCCGCCACCGCCGCGGCGGAGCCGGACGAGGAGCCGCCCGGCGTGTGGTCCGGATCGTGCGGGTTCCTGGTGTCGCCGGCGTCCATGAAGGCGAACTGGGTCGTCACCGTCTTGCCGAGCACCAGGCCGCCGGTCCGCCGGACCATCGACACCAGCGCCGCATCGGTCGCCGGCCGGTGCCCGGCATAGATCGGCGACCCGTAGCCGGTCGGCATGTCGGCGGTGTCGAAGATGTCCTTCACGCCGACCGGCAGGCCGCGCAGCGGCGACGCCGTCAGCGCCGCCACGGCCGCCTCGGCCCGCGCCCGGGTCCGCTCCGGATCGACCGCCGCGAAGGCGCCGATCTCGGCCTCCTTGGCGGCGATCGCCTCGACGCACAGGTCGACCACCCCGGCCGGCGTGATCGCGCCCGCCTCCACCCGGCGGGCGAGATCGAGGGCGCTCAGGGGGCTGACCAGCGGTTTGGACAAGGCGTGCTCCTTGGGAAGGGGGAGGGGGCTCCGGCGCTTATGCCCGAAGCGGCTCGCCGATCAAGTCGTCCCGGCTGCAGGTGTGGCCTGCCGGCGGCCGGACGGCTCCCGGCGTGATCGGAAAAACGCACCGCCACTGCAACCGTCGGGTAGCGTCAAGAGGTCCTTAACGGAGTCGCCGGCATTGTCGGGACATGACGCGCGACGTTCGTTGGTATCTCGTCGGCTCGCTCGTTCTCCTCACGCTCGCCGGTTGCGCCCGCAACTTCATGGCGCAGCGCGAGCCGTGGCGGCGTGAGGCCGAGGTTCAGTGCCTGAAGTCCGGCTCCGTGAAGCAGGGCCCGGCCGTGGCACTGCTGTCGCCGATCGACGGGCCCGGCGTCTGCGGCGCGGACTTCCCCATGAAGGTGGCGGCGCTCGGCGACAGCCCGGCGCTCGGCTGGGCCGACGATCCGGTGCGGCCGCCCGGCGGCATCCCGCAAGGGGGCCAGTCGGCACCGCCCGGCCGCATCCTCGGCGCTCCGCCCGGCTATCTGCGCGTTCCCTCGGGTCCGCCGCCGACCACCCGGCCCGCCGCCGGCCCGTCCACCGGTCCGACCTCGCTGACGCCGCCGGGCGTCGCGGCCCCGGCCGCCGACCGGCCCGGCACCCGCCACGCCCCGATGCCGTCCTACGGCGCCGCCGCCGAGCCGCGCGGCCGCGCGGCGGTCGCCCGCGGCAGCCTGCCGCCGGTGCGCGATGCCGCGGCCGGGCGCACCCCGCAGGGCGGCCTCGTCTACGAGGAGCCGGGCTTCTCGCCGACCCCGATCGACCGCACCTCGCCCTATCGCGACGATCCGGCCGAGCCGGACCCGGCGCCGCACCAGACCGCCTCGGTCTATCCGCCGCGCTACCCGCCGCAGTATCCGAGCATGGGCGAGCCGGTGCCGGTCGGCCCCTCCCGGGTCGAGCCGCTGACCACCGCGGCGGTGCCCGCCGCCGTGACGCCCGCCGCGACGCTCGCCTGCCCGCTGGTGTCGCAGCTCGACCGCTGGGTGCTGGAGGGCGTCCAGCCGGCGGCGCAGCGCTGGTTTCGCCAGCCGGTGGTCGAGATCAAGCAGATCTCCGCCTATTCGTGCCGCGGCATGAACGGCAATCCGCGCGCCCGCATCTCCGAGCACGCCTTCGGCAACGCCCTGGACATCGCCAGCTTCAGGCTCGCCGACGGCCATGTGATCACCATCAAGGGCGGCTGGCGCGGCACCCCCGAGGAGCAGGGCTTCCTGCGCGACGTCCAGGTGTCGGCCTGCGAGCTGTTCTCCACGGTCCTGGCCCCGGGCTCGAACGTCTTCCACTACGACCACATCCATGTCGACCTGATGCGCCGCTCCTCGGGCCGGCGGATCTGCCAGCCCGCCGCCGTGCCGGGCGAGGTGGTCGCGGCGCGGGCCCGCGCCAAGGGCGGCTACGCGGCGCAGCGCCCCGACTTCGGCGTCACCGGCTCGATCGCCGCGAAGAAGAAGCGCGCGGCCCGGGGGGAGGAATCGCGGTTCGACGAGGATCGCGACCTTCCGTCCGCGGTCCCGGGCGAGGACTGAGCCCGGACCCGGCGTCGCGTTCGGCGGCATCGAACCGATCCATCGCCCCGCCGCCTCCCGACAGCCGCCGCGCGGTGGGCCCGAAGAACAAGGGCCCGGTCTCGAGTCAGGCGCCGAGAAACCGGGTGCGCAGGCTGTCGTCGGACAGCAGCCGGTCGGACGCGCCGCTCCACACGATGCGGCCCTTCTCCAGGATGTAGTGCCGGTCGGCGATACGGCCGAGCATCCTGATGTTCTTGTCGATCACCAGCACCGACTGGCCGCGCCCGCGGATGCGCTCCAGGGCGGTCCAGATCTCCCGGCGGATGCGCGGGGCGAGGCCTTCGGTCGCCTCGTCGAGGATCAGCAGTCGCGGATTGGTCATCAGCGCGCGACCGATGGCGAGCATCTGCTGCTCACCGCCCGACAGCAGGCCGGCGCTGCGCCGCGCCAGCGGGGTGAGGGCGGGGAACAGGTCGTAGACGGAACCGAGCGTCCACGGCGCCGCGGCCCGCCCGTGATTGGCGGCGGTGGCGACGAGGTTCTCCTCGACGCTCAGGTTGGGAAACACTTGGCGGCCTTCCGGCACCAGGGCGAGGCCGCTGCGCGCCACCTTGTAGGGCGGCAGGCCCGAGATGCGCTCGCCGGAGAAGCGGATGTCGCCCTGGGTGAGGGGGACGAGACCCATGATGGCGTTGACCGTGGTGGTCTTGCCCATGCCGTTGCGGCCGAGCAGCGCCACCACCTCGCCCTCGGCGATGGCGATGTCGATGCCGAACAGCACGCGGCTCGACCCGTAGGCGGCTCCGACCTGGCGCAGCTCCAGCATCTAGAGATCCTCGTCCTCGGCGCCCAGATAGGCGAGCTGCACCCGCGCATCGGCCCGCACCGCGTGCGGGAGGCCGTCCGCCACCCGGGCCCCGGAGGCGAGCACGAAGATCCGATCGGCGAGGGCGAACACTGCCTCCATGTCGTGCTCCACCAGAAGGATGGTGAAGCGGCCCTTCAGCCCGGCGACGAAGTCGATCATGCGCCGCGCCTCGGCGATGCCGAGCCCGGCCATCGGCTCGTCGAGCAGCAGCACGCGCGGCGCTGTGACGAGCGCCATGGCGATCTCCAGGAGCCGCTTCTCGCCGTGCGAGAGCTGAGCGGCCGGCCGGTCGGCGCAGTCGGCGAGGCCGAGCTCGCCGAGCTGCGCCTGCGCCTTGCGGCGCAGCGGCGCCTCGTGCGCTATCTCGCGCCAGAAGCGGAAGCTGTGTCCCGCATGGGCCTGCGCCGCGAGAGCGACGTTCTCCACCACGGTCAGCTCGGGAAAGATGCTGGCGATCTGGAACGAGCGCGTGATGCCGAGCCGCGCACGGGCATGCACGGGCAGCCGCGAGATGTCGCGACCCTCGAACAGCACGGCCCCGGTGTCGGGCCGCAGCGCGCCCGAGAGGAGGTTGACGAAGGTCGTCTTGCCGGCGCCGTTCGGCCCGATCACCGCCACCAGCTCACCCGCCGCGAGCGCGAAGTCCACCGCATCGACGGCGTTCAGGCCGCCGAATCGCTTGGTCAGGCCCGCGGTCTGAAGAATGGCCTCGCCCATCGGAAGGATCCCTTGTGAGCCGGAACCGCCTCGCCGCCCGGCGCCGGTGCGAACAGCGCGCCGAGGCCGCCGCGGCCGACGAAGACGAGCAGGATCAGCAGCACGCCGAAGGCGAGCCGCCAGTGGATGGTGAGGTCGGAAAGATATTTTTCGAGGCCCAGATAGGCGAGCGCCCCGACGATCGGACCGAACGGCGTGGCGAGCCCGCCCGCCACCACCATGATCATCAGCTCGGCCGAGCGGGTCCAGTCCATGAATTGCGGGCCGACGAACTCGGCCGCGTTGGCCAGCATGGCGCCGGCCAGCCCGCACACCGCAGCCGCGACGACGCAGGCGACCAGCTTGTAGTGGAACGTGGAGAAGCCCACCGCCTGCATGCGGCTCTCGTTCACCCGGATGCCCCTGAGCACCAGGCCGAAGCGTGAACGCGCGAGGCGGATGTTCAGTCCCGCCAGCAGCACCAGCAGGGCCAGCGCCAGATAGTAGAACTGGGTCGCGTCGTAGAGGTCGACCAGCCCGCCGAACGTGCTGCGCACCGGAAGATGCATGCCGTCGTCGCCACCGTAGTCGTAGAGGCTGGAGGCGCCGTAAAACATCATCTGTGCGAAGGCGAGCGTGATCATGATGAAGAACGTGCCGGAGGTGCGCAGGGCCACCACCGACAGCGCCGCGGCGAGCGCCGCCGACACCGCCATGGCGAGCGGCCACTGCACGAAGCCGCTCTCGATCCCCTTGTCGGCCAGGATGCCGACCACATAGGCGCCGACGCCGAGATAGAGCGCATGGCCGAAGCTGACGAGGCCGGTCCGGCCGAGGATCAGGTCGAGGCTGAGCGCCGCGATGGCGAAGATCACGACCCTGAGACCGACGTCCACCCAGAACGGTGAATCCGCGAGCCCGGCGACGAGCGGCAGAAGCAGGAGGCCGCCGCCGAGCAGGCCGAGGGCGGGCACGCGCCAGCGCGCCAGCAGCCCGGCGCCGGGCGGCGCATCCGAGGAGGACTCCGAGGGTGCCTCGGGCCGGCGCATCCCGGCGGCCGGCACGAGGCCCTCCGGTCGGAAGAACAGGACGACGGCCATGAGGATGTAGATCAGCATCGAGGCGAGCGCCGGTGCCACCGTGTTGGCGGCGACCGGCGACAGCATCAGCCCCATCACGTCCTTCAGGTAGGCCCGGCCGATGGTGTCGATGACGCCGACCAGCAGGGCCGCCACGAACGCGCCCTTGACCGAGCCCATGCCGCCGACCACCAGCACCACCAGGGCCAGGATCAGGACGTTGTCGCCCATGCCCGGATAGACGGTGAGAATGGGCGCCGCGATGAAGCCGGCGAATCCGGCCAGCGCCGCACCGAGGCCGAACACCACCGCGTAGATGGTGCCGATGTTCACGCCCAGCACGCTGGTCATCACCCGGTTGCTCGCCCCGGCGCGGATCAGCATTCCGGTGCGCGTCTTGGCGATCAGCCCGTAGAGCAGCCCGCCGATGGCGAGGCCCGCCACGATCATGGCGAGCCGGTAGGCCGGGTAGGGCGCCCCGGGGATCAGCTCCACGGTTCCGGAGAGAAGGGCCGGGACGGGCGCGTGCAGCGGCTCCGGCCCGAACACCATCCGGGTCGCCTCGTTGAACACGTAGACGAGGCCGACCGTGCACATCACCTGGTCGAGATGGCTGCGGGCGTAGAGATGCCGGATCACCAGTCGTTCCATCACGAGACCGATCAGGAAGGTGGCGACGCCGGCGAACCCGAAGCCCAGCACGAAGGAGCCGGTCAGGAGCTGGAACGTGACGCCGAGATAGGCGCCCAGCATGAACAGCGAGCCATGCGCCAGGTTCACCAGGTTCATGATGCCGAAGGTGAGCGTCAGCCCGGCGGCCATCAGGAACAGGATGATCCCGAGCTGCAGTCCGTTCAGGATCTGCTCGACGAACAGGAGGTGCATGGCCGCGGTCCCGCTTGACAGGAGGGGTGGGCGCGCGCGGTCGCCTCACTTGGTGAGGGGGCACTCCTGGTAGTAGGCGTCCTTGGCGTCGGTCATCACCGTCTCGACCGTCTTGGTGACGAGCACGCCGTCGGCGTCCTTCACGACCTCGCGGACATAGTAGTTCTCGATCGGAAAGTTGTTGCTGTTGTAGGCGAACTTGCCGCGGTTGGAGGCGAAGCCGGCGGCCTTCAGGGCCTTGCGGATGTCGTCCTTCCGGCTCATGTCGCCGCCCACCGCCTTCACGGCGCTGGAGACGAGCAGGATGGAGTCGTAGGTGTGGGCCGCGTAGTCGTTCGGCAGGAACCCGTTCTTCTGCTTGAAGTCGGCGACGAAGCGGGCGTTGACGGGGTTCGGCAGATCGATGCTCCACACATTGCCGGAGCGCACCCCGATGGCGTCGTCGCCGACCGCCGGCAGGGTGGCCTGATCGACGGTCCACACCGTGTAGAGCGGCGTCGTCCTGGTCAGCCCCGCCTGGGCGTACTGCTTGACGAACTGCACGCCCATGTCGCCCGGATAGAAGACGAAGGTGGCGGCCGGCGCCGCGGTCCGCAGCGCGCTCAGCTCGGCCGCGAAGTCGACCTGGCCGAAGCGGGTGTAGACCTCGCCGACCAGCTCGCCTTTGAAATTGCGCTTGAAGCCGGACACCATGTCCTTGCCGGCCTGGTTGTTCACCGTCATCGCGTAGACGCGCTTGACGCCCTGCTTCTCCAGATAGGCGCCGAGCGCCTCCGCCTGCTGGTCGTTCTGCGAGGAGACGTTGAAGAAGTTCGCCGAGCAGGACTTTCCGGCGATCGGCGCCGGGCCGGCGATCGGCGAGATGACGAAGGCGTCGGTGCGGGCGAGGCCGCCGTGCACGGCCATCATCTCCGACGAGAAGAGCGGGCCGATCAGGAACTCGACCCGCTTCGATTTCACCATCTCGTCGGCGAGCTGCTTGGCGACGTCCGCCTTGCCCTGGCTGTCGCCCCAGAAGAACTCCACGTCCTGTCCGCCGAGCTTGCCGCCCTCGTGGCTCACCGCCAGTTCGATGGCGGCCTGCATCTGCTTGGCGAGGACCGCGCCGACCCCGGTCTGGGGCAGGATGACGCCGACCTTGACGGGGCCGGCGAGGGCCGGGACGGCGACGAGAAGGGACAGGGCGGTGCCGAGGAGGACGGGGGCTTTCATGGACTGCGCTCTCGGTTGACGGGGGGAGCTGACTGAGGCGGCTTCCAGATGGCTGGGCACGTCCCGGCCGGACCATGGCCCGGCCGGACGGAGATCAGGCGAGGCGCGCGGCCTGGACCGTGGTGGTGTCGTCGCGATAGCTGGCCCAGACGTTCTCCATGAAGGTGAGGCTGTCCGGATCGAGGTCGAAGCGCGGCTCGGGATCGCGGTCCCAGTGGCCGTGGCGATCCTCGCCGGCCACGAGGAGCGCCGAGCGCCGCCCGAGCAGCGAGCGGCAATGGGCCGGCATGTAGAAGAAGGCGATGCCGATGCGGCGATCGTCCGACATGTTGGCCGGCGAGCCGTGCACGGTGCGCTCGTGATGCATCGAGAACTCGCCCGGCTCCAGCGGCATCTCCACGGCGAGGCTCTCGTCCACCGTCACCCGCTGGCCGCGGGCGAGCAGATTGTTGGCGTCGAACGTCTCCTCGTGGACGAGGTCGGGGCCGAGATGGCTGCGGGGGATCACCTTCATGCAGCCGCTCAGCGAGCTCGCCCGCGACAGCGCGAGCCACACGGTCACCTCCTGGTGCGGATCGAGGCCGTAGTAGGCGGAGTCCTGGTGCCAAGAGACGAAGCGCGGATCGCGGGCGTTCTTGGCGAAGGCGGACGAGCCGAACAGCAGCACGTCCGGCCCGAGGAGGGCCTGCACGGCGGAGACGATGCGGGGGTGGCGGGCCAGCTCCACCAGCCAGGGGAAGGCGAGGTGGGCCTTGATCTTCAGTCTCTTGTTCACTTCCTCGCCGGACCGGGCCTCGAAATCCTCGATCCTGTTTCGATAGCTTCGCGCTTCTTCGGCGCTGAAGGCCCGGATGGGGCAGAGATAGCCTTCCTGCTTGAAATGGGCGACTTGTTCGGGGGTGAGCACGCCTGTCATCGCAAGTCCCTCGTTGGGGTTCGGTCTTGACGGAACGGGGCGCTGGCCGGCGCCGCACGGATGGCTCTGGCTCCTGGTTTCGGCTAAAAGCGACACTATGTAGTTTTAATTAGTCCCGCCAATTGTCAAGTTGAGGGACTGGCGATAATCTGAGCAAAATCTGGGGCTTGGGTGTATATTTTGAGCATCTCCAAATCGACTGCCCGTCGCCGCGGCCGTCCGCAAGGTGACGAGGTCAAGATCGCGATCCTCAAAGCGGCGAACGAACTTCTCGAGGAGCGAGGCCTCGCGGGATTTACGATCGACGCCGTCGCGACGCGCTCGGGAGCGGCCCGTTCGTCCATCTATCGCTGGTGGCCCAACCGTGGTGCGCTGGCGATTGCCGGTTTTCTCGCCGAGACCGCCCAAAAGATCGGCTACCCGGTGACGTCCTCGGCCATCGCCGACATGAAAGGCCAGATGATGCGGGTCGCCGAGGTGTATGGGCAGAAGGTGGGACGCACCATTTCGGCCCTGGTGGCGCAGGGCCAGAGCGATCCGGAAGCGCTGCGGGCGCTGCTCGACGGCTATGTGCTGCCCCGCCGGGACGAAGCCAAGAAGGTGCTGGCGCGTGGCGTCGCCAATGGCGAGCTGCGGGACGACCTGGATTTCGACGTGGTCGTCGACGCGCTCTACGGGCCGATCTGGTACCGCATTCTCGTCCCCCACGCTCCGCTCACCCCGGACTGGGCCGGCCGCCTCGCCGACCATGTCTTCGGGGGGCTGCGGCCCACCCGGTGACGGAAGACCCGGCCCCTCTCCGTCGTCGTGCTCCACGCGGGTGCCCCGGCACGGGCCCTTCACGGCGTCCGGAACAGCACCCGCCCTGCATGCCGGTCCGGCCCGATCCGTTAACGTCCGGATCGGTTTAGCTCGTCCCGATCGCTTGCACGCCGGCGTGAAAAGCCACAGGGTGCTACCGTCGCGGAGGCGGCGCAGGAGGAGCGGGATTGTCGGCGCGCGTGTTCGGTCGGAAGGCCAGTGCCCGGCGATTCCAGGGCCTGCTGCAGCGGCCCGTGCCGCTGCGGGTGGCGCTGTCGCTGCTCGCGCTGGCGGCGCTGCTGCCGAGCCTCGCCTTCTTCGCCGTCGAGTACCGCGTCGTCGTCGCCGAGAAGCAGGCCGAGGTCGAGCGCCAGGGGCGTCTCTACGCCCGCGCGATCGCCGAGGACATCACGCGCGAGATCGCCGTCAAGAAGGCCCAGCTGGCGGTGCTCGCGACCTCGCCCTTTCTCGCCACCGACAACCTCGCCGGATTCCACGCCCAGGCGCGCCAGAGCGTCGCCGCGGTGCCGGGCTGGATCGTCCTGCTCGGCGCCGACGGGCGGCAGATCCTCAACACGCTGGAGCCGTTCGGCCGCGTCCTGCCGCCGAGCCGGGCGCCGGAGCTGGTCCACCGGGTCGTCGAGACCGGGGCCTGTGCGACCACGGACCTGTTCCGCTCGGTGCTGGCGGACCGTTACGTCGTCACCCTGCTGTGCCCGGTGCCGGACACCGACTACGTGCTGTCGGGCTCGCTGCCGATCGAGCATCTCGCCGGCGTGATGGCGCGCCAGACGCCGGGCGGCTGGCTCGCCACCCTGGTGGACCGGGAGGGGGTCGTGATCGCCCGCGGCGATGCCGCCGGCGGGGTGAGCGGCACCCGCCTGCCCGCTGCGCTGCGCGGCCGGCTCGCCGGCGAGGCCAACGGCTGGACCGGCGCCGCGATGGACGGCGGGGATCTGCAGGTCGGGTGGCAGCGGCTCGGCAACGAGTGGACCGTGCTGGCCGCGGTGCCGCGCGCCACCGTCGACGCGCCGATGCGGCGCTGGAAGACCGACGTGCTGTGGAGCCTGATCGTCTTCTCGGTGCTCGCCGTGTCGTGCTCGGCGCTGGTCGGCGAATGGATCATCCGCTCGACCCGCGAGTTGTCGCGCGCCGCCGCCGTGATCGGGGCGGGTGGCGTGATCGACACGGTGGAGACCGGCATCCGCGAGGTCAACGAGGTCGGGCAGGCGCTCGCCCAGGCGTCGCACGACCGCGCCAAGGGCGAGATCGCCAACGCCCATCTGGCCGCGCTCGTCTCGTCGTCGGGCGACGCCATCATGAGCGTCTCGCTCGACGGCGAGATCCTCTCCTGGAACGCCGCCGCCGAGGAGCTCTACGGCTACCGGGCCGAGGAGGCCGTGTGCCATCCGCACGCCATGCTGCTGCCGGCCGACCGGATGGGCGAGCTCGACGACAAGCTCGCCGCCGCGATCGCCGGGCAGAGCCTGCGGCTCGAGACGATCCGGCTGCGCCGGGACGGCACGCCCGTGGAGGTGTCGCTCGACGCCGCGCCGATCCGCGGCGCCGACGGGACGCTGGTCGGCATCTCGGTGATCGCCCACGACATCACCCGCCGCAAGCGCAACGAGGCGCACATCCAGTTCGTCATGCGCGAGCTGTCGCACCGCACCAAGAACCTGATCACCGTGATCATCGCGATGGCACGCCGCACCGCCCGCCAGAGCGACGACTTCTCCGACTTCGAGGCGAAGTTCACCGGCCGGCTGCACGGGCTCGCCCGCTCGCACGACCTGCTCGTCCACACCGACTGGCGCGGCGCCGGCCTGGAGGAGCTGGTGCGCTTCCAGCTCGCGCCCTTCGTCGGCGAGGCGGCCTCGCTGCAGGTCGACGGCCCGCCGCTGCTGCTGCGGCCCGAGGCGGTGCAGAATCTCGGCTTCGCCCTGCACGAGCTCGCCACCAACGCCAACAAGTACGGTGCCCTCGGCCAGGCCGGCGGCATCGTGCGGATCGGCTGGAGCGTGACGGCCGGCACCGACGGGACGGAGCGGGTGCGGCTCGTCTGGCACGAGAGCGGCGGGCCGCCGGTGGCGCCGCCGACCCGGGTGGGCTTCGGTTCCACCGTGATCCAGAAGCTGACCGAGGCGTCGCTCGCCGCCGTCGTCACGGTCGCCTACGATCCCGCCGGCTTCCGCTGGGAGGCCGACATGCCGGCGGCCGAGATCCTCTGCGACACGGGATCGCCGCCCGGGCCGCAACCGGCCGAGCCGTCCCCATCGGCGACGCCCGAGGCTGCGGCGGCGACCCCTGCCGCCGCGCCGGCCGAGGCCGGGGCGATCGCCCGGGCGGGCTGACCGCCGCCCGAGGGCCCGCCCGGCGCGGTTTTCCGGGCCGTACGCGGCGGCCCGTAGCGACAAAGCGCCACTTCCCCCTCGTGCCGCCAGTGCCGATATAAGACGCGGAGAAACGCCCCTGCTGTGTGCAGGGGCTGTGGAGGATACGCATGTTCGGTTCGCGCACGCGCCCGATTTTCCTTTCGCTGGCAGTGGCTTCCGCCCTGGTCCTGGTGGCCGGCGACGTCGCCTGGTCGCGCGCCGGCGGCGGCTCGAGCTTCGGCAGCCGCGGCAGCCGCACCTTCTCGGCGCCGGCGCCGACCCGCACGGCCCCGACCACCACGGCGCCGATGGAGCGCTCGATGACCCAGCCCGCGCGGCCGAACGCCGCGGGTCCGGCGGCGGCTGCGCAGCCGAACCGGGGCGGCCTGTTCGGCGGCTTCGGCGGCGGTCTGCTGGGCGGCCTGGCGGCCGGCTTCCTCGGCGCCGGCCTGCTCGGCATGCTGTTCGGGAACGGCTTCATGGGTGGCATCGGCGGCTTCGCCTCGATGCTCGGCTTCCTGCTGCAGATCGGCCTGGTGGCGCTGGTCGGCATGTTCCTGTGGCGGATGTGGCAGGCGCGCCGCGTCCCGCAGCCCGCCATGGCGCATGGCCCGCAGTACCGTGACGTGAACGGTGGCGAGCCGCCGCGCGGCGGCCTCGGCGCGATGGGCGCCGGGCTCGGTGGCGGGCTGGGCGGTGGTCTCGGTGGCGGGCTCGGCGCCCGCGCGGCGGAGCCGTCCGACGATCTCGGCATCGGGCCGGCCGACTACGACGCCTTCGAGCGGCTGCTCGGCGAGGTCCAGGGGGCCTATGCCAAGGAGGATCTCTCGGCCCTGCGCACCCGGGTGACGCCCGAGATGCTGTCCTACTTCTCGGAGCAGTTCGCCGAGAATGCCGGCCGCGGGGTGATCAACGAGATCGCCGACGTCAAGCTGGAGCAGGGCGACCTGTCCGAGGCGTGGCGCGAGGGCGATGCCGAATACGCCAGCGTGGCCATGCGTTACTCGCTGCTCGACCGGATGGTCGACCGCGCCTCCGGCCGGCTGGTGTCGGGCGGCGACCGCGAGACGGTCACCGAGGTGTGGACCTTCCGGCGGCCGCGCGGCGGCGCCTGGATGCTCTCGGCGATCCAGCAGGCGAGCTGACCGCCCGGCCTGACCGGCCGCAGGGACGAAACGGAACGGCCGCGGGGCGACCCGCGGCCGTTCGGCGTTCCGGTCCCGGGACCTCCTGGCCCCGGACGTCCGGTCCCGGGATCACTGCGGCGGGTCGCCGCCGGCCCGGCCGGCGTCCCGTCCCTCGTCGCCGTCCTCGTCCTCGCCGCCCTCGTCGTCGGCCTCGTCGCCGCCGCCGTCGGCGCCGGCGCAGCGGCGGAGCAGGTAGCCCTCGCCGGTGTCGAGCAGGATGGCGACATGGTCGGGGTCGCGGACCTGCAGCTCGAAGCCGAGCTTGCCGCGGATCATCACGTTGAAGAACTCGTCGACGATCCGGTACGTGGTCGCGTCGACCCGCTCGGTCGAGACGTTGCGGAACTGGGAGACGCCGCCGCCGGTGTCGAAGCGCTGCTGCCCCGCGAAGGTCATCACCCGGCCGCCACAGGTCTTCGAGGGGCCGTCCCCCTTCGGGTCCTGGTAGGTCCACCGGCCCGACACCGGATAGCCGGTGTCGGCCCGGGCGGCCGCGCCGGCGACCAAGCCCAGCACGCCGGCGAGAAGCAGCGTCGCGATCCGCATGGCGATCTCCACGCTCGGATTCGATTTGCCCCAGGATACTCCCGCCGGCCGGCGGACACGCGTCCGCGGAGCGGAAAACCCGCGCGGGTGATTAACGAAAGCCGGACCCCGCGCCGGGCGTGCCGCCGTGCGGGCGGCCGGAGTTGCCGATATGTTAGACGTATCACATACTACAGCATGATCCGGAGCTTCGGCGACGCCGAGACCGAACGGCTGTTTCCCGGCGACGTCTGCCCAGCGCGCTGCGGCTGGCGCGCTACTTCGGAACCGACCCGCGCTTCTGGATCAACCTGCAGGCCGCCCACGACCTCTCCGAGGCCGAGGCGGCGCACGACTATTCGGGGATCACGCCACGCCGGGTGGCGTGATCCGAACGGCATCGTGCCCCCGCAGGCGTCCCTCTCTCACTCCGCCAGCTCGGGCTCCCGGTGGTCGACCAGGGCGTCGAGGGCGGCGGTGATGCGGGCGGGGTCGAGCACCCGCGTCTTGGCCACCACCTTGCCGTCCTGGGTGAACACCAGCGAGGGCGTGTCGACGGCGCCGAGGCGGGCGGCCAGGCACTCGCCCTTGTAGGTGTCGACCAGCCCGAGCCGCACCCGGCCGGCGTAGCGGCGCTCGATCTCCCGCACGGTCGGCATGAAGTCGCGCGAGCGCTCGTCGATCGGCGAGTAGACGTAGATCATGCCGGGCAGCTCGCACTGCAGGAGCTGGTTCTCGAACACGTCCAGCTCGGCGATGTAGCGCTCCGCCTCGAAGCCCGCGATGGCGCCGTCGCCGACCGCGGTGGCGACCTGGCGCAGGCAGGTCTGGCGCACGTCGCCGGCCGCGAACACGCCGTCGAGATTGGTCTGCATGCGGGTGTTGGTCGGGATGTAGCCGCGCTCGGTGAGCTCGACCTGGCCCTGGAACAGCTCGGTCGCCGGCAGGTAGCCGATGAAGTAGAAGCAGCGGTCGACCGGCACCGGGACGAGCTCGCCCGAGCGGGTGTCCTTGAGGATCACGGCCTCCAGCCGCTCGCCGCCCTCGAAGTGGTCGACCACGGTGTTCCAGCGGAACTCCATCTTGGGCTCGCGCATCGCCTCCGCCTGGGCGGCGGCGTTGGCGTCCATGTGGCCCTCCTCGTGGATCACCGACATGATCACCTTCGAGGCGAACTTGGTGAGGAACAGGCCCTCCTCGACGGCGGCGTCGCCGGAGCCGATCACCATCACCACCTTGTCCTTGCAGCTCGCCGCGTCGCAGGTGGCGCAGAACGAGATGCCCTTGTCGTAGAGGAAGCTCTCCTCGCCCGGTACGCCGAGCAGGCGCGGCTTGCCGCCGGTGGCGATGATCACGGCCTTGGCGTGGTAGACGGTGCGGAACGTCTCGATGACCTTGTCGCGCCCGGTCAGGTCGACCCGCTTCACCGGCGTGTTCTTGAACTCGGCGCCGAAATGGCGGGCCTGCTTCTCGAACTTCTTCGCCAGCTCGAGCCCGGTGATGCCCTCCGGAAAGCCCGGATAGTTGGCGATCTCGTTGGTGTAGGTGGCGAGGCCGCCGATCAGGCCCTTCTCGATCACCAGGGTCTTGAGGCGGGCCCGCCCGCCGTAGAGGGCGGCGGTGAGGCCGGCCGGGCCGCCGCCGATGACGACGAGATCGTAGTGCTGGTGGTCCTTGCTCACGGGCATCGGGCTGTTGGTCCTGGGGGTCGTGGATGCGATCGGGCGGAGGCGGCGCGGGCCCTTCGGTCCGCGCCGCGGAGCGATGCCGGTCAGGCGGTGTGGCGCTTCGACCACCAGTCGGCGAGCAGCCAGATCGCGAACAGGGCGACGAGCTGGGCCGCCAGCGCCGGGGCGAAGCCGCCCAGCACCTTGGGCAGGTAGACGGCGCTGGTCATGTCGACCATCAGCACGTCGCGCCACACCGGCCAGGTGGCGGCGCCGATCAGGCCGCCGACGCAGAAGAACGGCAGCGCGATCCACTGCTGGACGAAGCCTTCGCCCACCCGCATCAGGGTGCCGGAGGCGCAGCCGCCGGAGATCACCGCGCCGATGCCGAACAGGAAGGCGCCGACCGCCGTGTGCAGCCCGACCGGCGAGATCAGGCCGATCTTGACCGCCGCGTCGAAATTGCCGGTGCGGACATAGGCGCCGAGCTGCAGGGCCGAGACCAGCAGGGTCGACACCGCCAGCGCCACCATGACGGCCTTGGTCAGGTTGGTGCCGCCGGTGAGGCACGGGTCCCGCATCGCCGCCGTGAAGCAGAACCGCGCCCGCTGCAGGGTGAAGCCGAGCGCGATGCCGATCACCCAGAAGATCGCGAGCCGCGGCGCCTTCTGCACGTCGACGTACCAGTAGGCGACGACCGCCAGGGCGACCAGGATGGCGATGCCGATCGGGAACTGGGTGACGTTCTCCTTGCGCTCGACCCGGGTGCGCTGGATGCGGCGGATGCCGCCGCCGCCGCCGCCGGCGGAGGCCGGGGCGGAGCCGGCCGGCGCCGCGGCGGGAGCGGCCGCCGGCGGCGCGACCGGCGTCATGCTGGCCGCGCCGATGAACACCGTCACCAGCAGCTTCGAGCCGACCATCGCGCCGAGGAAGATGAACAGCATGAACACCCAGCCGTGCAGCGACATCGACGGCACGCCGGAGAACAGCGCGCCGATGTTGCAGCCGAACGACAGGCGGGCGCCGAAGCCCATCAGCAGGCCGCCGAGGATCGCCGCGGCGACCTGCCGGCCCGACTTGACGTGCTTGATCTTGAACTGGCTGGCGAGCAGCGTGGCGACCAGCGCGCCGAACACCAGCCCGACGTCGATCAGCGTCCCGGCGTCGTTGAAGAACCAGAGGTTCGGCGCGTTGAAGGCGCGCGAGGCCTCCTTGAAGTAGGCCCACTGGTGGGCGTCGCCGCCGATCAGGTTCCAGGCCCAGGCGGCCCAGTAGGTCAGCGCCGTGGTGACGCCCCACACGCTCCCGGTGGCGTTCAGGAGCGAAGCGGCCAGAACGGCGAGCAGGACGGCGCCGGTCAGGTAGGTCCAGGGCTGGACCAGGATCGCCTTGAAGGTGGCGGTCTGGCGGAGCGTCTTGAGCAGCGACGTCTCCGGGGGGCGGGGAAGCGCGGTGATGTCGGTCATGGCGGGTCTCGCGAGCCCGTCCCCGCCGGCGAGGACGGGCCTGTGGTGGATCGGACGGTCCGCACGGTCAGTGGGTCTTCTCGATGACGACCTCCCACTGGCCTTCGCTCACCTCCTCGATCTCGAAGTTGTGGCCCTCCTTGTTGGCCCATTCGGGAATGTTCTTCATGGCGCAGGAGTGATCGATCGACACCACCAGCACGTCGCCCACGGCGAGCTCGCCGAGCGCCTTCTGGGTGCGGATCAGCGGAACCGGGCAGGCCTCGCCGAGGCAGTCGAGCATCTTCTCCGTCATGGGTCGGTCTCCGTTGGATGGGGAATCGGCATGGACGCCCGGCCGGTCGGCGCGGGCCGGCGTCGTGGGGCTGGTTCAGGGCGCGGGCGGGGAGCGCAGACCGCGGGCGACGGCATTCCACCCGGTCCGGGGGCACGGGACGCCAGCGCATGGTGGGAGGGTCTGGTCACGAATCGGGCCGCTCGCGATCGTGAAAGCCAGGAACGTATTAGGTCATCCGAATGAGTGTAGGGATCGGCAAACAACGTAGCCGTGCCGGCGGACCGCGCCGGTCGGCCATGCGCGCGGGACGCGCGGATGTTCCGCGCTGCGGCATGGCTGATGCTTTCCGCGTACGGGCGGTCCGCCGAGGCGTGTCGTGCAGTCGGCTGTTCGACATGCCGACAGGATCGCCGGTGATCGCGCGACGTCTCGATCGTCGTCGTCCGCACAGGCGAGGGGGGGGGGCGGAATGTCATCCGTCATCCCGGTGCGCGGACCGCAGGTCCGCGAACCCGGAATTCGCAGCATTTCTGATGAGAAACTCCGGCGTCGCATCAATCAACGCGGCCGGCGGTGAATACGCGAGAAATTTGTAGCTTGTCCTTTGGGACGACTTTTGGATCGCCGATAGCAATCGACGGGAATATATCGTCGTATTTGCTGGAGGGGCCGGGGGCCGAAAGAGTAAATGTAATACCTGACTGATGGGGTGCCTCATCGATCGTCGTGCGATAGGTGATGCAGCCGACAATATCAGCGGAGAATGGTGCTTCCTGTTTGATCGGAATCTTAATTATATCCCACTGCGATAGAGTTGCGCCGGGCAGAATCATATAGCGGTCGCCCGCTGCTTGTCCTATATTAGCAAGTACAAGTACGTTATCGCAGACATTATCTTGGGTGGGGCGCCACTTGAGATGACTTTCATTGTCGGCGCGAACAATTGCCTTCCAATCTAGTCTGAACTCCCTTGCAGGCGATCGACCGCTATTGCGGACGGTGTACTTGACCCGCAAACGCCAGTTGCGCTCGCTTCCAGTACTATCAAACCAAAGCGGATTGGCATCAGTCAGTTCGACACTCTCTAATCCCAGCCAGGCTCGTTGATCGGCCAGCGCGGCATCAGCTTGGCGTTTCGCTTCTGTCGCCGCTATCCGAGAGCTTCTTGCAGCATCTTGGCTGGCGAGTAGCGCGAAAAGAGCAAGGGCTGTGCTTAAACTACCGATGATCGCGCCGATGGCGGTTAAAAATGTATTCAGCTTCCGAAGCTTGATCTCTTCCAGATATCGGTCGTGCTCGTTTTTTGGTGATTCCGGAACCAAACGTTGGCCAAAAAAAGTCGCGGGTGCAGTTGTTTCTTCCGGTTGTGCTCTTCCAGTGTGGTTCGAGTTATCTTTCTGTTGCGGATTGTTATCCATTTTTACGGCCCTTAGTCTGCGGTGCTGACTTTCCTTCCTACCCTTCGAATTGCTCTGCGCGATGCTCTCCGGGATGTGCCTGGATTGTTGCCACCAGAGAATAGCGTGAGCTGCAAACAGCAAAAAAGCTAGAGAAGCTCTGCCGGCTGATACGGTGCACCAGTCGCGCGACGCAACTTGCGTAGGCAGGCTAGGCCGCCGCGGTCTTTCGCGCAATCAAGGCCTGGCTTTAGTCGCGTCTTTAATCAGTCGCAAACTTGCAGGAGGACTGAGGCTTCCCGCAGGCGGGGGTGCGGAATTGGTCATCCCGGGGCGGCGTGCTCGGTCGGCGCTTCGCGCCGCCCGAGCACAGGCTCCGCGAGCGCGGAACCCCCACGCCCTGTCTGTCGAGAGGCATCGGCACCGGGGGCATGGATTCCGGGCTCGCGGACCTGCGGTCTGCGCCCCGGAACGACGGATCATGCAAGCCCGCGTCGTCGCCGGAACGAAAACGGGGCGCCGTGGCGCCCCGTTCCGTCGATCGTCGTCTGGTGATCGGTTCGTCTCACGCCGCCTTGGCGATCTTGGCCAGCACGGCACGGCGTTCGCGGACGACCATGTAGAGCGTCGCCAGCGCCCCGAGGATGCTGGTGATGATGCCGAGATACCAGATGCCCACGAACTCCGTGTAGAAGGCCCCGCCGGCATACGAGAACTTCGCCGCCATGAAGCCCGACACCGACAGCGCGATGGCGCCGGCGAACTGGCCCACCATGTTGATGATGCCCATGGTGAAGCCGGCCGAGCGGACCGACCAGATCTCGGCCGCCGAGGCGTTGATCAGCGGGAAGATGTTGATCACCACGCCGGCGAAGAAGGCGAGCGCCGCCAGCGAGAAGGTGTTCGGGATGTGCAGCGTGAACAGGAAGAAGGTGAGGCCGATCAACACCAGGCCGCCGCCGATCACGACGGCGCGCGGAATGCCGTGCTTGAGCAGCTTGTCGGAGAGCCAGCCCACGCCGGGCGTGCCGACGACGCGGCCGATCACGTAGACCGACGCCATGCCACCGCCCGCGATGATGGCGGCCTCCTTCGACATGCCGGCTTCCTGGATGTAGAAGTCGGTGGCGTAGAGCGGCAGCCAGCCGGGCACGAGGCGGGTCGCCACCATGTAGGCCGACCACACCAGCGACATGATCCACAGGGCCGGATCCTTGGCGATGATGCCGAGGGTCTGCCGGTAGGAGAGCTGCTGGTGCTCCTCCTTGTCCTCCTGCTTCTCGATCGACGGCAGGCCCATCTCGGTGGGCGAGGCGCGCAGCAGCAGGAGCGCCAGCATGGCGATGACGAAGACGACCATCGCCATCAGGATGGTGGACGCTCGCCAGCCCGTCACGCCGAACAGGCCGCCATGGGCCAGTACGACGGCGAAGATCGGGATCAGCAGGAAGGTCATCACCTCGCCGAGTCCGCCGCCGGGGCCGGAATACATCTCCATGGCGAAGCCGCGCTCCTTGATGGAGAACCACTTGGCCAGCGCCGAGGTGATCGGCACGTAGCCGGCCGCCGCCACGACGCCCATCGCGGCGCGCCAGATCAGCGCCTCGGTGAAGGTGCCGCTGAAGGCGAAGCCGGCCAGGAACAATGCGAGAATGCCGATGCCGACCGGGATCACCCGGCGGCTGCCCCAGACGTCGGCGGCCGTGCCCCATGGGATCTGGGCGACCGCGTAGGCGTAGAAGAAGGCGGAGCCGAGCAGGCCCAGCTCCGGCTTACCGATATGGAGATCCTCCATCAGGTACTTGGTGATGCTGGCGTAGTTCCAGCGCACCAGCTGCGACGTGCAGTAGACCAGCATGCAGGCGATGAGGATGACCCATCGATAGTTCGACTTGCTCAGGAACGTCATGGCACGAAACTCTGCCCTTCGGGTGTCGGGATTCGAGTCGTGCCGGCGTGCGCGTCGCGGCCCTGCGGCCTCGCGGTGAGACGGGGGACATCAGAGTGAGGTCGGAAGCGCCGGTCGGCGCGCCGGCGTCACAGTCGTTCGATCAGCATCGCGAGCCCCTGTCCGACGCCGACGCACATCGTGCACAGCGCATGGCGGCCCCCGGTTCGCTGCAGCTGATAGACCGCCGTCGTCACCAGCCGGGCGCCGCTGGCGCCGAGCGGATGGCCGAGGGCGATCGCCCCGCCGTACGGATTGACGCGCGGGTCGTCGTCGGCGACGCCGAGCTGGCGGAGCACCGCCAGGCCCTGCGCCGCGAAGGCCTCGTTGAGCTCGATGACGTCGATCTTGGCGATGTCGATCGACAGGCGGCCGAGCAGCTTGTTCACCGCCGGCACCGGGCCGACGCCCATCACGCGCGGCGCGACGCCGCCGGCGGCCATGCCGAGGATGCGCGCCTTCGGGGTCAGGCCGTGGCGCTTGGCCGCCTCCTCGCTGGCGACGATCAGGGCGCAGGCGCCGTCGTTGACGCCCGACGCGTTGCCGGCCGTCACGGTGCCGTCCGGCCGCACCACCGGCCGCAGCTTGCCGAGCGCCTCGAGCGTGGTGGCGCGCGGATGCTCGTCGCGGTCGACCCGCACCGGGTCGCCCTTCTTCTGCGGGATCTCGACCGCGCAGATCTCCTCGGCGAGCGAGCCGTTCGCCTGCGCCTTCGCGGTCTTCTCCTGGCTGCGCAGGGCGAACAGGTCCTGGTCGGCGCGCGAGATCCGGAAGTCGGTGGCGACGTTCTCGGCCGTCTCCGGCATCGAGTCGACGCCGTACATCTTCTTCATCAGCGGATTGACGAAGCGCCAGCCGATCGTGGTGTCGTAGATCTGGGCGTCGCGGGCGAACGGCGCCGTCGCCTTGCCCATCACGAAGGGGGCGCGGGTCATGCTCTCGACGCCGCCGGCGAGCGCCAGCTCCATCTCGCCGGTCGCGATGGCGCGGGCCGCCTGGCCGATCGCCTCCATGCCGGACGCGCACAGCCGGTTGACCGTGACGCCCGGCACCGTCTCAGGCAGCCCGGCGAGCAGCAGCGCCATGCGGGCGACGTTGCGGTTGTCCTCGCCGGCCTGGTTGACGTTGCCGTAGAAGACGTCGTCGAGCGCCGCCCAGTCGACCGACGGGTTGCGCTTCATCAGCTCCTTCATCGGGACGGCGCCGAGGTCGTCGGCCCGGACGGCGGCGAGGGCGCCGCCGTAGCGGCCGAAGGGGGTGCGGATCGCGTCGCAGATGACGGCGTGTCTGGTCATGGTCGGTCCCTGTCCGGTCAGGATTTGCGCAGCAGCTTCAGGCCGCAGAGGGTTTCGAGCGCCTCGTGGGTCAGGCCCGGCGCGAGATCGTGGGCGACCACGCCGGCGGGCGTGATGTCGAAGGTGGCGTGGTCGGTGTAGACGCGGCGCACGCAGGCGACGCCGGTGAGCGGGCTGGTGCAGCGTTCGACCAGCTTGCAGACGCCCTTCTTGGTGAGCAGGTCCATCATCACGAAGACCGACTTGGCGCCGATGGCGAGGTCCATGGCGCCGCCGACCGCCGGGATCGCGTCCTTGGCACCGGTGTGCCAGTTGGCGAGGTCGCCCTTCACCGACACCTGGTAGGCGCCGAGCACGCAGTAGTCGAGATGGCCGCCGCGCATCATCGCGAAGGAGTCGGCGTGGTGGAAGTAGGAGGCGCCGGGCAGGGCGGTGACGTACTGCTTGCCGGCGTTCATCAGGTCGACGTCCTCCTCGCCGGGCGGCGGCTTCGGGCCCATGCCGAGCAGGCCGTTCTCGGTGTGGAGGATGATGGTCACGCCCTCGGGCAGGCAGTCGGCGACCTCGGTCGGCGCGCCGATGCCGAGATTGGCGTAGGAGCCGTCGGGGATGTCGGCGGCGACGCGGATGGCGATCTCTCGTCGGGAGAGGCGCTGGAAGTCTTGGCTCATGGAAGTCTCCGGACGATGTCGCTCAGTGCTGGGCGGGGCCGTCGGCGTGGGCGGGGCCCACCTGGACGACACGCTTGACGAAGATGCCGGGCGTCACGACGGTCTCGGGATCGAGCGCACCGACCTCGACCACCTCGGTGACCTGGGCGATCGTGCACTTGGCGGCGGTCGCCATCACGGGCCCGAAGTTGCGGGCGGTCTTGCGGTAGACGAGGTTGCCGAGCGCGTCGCCCTTGAACGCCTTGATGAACGCGTAGTCGGCCGAGATCGGGTATTCCAGCACGTAGTGGCGGCCGTTGATCTCGCGGGTCTCCTTGCCCTCGGCGAGCAGCGTGCCGTAGGCGGTCGGGGTGAAGAAGGCGCCGATGCCGGCCCCGGCGGCGCGGATGCGCTCGGCCAGATTGCCCTGCGGCACCAGATCGAGCGTCAGCTCGCCCGACAGGTAGCGCTCGTCGAAGGCCTTCGAATCGGCCTGACGCGGGAACGAGCAGACGATCTTCCGCACCCGGCCCAGATGAATCAGCTTGGCGATTCCCTCCTGCGCGGTGCCGGCGTTGTTGGAGATGATCGTCAGCTCCTTGGCGCCCTGCGCCACCAGCGCGTCGATCATCTCGAACGGCACGCCCGCGTCGCCGAAGCCTCCGATCATGATCGAGGCACCGTCCGGGACGTCGGACACCGCCTCCTCCAGCGATGGGCAGATCTTGTTCATGCGGCCTCCACTCGATGGTGCGATGCACAAATTCGCACATCCGTTCGATTAACGCGCAGCACCGTGCCTCCATCATCGGAGATCGTCAAGTTCTGTAATCGCACGGACGTTCGAAAACGGGTATGGTGAGACCGCATGCACGCGTGTCTCGGTCTGCGGACCGACGGGGCTGGTCGAACCCGTCACGACGGGATAGGAGATGCGCGATAATCGAACGGCGTGCCCGCCGATTCGTCCGGTCGCCGTGTGGCGGCCGGCGGCGGGCCGCACAGCGCGGCAGGCCCGCCATGACCGAGATGGATCCCGACGACCCCGACGAGGCCCCCGCGGCCGGACACGCGGCCGAGGGGCCGGTGCCCGGCGATCCCAACATCATGACGTCGCTGGTGCGCGGGCTCGCCGTGATCCAGGCGTTCTCGCGCGAGAGCGCCTCGCTCACCATCTCGCAGATCAGCCAGAAGACCGGCATTCCGCGCGCCGCCGTGCGGCGCTGCCTCTACACGCTGCGGGCGCTCGGCTTCGCCGACACCGACGACGGCCGCCAGTACGTGCTGCGCCCGCGCATCCTGGCGCTCGGCCACGCCTATCTGAGCTCGATCCCGCTCGCCCGGGTGGCGCAGCCGCTGCTGCGGCGGATCGCCGACACGCTCAACGAGTCGTGCTCGATCGCCATCCTCGACGGCGACGACATCGTCTACGTGGCGCGCGCCTCGGTGTCGCGCATCATGACCATCGACCTGCATGTCGGCAGCCGGCTGCCGGCGGCGTTCACGTCGATGGGCCGGGTGCTGCTCGCCCATCGGCCGCCGGCCGAGCTCGACGAGCGCCTCGCCCGCGTGACCTTCCAGCCGTTCACCGTGCACACGATCCGCGACGTCGCGGCGCTGCGCGCCGAGATCCTGCGGGTGCGGGCGGCCGGCTACTCGGTCATGGACCAGGAGCTGGAGCTCGGGCTGCGCTCGATCGCGGTGCCGATCCTGTCGGCGGACGGCGCCGCGACGGCGGCCCTGAACGTCGGCGCCCACGCATCGCGCATGTCGGTCGCCGACATGGTGGAGAAGATCCTGCCGCTGCTGCGCGAGGCGGCCGAAGAGCTGTCGCTGTGCGCCGGGTGACGACATGGCGGGCGATACCAGCCGTCGCATGGACGGACGCTTCGCGCGCGGGCTCGCCCCACTTTGCAGAACTCGTCATTCCGGGACGACGCGGAGCGTCGGACCCGGAATCCAGCCCGGAATGCCGAGTTCGGAGCTGGATTCCGGGTTCGCGCCGGAGCCTGCACTCGGGCGGCGCGAAGCGCCGACCCGGGTGGCGCGCCCCGGAATGACGGATTCTGCAAAGCCCTCGCCTGCGCGGACGACGACGACCGAGAGGCCGTGCAAAGCCCTCTCGGCGCCCACGAGGCTCCGCCCGCTCATCCAGTGAGTCTGCAATGAACCGGTTCGTCTATGCGTCCCACCCGGTGCGGGTGGTGTTCGGCCGCGGCACCGTCGCGGCGGTTCCCGAGGAGGTCGAGCGGCTGCGGCTGTCGCGCGTCCTGATCGTCACCACGCGGTCGAGCGCCGCGACGGCGGAGGCGGTGGCAAAGGCGCTCGGGCCGCGCGCCGCCGCGATCTTTCCCGGTGCCGTGATGCACACGCCGGTCGCCGTCACCGAGACGGCGATGCAGCTCGTCGCCGAGACCGGCGCGGACGGCGTGGTGGCGATCGGCGGCGGCTCGGTGACCGGCCTCGGCAAGGCGATCGCGCTGCGCACGGACATGCCCCAGATCGTCGTGCCGACCACCTATGCGGGCTCGGAGATGAGCCCGATCCTCGGCGAGACCAGGGACGGCCAGAAGGTCACGCAATCGAGCGAGGCGATCCGGCCGGAGGTGGTCGTCTACGACGTCGATCTCACGCTCGGCCTGCCGCCGGCGCTGTCCGGCACGAGCGGCATCAACGCGCTCGCCCATGCGGTGGAGGCGCTCTACGCGCCGGACCGCAATCCGATCGTCGCGCTGATGGCGGTCGAGGCGATCGCCGCGCTGCATCGCGCGCTGCCCGCGCTGGTGCGCGATCCGCGGGATGTCGCGGCCCGCACCGACGCGCTCTACGGCGCCTGGCTCTCCGGCGTCTGCCTCGGCTCGGTGAGCATGGCCCTGCATCACAAGCTCTGCCACACGCTCGGCGGCAGCTTCGACCTGCCGCACGCCGAGACCCACACGGCGGTGCTGCCGCACGCGCTCGCCTACAACGCGCCGGCCGTGCCGGAGGCGATGGCGCGGCTCGCCGGGGTGCTCGGCGCCGATCCGGCGCGGGCGCTGTGGGATCTGGCCGGGGCGGTCGGGGCGAAGCGGGCGCTCGCCGATCTCGGCATGCCGGCGGACGGCATCGCGCTCGCCGCCGAGCGGGCGCTGGCGCGGCCCTATCCCAATCCGCGGCCGCTCGAGCGCGCCGCGATCGCGGCGCTGATCGCCCGCGCCTTCGCGGGCGAGCCGCCCGAGTCGATCTGAAGGCGCGCGCCGAAGGAGCACGCCGCGACGGGCGCTGCCGCCGCCGCAGCGCCCCCATGCGGCGCGGCGGCATCGGGCTCTGGACCGCAGCCCTGCGAGGGGGCACAGTCGCGCTCCCCGAGACCATCCTGCGGCCGCCCGGCCGGTCGATCCCGAAAACACCCGGCGGTTGCACGAGCGAGGAGACGACACCGTGAGCCTGACGTCTGCCATCAAGGGCGTGATCCCGATCTCCCCGACCCCGTTCCATGCGGACGGCCGGGTCGACATGGACTCGATGGCGAAGCTCACCGACCACTTCGCCGCCTGCGGGGTGGACGGCATCACCATCCTGGGCCAGCTCGGCGAGGCGCCGAAGCTCGAGTTCTCGGAGGCGCGCGCCATCGTCGAGCTGGTGGCGAAGCGCTTCAAGGCGCCGATCGTCGTCGGCGTCTCGGCGCCCGGCTTCGCGGCGATGCGCTCGCTCGCCCGCGAGGCGATGGAGCTCGGCGCCTCCGGCGTGATGATCGGCCCGCCCAACACGCTGCGCACCGACGACCAGATCGTCGGCTACTACCGCCAGGCCGCCGAGGCGATCGGCCCGGACGTGCCCTTCGTGCTGCAGGACTATCCGCTCACCTTCTCGGTGGTGATGACGCCGAACGTCATCCGGCGGATCGTCACCGAGAACGCGAGCTGCGTGGTGCTCAAGCACGAGGACTGGCCCGGGCTCGACAAGATCACGGCGCTGCGCGGCTTCGAGGCCGACGGCGCGATGCGCCACATCGCCATCCTGACCGGCAATGGCGGCCTGTTCCTCGACTTCGAGATGGAGCGCGGCGCCGACGGCGCCAACACCGGCTACGCCTTCCCGGAGATGCTGGTCGACGTGGTGAAGCTGTCGGCGGCCGGCAGGCGCGACGACGCGCACGACCTGTTCGACGCGCATCTGCCCTATCTGCGCTACGAGCAGCAGCAGGGCCCGCTCGGCCTCGCGGTGCGCAAATACGTCTACATGCGCCGCGGCCTGATCGCCTGCGACGCCCAGAGGAAGCCCGGCGCGACCCTCAACGCCGCGGCCAAGGGCGAGGTCGAGTACCTGATCTCGCGCATCGCCCGGGCCGACCGGCGGGCCGTGCTGAAGGCGGCGTGAGCCGGCCGCGCCGCACCGGCCGCCCGCGGGCGGCCGGCGCCGCGATCGCCGCGAGACCCGCCGCCAGACCCTTCGCAAGTGTCGCATCGCGCCACTTCGTAAGCCGACCGCGCGCGTTTGTGACCGCGCGGCCGGTGGCGGCGCCGCGGCCCGCGGCTTAGCATCGGCCCCTGTGGTTCGTTCCCGGAGGGGCCGGCCGCGGGCTGGCGGGCGAGCGGTCGCCGGCGGCGCCGCGGCGGCCGAGGAGGCCTGCATGCGTGTCGCCGATCTTCTGAAGGGCAAGCCCGACGCCGTGATGATGGTGGAGCCGACGCTGTCGGTCGAGGCGCTCGCCGCGCGCCTGCGCGCCGCCCGCGTCGGCGTGATGCTGGTCAGCCGCGACGGCCGCAGCCTCGACGGCATCGTGTCCGAGCGCGACGTCGCCTACGGGCTCGCCGAGCACGGCGCCACCCTGCCGGTGCTCCAGGTCGCCGATCTGATGACCCGGACCGTGATCACCTGCAGCCCGCAGGACACCGTCGCGGAGGTCGCCAAGGTGATGACGCTGCGCCGCATCCGCCACCTGCCGGTGAAGGAGGGCGACGCCATCGTCGGCGTGATCAGCATCGGCGACGTGCTGAAGTCGCGCATCTCCGAGATCGAGCTGGAGGCCAACGTCCTGCGCGACATCGCCATCGCGGTGCGGTGACGCGAGTCGCGACGTCAGGTGGGTTCGCGCCCCGGAATGACGGCACCCGGCTTCACTTCACCCCGGGCAGCGCCTTCACCAGCTTGCGGAAGGCGTCGCCGCGGAGCTCGAAGTTCCTGAACTGGTCGTAGGAGGCGCAGGCGGGCGACAGCAGCACCACGGCCTGCTGCAGATGGGCCGCGGCGGCGTCCTCGGCGGCCTGGGCGACCGCCTTGTCGAGCGTGCCGGCGATCGTCCACGGCGCCTTGCCGTCGAGCGTCCTGGAGAACTCCTCGGCCGCCTCGCCGATCAGATAGGCCTTTCGCACGCGCGGGAAGAAGCCCTCCAGCGGGGCGATGCCGCCGGTCTTCGGCTTGCCGCCGGCGATCCAGAAGATGTCGGAGAAGCAGGCGAGCGCGCGCGCCGCCGCGTCGGCGTTGGTCGCCTTGGAATCGTTGACGAACAGGATCGAGCCGTAGCGGCCGACCTCCTCGATCCGGTGCGGCAGGCCCGGATAGGTGCGCAAGCCCGCCTGGATCTGCGCCGGCGAGAGGCCCAGCGCGAGCGCCGCCGCGGCCGCGCAGGCGGCGTTCTGGGCGTTGTGGGTGCCGCGCAGCGTGGCGATGCCGCCGAGCAGGGCGATCTCGCGCGACGCGGCGCCCTCGGCGCGCAGGATGCGGCCGCCCTCGACATAGATCCCGTCGGCGAGCGGCCGGCGCACCGACACGCGCACCACGTCGCGCCCGGCGCGGGCGACCCGGTCGGCGGCGGCCTGGCTCCAGTCGTCGTCGACGCCGATCACCGCGGTGCCGCCCTCCTGCACGCCGGCGACCAGGCGCTCCTTGAGGCCCGCATAGGTCTCCATGGTGCCGTGGCGGTCGAGGTGGTCCTCGGTGACGTTGAGCAGGATGCCGACCGAGGGGTCGAGGCTCGGTGCGAGGTCGATCTGGAACGACGACACCTCGATGACGTGGACGAGGCCGGGCTGCGGCGGCTTCAGCGACAGGATCGCGGTGCCGATGTTGCCGCCGATCTGCACCTCGCGGCCGGCGGCGGCGAGCAGGTGGGCGGTGAGCGCCGTCGTCGTCGACTTGCCGTTGGTGCCGGTGACGGCGACGAAATGGGCGTTCGGCGCGTGGGCGGCGCGCTCGCGGCAGAACAGCTCGATGTCGCCGATCACCTCGACGCCGGCGGCGCGGGCGAGCCCGACCGTCCAGTGCGGCGCCGGATGGGTGAGCGGCACGCCGGGCGCCAGCACCAGCGCCGAGACGCGCGACCAGTCGATGGTGCGCAGGTCGGCGGTCGGGATGCCGGCGCTGGTGGCGTAGTCGATGCGCTCCTCGCTGTCGTCCCAGCCGACCACGTCGGCGCCTCCGGCGAACAGCGCGCTCGCGGTGGCGAGCCCGGACGTGCCGAGCCCGAAGATCGCCACCTTCTTGCCTTCCAGCGTGGTGACGGGGATCATCGGCTCACCTCAGCTTCAGGGTGGAGAGGCCGGCCAGCGCCAGCACCACCGAGATGATCCAGAAGCGGATCACGATCTGCGGCTCGGTCCAGCCGAGCTGCTCGAAATGATGATGCAGCGGCGCCATCTTGAAAACCCGCTTGCCGGTCAGCTTGAACGAGACCACCTGGACGATCACCGAGACGGCCTCCAGCACGAACAGGCCGCCGATGATGCCGAGCACCACCTCGTGCTTGGTGACCACCGCGATCGAGCCGAGCAGGCCGCCGAGCGCCAGCGAGCCGGTGTCGCCCATGAACACCGAGGCGGGCGGGGCGTTGAACCACAGGAAGCCGAGCCCGGCGCCCAGGATCGCGCCGCACAGCACCGCGAGCTCGCCGGCGCCGGGGACGAAGTTGAGCTGCAGGTAGTCGGCGAACACGGCGTTGCCGACCACCCAGGAGATGCCGCCGAAGCTCGCCGCGGCGATCATCACGGGCACGATGGCGAGCCCGTCGAGGCCGTCGGTCAGGTTCACGGCGTTGCCGGCGCCGACGATGATGAAGGCCCCGAAGGCGAGGAAGAACCAGCCGAGATCGAGCACCATGTCCTTGACGAAGGGGAGCGCGAGCGAGGTGGCGAGCGGCGCCCGGCCCAGCATGGCGAGGGCGAAGCAGGCCATCACGGCGATCAGCGTCTCCAGCGCGAGCCGGGTCTTGCCCGAGAAGCCCGCATGGGTCTGCTTGGTCACCTTCAGGTAGTCGTCGTAGAAGCCGATCATCCCGAAGCCGAGCGTCACGCCGAGCACGATCCAGACATAGGGGTTGGCCGGGTTCGCCCACAGCACGGTCGACACCACGAGGCCGGACAGGATCATCAGCCCGCCCATGGTCGGCGTGCCGACCTTGGTGAGCAGATGCGACTTCGGCCCGTCGGCGCGGATCGGCTGGCCCTTGCCCTGCTTCACCCGCAGCATGCGGATGATGGTCGGCCCGAACAGGAACACGAACAGGGCCGCGGTGACGATCGCGCCGGCGGCCCGGAAGGTGATGTAGCGGAAGACGTTGAACGCCGTGAAGACATCGGAGAGGTCGGCGAGCCAGTAGAGCATGCGGATCAGCCTCGCACTGGAAGGTCGTCGGACGCCGCGGGGGCGGGATAGCGGCGGGCCAGGGCCTTGACGATCGGCCCCATGCGGGAGCCGAGCGAGCCCTTCACCATCACGGCGTCGCCGGGCTGGATCTCGGCGAGCACCTGCGGCTCGAGCTCCTCGGAATTGGCGGCCCAGCCGCCGCGCCGGTCGGCCGGCAGCGCGTCCCACAGGGCGCGCATCAGCGGGCCGGCGCAGAACACGAGGTCGACGCCGCTCTCCACCACGGCCTCGGCGAGGCCGGCATGCAGGCCGGTCGCCGCGGCGCCGAGCTCCAGCATGTCGCCCAGCACGGCGATGCGGCGGCCGCGGCCGTGGACCGGCGCCCGGCCGAGCACCGCCAGCGCGGCCCGCATCGAGGTCGGGTTGGCGTTGTAGCTCTCGTCGATCAGCAGCGCGCGGCCGCCCGGGATCGCGAGCTCCATCCGGGTGCCGCGGCCGGCGGCCGGGCGCTGCCCGGCGAGCGCCAGCGCGCACAGCGCGAGGTCGGCGCCGGCGAGGCTCGCGGCCGCCAGCACGGCGAGCGAGTTGAGCACGAAATGGCGGCCCGGGGCGCCGATGCGGTAGTCGACCACGCTGCCGAGGATCGACGCCTCGACGGTCGAGCCGTCGTCCTGCAGGGCGTATTTGAGCAGCCGCGCGTCCGCCTTGGCGTTCTCGCCGAAGGAGACGATGCGCTCGACGCCGGCCTGGGCGGCGCGGCGCTTCAGCCGCTCGAAATGCGGGTTGTCGCGGTTGATCACGGCGGCGCCGCCGGGCTCGAGCCCGCCGAAGATCTCGGCCTTGGCGTCGGCGATGGCGGCGACGTCGGGGAAGAACTCGAGATGCACCGGCTCGACCGTGGTGACGATCGCCACGTGCGGCCGCACCAGCGCGACCAGCGGCGTGATCTCGCCGGCGTGGTTCATGCCGATCTCGAACACCGCATAGCGCGCCG
This sequence comes from Rhodoplanes tepidamans, assembly GCF_030813915.1. Taxonomy (GTDB): domain Bacteria; phylum Pseudomonadota; class Alphaproteobacteria; order Rhizobiales; family Xanthobacteraceae; genus Rhodoplanes; species Rhodoplanes tepidamans. The sequence goes on from NZ_JAUSUJ010000001.1 coordinate 89,690, forward strand.
TCTCGGGCAGGCGGGCGAGCGACAGCGGCACGCCCCAGTGGTTGTTGAACGAGGCCGTCGAGGCGTGGGTCTCGCCGTCGGCGCGCAGCGCGACGCGCAGCGCCTCCTTGGTCGAGGTCTTGCCGACCGAGCCGGTGACGGCGATCACCCGGGCGGGCGAGCGGGCGCGCGCCGCGCGGGCGAGGTGGCGCAGGCCCTCCAGCACGTCGGGCACCACGAGCAGCGGCGCGTCGGCCGGGAACTCGGCCCGCCGGGCCTGCGACACCACCGCGAGCGCGGCGCCGTTCGCCAGCGCCTTGGCGACGAAGTCGTGGCCGTCGAGCCGTTCCCCGACGATGGCGAAGAAGGCCTCGCCGGTCGACACGGTGCGGCTGTCGATCGACAGGCCGACGATCGCGGCGGGCAGGGGGCCGGACCCCTCTGCCGACATGGCGGCGGCCATGTCGCCGACGGTCCACAGCGGCGGCGTGGTCATGCGCTCTTCTCCCGGTGGGCCGAGGTCTTCTCCCGCAGGACGGACGTCACCGCCTCGTGGTCGCTGAACGGCAGGGTGGTGCCCGCGATGGTCTGGCCGGTCTCGTGGCCCTTGCCGGCGACCACCAGCACGTCGCCCTCGGCGAGGTCGTCGATCGCCTGCCGGATCGCCTCGCGGCGGTCGCCGATCTCGACCGCGCCCGGGGCGGCGGCCAGGATCGCGGCGCGGATCGCCGTCGGGTCCTCGCTGCGCGGATTGTCGTCGGTGACGATGACGCGGTCGGCCTTCTCGGCCGCGATGGCGCCCATCAGCGGCCGCTTGCCGGTGTCGCGGTCGCCGCCGCAGCCGAACACCACCACGAGCTGTCCCTTGGCGTAGGGGCGCAGCGCGTCGAGCGTCTTGGCGAGCGCGTCGGGCTTGTGGGCGTAGTCGACGAAGATCGGCGCGCCGCAGCGGTGGCCGACCAGCTCCAGCCGCCCCTTGGCGCCCTCGAGGCCTTCGAGCTGCTCGAACACGGCGGCGGGCTCGCCGCCCGTGGCGATCACCTGGCCGGCGGCGACCAGCGCGTTGTCGACCTGGAAGGCGCCGACCAGCGGCAGCCGCACCCGCGCGCTGCGGCCGGCATGCACGATGGTGACGGTCTGCGAGAAGCCGTCGATCTCCTCGGCCGCGGCGCGGATGTCGGCGGCGCTGCTGCGCCCGACCGTGAGGATCCGCACGCCGCGGGCGCGCGCCGCGTCGAGGACGGCGTCGGCATGCGGGTGGTCGATGTCGATCACGGCGGTGCCGTCGGGCGCCAGAAGGCGCTCGAACAGGCCCAGCTTGGCGGTGAGATACGCCTCGAAGGTGAGATGATAGTCGAGGTGGTCGCGCGTGATGTTGGTGAAGCCGGCGACCGCCACCCGCACCCCGTCGAGCCGGTGCTGCTCGATGCCGTGCGAGGAGGCCTCCAGGGCCAGATGCGTCACCCCTTCGCCGGCGATGCGGTCGAGCGTCGCGTGCAGGGCGACCGGGTCGGGCGTGGTCAGCGAGCCGTAATGCTCCTCGGTCGGCGTCACCAGGCCGATGGTGCCGATCGAGGCGGCCTGGTGGCCGAGCGCCGCCCAGAGCTGGCGCGTGTAGGAGGCGACCGAGGTCTTGCCGCTCGTGCCCGTGACGGCGGCGATCACGGCCGGCTGGCGGGCGTGGAGACGCGCGGCGGCGCGGGCCAGCGCGGCGCGGACGTTCTCCACCAGCACCAGCGCGACGCCGTCGGGCAGGGGCGTGGCGGGCGCCCGCTCGGCCATCACGGCCACGGCGCCGTTCGCCAGCGCGGCCGGCACATAGGTCAGCCCGTCCGCCCGGGTGCCCGGCACCGCCGCGAACAGGGCGCCCGGCGTCGCGGCGCGGCTGTCGGCCGTCACCGCCGTGACCGGCACGTCGCCGTGCCGCGCCTCCCAGCGAGCGTCCGGATCGAGAAGATCGCGCAGCCGCATGTCCCCGCCCCGCGTGCATCGGGCCGGCCCGTGCGGCCGGCCGCCGAAGCAGGCGCTCCGGCGGCTCCGGTTTAGCATGTTCGTTAACCGGGGGAAGCGACCGGGCCGGATCGAATGCTGCGACGCAGCATCAGCAATCGCCGCCAAGTCCTTGAGCCCAAAAGTTGAGCGGTGTTTGCATCTGCCTAATTCGCCATCAGGCTCGCCTTTTGGTAGAATTCGCCGGGGTCCGGCGCCCCGCCGCGTGGCGCGTGGGCCGGTCGTCGATGTTTTAGGGGGTGGCCATGGCTTCGCTCGCAACCGCGACGTTCACGGGGCAGTCCGGTCAGGCTTACGAGTTCCTCGCCTACGACCGCGACACCGAGTTCAAGTCCGCCGGCGCCGTCTACGTGGTGGCGATCCGCTATCCGGTGTCGGACGGGTTCACGTATCGCAACGTCTATGTGGGCGAGACCCGCGACCTCTCCGACAGCCCGCTGACCCACTGCCGCACCGCGTGCTTCGAGCGCATCGGCGCCAACAGCATCTTCGTCCGCCTGGAGGGCAACCCGGCCCGCCGCCAGGAGATCGCCCAGGACCTGCTGGGGCGCTACGACCCGCCCTGCAACAGCGACCGCGCCGGCCTGTGCGAGTACCCCACGACGGAATGCCCGCTGGTGTGGCCGCTGGGGCTGTGAGGGGGGGGCGTTGCAGGTCGTGGCCCGGACCGAAGCCGCAGCCCGTAGCCCGGGTTGAGCGCAAGCGAAGGCCGGGACTTTCCGGCCCGGCCTCGGCGGAGGATCCCGGCTTTCGCCTGCGGCGAAACCCGGGCTACGGGGGCGGTGCTCAGCAAATGCGCGCCGAGGCCTAAGCAATTGAGTGCACTGTCGCCGTGATTCCGGCCAAGCACGCCGCGATCGCCACCGGCTCGCGCACGATCGTGCACGCCTACTCGGGGCGCGCCGTCGCCGAGAACGACTTGCCCGAGGCCTGGGCGCGACGGATCGCGTTTGTGTTCGAATATCCTACCGTTTTCGACAGATTCCATTTCTATCGGTCTCAACCGTTTTGATCGGCGACGCTAATCCGCCGTTCGACGCTGGATTGTGGCGCCAAAACGATCACCCTCTTCATGGCGGTGGCGAAATGGTCAACTTACTGGGGCGTGCCGTTGCGCCCACCAATCGCACAGCAACAGGGCCGCCGATTCCGCTTGACGCCGGGACCACCAACGTGCGGCGGGATGCAGCCTCGATCATATCGGCGGCGCGATCTGCGGCGTCTTGTGGCGATGTCTCGCCGACCTTTTGCGCTTTCGAGAGAAATTGTCTTGTCGACTGGCGGATGGGCTCATCCTTAAGGCGATTATGCACATGCGTCTGGTAGTAATCTAGCTCTCCGAATACATATGGCTCAGCTAGCTCGTCATCTCCGGATCCTTTTGCGTCTAAAATCAATTTCGAACTTATATTTCCTCCTGAGGTCATTTCAGTGCTAAATTCAATAGTATTTATTTGATAAGTTGAAGTCTCGATATCAAAAGAAGCAAGCGTAAGTGATGAGGTCACGCTCATTCCGTTAAGTCGATATGGATGCTCGCCGATATATGTTGTCAGTGCTTTTATGCAATGATCTGAAAGGGATTTCAGGTCGAGTTCAGAAGGTCGTCCGGAGAAATTCTCAATGTACGCTTTGGCTGTCTCTCCAAAATCAAACTCACGAGAGTTTGTTTTAATGAAAGTGCAAGGGTCTGGCGCAATAGTTATTGAGGCGGGCCAAAATCCGCGACGTCCGGTTACAAACAGTAACAAGCGTTCCGGGCGTTGAAGTTCAATGAACTTCTCAACGCCGTCGCAAAACGAAGATTCCACGCTTAACCGGCTGTCGGACGCGATCACCAAGCCGCCATTTGACGGGATTGCAACTATCAGTGTGCCGTCATCGCGCATATCAAAGCCTACATACGTTGGTTGAAGAGTTAAAATAGCAAGAGTAGCCGCGCGTCGTGCTGCCGAGAACATGACATTTGGACCGGTGCTGCTTTACAGCCAATAGCGAATTAACGTGGAATTGAATTCCGCGTAATCCTAGCCCACGCAATACGCGATTCTTTGCGGTGGAGTGTCGCTGATTGTAATCCTAACGCTAAAAGCGGTTTGAGGGCAATAGAATATATGTTGTGGACCACTCAGTCGTTCCGAGCGACTTTTTGACGACGCCTCTCGCGCACGATCCAGCATTTGGCCTGCTCCTCTAACATGGCATCCCTCGTCCTCGGCGCGGTCAGCAACGTGGTTGCCGGCCCGATCGGCGGCATCGTCGACGCGTTGGCCGGCGCGCTCGCTGATCGATCGCTCCCTCGCTCGCAGCTCGTAGCCCGGGCTGAGCGCAAGCGAAGGCCGGGTCCTTCCGGCCCGGTCTCGGCGAAGGTTCCCGGCTTTCGCCCCCGGCGAAACCCGGGCTACGGGGGCTCGACTGCGACGACGGGCTGGATGCCGGTTTGAGAATCTGCCAATATACGTAGCATGGCTACGCATTTCGCAGGAAAGCTGAACTGGCTGGAGCGCAGCCTTCCCGAAGGGCTCGTCGTCGACGCGGGATGGCTCACGGCGCACGGCTACTCCACCTCCCTGCGGAGCAAGTATGTGCGGGCAGGGTGGCTGGAGCAGCCCGCCCGTGGCGTCTACCGCCGTCCGCGAGGGTCCCTGTCCTGGCAGCAGGTCGTGGTCTCGCTGCAGACCCTTTTGGGCCGGTCGCTTCTCGTCGGCGGTCGCACGGCCCTCGACCTGCAGGGCTACGCTCATTACCTTCCGCACGCCGTCACCGAGGTGCATCTCTACGGCCCCGAGGCGCCACCCGGGTGGCTGGACAAGCTGCCGCTCGACACGCGCTTCGTTCATCACAACGATCGCAGGTTGTTCGGCGACGCCGTGGGCCGGAGAGGGCCCGGCCGGCTCGACTGGAGCGGATCGGCCCCGCTCGATCCTCATGGACACTGGACGGTGCAGCCCTGGGGCCAATGGGACTGGCCGCTGACCCTGTCCACGCCGGAGCGTGCCGTCCTCGAGCTTCTCGACGAGCTGCCCGATCGCGAGAGCTTCCATCAGGTCGACATGCTGATGGACGGCCTCTCGACGCTCAGCCCCCGGCGCCTCCAGGCACTGCTGACCGAATGCCGCAGCGTGAAGGTGAAGCGGCTGTTCTTCTTCTTCGCCGACCGCCATCGGCACGCCTGGCTCGGGCGGCTCGACAAGGATGCCGTCTCGCTCGGCGAGGGCAAGCGATCGCTCGTCAAGGGAGGGAAGCTCGACCGGACCTATCAGATCACGGTCCCGGGGGACCTGAATGGGGTTCGCTGAGATCTATCGCCGACAGGCCGCCCTGCTCCTGCGCGTCCTGCCCCTCGTCGCCGAGGAGAGGGTGTTCGCGCTGAAGGGTGGAACGGCGATCAACCTGTTCGTTCGCGACATGCCCCGGCTTTCTGTCGATGCCGACCTCACCTACCTGCCGGTCGAGCCGCGCGCCGCCTCGCTCGCGGCGATCGACGCGGCGATGAAGCGGATCGGCGCTCGCGTCAGGGACAAGATCAAAGGCGCGAGGGCCGACGAGAGCGCGATCGAAGGAACGGTGACGAAGCTGCTGGTCCGGGCGGACGGCGTGCAGACCAAGGTCGAGGTCACCCCGGTGCTGCGCGGCTGCGTCTTCGACCCCGAGCAGCGGAGCGTCTCCGGAGCCGTCGAAGACGCGTTCGGCTTCGCCGAGATGCAGATCGTGTCGTTCGCCGACCTCTATGCGGGCAAGATCGTCGCCGCGCTCGACCGGCAGCATCCGCGCGATCTGTTCGACGTGCGCGACCTTCTCGCCAACGAGGGAATCGACGATGCGCTGCGCCGTGCCTTCGTCATCTACCTGTTGAGTCACGACCGTCCGATGGCCGAGGTTCTGCGCCCGACCCGGTTGGACATCGCCCCCGAGTTCGCCCGCGGTTTCGAGGGCATGACCGGCGAACCCGTGTCCATCGACGAGCTGGTCGAGGTCCGCGAACGCCTCGTTGCGGACATCGTCGGCAGGATGCCTCACGAGCATCGTCGGTTCCTCGTCTCCTTCGAACGGGGACAACCCGACTGGTCATTGCTGGGCGTGCCCGCCGCCGCCGCGCTGCCCGCCGTGAAGTGGCGCCGGTTGAATCTCGACAAGGTTCCGACGGAAAAACGGGATGCTCTCGTCGCGGTGCTGGAGGAGGCTCTCGCGGGATGAGCCGCGACTCCGTCTGCTGTTGACGCAGCAGCGCAGCCGGTTCCTTCCGGTTCCGCGCTCGTCGGGCGATGCCCGCTCAGGCCTGGAGAAAGGCGAGGCGGGGGTCGGCGCGGCCGGGGGCGATCTCGACGATCTCGGCGGCGACCACGCCTTCGGCGACGAAGGGATCGTCCTGCACGCGGCGCTCGATCTCGGCGCGGGAGCAGTTGTGCGCCAGGATCGCACCCCCCGCGTTCGGCCGGATGCTGCCGACCAGCAGGAAGACGGCGTCGTCGAAGCCGCGCCTGATCCAGGCGTCGTGGCCGTCCATGAGGCGAGGGGCCTTCGTCTTGTCGGCGAAGCGGAGGGTGACGACGAACATGGATGTCTCCTTCAGGGGTGCGGGCGGGACGCCGGTGGCGAGGCGGGCGGGCACTGGGCCGTCAGCCACGCCGCCACGTCGTCGATCTCGCGACGAACGAACGCCTCGTCGCGGAACGCGGTGGCGAGCGTGGCGACGCCCTGGCTGCGCATCAGCACGTGCAGCGCCAGGGCATCGGCATCGGCTTCGCGGCCCAGCGCCGTGAACTGACGGACGAGCCAGCCGCGGAACAGCGTGAACAGGCGGACCGCGTCGTCCTTCGCGGCATGATCCAGCTTGGACAGCTCGTTGCAGAGCGTCCCGACCGGGCAGCCGTGGGCCATGATGGCGGTCCGGTTGGTGATCAGGATGCGGACGAAGCTCAGGATGCGCTCGGCCGGCGAGTCCGCGCCGGCCTCCCAGGCGTCGAGCACGGCCTGCGTCGCGTCGATGCGATGCGCGATCACGGCCTGCAGGATCTCGTCCTTGGTCCGGAAGTGATAGTAGAAGTTGCCGCGCGAGAGCCGCACCGCGCCGGCGATGTCGGCGAACGAGGTCGCCTCGAAGCCGCGCTCGTAGAACAGCCGGTCCGCCGCAACGACGATCTGCCGACGGGTCTCGCTCGCCGTCACGACTCGCCTCCGCGGACAGGGGCGCGGAGACAGGATGCCATCGCCCGCGCCGTAGGACATTTGACCTAAAATCTTCTAGGGCAACTGTCCTACGGCGTCAAGCAGCACGTCGGACGAGGGGAGCCACGTTCGGCGCTTGCGCGGTCCGGGCGACAGATCCCGGGTTTCGCCTGCGGCGAGACCCGGGCTACGATCGCGGCGTGGAGCACGCGTGCGCCGTCGTCGTGACCGACGGCGATCGCTCCGTCACCCCGCCGTCGTGATCAGGTCCATGGCCAGGCTCGAAGTCGTCCACACGACCGAATACGCCTACCGCACGCCCGTCGGGCTCGGGCGGCACCGGCTGATGGTGCGGCCGGACGAGAGCCACGACCTGCGCCTGCACCGGGCCGACCTGGTCGTCGCGCCGGCCCCGGCCCGGACGACCTGGAAGCACGACATCTTCGGCAACTCGATCTGCTTCCTCGACTGGAGCGACGCCACGCGGACCGACCGGCTGACCATCGTCTCGACGCTCGACCTGACGCATCATCCCGACGGGCCGCCGTTGCCCCGCTACATCCTCGAGCCGCAGGCGGAGGCGTTTCCGTTCGCCTACGCCGCGGGCGAACGCGCCGATCTCGGGCAGCTGGCGGTGCCGCAGGAGCCGGACCCGGACGGCACCGTGGCGGCCTGGGCGCGGCGCATGCTCGGCGAGGCGGGATCGTCCGACACCCTCGACGTCCTCGCGGCGATGACCCGCGCGATCAAGGCGCAGTTCGGCTATCGGGCCCGCTACGAGGAGGGGACGCAGACCGCGGCCGACACCATCCGGGGCGGCAGCGGAACCTGCCGGGACTTCGCCGTCCTGATGATGGAGGCGCTGCGCAGCTTCGGCGTCGCGACCCGCTTCGTCACCGGCTATCTCTACGACGACACGTCGGGCGGCACGGTCGGCGGCGGCAGCACGCACGCCTGGTGCTCGGTGTACCTGCCGGGCGCCGGCTGGGTCGAGTACGACCCGACCAACGGCCTGCTCGCCGGCGCGAACCTGATCCGGGTCGGCACGACCCGGGACGCGGCGCAGGCGAGCCCGATCTCGGGCAGCTTCGCCGGCCGTCCGGACGATCCGATCGGCCTGCATGTGGACGTGTCGGTCACCTACGCGCCGATTCACGGCGCGTAGGATGGTTATCGCCTGCGGCTCCTCCCATCCTACGGTTCTACGGTTTGGAACCCCTCACCGCCCTGTCGCCGGCACCGAGGCGGGCGGGCGGACGGCCGGGGGCTGGAGCGAGGTGGGCGGCGCCGCGGCCGGGCGGGAGGCGGGGCGTGCCTCGCGGCGGGTGGTCGAGGAGGTCAGGTCGGCGCTGCGGCCGACGCCGCGGCCGAGGATCAGCTGGTCGGCCGGCGGCAGGTCGAAGCGCGGCTCCAGGCCGAGCAGGGGGGCGATGCGGGCGATCACCTTGCCGGCGGTCGGCGCGGCGTTCCAGCCGGCGGTCGCGTAGCCGTGCGTCTCCGGCGTCGGCTGCGGCTCGTCGAGCATGATCAGCACGACGTAGCGCGGCTTGTCGGCCGGCAGCACGGCGATGAAGTCGCACAAGAGCTTGGTCTTGGAGTAGCGGCCGCCGACCACCTTCTCGGCCGTGCCGGTCTTGCCGCCGACATAGTAGCCCTTCACCTCGGCGGTCTTGCCCGAGCCCTTCTCGGAGTTGAGCCGCATCAGGTAGCGCATGGCGACCGAGGTCTCGGGCTTGATCACCCGCTTGGCGACGGCGCGCGCCTCCTCCGGGCTGCGCTTGAGGAAGGTCGGCTGGATCAGCCAGCCGCCGTTCATCAGCGCGGCGACCCCCATCAGCGCCTGCAGCGGCGCGACCGAGAGGCCGTGTCCGAACGAGATGGTGATGGTGTTCAATTCGCCCCAGCGCTTCGGCACGATCGGCTCGGCGCTCTCCGGCAGCTCGGTGCGCAGCCGGTCGAGCTGGCCGATCTTGCGCAGGTACTGCTTGTGGCCCTCGACGCCGACCGCCAGCGCCATCTTGGCGGCGCCGACGTTCGACGAGTAGGTGAACACCTCGGGCACCGAGAGCACGCGGTTCTGGGCGTGATAGTCGCTGATCTTGAACTTGCCCCAGTGCAGCGCGCCGCGCGCGTCGACCGACGAGTTCAGCGTCATCTTGCCGGAATCGAGCGTCATCCCGACGGTCAGCGCCTTGAACACCGAGCCCATCTCGAACACGCCGGTGGTGAGGCGGTTGATCCGGTTGGGATCGAGCGCCTCCTTCGGGTTGTTCGGGTCGTAGTCGGGGTGCGAGACCATGGCGACGATCTCGCCGGTGTCGACGTCGAGCACGACGCCGGCGGCGGCCTTGGCCTTGAACTTCTCGCGGGCGCGGCCGAGCTCGTCGTGCATGGCGTGCTGGACGCGCAGGTCGACGGCGAGCTGCAGCGGCTCCTGCTGGCGGTCGGAGGCGAAGCCGGCGCGGTGCAGGTCGGCCAGCCCGCGCGTGTCGAGATACTTCTCCAGCCCGGCGATGCCCTGGTTGTCCACGTTGACGTGGCCGATGAGGTGCGACACCTCGCGGCCGTTCGGATAGACGCGCTTGTTCTCGTTGAGGAAGCCGACGCCCGGGATGCCCAGGCGATGGATCTCCTTCTGCTGCTTGGGCGAGATCTCGCGCTTGAGCCAGGCGAAGCCCTTCTTCGAGTCGAGCCGGTCGCGCAGGTCGCCGGTGTCGAGATCCGGCATCACCGCGGTCAGGAGCTCGGCCGCCTCGTCGGCGTCGATCAGCCGCCGCGGCTCGGCGAACAGCGACGGCACCCGCACGTCGGTCGCCAGAATCTCGCCGGTGCGGTCGAGGATGTCGGGCCGCGCCGTCGCCACCGCGTCGGAGCCGCCGGAGCGGCGGCTGGCATGGGTCTCGGGGGCGACCGCGTAGAGCACCAGCCGGCCGCCGATCACGGCGTAGATGCAGCCGAACACCAGCACGGCGAGGCCGATGCGGGCGCGGGTCTTGCGGGTGCGGTCGATCTTGCGGTCGTAGAGCAGGACCTGGATCAGCCGGCGGTGCCACGGCACGTGCGGCGCGTCGGGCGCGGCCGGCGCAGCGGACGGCTGGGCGGCCGGCTGGCCGGAGGGCGGACCGGGGGGCGGCGTGGTCATCGGCGGCCTCCTGCCACGCCCGTCACGGGCGCGCCGGACGGCACGCTGCCGGTGGCCTCGGCCGGGGCGGCGGCGTCCAGCATGGCGCCGATCGGATCGGCGTCGACGGGCGCCGGCGGGGCGGGGCGGGGCGGCAGCTTGTCGAACGACTCGATCTGGGTCGCGTCGAGGAGCTGGAGCTTCAGGTGGCGCTGCGCCAGCGCCTGGATGCGGCCGGGATTCTCGAGCTTGGCCGCCTCGGCGCGCAGCGCCGCCGCCTTGTCGCGCTCGCGGGCGATCTCGGTGCGCAGCTTGGCGACCCGCTCGGCCTCGACGGTCGCCTCGAACTTGATCTTGTAGACATAGGCCGCCGCGACGACGAGCAGCACCACGACGATGACGTTGAGCAGCCGCATGTCAGCCTCCCCGCAGCATGGCGTCGAGGTCGGGCAGCGGCGGCAGGCCGGCCGGCGCCGCCGTCCAGGCCGGCGCGGCGGTGCGCTCGGCGGCGCGCAGCTTGGCCGAGCGGGCGCGCGGATTGGCGGCGAGCTCGGCGTCGTCGGCCGTCACCGGCCGCCGGGTCAGCACCGTGAAGCTCGCGGCGGGGCGGGCGGTCTCGGGCATGTGGCGGGAGACGCCGCCGGCGCCGGAGCGGCCGGCCAGGAAGGTCTTCACCAGCCGGTCCTCGAGCGAGTGGAAGGAGACGACGACGAGGCGGCCGCCCGGCGCCAGCACGCGCTCGGCGGCGAGGAGGGCGGTCGCCAGCTCGCCGAGCTCGTCGTTGACCATCATGCGCAGCGCCTGGAACGTGCGGGTCGCGGGATGAATGTCGCCGGGCTTGTGGCGGACCACCCGGGCGACGATCTCGGCGAGCCGCGCCGTGGTGGCGATCGGCGCCTCGGCGCGGGCCCGCACGATGGCGCGGGCGACGGCGCGCGAGTGGCGCTCCTCGCCGAGCTGGAAGATCACGTCGGCGAGATCGCGCTCGGCGGCGCGGGCGACGAGGTCGGCGGCCGACGGTCCGTCCGGGCCCATGCGCATGTCGAGCGGGCCGTCGAAGCGGAACGAGAAGCCGCGCTCCGGGTCGTCGATCTGCATCGAGGAGACGCCGATGTCGAGCACGACGCCGGCCACCGTGCCGGGCGCGGCGACCGCGTCGAGCTCGGAGAAGCGGGACTCGACCAGGGTCAGCCGGCCGCCCGACGCGTCGACGAGGTCCCGGCCGGCCGCGATGGCGGTCGGGTCGCGGTCGAGCGCGATCACGCGGGCCGCGGGGCTGGCATCGAGAATGGCGCGGGTGTAGCCGCCCGCCCCGAAGGTGCCGTCGATGTAGAGAGCCCCGGTGTTCGGCGCGTCGCGGACCGCCAAGCCTTCCCGGACCCCCAGCAGGTCGATGGCGGGGGCGGCGAGCACGGGAATGTGGCGAGCCGGTCCGCCAGCGACACCCCCGTGGGCCTCTCGGCCGGGGGCGTCGCGGCCCGCCGTCATTCCCGTGCTCCGGCGCCAGGCGCCCCGCGCTCGGAACCCAGCCGCTTGGTCGTCGCGCGCACCGTCGCAGTGGCCTTGGCTAGATGCGCGCGGAAGCCGTCCGGTTCCCAGATCTGAAACTTGTGACCGAGCCCGACGAAGCCGACCGTGTCGCCGATCCCGGCGTGAGTCTTGATCATCTCGGTCAGCACCACCCGGCCCTCGCCGTCCACACGCAGGGTCTCGCTCCGCCCGTAGAGCGCGACCAGAAACTCCTCCCGCTCGTCCGAGTAGGGCGGAAACCGGGCGATCAGCTGCTCGATCTCGCCGAGCAGGGCATGCCCGCCCACGTCGACCGCCGGCCGGTCCAGGCTCGGATAGCAGTACAGCCCCTCGAAGCCGTCCCGGGCGAGCACCGCGCGGAAGGGGGCCGGAATCGACACCCGTCCCTTGGCATCGAGCCGCGCCGTGAACTGTCCCACGAAGCGGTCCATGCGACTGCGGACTCCACGCCGGCCTGACGCTGGCCTCGTACGCGGTCCGCCGGGCGCCGGGCACGCCGGCCGGGGCGGACAAGGACATGAACGCTGGGTAATGTTGGGATACCATGGGATGGTATGGGCGTCAATGGAATCCAGCGTGATCCGCGGGCCCGACGAGAGCCCGCGACACGTCGATTAGCAGCGGTTAAACTTAAGGAAACGTTGCCGGCAGCCGGGGGGCGGCATCCGCTCATGCGCACAGCCCTGATCAGTGACATTCACGCCAACCGGGAGGCGCTCGAGGCCTGTCTCGACCATGCCGCGCGGTCGGGCATCGACGCCTATGTCTTCCTCGGCGACTTCGTCGGCTACGGGGCCGATCCGGCCTTCGTGCTCGACACCGTGATGGACTTCGTCGCGCGGGGTGCGGTCGCGGTGCTCGGCAACCACGACGCGGCGGCGATCGGCACCCGGTCCGACATGAACGACGACGCGGCCGCCGCGATCGCCTGGACCCGCACCGTGATCGGCGACGCGCATCGCGACTTCCTGGCGCGGCTGCCGCTGGTGGCCGAGCGGGGCAGCGTGCTCTACGTACACGCCGACCCGGTCGATCCGGCCGGCTGGGGCTACATCACCGACCTCTACTCGGCGTCGCGGGCCCTGGTGGCGACCCAGGCGCACGTCACCTTCTGCGGCCACACCCACGTGCCGGCCCTGTTCCACATGTCGGTGACGGGCAAGTTCGCGAGCTTCGACCCGGTCGACCGGGTCGAGATCCCGCTCACCCAGCGCCGGCGCTGGCTCGCCGTGATCGGCTCGGTCGGCCAGCCGCGCGACCGCAACCCGGCCGCCTGCTACGCCGTGCTCGACGACGCCACCGACGTGCTCACCTATGTCCGGGTGCCCTACGACATCGACGGCGCCGCCCGGAAGATCATCGAGGCCGGCCTCCCGGTCGGCCTCGCCTACCGGCTGTACGAGGGGTACTGAGGTGGCGGTGCCGCGCACTCCGTTCATTCCCGCGAAAACGGGACTCCAGCCGTCCTGCCGTGTCGCCGCTGAGTCCCCGCCTTCGCGGGGACGAGCGGATCACGACGATCGTGCCATGCGGTGCGGCGCCGTCGACATACAGGACCCCCTCCCGTGATCAATGTGCGGTCGCTTTCGGCGGGCCAGGTGATCGACGGCTTCAAGCTGGAGCAGCAGCTCGACCCAGGGGGCATGGCCGACTTCTGGCGCGTCTCGCGCGAGGGCGACACGCTGCCGCTGATCATGAAGATCCCGCTGCTGCGGCGCGGCGAGGATCCGCTCACCATCGTCGGCTTCGAGCAGGAGCAGATGATCCTGGCGCGGCTCTCCGGCCCGCACGTGCCGCGCTTCGTCGCCTCCGGCGACTTCGAGCGGCCCTACATCGTGATGGAGCACGTCGCCGGGCGGCCGCTCAAGACGCTGCTCGCCGAGACGCCGCTGCCGGCCACCCAGGTGGCGAGCATCGGCGCCGCGATCGCCGAGGCGCTGTACAGCATCCACCGCCAGCACGTCACCCATCTCGACCTCAAGCCGTCCAACATCATCCTGCGCGACGACGGCTCCGCCGTGCTGATCGACTTCGGCCTGTCGCGGCACGACCAGCTGCCCGACCTGATCGCCGAGGAGTTCGACGAGCCGGTCGGCACCGGCGCCTATGTGGCGCCCGAGCAGGTGCGTCGCTTCCGCGGCGATCCGCGGAGCGACATCTTCTCGTTGGGCGTGACGATGTACTTCCTGGCGACCGGCGAGCGGCCCTATGGCGAGCCGGAGCGCGAGGCCGAGTGGCGCCGGCGGCTATGGCGCGATCCGTTCCCGCCGACCCGCTGGAACCCGCTGGTGCCGCCCTGGCTGCAGGAGATCATCCTGCGCTGCCTGGAGATCGACCGCGACGCCCGCTACGCCTCGGCGGCGCAGCTGCGCTTCGACCTGCAGCATCCCGACGGCGTCGCGCTGACCGAGCGCGCCGCGCGGCGCGACCGCGACGGCCCGCTCACCGTGCTGTCGCGCTGGCTGAAGGTGCGCAACGCGCCGCCGCTGCGGATGCGCAGCATCGCCGGCGTCATCGACCGCTCGCCGATCGTGATGGCCGCCGTCGACCTCGGCGCCGCCGACGACCTCGGCGACGCCATCGCCGCGGCGTTGCGTCGCGTGCTCGCCACCGTGCCGGACGCGCGGCTCGCCTGCGTCAACGTGCTCAAGACCTCGCGCATCGCCCTCGATCCGCTGGAAGACGCGCACGGCCGCAATCCGCATCTGCAGCGCCTGGTCGAGCTGAAGCACTGGGCGCGGCCGCTGCCGGTCGACGGCGACCGCATCACCTATCACGTCTTCGAGTCGCCCGATCCGGCCGCCGCCATCGTCGAATACGCCCGCAACAACAACGTCGACCACATCGTGATGGGGGCGCGCGGCTCGTCCTCGCTGCGGCGCTACCTTGGCAGCGTCTCGGCCCAGGTGGTCGCTCAGGCGCCGTGCACCGTGACGGTGGTACGCCGCTCCGTCGCCGCCGGCGACACGCCGGCGGAGGGCGAGGCGCAGCCCGCCGCACAGTAGGGTTTCACCACGAGACCTGCGGAACAGGTGTCCGGGGCGGGGGTTGTCACGGCACAGGGCGATGCTCGGCCCTGCCACGGGGCGACGCTCGGCCCTGCACGATTCATCGACGATGGAGGCACTCCAATGATCCGCAATCTCGTGGCCGTCGCGGCCGTGAGCGGCCTGATGATGTCCACTGCGCTGGCCCAGTCGCCGGCGCCGAACGCCACGCCCGGCAGCACCGGCAGCAGCACCGGCAGCAGCATGGGCTCGAGCTCCGGCTCCGGCGCCATGGGCTCCAACACCAGCGCCGGCGCCGGCGCGGTGATCACCCAGCAGAGCCCGAACCAGTGGCTCGCGTCGAAGTTCATGGGCACCGACGTGATCGGCACCGACGACGCCAAGATCGGCGACGTCAGCGACGTGCTGTTCGACAAGTCCGGCAAGGTCGACGCGCTGATCGTCGGCGTCGGCGGCTTCCTCGGCATCGGCCAGAAGGACATCGCCCTGCCGGTGTCGTCGTTCCAGGTGATCGCGGCGAACAGCGGGCGCAACAACACGAGCTCCGACCAGCTCCGCCTGTCGATGACCAAGGACCAGCTCCAGCAGCAGGCCGAGTTCAAGACCTCGGACGACACCAACCGCACCACGACGGGCGCCGGCTCGGGCGCGGCCGGGACGGGCGGTGGCGCTGCGACCACGCCGCGCACCAACATGGGCACCGGCTCGGGCGCCGCGACCGGGACGCCGAACCGCTGATCCCGATCCGATCCACGAGACCGGCGAACGGCCCGGAGCACGCTCCGGGCCGTTCGTCGTTTCGGCCGCCGCGGTCCGCGCGCGGCGGCGCGGGATTGCGTCCGGCCCGGCGGCGGCGGCACAGTGGGGCCATGCCCGTGCCGTCCGCCGATTCGCCGCTCGTCGCCGAGATCCATCCGTCGCCCAGTCACGAGTCGCGCGCCGCCGGCCGGCGCGGCGGCCGCCCCGACATCCTGCTCCTGCACTACACCGGCATGGTCTCGACCGTGGAGGCGCTGGCCCGGCTGTGCGATCCGGCCGCCAAGGTCTCGTGCCACTACCTGGTGCGCGAGGACGGCACGGTGGTGCAGATGGTCGCCGAGGCGCGGCGGGCCTGGCATGCCGGGGTGTCGTGCTGGGCCGGCGACACCGACGTGAACTCGCGCGCGATCGGCATCGAGATCGCCAATGCGGGCCACGACTTCGGCTGCCCGCCGTTCCCGCCCGTGCAGATCGAGGCGGTGACGGCGCTGTGCCGCGACATCCTGGCCCGCCACCGCATCCCGGCCGACCGGGTGCTCGCCCATTCGGACGTCGCGCCGGACCGCAAGCGCGATCCCGGCGAGATCTTTCCGTGGGACGCCCTGGCCGGCGCCGGGGTCGGCCTGTGGGGGCCGCCGGCGCCGCTCGACACGCCGGGGCCGGCGCTCGCGCCCGGCGACGAGGGGCAGGCGGTCGCTGCCCTGCAGGCCGGGCTCGCCGGCTTCGGCTACGCGGTGCCGCGCGACGGCGCCTATGGCGGGCCGACCGCCCTGGTGGTCGCGGCGTTCCAGCGCCATTTCCGCCCGGCCCGGGTCGACGGCATCGCCGACGCCTCCACGGTCGCCACCCTGCAGCGCATTATCGAGAAGAAAGATTCACTTGTTGAGCCCGACACCGATCGGGTCGTGGGCTAAAACTACGATTCAGGGATTGCGTCCGGCCGTTCACAGGTCGTTGTGCGACGCACCATCTTTTCGGGAGAGGGCGTCCTGCGTATAAACACGGACGTTGCCGGCTGCCGGTCGGCAGTCGCCCCCGAAAGGAATGAATTGATGTCTGAGAAAATCGCCCGCACCGAGGCCGCCAAGACCGCCGAGCATGCCGCCCCGAAGGGCGAGAAGGCCGGCCTGTTCTCCCGGGCCGCCCGGGCGATGCTGAACTCGGCGTTCAACACCTACTACATGCCGCGCTTCTGAGCGGTCGCGGCGCGTCCGGCCTCGCGCCGGACGCCCGGGGCGCCGCCGCTCGGGTCCGCCGCCGGACCGCCGGCGGCCCGACGGGCGCAGCCTACGACCCGGCGGGCGTCGGGCTCGACAGGCCGGGCCGGCCGACCCGGGTGCGCCACGGGGCGTCGCCGAAGCGCTCCACCAGGAAGTCGATGAACACCCGCACCTTGAGCATGCGGTGCCGGCCCTGCGGGTAGACGGCCGACACCGGCACCGGCTCGACCATGTGGTGCTGGGTGAGGAGCGGCACCAGCTCGCCCCGCCGCACCGCGTTCCCGACCAGCAGATCGCTCAGATGCACCAGCCCGGCGCCGCTGACCGCGAGCCGGAGCGCCGCTTCGGCGTCGTCCACCACCAGCCGTCCGCGCGCCTCGAAGGTGCGGATCTCGTTGCCGGCGCGGAACGGCCAGTGGTTGATGGAGGGCACCGAGCTCAGCACGATGCAGTCGTGATTGTCGAGCTCGTCCGGCGTCTGCGGGATGCCGCGCCGCTCCAGGTAGCGGGGCGCCGCGTAGATGCCGCGCTCGGTCGAGGCGAAGCGCCGCGCCACCAGCGACCGGTCGGCGATCGGCCCGATGCAGATCGCCACGTCGGCGTTCTCCACCAGGTTGTCGACCCGGTCCGTCACCGTGATCTCGATCTCGATCTCGGGATGGCGGGCCAGGAAGTCGGGCAGGGCGGCGGCGAGCTCGTGCAGCATGAAGGCGCTGCCGGTGTTGAGCCGCAGCTTGCCGCGCGGGGTCGTGCTCGCCCGCGCCACCTCGGTCTCGGCGTCCTCGATGGCGCTGAGGATGTCGCGGGCCCGCACCAGATAGGTCTCGCCCTCGGGCGTCAGCGCCAGCCGCCGCGTTGTGCGGTGCAGCAGCCGGACCCCCAGCCGGTCCTCCAGGCGGGACACCAGCTTGGACACGGCCGAGGGGGTGAGGCCCAGATCCTCGGCCGCCGCCGAGAAGCTGCCGCGCTGGATCACCTGCACGAAAGCCCGCATGTCGGTGACCTGGTCCATCAGGCGGGCTCCCTCACTCGGTCCTGGAATTCCAAGGTCGTTTTCTCGCGGAAGTGATTATGTTTGGCGGGTTTTCGAATACATGGAGAGCCAACGTCACAGTGAAGAGCACGATCCGATGACCCTCTACGAGCTTCGTGGCGACGCCTCCCTCCTGGAGGATGGCGCCCGTCCGTCCGAGACCCTGACCAGCCGGTTCCTTCGGCTGATCGACCGTCTCGGCGGTGCACACTACGACACGATTGCAGCGCGAAAGAATCCGCAGCCGATCCGCACCTGGACCCCCACCGGCTGGCACTGACCCGCCGCCGGATCCGACCGGCCGTTCCGCTCCGGACGCTGCCCCGCTCCGGAGGCCGGACCGGCCGCCCAAGAGGCCCGGCGGGCTCGCCCGTCGGGCCTTTTTGCTGCCCTGAAGGAAGTGACTCTCGATTCATTATCGCGACGCAACATTGCGCGGTCGCGCATCGGGACGGGTTTTCATTGCGGGGAGAGAGGCTTGCGCGAAATTCGATCCGTCGCGTCCAAGATGCGTTTCCGGGGTGGCCGATTATCAGCCGCTCGTTCCCGAATATCATACCCGTCGTGGTCATTCGATTGGGAGAACCACCATGCATCCCCGCCATCCACTCTCGCATGCCGCGGCTCAGGGCCTGCTGCCCCGGGCCCAGTCGGGCCGGCCGGTCGGTCTCGCGACGCTGGCCAAGGCGGGGTACTGCGCGGCCGGGGAGTTCTTCCGCGAGTCGTTCCGCGCCGCCCAGTTCGCGCCGTCGCCGCAGCGGGTGCGGCAGAAGCTGGCGCCGCCCCGGATTCTCGGCCGGTCCATCTAGGGCGCGTCCTCCGTTCCCCGCGAAGGTGACCTCCGACTTCGCGGGACGGACGTGCTTCGGACACTGGCCGCACTGCCGGTGTGGGGAGGTGGGGCCTTGACGTCGCAGCCTCGCCTCCCCATTCCTGGTCCGTCAGTCGGCCGGACGGCCGTCCCGGCGAGCACCGAAAGGTGGCCGGGGAGGAAAGTCCGGGCTCCATGGACATACGGTGCCGGATAAGGTCCGGCGGGGGCGACCCCAGGGACAGTGCCACAGAGAACAGACCGCCTGCGGCCGCGTTGCGTTCTGGCCGTCGGCAAGGGTGAAACGGTGCGGTAAGAGCGCACCGCGCGTCCGGCAACGGAAGCGGCACGGCAAACCCCACCGGGAGCAAAACCGAATAGGGACGGCGCGCAGGCTCGCCTCGCAAGGGGCGCGCCTGCGGATCGATGTCTGGATCCAGCCGTCCGGGTAGGTCGCTCGAGGCGCCGGGCAACCGGCGTCCCAGAGGAATGGCCGTCGCGCGGCGGGGCGACCCGCCGCCCTACAGAACCCGGCTTACAGGCCGGCTGATCGTTTGGGGCCCGGGCGGGAAACCGTTCCGGGCCCCGCCCGTTTCGAGGGCGGTCTGCTGGGGAAGGAAGCCCGGGTCACTGTCAGGCGACGGCGACGCGTGGGGGCGGGCCGGAGGGCAGGCGGTCGAGCCGGCCGGGCAATTCGGCCATGATCCGGCGGCGCTCCTCCGGCGACAGGTCGGACCAGTCGGCGATCTCGGCCAGCGTCCGCCCGCAGCCGACGCACAGGTTCGTCGCCCGATCGACGCTGCACACCTTGATGCACGGGGTCTCGATCGACATCGCCTCCTCCCGAGCCTGCACCGGATCCTGGTCCCGGGATCCCGCGCCGGATCCCGCGCCGGATCCCGCGCTGGATCCTGTGCCGGATCTTGCAACGCAGCATAGACGATCCGGCCGGCGGAGTCCGCCCGTCCGCAGCGGGAACGCGGGCCCGGTCTTCACGTTCACCCCGCAGTCGTATCGACAGAGGAGGCAGACGATGCGGACGAAGGTTCTTCTCGGAGCGCTGGCTCTCGTGGTCGCGGCGCCGCCGCTGGCCTCGGCCCAGAACGATCCGGTGAGCGGTGCGGCGGTCGGGGCCGAGCGCGGCGGCACCACGGGCGGCCCGGTCGGGGCGATCGTGGGCGGGGCGGCCGGCGCGGTCGGCGGCGCCGCCAACATGGTGCTGGGCCCGCCGCCGGCGGAGGTGCGCACCTATGTGATGCGCGAGCGCGTCCCCTCGGTCGCCGTGGAGGAGCGCGTCGTCGTCGGCCAGCCGCTGCCGCCGCGCGTGAGGCTGCACACCGTGCGGGGCCACGATTCCTACGCCTACGCGGTCGTCAACGAGCGCCGCGTGGTGGTCGACCCGCGCACCCGCCGGGTCATCGAGATCTACGAGTAATCTGTCGCGGACGCGCGGCGCGGTCTCACCTCTCCCCGCCGCGCGGGGAGAGGTCGGACTTTGCGCCGGCAGGCGCGAAGTCCGGGTGAGGGGGCGTTTCGTGGAACGGCGGCGCCCGCTCGGTGGATAGGGCGGCGCCCCCTCATCCGACTCGCCGCGGCGCGGCGCGGCGAGCCACCTTCTCCCCGCCAGCGGGGAGAAGGAAGCGCCGCCAGCGGGCGGCGCTGGCGTCACATCTTCTTATAAGACTCGATCACCGCGGCGCCGTCCGGGCCGGCCTTCTTCAGCCAGTCGGCGGTGAGCTGGTCGCCGATCTTGGTCAGCCCGGCCTTCAGCTCGGGGCTCGGCGGCAGCACCTTCATCTTGTTGGCCTTGAGCTGCTCCAGGTACCAGGTGGCCTTCTCCTCGGCCATCTTCCAGCCGCGCTCCTCGGCGACCGCGGCGGCCTTCAGCACCGCCTCCTGGGTCGGCTTGTCGAGCGCCGCGAAGGCGGCCTTGTTGACGAAGGTGAGGTTCTTCGGAATCCAGGCCTGGGTGTCGTAATAGTGGGTCATGGTCTCCCAGGCCTTGCTGTCGTAGCCGGTCGAGCCCGAGGTCATGAACGAGTTGACGACGCCGGTCGCCAGCGCCTGCGGCAGCTCGGCCGCCTGGATCGTCACCGGCTGGGCACCGACCAGCTCGGCGATGCGGGCCGTGCCGACATTGTAGGCCCGCCACTTCAGGCCCTTCATGTCCTCGACCTTGTCGATGTCCTTCTTGGCGTAGATGCCCTGCGGGCCCCACGGCACGGCGAACAGGAGCTTGAGCCCCTGGCGGTCGAGCCGCTGCTCGACGGCCGCCCGGCTCGCCTTCCACAGCTTCAGCGACTCCGGATAGCTTGTCGCCAGGAACGGGATCACGTCGATGCCGAAGATCGGGTCGTCGTTCTCGTGGATCGAGATCAGCACCTCGCCGGCCTGCGCCTGGCCGGTCTGCACGGCGCGCTTGATCTCCGGCGCCTTGAACAGCGAGGCGCTGGCGTGGACGGCGATCTGCAGCTTGCCGCCGGTGGCGTCGCCGACGTCCTTGGCGAAGGCCATCAGGTTGACGGTGTGCGGATTGTCGAGCGGATAGGCGGCCGGCAGATTCCACTTGGTCTGCGCGGCGGCCGGCCCCGAGACGAGGACGGCGGCACCGGCCGCGAAGGCGAGCGTCGCGAGCGAGCGGATCATGAAGTCTCCTCCGTTGAAATCGATCAGTTCGAGAAAGCGAGCTGCGGGACGACCATCACGATCTGCGGGAAGACCGTGATGATCGCGACCGCGGCGACGAGAAGCAGGAAGAACGGCAGGGCGGCCCAGGCGACCGTGTTGGAATCCTTGCCGCTCATGGTCTGCAGGACGAACAGGTTGAAGCCGACCGGCGGCGACACTTGCGCCATCTCCACCACCAGCACGACGAAGATGCCGAACCACACCGGATCGAAGCCGGCCTGGCGCACCATCGGGATCACCACCGAGGTGGTGAGCACGATCATCGAGATGCCGTCGATCATGGTGCCGAGCACCATGTACATCACGGTCAGCGCGGCGATCAGGGCGTAGGGGCTGAGCGCCAGCGCCTGCACCCACTCGGCGAGCGCCGTCGGAATGCCCGTGTAGGCGAGCGCCGTCGACAGATACGAGGCGCCGGCCAGGATCAGCATGATCATGCAGGTGACGCGGGTCGCCCCCATCACGCTGGTCCAGAACAGCTCCCGGGTCAGCGCGCCGTGCCACCAGGCGATGGCGAGCGAGCCGAGCACGCCCCACGCGGCGCACTCCGTCGCCGTCGCCCAGCCGAGAATCAGAGACAGGAAGACCAGCAGGATCAGCAGGGCGACCGGGATCAGCTTGGCCGATTCCTGGATCCTCGCCCGCCACGTCATCGGCGGATCGGCCGGCGGCGTCTTCGCCGGATTGAGCAGCGACCAGACGATCAGGTAGCCCGAGTACAGCACCATCACCAGAAGGCCGGGCAGGAAGCCGGCGAGGAAGACCTGGATGATCGAGACGTTGGCGGTCGCCGCGTAGACCACCATCATGATCGACGGCGGGATCAGGAGGCCGAGCGTGCCGGCGCCGGCGAGCGAGCCGAGGCTCACCATCTCGTCGTAGCCGCGGCGCTTGAGCTCGGGCAGCGCGATCTTGGCGACCGTCGCACAGGTCGCGGTCGAGGAGCCCGACACGGCGCCGAAGATGCCGCAGGCCAGCACGTTGACGTGCATCAGCCGGCCCGGCAGCCAGTTGAGCCACGGCGCCAGCCCGCGGAACATCTCCTCCGAGAGCCTGGTGCGGAACAGGATCTCGCCCATCCAGATGAACAGCGGCAGCGCGGCGAGCGTCCACGACGCCGAGTTGCCCCAGATGGTGGTGGCGAGCACGCTGCCGGCCGGAATGTGACCGCCGACGAACTGCATGCCGACGAAGCCGCAGGCCATCAGCGTGATGGCGATCCACACGCCGCCGGCGAGCAGCACCGCGAGCAGGAGCAGCAGCAGGGCCGCGATTTCCAGGAGCTCCATGACGGTCGCCTCAGACGCCGCTCTGGATCGCCTGCTCGACGACCTCCTCGGCGGACTTCGGCCGGGGCTTCTCGTGGCGGTTCGCTCCGCCGGTCGCCATCCACACGAGCTCGTCGACGAAGGCGACCGCGAGGATCACCAGGCCCGACGTGAAGCCGAGCTGCGGGATCCACAGCGGGATCGCGACCACCCCCTGGGTCATGTCGCCGAACAGCCAGGAGTACCAGGTCATCACCACGGCGTTGTACGCGAAGAAGCCGACGAAGCCGCAGCCGACCACCAGGGCGCCGATCTCGAACACCCGCCGGATGCGATCCGGAAACCGGTCGATCAGGAGACCGACCCGGATCAGCTCGCCGGACCTGAACGTGTGGGCGAGGCCGAGGAACGCCATCGCGGCCATGCACCACGACACGAAGTCGTCGCCGGCCGGGATGTTGAGGCCGAGCGGCCGCCCGGCCGACAGCAGCATCATCAGCACGAAGATGAGGACCAGGAAGCCGCCGGCGAGCCAGCCGGCCAGGAGATAGAGCGTGTCGAGCGCGGTTCGGATCATGACGGAGTCTGAATCCCGGCGGGGTTGTGGCGGCGAGAGCCCTCATCCTGGTCTGGGCCGGGCCGTCCATGCAAGGGCCGGCGACGGCGCAGGGCGAGGGCCCGCGAGGTGTTTCGCAGCCGCACAGTCAAGCAAGAGTCGCGCCAGGGATGGTGTCTTTCCACCTCTCGCCGCATGTGGGGAGGCGGATCGACCGGCGTCGACGTCCGGCCTCCGTGTCCCGGACGCGGCGTAGCGCGAAGCGGTGCGGCGCGAGCCGGGCCCCAGACGTGCGGGGGGCGGCGTCCGGCCGGTTCGATCCGCGGGCCGGTCGCTCGTGGCCAGGGCCCCGGATGCGGTGCATCGGGCCTGCGGCCTGACGCACCGTGTCCGGGGCACGCGGCCTACTTCGCTGCGGCCCTCCTGCCCTTCGCCGGCCCGAACAGGCCGAGGTCGATGGCGTGGCCCATGGCGTGATAGCCGCTGCGGTTCGGGTGCAGCCGGTCGCCCTTGCCGCCCGTGGTGCTGTCGGGGACGAACTCCTCCTTCAGCCCGCCGCTCGTCGGGTCGAGGGTGGCGGCGTCGAAGTCGACCACGGCGTCGAACACGCCCGGCCTGCGGATGTGGTCGTTGAGGTCGCGGCGCTTCTCGTCCTGCTCGACGAAGCCGTGCGCCGGGCTGCTGCTGCCGAGCGCCGAGACCACGGTGGCGCCGATCAGCTTGATGTCGGGCCGCTCGCGGCGCAGCCGCGCCAGCACCTCGTCCATCGCGCTCCGCACCGTCTCGAGGCTGGCATTGCCGTTGCGGCTGAAGTCGTTGGTGCCCTCGAGCCAGATCAGGGCGCGCACGCCGGAGAGCGCCAGCACGTCGCGGTCGATGCGGCTCCTGGCGCTGGGACCGCCCGGGAACGGCTTGTGCGGGCCGTACTCGGCCGGGCCGGCGATCTGGTTGCCGCCGATGCCGGCGTTCACCACGGCGACGCGGTTGCCGTGCACGGCCTTCAGGCGGCGCGACAGCACGTCGGGCCAGCGGTCGTCGCCGTTCATGGTCGAGGCGGTGCCGTCGGTGATCGAGTCGCCGAAGGCGACGACCGCGAAGGCGCCGGCCGGCGCCCGCATCTCGACGGCGTCGAGGAAGAACCAGGACGAGGTGCCGTAGGGGAACGCCGCCTCGCCCTCCTCGTGGCCGCGGGCGCCGCTGCCGGGCGGCGACACGTAGGAGGTCTGCAGCGCCTTGGCGTGCCACGTCATCGGGCCGCTCTCGCCGACGACGTGGAAGCTCACCGCGAGCTTGCGGCCGGCGAGCAGCCGGTCGTCGGGGCGCTTCACGAAGGCGAGCCGCACCGGGTCGCTCCACACCGACTCCCCGGGCGGGATGGTGACGCTCGCCTTGCGGCCGAACGTCACCGGCCGGTTGCTGCCCTTCACCAGGGCCGGGCCGCCGAGCTGGAGCCCGGCATGGACGCCGTCGAGGGTGAGCGGCTTCGTCCCGAACGCGTTGGAGAAGCGCAGCCGCGCCTCGCGGCCCCAGATGTCCGGCCGCACCACCATCCGCAGGGTCTGGTCGCGCGCCCCGGCCGCTTCGGACGGGAAGGCGTAGCGCTGGTCGGGCTGGGCCGAGGGATTGCCGACCGGGTAGGGGCCCTGGACCGAGCCGACCCAGCTCGCCACCCAGTGGCTCTTCTTCGGGGCGGCGGCGGCGGGGTCGGGCGGGAGGAGGGTGACGAGAGCGAGGGCGGCGACGAGGAGCGAGGCGATCAGGCCGGCGCGCCTGGGCATGGCAATGTCCTCTTGCAGTGTTCTTCTCGGTCCGGACGGCCCGGACGGGCCCGACTATAGGGGACCGGCCGGCGGCGATATCGGGGCGCCCGGGTCGCAATTCGAAATTTTTCCTTAACGGTCCGCAAACCATAGTCGCCCGGAGAATGCCCCGGAGAACGCCCGGAGAGGACCGCCGCCATGGTTTCGCGCGCCGAACGCACCTGGTTCGCCGACTGGTGGTGGACCGTCGACCGGCTGCTCCTGTTCGCGCTCGGCGCCCTGATGCTCGCCGGCATCATCTTCTCGCTCGCCGCGAGCCCGCCGGTCGCCAACCGCCTCGGCCTCGATCCGTTCTACTTCGTCAACCGGCACATCATGTACCTGCTGCCGGCCATCGCGGTGATGCTCGCCGTGTCGTTCCTCTCCCCCAGGGCGATCCGGCGCACCGCGCTGCTGGTGTTCCTGGTCAGCCTCGCCCTCACCGCCGCGACGCTGCATTTCGGCGCCGAGGTGAAGGGCGCCCGGCGCTGGATCGTGCTCGCCGGCGTCAACATCCAGCCGTCCGAGTTCGTCAAGCCGGCCTTCGTCATCCTGGTGGCCTGGCTGTTCGCCGAGTCGTCGCGCAAGACCGACGTGCCGGCCAACTCGCTGGCGATCGGGCTCCTCCTGTCGGTCGTCGCGGTCCTGGTGCTGCAGCCGGATTTCGGCCAGACCCTGCTGGTGACGCTGGTGTTCTGCGCCCTGTTCTTCATGACCGGGATGCGCTTCGTCTGGGTGCTGGTGCTGGCCGGGGTCGGCGTCGCCGGGGGCGTGGTCGCCTATTCGACCATCCCGCACGTGGCGCGGCGCATCAAACGCTTCCTCGATCCCGCCTCGGGCGATACCTTCCAGGTCGACGCGGCCGTCGAGTCGTTCATGCGGGGCGGCTGGTTCGGCCGCGGACCGGGCGAGGGGACCGTGAAGCGCATCCTGCCGGACAGCCATGCCGACTTCGTCTTCGCCGTCGCGGCGGAGGAGTTCGGCATCGTCGTGTGCCTGGCCGTGGTGGCGCTGTTCGCCTTCATCGTGCTGCGCTCGCTGCGCCGGGCCCAGCGCAGCGAGGACCCGTTCGCCCGCTTCGCCGTCACCGGCCTGGCGCTGCTGTTCGGCACCCAGGCGGCCATCAACATGGCCGTCAACCTCGCGCTGATCCCGGCCAAGGGCATGACGCTGCCGTTCATCTCCTACGGCGGTTCGTCGATGATCTCGCTCGCCTACGGCATCGGCATGCTGCTCGCCCTGTCGCGCGAGCAGCCGCGCGCCGAGATGCTGGCCGTGCCGGCCGGCCTCCTCACGGCGGAGCGGCCCGCATGAGCGACCCCGCAGCGCCGCCCGCCGGCGGGCCCGACAGACCCCCGCCGGCCCGGGTCGAGGGCGAGCCGCTGATCGTCGTCGCGGCGGGCGGCACCGGCGGCCACCTGTTCCCGGCCGAGGCGCTGGCCGTCGCCCTGAAGGCGCGCGGCTGCCTCGTCGACCTCGCCACCGACGAGCGCGCCTTCCGCTACGGCGGCAGCTTCCCGGCGCGGGCGACCCATGTGATCCCGAGCGCGACGCTGCGCGGGCGCGACCCCAAGGCGATGCTCCACACCCTGACCGTGCTGGGCAAGGGAATCTTTCAGGCGTTCCAGCTGTTCGGCCGGATCCGGCCCGCCGCCGTGGTCGGCTTCGGCGGCTATCCGACCCTGCCGCCCGTGCTGGCGGCGACGCTGCGCCGCATCCCGACCGTCATCCACGAGCAGAACGGCGTCGCCGGCCGCGCCAACCGGCTGCTGGCGCCGCGCGTCACCGCGATCGCCACCGGCTTCCCGGCGATCTTCGGCCACGATCCGCGGCTCGCCGCCAAGAGCACCCACACCGGCAACCCGATCCGGCCGGCCGTGGTGGAGGCCGCCGCGACCCCCTATCCGGGGCCGGACGGGCCGTTCCGCCTGCTGGTGTTCGGCGGCAGCCAGGGCGCCCGCATCATGGCCGACATCGTGCCACCCGCCCTGGAACTCCTCCCGGTGGTGGTGCGCTCGCGCCTCCAGGTGGTGCAGCAGGCCCGCGACGAGGACCTCTACTCGGTCGAGGAGGCCTACCGGCGGGCCGGCATCGCCGCCGAGGTGAAGCCGTTCTTCCGCGACCTGCCGGCCCGCATCGCCCAGTCCAGCCTGGTGATCGCCCGGGCCGGCGCCTCGACGGTCGCCGAGCTCGCCGCCATCGGCCGGCCGTCGATCCTGGTGCCGCTGCCGCATGCTCTCGACCAGGACCAGATGGCGAACGCCGGCATGCTGGAGAAGGCCGGCGGCGCGGTGCGAATCAAGCAGGCGGCGTTCTCGCCGGAGCGGCTGGCCGCCGAGATCGCCCGCCTCGCCACCGAGCCCGGGACGCTGCCCAAAATGGCCGCGGCGGCGCGCGGAATCGGCGTTCTCGATGCCGCCGACCGGCTCGCCGGCCTGGTCCTGACCGTCGCCGGCCGCGCGACGCCGTAGTTTTGCCGCCCCGAATTCGCTAAACCGTCGGCCGCGATCGCGGCCGGTGCCGGTCGGGTCAGCCCGGCACGGCATCGGTGCTCCCTCTCCCCGCCTGCGGGGAGAGGTTCTGGCCCCGCCTGCCTGCGTCGGCCGTGCCGAGGGAAGGACACATCATGAAGCTGCCGCACGACATCGGGCCGGTGCATTTCGTCGGGATCGGCGGCATCGGCATGAGCGGCATCGCCGAGGTGCTGGCGAATCTCGGCTACACGGTGCAGGGCTCCGACGTCGCCGAGAACGCCAACGTCAAGCGCCTGCGGGCCAAGGGCATCGCGGTGGCGATCGGCCACGCCGCCGAGAACGTCGACGGCGCCGACGTGCTGGTCGTCTCCTCGGCGATCCGGCGCGACAATCCGGAGCTGGTCGCGGCGCGGGCGAAGCGCCTGCCGGTGGTGCGGCGCGCCGAGATGCTGGCCGAGCTGATGCGGCTGAAGAGCTGCGTCGCCATCGGCGGCACCCACGGCAAGACGACGACCACGTCGCTGGTCGCCGCGCTGCTCGACGCCGGCGGCTTCGACCCGACCGTGATCAACGGCGGCATCATCAACGCCTACGGCACCAACGCCCGGCTCGGCGCCGGCGACTGGATGGTGGTGGAGGCCGACGAGTCCGACGGCACCTTCCTCAAGCTGCCGACCGACGTCGCCATCGTCACCAACATCGACCCCGAGCACCTCGACCACTTCAAGACCTACGAGGCCGTGCAGGAGGCGTTCCAGGCCTTCGCCGAGAACGTGCCGTTCTACGGCTTCGCGGTGATGTGCATCGACCACCCGGTGGTGCAGACCATGGTGGGCCGCATCGAGGACCGCCGCGTCATCACCTATGGCGAGAACCCGCAGGCCGACGCCCGCCTCGTCTACCAGGACCACGCCGACGGGATCTCCCGTTTCGCGGTGATCTTCCGCGACCGCGGCGGCGACACGGCGCACGAGATCGCCGGGATCGAGCTGCCGATGCCGGGCCGCCACAACGCCCTCAACGCCACCGCGGCGATCGCGGTGGCGCGCGAGCTCGGCGTCCCCGACGACCGCATCCGCAAGGCGCTGGCCGGCTTCTCCGGCGTCGGCCGCCGCTTCACCCGCACCGGCGCCTGGAACGGCGTCACCGTGATCGACGACTACGGCCACCACCCGGTCGAGATCGCCGCCGTGCTGAAGGCGGCGCGCGAGACGGCGAAGGGCCGGGTGATCGCCGTGATGCAGCCGCACCGCTACACCCGGCTGCAGTCGCTGTTCGAGCAGTTCTGCACCTGCTTCAACGACGCCGACACCGTGGTGGTGGCGCCCGTCTATCCGGCCGGCGAGGCGCCGATCCCCGGCATCGACCGCGACTCGCTGGTCGCCGGCATCCTGGCGCGCGGTCATCGCAAGGCGGTGCCGCTCGAAGGGCCGCAGGCGCTCGCCGCGGTGGTGCGGCAGATCGCCCAGCCGGGCGACTACGTCGTCTGCCTCGGCGCCGGCTCGATCACCCAGTGGGCGCACGCGCTGCCGAACGATCTCGCCGCGCTCGACCCGGCCGCGTAGAGGGGGTTCGGATGCCGACCTGCATCGCCGTCCGTCACGTCGCCTTCGAGGATCTCGGGCTGCTGGCGCCGCTGCTGGCGGAGCGCGGCTATCAGGTCCGCTATGTCGAGGCGCCGCTGGCGCCGCTCGACCCGGCCGCGCTGGCGGCGGCCGACCTGGTTGTGCTGCTCGGCGGCCCGATCGGCGTCTACGAGGAGGAGGCCTATCCGTTCGTGATCGGCGAGACGGCGGCGGTCGCTGCGCGCCTCGCCGCGGGCAAGCCGACGCTCGGCATCTGCCTCGGGGCGCAGTTCATGGCCAAGGCGCTCGGCGCCACGGTCGCGCCCGGGCCGCAGAAGGAGATCGGCTGGGCGCCGCTCCAGGTGACCGAGGCGGGCCGCGCCGCCGGCCTCGGCGACTTCGCGACGACCCCGGTGCTGCACTGGCACGGCGACAATTTCGCTCTCCCCGCCGGCGCGACGCGGCTCGCGTCGACGGCGGCGTGCCCGAACCAGGCCTTCTCGGTCGGCCCGGCGATCCTCGGCCTGCAGTTCCACGTCGAGGTGGATCCCGAGACGATCGAGACCTGGCTGGTCGGCCACACGGTCGAGCTCGGCAAGGCCGGCATCGACCCGCGCACCCTCCGGGCCCAGGCCGCGAGCGTCGGGAACGTCACGGCCGAGAAGGGCCGCGCCGTTCTGGCGCACTGGCTCGACGGGCTGGGGCGGTGAGGACATCGGGGCGCCGGATCTGCTAGATTGGGCGCCCACGACGGAGCGACCGAGATGGGCTTGAACGAGAGTTTGCGCAGGCAGGTCTTCGCGCTGACCCCGGAGGAGAAGATCGATCTCGCGGTCGAGCTGTGGGACAGCATCGCCCAGGACGACTTCCCTCCGATCGACGATGAGCTGAAGCAGGAGCTCGACCGCCGGCTCGAAGAGCATCGACGCGATCCATCGTCCGCGCGCTCCTGGGACGAGGTGCGCGAGTGGCTCTGGTCGCGACGGAAATGACGCGACGCGTCGTCGTCCGTCCGCAGGCGCGGCTCGAACTCGCCGCGGCGTCGGACTGGTACGACGAGCATGCTCCGGGCGTCGGTGACGACTTGCTGCGGGCCTTCGAAACGACGATCGCCGGGCTCGAACAGAATCCCTTCCGGTTCCAGGTCGTCCACCGGGACCTGCGGCGGGCCGGGCTAGGAAAGTTCCCGTACGGCCTGTTCTACACGGTCTCCGAGACCGACATCATCATCGTGGCCTGCATCCATGCCAGTCGCGATCCGAAGTTCTGGAAAAGTCGCGTCTGACCCGATCGTAAAGCGTCATGTCCTTTCCCGATCTCCTCCCCTCTCTCCGTGAAAAGCTGCCCGCGCTGCGCGGGCGGCTGACGGCGAACGAGCCGCTCAAGCCGCTCACCTGGTTCCGGGTCGGCGGGCCGGCCCAGGTGATGGTCGTGCCGGCCGACGAGGATGACCTCGCCTATCTGCTGAGCCGGCTGCCGTCCGATGTGCCGGTGACGATGCTCGGGCTCGGCTCCAACCTGATCGTGCGCGACGGCGGCGTGCCGGGCGTCGTGATCAGGCTCGGCCGCGGCTTCTCCGAGGTCACGGTGGAGGACGGGCACCGCATCCGCGCCGGCACCGGCGTGCCGGACGTCAAGGTCGCGCGCGCCGCGCAGGACGCCGGCATCGCCGGGCTCGCCTTCTTCCGCGGCATCCCCGGCTCGGTCGGCGGGGCGCTGCGCATGAATGGCGGTGCCTACGGGGGCGAGACCAAGGACGTGCTGGTCGAGGCGCGCGGCGTCGACCGGCAGGGCCGTGTTCGCGTCTTCGCGAACCCCGACATGCATTTCACCTACAGGCACTGCGGCGTCGCCGACGACGTGATCTTCACCAGCGCGCTGTTCCAGGGCACGCCCGGCGATCCGGCCGAGATCGCCGCCGCGATGGAGAAGATCACCGAGTCGCGCGAGGCGACGCAGCCGATCAAGAGCCGCACCGGCGGCTCGACCTTCAAGAACCCGCCCGGCCAGAAAGCGTGGCAGCTCGTCGACGCCGCCGGCTGCCGCGGACTCGTGGTCGGCGACGCCCAGGTCTCCGAGCTGCACTGCAATTTTTTGATCAATCGCGGCAACGCCACGGCCGCCGACATCGAGACGCTCGGCGAGACGGTGCGGGCCCGCGTGAAGGAGACGTCGGGCGTCGAGCTCGAGTGGGAGATCAAGCGGATCGGCCTGGCGGGGTGAGGCGTAGGTACGGCTGCCGCCGTCATTCCGGGGCGCGAACCGGAGGTTCGCGAACCCAGAATCCAGCCGTACGCCCACGGCTATTGGCTGCAGGCACTCGGCTGGATTCCGGGTTCGGCGCTGCGCCGCCCCGGAATGACGGAGACTAAACCCGCTCACCCCGTCTGCGAGATCAGCTCCGCGGCCCGCTCGATCGGCACCGGCGAGACCCGCATGTGGCCGCTGAACGGGTACTCCTGCAGGGCGACGAGGCCGAGCGCGATGATGGCGCCGAGCGTGAACACTGCCATGGCGGCGAGCTTGGCGCGCGGCTTGTCGAGATGGACGAGCGCGACGGCGATCTGGGTGACGATGCCGAGCGCCAGCACGGTGAGCCACTTGATGTCGTTGGTCTGGTCGGAGGCGAGCGCGAGGCGCTCGGCGCGCGCGTCGCGGATGCGGATCACCGCACCGAGGAGGGCCGTGGCCGCGGTCTGGCCGGCGTCGCGGGCGATCGCCGGATCGGACGCGAGGCGCAGCAGCTCGCGCAGCGCCGCTCCGGTCGCCGGCGCGCGGCGCCCTTCCGCCATCACGGCCCATTCGTCCTTCAGCACGCTGTCGGCATACGTCTTCAGCTCTCCCCGGATGGCGCTCATGTCGGCAGCGGCGGCGAGGCTCAGCGTGTTGAGCATGACGATCGCGCTCGCCTCGCCGGCGACGGCGCGCCAGGCCTGTCGGTTGCGGTCGGCGATGTCGCCGGCGAGAAATCCGGTGAGCAGCGAGAACAGCACGCTGACGGCGGCGATGAACGGCGCCACCACGCCGGTGAAGCTCTTGATCCAGCCGCTTACCGGTGAGGCCATGGCGAGCCAGGCGATCACGGCGGCGGTCGCCGCGTAGAAGGCGACGAGGACGCCGAACAGCGCCCAGGCCGGAAGCATCAGCCAGCCGTTGATCATCGTCCCCTCCTCGACCAGGGTGCGAGCACGCTGGACCGGAGTGCACCGGGGCGCCATACCGTCCGGTTAACGCCCGGCGAGAGTCGGCAGAACCGCTGGTTGCAAGGGGGACTTTTTCGATGTCCAAGCACGTCGCCGTCCTGATGGGAGGCTGGTCGTCGGAGCGGGAGGTGAGCCTGCGCTCGGGGGCGGCCTGCGCCGCGGCGCTGGAGTCGCGCGGCTACCGGGTCACCCGCATCGACGTCGGCCGCGACGTCGCGACCGTGCTGGGCCAGGTGAAGCCGGACGTCGCCCTCAACCTCCTGCACGGCCGGCCGGGCGAGGACGGGACCATCCAGGGCATCCTGGAGGTGCTGCAGATCCCCTACAGCCACTCGGGCGTGCTCGCCTCGGCGCTCGCCATGCAGAAGGACACGGCCAAGCTGGTGCTCGCCGCCGGCGGTGTCCCGGTGCCGGAAGGCGTGACGGTGTCGCGCGCCCAGGCGGCCCAGAAGCACGTCCTGCCGCGCCCCTACGTGATCAAGCCGGTCTGCGAGGGGTCGAGCGTCGGGGTGTTCATCGTCACCGAGCAGCATGAGCACCCCCCCCAGGAGCTCACCCGGCCGGATTGGCCCTACGGGGAGGAGGTGTTGTGCGAACGCTACATCGTTGGGAAAGAGTTAACCTGTGCCGTGATGGGCGATCGGGTCCTCGATGTCATTGAAATCGTTCCGAATGTCGCCTTCTACGACTACGAGGCCAAGTACGCTCCGGGGGGCTCCCGGCACGTTCTGCCGGCCGAAATTAAACCGAATGTTTACCAACACGTCCGAACACTGGCTCTCCGAGCGCACCGTGCGCTCGGCTGTCGGGGGGTCAGTCGGGCCGACTTCCGGTTCGACGACGGCCAGGAGGGCACGTCCGGGCTGTTCTGCCTGGAGGTGAACACCCAGCCCGGCATGACCGAGACGTCATTGGTGCCCGAGATGGCTGCTCATGCGGGCATCCCGTTCGAAGAGTTGGTCGAATGGATGGTGGAGGACGCGTCTTTGGACCGCTGACCGGGCGAAAGCCCGGCGGTTCGCCGCGTCCGCGTGCCGCCCGGGCGGCACCGAAGCGTCGCCGCCTCTCCGCCCACCGGCCGGCCGGCCGCTTCGCCAGCTTCGGCCCCATCGCCACCTTGCAGCGCCAGATCGACCGGATCGTCCGGGTGGCCGAGCACTGGCCGCGCTATGGCGGGGTCGCGGCCACGGCCGCCATCCTGCTGTCCAGCATCGGCTTCGGCATCGTCCGGGGCGGCCACACGCCGGTGGTGGTCGGGGCGCTCGCCGACATGCGCGACATGGCCGCCAACGCGGTCGGCTTCCGCATCGCCGGGGTGGCGCTGACCGGCCACCGGCATCTGTCGCGCGACGAGGTGCTGGCGATCGCCGGCATCACTGGCCGCAGCTCGCTCCTCTTCCTCGACGCCGCCGACGCCCGCGCCCGCCTGCGCGCCAATCCCTGGGTCGGCGACGCCACCGTGCAGAAGCTCTACCCGGACCGCCTCGCCATCGACATCGTCGAGCGCAACGCCTTCGCGCTGTGGCAGAAGGACGGCCAGGTCCATGTCATCGCGGCCGACGGCACCGTGCTCGAGGCCTATGTGTCGCGCGGCGTGATGGCGCTGCCCTTCGTGGTCGGCACCGGCGCCGACACCCGCGCCCGCGAGTTCCTCGGCCATCTCGACCGCCATCCGGCGCTGCGCGACCAGGTCGCCGCCGCCGTGCTGGTCGGCGAGCGGCGCTGGAACCTGAAGCTCAAGAACGGCATCGACATCCGCCTGCCGGAGACCGACGTGCCGCGCGCCCTCGACCAGCTGGCCACGCTCGAGCAGGAGAAGAAGCTCTTCTCGCGCGACATCGTGATGATCGACCTGAGACTGCCCGACCGGGTGACCGTGCAGCTGTCCGACGGGGCCGCCCAGGCCCGCGAGGACGCCCTGAAGCCCAAGCGGCCGAAGCCGAAGGGAGGCGCCGCATGAGCGATCTCCAGTTCGGTCTCGCCCCCAAGATGAAGCCGCTGGCGCCGCGGCGCAGCGCGGTCGTCGCCGCGCTCGACGTCGGCACCTCGAAGATCGCCTGCCTGATCGCGCGGCTGACGCCGCAGCCGCCCCAGGAGGTGCTGCGCCGCCGCACCCACGCCATCGACGTGATCGGCTTCAGCCACGCCGAGTCGCGCGGCCTCAAGGCCGGCGGCATCGTCGATCTCGCCGAGGCCGAGGTGGCGATCCGCCACGCCGTCGATCTCGCCGAGCGGGCCGGCCGCTGCCAGGTCGAGGCCGTCGTCGTGTCGCTGTCGGCCGGCCGGCCGTCGAGCGAGCTGTTCGCCGCCTCGGTCGACGTGCCCGGCACGGTGCGCGAGGGCGACATCGCCCGCGTGCTCGCCGCCGGCAGCCGCTCGTCGGTGCGGCCGGGCCGCGTCGTCCTCCACTCGGTGCCGATCGGCTACGCCATCGACCACGAGCGCGGCATCCGCGATCCGCGCGGCATGCTGGGCCAGCGCTTCGGCGTCGACATGCACGTGCTCACCGCCGAGGCCGCCGCCGCCCGCAACCTGATGCTGGCGATCGAGCGCTGCCATCTGTCGGTCGAGGCCATGGTGGCGAGTCCTTATGTCGCAGCCCTGGCGGCGCTCGCCGACGACGAGGCCGAGCTCGGCGCCGCCGTGGTCGACATGGGCGCCGGCACCACCACGATGGCGGTGTTCACCGGCGGGCGTTTCGTCCAGGCCGACGGCTTCGCGCTCGGCGGCCATCACGTCACGATGGATCTGGCGCGCGGACTCTCGGCTGCCGTGCCGGACGCCGAGCGAATCAAGACGCTCTATGGCAATGTGCTGGGTGGCGCGATGGACGACCGCGACATGATCGCCGTCCCGGCGGTTCCGGGCGACGACCGCGAGCCGCCGCAGTTCGTCTCCCGGGCGACCCTGACACGCATCATCAAGCCGCGTGTCGAGGAGATTCTGGAGATGGTCCGCGACCGGCTGGCGGCCTCGGCGTTTGCCGCCGAGCCGCGCGGGCGCGTCATCGTCACGGGTGGGGCGAGTGAGCTGACCGGATTTACCGAGCTCGCCGCGCGGATTCTCGGGCGGCCGGTCCGGGTGGGGCGGCCGCTCGGCGTCGCCGGCCTGCCGGAGGGTGCCAAGGGGGCGGCCTTCGCTGTCGCCGCCGGCCTCCTGGTCTATCCCCAGGTGGCGCATTTGGAGCATTTCGATCCGCGTCGCGCGCATCGCACACGCTCGGGCGCCAGCGGATATTTCACACGGGTCGGACGATGGCTACGCGAGAGCTTCTGACCCGAACAGGATTCCCGAACCCCGTCGGTGGCGGACCGGCGGACCCCGGCGGCGTCGCGCACGCCCCCGCATCGAAGAGGCAGCCATGAGCATCAATCTGAAGATCCCCGACATCCGGGAATTGAAGCCGCGGATCACCGTGTTCGGGGTCGGCGGTGCCGGCGGCAATGCCGTCAACAACATGATCCGGGCGGGGCTGCAGGGCGTCGATTTCGTCGTCGCCAACACCGATGCTCAGGCGCTGACCATGTCGGAGGCCGAGCGGATCATCCAGATGGGCGTGCAGGCGACCGAGGGCCTCGGCGCCGGCTCGCAGCCGGATGTCGGCCGCGCCGCCGCCGAGGAGGTGATCGACGAGATCCGTGATCACCTCACCGGCGCCCACATGGTGTTCGTCACCGCCGGCATGGGCGGCGGCACCGGCACGGGCGCCTCGCCCGTGGTCGCCCGCGCGGCCCGCGAGCTCGGCATCCTGACGGTCGGCGTCGTCACCAAGCCGTTCCACTTCGAGGGCCAGCGCCGCATGCGGCTCGCCGAGAACGGCATCTCC
The DNA here is from genome assembly GCF_030813915.1 of Rhodoplanes tepidamans. Classification (GTDB taxonomy): domain Bacteria; phylum Pseudomonadota; class Alphaproteobacteria; order Rhizobiales; family Xanthobacteraceae; genus Rhodoplanes; species Rhodoplanes tepidamans. The sequence continues at coordinate 125,709 of NZ_JAUSUJ010000001.1, forward strand.
GAGCTGCAGAAGGTCGTCGACACCCTCATCATCATCCCGAACCAGAACCTGTTCCGGATCGCCAACGAGAAGACGACCTTCGCGGACGCCTTCGCGATGGCCGACCAGGTGCTCTACTCGGGCGTCGGCTGCATCACCGACCTGATGGTCAAGGAAGGCCTGATCAATCTCGACTTCGCCGACGTCCGCGCGGTGATGCGCGAGATGGGCAAGGCGATGATGGGCACCGGCGAGGCGACCGGCGAGAAGCGGGCGCTGCGCGCCGCCGAGGCGGCGATCGCCAACCCGCTGATCGACGACGTGTCGATGAAGGGCGCCCGCGGCCTCTTGATCTCGATCACGGGCGGCAAGGACCTCACCCTCTACGAGGTCGACGAGGCCGCGACCCGCATCCGCGAGGAGGTCGACTCCGACGCCAACATCATCGTCGGCGCCACCTTCGACGAGAGCCTGGAGGGCGTCATCCGCGTGTCCGTGGTGGCGACCGGGGTCGATCCGGCGATGATCGGGGCGAACCAGCAGATCGCGCCGGTGCCGGCCGTCGAGGCCTTCACGGCCCGCACGCCGGACACCCAGGCCGCCGCCGCCCACGAGTCGCGCATCGCCGACCTCGCCAACCGCCTGCGCGCCGACAACAAGCGCATCGCCGACCGCATCGAGCAGTCCGCCCCGTCGTCGGCCGAGCGGGCCGCCGTCCAGCCGCTGATCCCGGCCGAGCCGGCCGCGCCGACGAGCATCGACGCGGTCGCCGCCGCGGCGGTCGCCGACGCGCTGATCCCGCGCGAGATCGAGGACGTCACCATCCGGCCGATCCAGCAGCCCAAGGCGCCGTTCTATCCCGACGCCATGGCCCAGGAGGCCCCGGTCGAGTCGCACGAGGCGCCGCCCAAGGTGTTCATCCCGCCGCAGCCGGAGCGGCCGGCCAGCCGCCCGGCCCGCATGCCGCGGATCGACGAGCTGCCGCTGCCGGCCCAGAACGAGCTGCGCGCCCAGCGCGGCGAGCCGGCCGGCGACGAGCACCCGGAGAAGCGCCGCCTGTCGCTGCTGCAGCGCCTCGCCGCCGTCGGCCTCGGCCGCAGCGCCGAGGAGGCGCGGCCGGCGGAGCCGCCGAAGGCCGCCCGCCCGGCGATGCCGGCCGAGCGCCCGATGGCGCCCCGCATGCCGCCGATGCCGCCGGTCGGCCGCGGTCCGGACCCGGTCTCCGACTACGCCCGCCGGTCCGCTCCGGCCCCGCAGGCGCCGCAGGGCCTCGACCTGCACGGCCGCCCGGCCGCGCCGCAGCCGGCCGCCCACGACGACGACCAGCTCGACATCCCGGCGTTCCTGCGCCGGCAGGCGAACTAAGGCGGGGGGCGGAGCGTCGTCCGCCCCGGCGCTTCGTCCGACGAGCCGCACGCGGACCGGCCGATCTGCCTCCGGACGGTCTGCGACGAATGGCCGGGCCTCGCGCCCGGCCATTCTTTTTCAGGAGCGACGGATTTCGTGATCGGCGGGCGCGCCTCGCCCGGCCCCGAGGATGGGGGCCCGGACCGGCAGGGGCGCCGCGACGGCGCGCGCTGCGCGAATCACCCGCGACGGCCGTCCTGATTCGCGAATCATCGATTTGCCGCGATCGCAGCGGCACAAGTCGCGCCGCGCCAGTCTCGCGGCTGCGAAGGGCCCGGTTCCGGTCCGGGGGTAGCGCGGTGTGGCGCAGGCGCCACCGTCAAGCCGCAGAGGCGCCCAAAAGGATGGTTTTCCTCGGATTTCGTGGCCGAAACCCGGTCGAAAGCGCCCGTTTTTCAGGTAACAATCGGTAAGAAAGCGTGAGTTGGCCCTGCCGGATCAGACGGTTAATGTTCCTTCGGCACGGGGACAGACTTGGGCCTCAACGGGGCAACCTGAGCGCGCGTAACAGCGACGGGTTGGTGGAGGTCCGACAACAGCGTCCCGTGGGGGAAAAACTTGAACGGACAGCCGCAGTCTCTGCGGCGCGCTGAAGTTTTTTGGGATTGGGACGTTTGGCATGAAATCCGGCCGACAGACGACGCTGCGCTCCGACGTGACCGTATCGGGGATCGGCGTGCATTCCGGGGTTCCCGCCACCCTGACGCTGCATCCGGCCGGTCCGGGCACCGGCCTCCGCTTCGTCCGCCCCGGCACCGACGGCAAGCCCGACCGCGAGATCACGGCGGACGTCCGCTCCGTGGTGGCGACCGACTTCGCCACCGTGATCGGCGACGCCTCGGGCCCGCTGTGCTCGACCGCCGAGCACGTGCTGGCCGCCCTCTCGGGGCTCGGCATCGACAACGCCGTGATCGAGATCGACGGCCCCGAGATGCCGATCATGGACGGCAGCGCCGAGGACTTCGTCACGGCGATCGAGCGGGTCGGCCTGGAGACGACGGCGGCGCCGCGCCGCTACATCAAGGTGCTCAAGCCGGTGCGGGTCGCCAACGGCCGCTCCTACGGCGAGCTGCGCCCCTACGACCGCGGCATGCGCTTCGAGATCGAGATCGCCTTCGACCACGCCCTGATCGGCCGCCAGGCGATGGCCTTCGACCTCGACCCGATCCACTTCCGGCGCGAGATCGCCCGCGCCCGCACGTTCGGCTTCATGAGCGACGTGGCGAAGCTGTGGAGCGCCGGCTACGCGCTGGGCGCCAGCTTCGAGAACACCCTTGTGGTCGCGGAGACCCGCATCCTCAACCCCGACGGCCTGCGCTGGGCCGACGAGTTCGTGCGCCACAAGGCGCTCGACGCGATCGGCGACCTGGCGCTGGCGGGTGCCCCTCTGCTCGGGGTCTACCGGTCGGTCTGCGGCGGCCACAAGCTCAACCACGCGGTGATCTCGGCCCTGATGGCCGACCGCTCCGCCTGGACCGTGGTCGACGCGACGGCGCTCGCCCGCAAGACCGTGCGCGGCCGGGCCGAGCTGACCACCGGCGTCGCCGCTCCGGCCTATGGGCCCGACGTGTCCTGAGGGACGCACTCCCCCCGGCCCGGCCCCCGGCCGCGCCCGTCGCCACGCCCGCCGCCACATTCCCGGCCGAATGTCGGGGTTGAGTCCGCTCCGACAGGCGAGACTCCGACAGCGGAGACTCGGCACCGGTGAACGCGGCCTGGACGGGCGGCCGTGCGGCGCCATTCACGAGGGGGCTTCAGTGGTTTCAACGTCGTCATGGCGCGCGGCTCCGCGTCGGGGCTCGTCCGCCGGTGCAGGCACCGGGACCGGACGCTCCGGGCTCGGGCGCATCGCCGCGCTTCTGCCCGTTCTGGTGATTCTGGCCGGCTGCAGCAGCCTCTCCAGCTGGTTCGGCGGCAACGACGACGATCTCGGCCCGGACATTCCGGCCGACAAGCTCTACAACGAGGGCGTCTACCTCCTGAACGAGAAGGGCTCCGCCAAGGACGCCGTGAAGAAGTTCGAGGAGGTCGACCGCCAGCACCCCTATTCGGAGTGGGCCCGCAAGTCGCTGCTGATGACCGCCTACTCGTACTACGAGACGCGCCAGTACGACGACGCGATCGGCGCCGCCAAGCGCTACGTCAGCTTGCATCCCGGCAGCCCTGACGTCGCCTACGCCCAGTACCTGATCGGCGCCTCCTACTACGACCAGATTCCCGACGTCACCCGCGACCAGACCCGCACCGAGAAGGCCATCCAGGCGCTCGAGGAGGTCATCCGCAAGTACCCGACCTCGGAATACGCCCAGCAGGCCCGCAAGAAGATCGAGGTCGGCCGCGACCATCTCGCCGCCAAGGAGATGGAGGTCGCGCGCTACTACATGCAGAAGAAGAACTTCATCGGCGCGATCAACCGCTTCAAGGTGGTGGTGACGCAGTATCAGACGACCCGGCACGTCGAGGAGGCGCTGATGCGGCTCACCGAGTGCTACATGATGCTCGGCATCGCCGGCGAGGCGCAGACCGCGGCCGCCGTGCTCGGCCACAACTTCCCGGACAGTCCCTGGTACAAGGACGCCTACAACCTGGTGCGGGGCGGCGGCTTCGAGCCGTCCGAGAACAAGGGCTCGTGGATCAGCCGGGCGTTCAAGAAGGTCGGCCTCGGCTGAGCGCCGGCGCCGCCGGCGGGCCGGCGCGCGGGTCACGTCGCGAATTTGTTCGACGGCCGGGCTTGTCCCGGCCGTTCGCGTTCTTGTACCAACGAACCGACGGACTGTTCTCCGTCACCCTGAGGTGGCCGCGTGGCTGCGCGAAGCGCAGGTGCGCGGCCCTCGAAGGGCGACGGCCCGGGCGCCGGTGGCCGTTCATCCTTCGAGGCTCGCTTCGCTCGCGCCTCGTGATGACGGTCTCGGGCTGCGCCCCAGCTGTGGACTGGACATGCTGGCCCGCCTCTCGATCCGCGACATCGTCCTCATCGATCGCCTCGACCTCGATTTCGGGCCGGGCCTCGCCGTGCTGACCGGCGAGACCGGGGCGGGAAAGTCGATCCTGCTCGATGCCTTCGCGCTGGCGCTGGGGGCGCGCGGCGACGCCGCGCTGGTGCGCAGCGGCGCCGAGCAGGGCCAGATCACCGCCGTGTTCGAGCCGGACGCCGCGCATCCGGTCAACGACCTCCTGCGCGACAACGACATCCCGGTCGAGGATCAGCTGCTGCTGCGCCGCGTCCAGCTCGCCGACGGGCGCACCCGCGCCTTCGTCAACGACCAGCCGGTGTCTGTGAAGGTGCTGGAGAGCCTCGGCGAGCGCCTGGTCGAGATCCACGGCCAGCACGATGCCCGCGCCCTCGTCGACCCGGCGAGCCACCGCAGCCTGCTCGACGCCTATGGCGGGCTCGAGCGCGACGCCGAATCGGTGGCGCGGCTGTGGGCGGCGCGGCGCGACGCCGAGCAGACGCTGGCGGCGCACCGCGCCGAGGTGGAGCGGGCGCAACGCGAGGCCGACTGGCTGCGCCACGCCGTCGACGAGCTGCGCACGCTCGCCCCCGAGCCGGGCGAGGAGACGACGCTGGCCGACCGCCGCAGCGCCATGATGCAGGCCGAGAAGGCCGCGGACGACCTGCGCGACGCGCTCGCCGTGGTGTCGGGCCCGCAGTCGCCCGGCCCGGCGCTCGCCGCCGCGGTGCGGCGGCTGGAGCGGCGTGGCACCGCCGGCGGCTATGTCGCCCCGGCCGTGGCGGCGATCGACGCGGCGCTCACCGCGCTCGACGAGGCGCGCGGCCATCTGGAGGCGGCGCTCGCCGCCGGCGCCTTCGATCCGCGCACCCTGGAGCGGATCGAGGAGCGGCTGTTCGCGCTGCGCGCCGCCGGTCGCAAGTACGACGTCGCGGTCGACGGGCTCGCGGCGCTCGCCGAGCGCTACGCCAGCGACCTCGCGCTGATCGACGCCGGCGCCGAGCGCCTCGCCCGGCTGGAGCGCGAGGCGGCCGAGGCGGCGGGGCGGTTCGACGCCGCCGCCGCGGCACTGTCGAGCCAGCGCCGGCGCGCCGCCGAGGCGCTCGACAAGGCGCTGGCCGGCGAGCTGAAGCCCCTGAAGCTCGAGCGGGCCCGCTTCGCCACCGCGATCCTGAGCGAGCCCGAGCGGCCCGGCCCGCACGGGCTCGACCGCGTCGAGTTCCAGGTGCAGACCAATCCGGGCACCGCGCCGGGGCCGCTGATGAAGATCGCCTCGGGCGGCGAGCTGTCGCGCTTCCTGCTGGCGCTGAAGGTGGTGATCGCCGACCGTGGCTCGGCGCCGACCCTGGTGTTCGACGAGATCGACACGGCGGTCGGCGGCGCCGTCGCCGACGCCATCGGGGTGCGGCTCGCCCGGCTCGGCGGCACCGTGCAGGTGATCGCCGTCACCCACGCCCCGCAGGTGGCGGCGCGCGCCGACCGCCACCTCCTGATCAGCAAGGGCGCCCTCGACCGCGGCAAGCGCGTCGCCACCCGCGTCGCGGTGCTCGACGACGGCACCCGCCGCGAGGAGATCGCCCGCATGCTCTCCGGCGCCGAGATCACCGCCGAAGCCCGCGCCGCCGCCGACCGCCTGCTGAAGGCCGCGGCGGGGTAGGGGGCGGCGCCGGGGGTGTATTACGCCGTCATTCCGGGGCGCGCCGAAGGCGCGAACCCGGAATCCAGCCACGCGGACAACGCCCGTCACCGGCTGGATTCCGGGTTCGCCGCTACGCGGCGCCCCGGAATGACCTAACCGGTTCGCTTTATCTCGTGATCTCCGGGTACAGGTCCCTCCAGTCCGGGTTGTCCTTCTCGATCAGCGCGATCTTCCATGCCCGGCGCCACTTCTTGATTTCCTTCTCGCGCTCGATCGCGGTCACCGGATCGTCGTAGCATTCGAACCAGACGAGACGGTCGACATCGTATCGAGTCGTGAAACCGGGAACGTCGTGGGATTAGTGCTGCCAGGTCCGGCGCACGAGATCGCGCGTCACCCCCACATAGAGCGTTCCTTGTTTTCGGCTCGCGAGCAGATAAACGTAGAACATCGGACGCGTGACGGCTGTTCGGTTCACCGGTCACTCCGGGGCGCGCCGAAGGCGCGAGCCCGGAATCCAGCCACGTGGACGGCGCCCGTTACCGGGCTGGATTCCGGGTTCGCGGGCTGTCGCCCGCGCCCCGGAATGACCAATTCTACGGTTCTCATTGTATGACTTCGAAGCACCCGGACACCACCCCGGTCGACGCCCTCACCGCGGACGAGGCCGCTGCGGAGCTCGCGCGGCTGGCGGAGGAGATCGCGGGGCACGATGCCCGCTACTATCAGGAGGACGCGCCGAGCGTCTCGGATGCGGAGTACGACGCGCTGCGGGCGCGCAACGCCGCCATCGAGGCGCGCTTCCCGGAGCTGATCCGCGCCGACTCGCCGTCCCGCAAGGTCGGCGCGGCGCCCTCGCGCGGCTTCGCCAAGGTGCGCCACGCGGTGCCGATGCTGTCGCTCGACAACGCCTTCGCGGACGAGGAGGTGACCGAGTTCGTGGCACGCGTGCGCCGCTTCCTGCGGCTCGCCGACGACGAACCGGTCGCCTTCAGCGCCGAGCCGAAGATCGACGGGCTGTCGATGTCGCTGCGCTACGAGAACGGCCGGCTGGTCTCGGCGGCGACCCGCGGCGACGGCTTCGAGGGCGAGGACGTGACGGCCAACATCCGCACCCTCGACGACGTGCCGAAGACCCTGAAGGCGCGCGGCGTGCCGCCGGTGTGCGAGGTGCGCGGCGAGGTCTACATGACCAAGGCGGCGTTCCTGGCGCTCAACGAGCGGCAGCGGGCGGCGGGCGGCCAGATCTTCGCCAACCCGCGCAACTCCGCCGCCGGCTCGCTGCGGCAGAAGGATCCGGCCGTCACGGCGTCGCGGCCGCTCGGCTTCTTCGCCTATGCCTGGGGCCAGATGAGCACCATGCCGGCCGACAGCCAGTCCGGCATGATCCAGTGGTTCGAGCGCTGCGGCTTCAGGACCAATCCGCTGACGCGGCGCTGCGACTCGGCCGAGGCGCTGATCGCCTTCCATCGCGAGATCGGGCTGAACCGGGCGACGCTCGACTACGACATCGACGGCGTCGTCTACAAGGTCGACCGGCTCGACTGGCAGGAGCGGCTCGGCTTCGTGTCGCGCTCGCCGCGCTGGGCGATCGCCCACAAGTTCCCGGCCGAGAAGGCGACGACGCTGCTGCACGATATCGAGATCCAGGTCGGCCGCACCGGCGCGCACACGCCGGTCGCCAAGCTGGAGCCCGTCACGGTCGGCGGCGTGGTGGTGCAGAACGCGACGCTGCACAACGCCGACGAGATCGCGCGGCTCGGCGTGCGCATCGGCGACACGGTCGAGATCCAGCGCGCCGGCGACGTGATTCCGCAGGTGGTTCGCGTCGTCGAGGAACGGCCGCGCGGGGCGGAGCCCTACGGCTTCCCGACGACCTGCAAATGCGAGCTGAAGACCGCGCTGGTGCGCGAGACCACGGCCGCCGGCGAGGAGGGCGCGATCGCCCGCTGCACCGGCGAGTTCGCATGCCCGTATCAGACGATCGAGCATCTGCGGCATTTCGTGTCGCGTCGCGCCTTCGACATCGAGGGGCTCGGCGAGAAGCAGATCGCCTTCTTCTTCGAGAGCGACGATCTGCCGGTGCGCGAGCCGGCCGACATCTTCACGCTGGCCCGCCGCGACGCCGCGAACTTCAAGAAGCTGAAGGACAAGGAAGGCTTCGGCGCGACCTCGGTAAAGAATCTGTTCGACGCTATCGACGCCCGCCGCACCATTTCGCTGGAGCGGCTGATCTACGCGCTCGGCATCCGCCATGTCGGCGAGACGACGGCGCGCCAGCTCGCCCGCGCCTACGGGTCGTGGGACGCCTTCTTCGCCGCGGCGAGGCGGATCGCGGCCGGCGACGCCGACGCGCGCGCCGAGATGGACGCCATCGACCAGATCGGCGACGCCGTGGTCGACGCGGTCGCGAAGTATTTCGGCGAAGCTCACAACGAGGGCGTGGTCGAGCGCCTGGTCGCCGAGCTGTCGGAAATCGTCGACGCCGAGAAGCCGCAGACGACGACGCCGGTCGCCGGCAAGACCGTGGTGTTCACCGGTGCGCTGGAGAAGATGACGCGCGACGAGGCGAAGGCGATGGCCGAGCGGCTCGGCGCCAAGGTGGCGGGCTCGGTGTCGAAGAAGACCGACTTCCTGGTCGCCGGTCCCGGCGCCGGCTCGAAGCTCGCCAAGGCGCGCGATGCCGGCGTCACGGTGCTGACCGAGGACGAGTGGTTCGCTCTGGTCGGGGAGACGGCGCCGTAGCGGCGGGCCCGGCCGGCGCGGGCGGCATCGCCGTCGTTCCGGGGCGCGCGCGGTAGCGCGCGAGCCCGGAGCCGGCGGCACGCACCGAGATCGGGGCTGGATTCCGGGTTCGCGGCTTCGCCGCGCCCCGGAATGACTCCGAATCAATTCACCCGCCGCCCGGCGTCGTCTCGGTCTCGTCGGCGATGGCGTTGGCCTTGCGCAGGCGCTCGCGGCTGTTGGCGAGGTGCATGCGCATGCCGGCGCGGGCCGACTCGGCGTCGCGGCGGCGGATCGCGTCGAGGATCTGCTCGTGCTCGCGGTTGGTGCGGTGCAGGTAGGACTCGGCCGGCTCGGCCGACAGCACCGTGGTGTCGAGCCGGGTGCGCGGGATCGTCGCCGTGCCGAGCTGGCGGAAGATGCCCTCGAAGTAGCGGTTGCCGGTGGCGAGCGCGACCTGCATGTGGAAGCGGAAGTCGGCGTCGACGCCCTTGTGGCCCGCCGCGATCTCCGCCTCGAAGTCGTCGACGGCGCGGCGCATCGCGGCGAGGTGCTCGTCGCGCCGGCGCCGGGCGGCGAGCGCCGCCGCCTCGGTCTCCAGGCTGATGCGCAGCTCCAGCATGGCGAGCACGTCCTCGACCGAGACGACCGGATCGAACCGCACCGGCGCGCTCGGCGCCTCGCATACGAAGGTGCCGACGCCGTGCCGGGTGACGACGAGCCCGCTCGCCTGCAGCCGCGACATCGCCTCGCGCACCACGGTGCGGCTCACCCCGAGCTCGGCCATCACGGCCGGCTCGGTCGGCAGCTTCTCGCCCGGCCGGTAGGTGCCGGCCCGGATGCGCTCGGAGAGGGTGCGCACCACCCCCTCGGCCAGATTGGGCCGGCGCGTCCGCTCGGCCGCGGGGGCGGAAGCCCCCGAAGGCGGCCGGTCCCGAGGCTCCGCGGCAGACTCCGAGCTCATGCGATCGCTCCTCGGCCGGCCGGACCCGACGCGGCCGCCTTCCACGAATGGTCATCATACGTCTGATGACTACAAAAGCAAGAGAAGGCTTCCTGCGGCCCGTGAAATTGCGTAATAATGCGGATTGTTGGTCGTCGTTCAGTCCAGCACTTTCCGCTCCGAGGTCTCGGTACTCCAAGGTCATATGACGACCGATGAGCTGTTTGCGTCCTTTCCGGCCCCTCCACAGCCCCCGGTGACAGCCATGCCGACCGCGACGCTCGCGAGACCGCTCCGCATCAAGGTCCACACGGACGACAACGTCGCCATCGTCGCCAACTCGGGCGGTTTGCCGGCCGGCACCGTGTTCGACGACGGGCTCACCCTGGTCGACCACGTGCCGCAGGGACACAAGGTGGCGCTGGAGGACATCCCGGAGGGCGGCGTCGTGCGCCGCTACGGCGAGGTCATCGGCCATGCCGACCGGCCGCTGCCGAAAGGCTGCTGGATCGACGAGTTCTCGGTGCGCCTGCCGGCCCCGCCCGTGCTGGAGGAGCTGCCGCTCGCCACCCGGGTGCCGCCCGACCTGCCGCCGCTCGAGGGCTACACGTTCGACGGCTACCGCAATCCCGACGGCTCGGTCGGCACCCGCAACATTCTCGGCCTCTCGACCAGCGTGCACTGCGTCGCCGGCACGGTCGACTACGTGGTGCGGCTGATCAAGGAGCGGCTCCTGCCGCGCTACCCGAACGTCGACGACGTGGTCGGCCTCAACCATCTCTACGGCTGCGGCGTCGCCATCGCCGCGCCGGCCGCCGTGGTGCCGATCCGGGCGCTGCAGAACATCGCGCTCAACCCGAACTTCGGCGGCGAGATCATGGTCGTCTCGCTCGGCTGCGAGAAGCTGCAGCCGGAGCGTCTGGTCCCCGAGGCCTACGCGGGCGAGGCCGACGACACGATCGTGCGCATGCAGGACGAGCGCTTCACCGGCTTCCAGGCGATGGTCGACGCGATCCTGGCGACCGCCGAGCGGCATCTCGACAAGCTGAATCGGCGTAGGCGCGAGCCGGTGCCGGCCTCCGAGCTGGTGGTCGGCATGCAGTGCGGCGGCTCCGACGCCTTCTCGGGCGTCACCGCGAACCCGGCAGTCGGCTTCTGCTCGGACCTCCTGGTACGGGCCGGCGCCACCGTGATGTTCTCCGAGGTGACCGAGGTGCGCGACGCCGTGCATCTGCTCACCCCGCGCTGCAAGACGGAAGAGATCGGCCGCGCCCTGATCCGCGAGATGGACTGGTACGACCGCTATCTCGCCGCCGGCGAGACCGACCGCAGCGCCAACCCGACGCCCGGCAACAAGAAGGGCGGCCTCGCCAACATCGTCGAGAAGGCGCTCGGCTCGATCGCCAAGTCCGGCACCAGCGCGATCTCGGCCGTGCTGGCGCCGGGCGAGAAGGCGACCACCCGGGGCCTGATCTTCGCGGCGACGCCGGCCTCCGACTTCGTGTGCGGCACCATGCAGCTCGCCTCCGGCATCACGCTGCAGGTGTTCACCACGGGCCGCGGCACCCCCTACGGCCTCGCCGCCGTGCCGGTGATCAAGATGGCGACCCGCAAGGACCTGTCGGCGCGCTGGCACGACCTGATCGACATCGACGCCGGCCGCATCGCGACCGGCGAGAAGACCATCGAGGAGATCGGGTGGGAGCTGTTCCACCTGCTGCTCGACGTCGCCTCGGGCCGCAAGAAGCCGTGGTCCGACCACTGGGGCCTGCACAACGCGCTGGCCGTCTTCAACCCCGCGCCGGTGACCTGAGGCCGCCGACGCCGCCAACCGAAGCACCTCTGTTCGAGAGACACGTCACATCCACGGTCCGTCCGGAGATCGCCATGATCCATCGTGAAGACGACAGCACCGATCGAACGACCACGTCCCGCCGCGCCGTCCTGGCCGGCATCGGCGCCGCGGCGCTCGCCGCCTCCGCCACGCCGGCCGGCGCCGGCTGGGAGCCGTCGACCCGCATCCCGGATCCGGCCGTCAAGGTTCTCGATCCCTCGTTCCGCAAGTCCTGGGTGTTCTCCGCGACGGTCGAGCGCATCGCCACCGGCTTCCGCTGGGCCGAGGGTCCGGTGTGGATGGGCGACTGGCGCTGCCTGCTGTGGAGCGACGTCACCGGCGACGCGATCATGCGCTGGGACGAGATCACCGGCCGCGTCACCGCCTACCGCAAGCCGTCGAACTTCTCCAACGGCAACACCCGCGACCGCAGCGGCCGCCTGGTCACCTGCGAGCACCAGACCCGGCGGGTGGTCCGCACCGAGATCGACGGCTCGATCACGACCGTCGCCGACCGCTTCGAGGGCAAGCCGTTCAACTCGCCGAACGACATCGTCTCGCATTCGGACGGCGCGATCTGGTTCACGGATCCGGCCTTCGGCCCTAACCCGTCGGAGCGGATGGCGAAGCCCGAACTGCCCCACACGGTCTACCGGGTGGCGCCGGACGGCCGCGTGACCGCGGTGGCGACCGACATCGTCGGCCCCAACGGCCTGTGCTTCTCGCCCGAAGAGTCGAAGCTCTACGTCGTCGAGGGGCGCACGACCCCCCGCAAGGTCCGCGTCTTCGACGTGGTCGAGAAGGGGACGAAGCTGGCCAACAGCCGCGTGCTGCTCGAGGCGGCCGACGGCGGCACCCTGGACGGCCTGCGCTGCGACGCCGACGGCAATCTGTGGTGCGGCTGGGGGCAGGGGACCGACGAGCTCGACGGCGTGCGGGTGTTCAATTCCGACGGCAAGGCGCTCGCTCACATCTCGCTGCCGGAGCGCTGCGCCAATCTCTGCTTCGGCGGCATCAACCACGACCGCCTGTTCATGGCGTCGACCCACTCGATCTACTCGCTGATGACCAATGCGCGGGGCGCCACCCTCTGGTGAGGGACGCCGACAAGACGCTTCTCGATCACGCAACAAGAACCCCCGGGAGAAACGCGACATGACCACCGAGATCAACCGGCGCACGATCCTCGCCCTGGCGGGCGGCGCCGCCACGCTCGCACTCGTTCCCGCCCCGGCCTTCGCGGCATGGCCCGACAAGGCCGTGACCGTGGTGGTGCCGTTCCCGCCCGGCGGCTCGACCGACATGGTTGCCCGCCAGATCGGCCAGAAGCTCAACGAGCGGCTCGGCCAGCCCTTCGTGGTGGAGAACCGCTCCGGCGCCACCGGCGCCATCGGAGCCACCACGGTGGCCCGCGCGCAGCCCGACGGCTACACCTTCATGGTGGCGTCGATCGGCGTCTACGCCACCAATCCGTTCCTGCAGCCCCGGCTGCAATACGATCCGCTGAAGGACTTCGACCTGCTGACGGTGGCGGTGCGGGCCCCGAACGTGCTGGTCGCCAATCCCAAGTTCCCGGCCAACACGGTCGCCGAGCTGGTCGCCGAGCTGAAGAAGCGGCCCGGCAAGATCTCGTTCGCCAGCTCGGGCGCCGGCTCGTCCGATCATCTCACCGCGGCGCTGTTCTGGCAGAAGACCGGCACGGCCGGGCTGCACGTCCCGTATCGCGGCGGCGCCCCGGCGATCAGCGACCTCGTCGCCGGCCACGTCGACGTGTCGTTCCAGAACATCAACGCGGTGATCAGCCAGATCAAGGGCGGCAACCTCAAGGTGCTCGCCGTGACGGGAGACAAGCGCTCGCCGCTGCTGCCCAACATCCCGACGCTGTCGGAGGCCGGCGTCGCCGGCGCCGACGTGTTCTCGTGGCAGGCGGTCGCCGCGCCCAAGGGCCTGCCGGCCGACGTCAGGGCGAAGCTGCATTCCGAGATCGTCGCCGCGCTCAATTCGCCCGACGTTCGCCCCCGCATGGAGGAGATCGGCTTCGAGATCGTCGCCAACACGCCGGAGCAGTTCCGCGAGTTCCTGACCCAGGAGCTCGCGCGCTGGAAAGAGGTCATCACGGTCGGGAAGATCTCGATCGAATAAGCGAGGGAGCGGAGCGAACGGCTTCGGGTCATTCCGGGGCGCCGCGCAGCGGCGAACCCGGAATCCAGCCCGGAAATCGAAGTGTGCCGCTGGATTCCGGGTTCGCGGACCTCACGGTCCGCGCCCCGGAATGACGGGAATTGAACGATACGCGAGCCGAGGGACGGCATCGCGCAGGAGAGAGACGCCATGACCACCAAGGACGCGGGCGCCACGAAGGAGAACTCGGCCACGGGCACCCCGGTCGTCACAGCCGTGCGGGTCGTGCCGGTCGCCGGGCGCGACAGCATGCTGCTCAATCTGAGCGGCGCGCACGGGCCGTTCTTCACCCGCAACCTGGTGATCCTGACCGACTCGGCCGGCCATACCGGCGTCGGCGAGGTGCCGGGCGGCGAGAAGATCCGGCAGACGCTGGAGGACGCGGCGCCGCTCCTGATCGGCAGGCCGATCGGCGCGTACAACGCCATCCTGAACAGCGTGCGGAAGACTTTCGCGGCGCGCGACGCCGGCGGCCGCGGCGTCCAGACCTTCGACCTGCGCGTCACCATCCACGCCGTGACGGCGCTCGAGTCGGCGCTGCTCGACCTGCTCGGCCAGCATCTCGGCGTGCCGGTGGCGGCGCTGCTCGGCGAGGGCCAGCAGCGCGACGCCGTCGACGTGCTCGGCTATCTGTTCTACGTCGGCGATCGCAACAAGACGCCGCTGCCCTACGAGGCACCGTCCGGACAGGGCGACGACTGGCAGACGCTCCGCCACGAGGTCGCGCTGACCCCGGAGGCGGTGGTGCGGCTCGCCGAGGCTGCCGAGGCCCGCTACGGGTTTCGCGATTTCAAGCTGAAGGGCGGCGTGCTCTCGGGCGACGAGGAGGTCGCGGCCGTGACGGCGCTGAAGGCCCGCTTTCCGGCGGCCCGCATCACGCTCGATCCGAACGGCGCCTGGCCGCTCGCCGAGGCGATCCGCCTGTGCAAGGGGCTCGGCCACGTGCTCGCCTATGCCGAGGACCCGTGCGGCGCCGAGGAGGGCTTCTCCGGCCGCGAGGTGATGGCCGAGTTCCGCCGCGCCACCGGCCTGCCGACGGCCACCAACATGATCGCCACCGACTGGCGCGAGATGGCCCATTCGCTCGTCCTGCAGTCCGTCGACATCCCGCTCGCCGACCCGCATTTCTGGACCCTGCAGGGCTCGGTGCGGGTGGCGCAGATCTGCCGCGAGTTCGGGCTCACCTGGGGCTCGCACTCCAACAACCACTTCGACGTGTCGCTCGCGATGTTCACTCACGTGGCGGCGGCGGCGCCCGGCCGCGTCACCGCCATCGACACCCACTGGATCTGGCAGGACGGCCAGTTCCTCACCCGCGACCCGCTGCAGATCGTCGGCGGGCGGATCGCGGTGCCCGAGGCGCCCGGCCTCGGCGTCACGCTCGACATGGACGCCGTCGAGGCGGCGCACCGGCTCTACCAGGAGCACGGCCTCGGCGCCCGCGACGACGCCGTCGCCATGCAGTATCTCGTCCCGGGCTGGACGTTCGACCGCAAGAAGCCCTGCCTCGTGCGCTGATCCCGCCGCACCGACTTCCGCAAGAGCAACGGACCCACGATGACCACTCCCTACTGTCCCTTTCCCAATCAGTTCCGCGCCGACATCAGGTCCGGCAAGACCGTGATCGGCTGCTGGGCGTCGCTGGCGAGCCCGATCACCACCGAGATCCTGGGACTCGCCGGCTTCGACTGGATTCTGCTCGACGCCGAGCACTCGCCCAACGACGTGCTGAGCCTGGTGCCGCAGCTGATGGCGCTCAAGGACAGCGCCTCGGCGCCGGTCGTGCGGCCGCCCTGGAACGAGCCCGTGATCCTCAAGCGGCTGCTCGACATCGGCTTCCACAACTTCCTCATCCCCTACATCGAGACCGTCGAGGAGGCCGAGCGCGCCGTCGCCTCCACCCGCTATCCGCCGCAGGGCTTTCGCGGCGTGTCGATCGCCCAGCGCAGCAACAACTACGGGACCCTCAACCCGAAGGGCTACTTCCCGGCCATCAACGACAACATCACGGTGCTGCTGCAGATCGAGACCCGCAAGGGCGTCGAGGCCGTCGACGCGATCGCGTCCGTCGACGGCGTCGACGGCTTGTTCGTCGGGCCGAACGACCTCGCCGCCGCCTATGGTCACCTCGCGAACCCGGGCCATCCCGAGGTGCAGGCGGTGATCCGGCACGTGTTCGACCGCGCCCGCGCGGCCGGCAAGGCGGCCGGCATCCTCACCGGCGTCGAGGCGGAGGCGCGCCGCTATCTCGAATGGGGCGCCACCTTCGTCGCGGTCGGCAGCGACCTCGGCCTGTTCCGCGGTGCCACCCAGGCGCTGCGCGACAAGTTCAAGGCGGGCTGAATTCGACCGGGGGCGGGCCGCGCCCGCCGCACGTTCCACCAACGACGCCGCGCCGCGAAAACCGCGTCGGCACACCTCCGAAGGAGAACCACATGAGCAAGATCGGTTTCGTCGGCCTCGGCATCATGGGCACGCCGATGGCGGCCCACCTGATCGCCGCCGGCCATCAGCTGTTCCTCTACGACCTGCGGCCGCCGAAGGCGGAGCTGACCGACAAGGGCGCCGTCGCCTGCGCGTCCGGCAAGGAGGTCGCGGAGAAGTCCGACATCGTCTTCGTCATGGTCCCGGACACGCCGGACGTGGGCAAGGCGCTGTTCTCCGAGGCCGGCATCGCGGCCGGCCTGTCGAAGGGCAAGATCGTCGTCGACATGAGCTCGATCTCGCCGATCGAGACCAAGGAGTATGCCGCCAGGGTCGAGGCGCTCGGCTGCGAGTATCTCGACGCGCCGGTGTCGGGCGGCGAGGTCGGCGCCAGGCAGGCGTCGCTCACCATCATGGTCGGCGGCAAGCAGGCCGTCTTCGACACCGTCAAGCCGCTGTTCGAGCTGATGGGCAAGAACATCACCCTGGTCGGCGGCACCGCGGCCGGCCAGACCTGCAAGGTGGCGAACCAGATCATCGTCGCGCTGACCATCGAGGCGGTCGGCGAGGCGCTCCTGTTCGCCGCGCGGGCGGGCGCCGATCCGGCCAAGGTGCGCCAGGCCCTGATGGGCGGCTTCGCCAACTCGCGCATCCTCGAGTTGCACGGCGACCGCATGGTGAAGCGCACCTTCGACCCGGGCTTCCGGATCGAGCTGCACCAGAAGGACCTCAACCTCGCCCTCTCGGCGGCCAAGAAGATGGGCCTCAGCCTGCCCAACACGGCGACTGCCCAGGAGCTGTTCAACGCCTGCGCGGCGCATGGCGGCTCCACCTGGGACCACTCCGGCATGGTGAAGGCGCTCGAGCTGCTGGCCAACTTCGAGATCGGCCAGACCCCGAAGAGCTGAGGTTCGGCGCGGAGCCGCTCCGCCCCGCCGGGCCGGCGCTCCGCCCTCTTTCCCTCTCCCCTCGCGGGAGACGGTAAGGCTGACGTCGCACCCTCGCGACCGCCGCCCGGCCGACCGCTTCTCCTGGCGGGGACCGGGCGGTGACTGCCAGACGCGCCGCGGTCCGGCGCGGTCGGTCACTGCGGCCGGGCGAAAGCCCGGCCGATTTTGTGTGGATCGTCATTCCGGGGCGCGCCGAAGGCGCGAGCCCGGAATCCATACCCCCTGTGTCGGGGCTCACGACAGACCGGGCGTATGGATCCCAGGCTCGGCGCTGACGCGCCGCCCCGGGATGACCGGGAAGACGTGCGAAGCGCTCCGGCCGCGCTCACCACTCCAGCGGCTGGCCGTCGTGGTTGTAGAAGCCGCCGGTCTGCTCGACGGTCAGCGCGTCGATCAGGGCGACGAGGCCGCGGGTGGACTGGGCGACCGTGAGGGCGGCGCCCTTGCCGCCCATGTCGGTCTTCACCCAGCCGGGATGCACCACCACCACGGTGACGCCGGCCGGCCGCAGCTCGGCGGCGAGCCCCTGCATCACCTTGTTCACGGCCGCCTTCGAGGTGCGGTAGGCGACGTCGCCGGCGCCGCCGCCGGTGAGCTGGCCCATGATGCTCGACACCGTCACGATCCGCGGCCGCTCGCCGCGCCTCAGGTTCGGCAGCAGCGCCTGGGCGACCCGCAGCGGCGCCAGCGTGTTGATCGCCAGCGCCTGCGCGAAGCCGTCGAAGTCCATGTCGAGGGCGCTCTGGCGATCGGGGCCGCGGATGCCGGCATTGTTGATCAGCACGTCGATCGGCTGCCCGTCGAGGGCGGCGGCGAGCGTCGCGACCGAATCCGGATCGCCGACGTCGAGCCGGTGCGGCGTGATCAGGTCCGAATGGCGGCCGGCGAGCGCGGCGAGGTCGGGCGCGGCGGGATCGCGGGCGCAGGCGAGCACGCGGTCGCCGCGGGCGGCGAGCCGCTCGACGAGGCCGAGGCCGATGCCCCGGCTCGCCCCGGTGATCAGGAACGTGGTCATGTGGTTACTCCAGCGAATGCGGCGACCGGCCGCGTCGCGTGCGCGAGCCAGTCGCGGGTCGAGGGATCGAGATCGGGCGACAGCGTCTCCCGAACTCTCTCGTGATAGGCGTCGAGCCAGGCGATCTCGTCGGCGCTCATCAGCGCCGGGGCGACGAGCCGCAGGTCGATCGGCGCCAGCGTCAGCGTCTCGAAGGCGTTGAGCGGCTTCTCGGCGCCCGCGACGGCGGGCGCCTCGGTCACCAGCAGCAGGTTCTCGATGCGGATGCCGTAGGCGCCGGTCCTGTAGTAGCCCGGCTCGTCGGAGAGGATCATGCCGCGGGAAAGCGGCGTGGTGCCGAGCTTGGAGATGCGGGCCGGCCCCTCGTGCACCGACAGGTAGCTGCCGATGCCGTGGCCGGTGCCGTGGTCGAAGTCGAGCCCGGCCGACCACAGGAACATGCGGGCGAAGCTGTCGAGCTGGGCGCCCGTGGTGCCGTCCGGGAACACGGCGCGGGCGACCGCGACGTGGCCCTTGAGCACGCGGGTGAAGCGGTCGCGCATCTCGTCGGTCGGCGGGCCGATCGCCACCGTGCGGGTCACGTCGGTGGTGCCGTCGACATACTGGGCGCCGGAGTCGATCAGGAACAGCTCGCCCGGGCCCAGCCGCCGGTTGGTCCTGCGCGTCACCCGGTAGTGGACGATGGCGCCGTTCGGGCCGGCGCCGGCGATGCTCGGGAACGACACGTCCTCGAGCTGGCCGGTGTCGGCGCGGAACTGCTCCAGCGCCTCGACGGCGTCGATCTCGGTCAGCGTGCCGCCGGCGGCGGCGCCGTCGAGCCAGGCGAGGAAGCGCACGAGGGCGACACCGTCGCGGCGATGCGCGGCGCGGGCGCCGTCGATCTCGGTGGCGTTCTTCACCGCCTTCATCAGGGCGATGGGATCGGCGCCGCGCGAGACCTTGCCGCCGGCGTCGCGGACGATGCGGGCGATCGCGTCGGCGCCGGTCGCGTCGTCGATGCGGACCGCGGCGCCCGACGCGGCGAGCCGCGCGAGATCCGTCTCGAAGGCGTCGGGGTCGGGCAGGTCGGCGAGCCCGGCCAGCGCCTCGCGCACGGCCGGCCCGACCTTGCGCGGGTCGACATAGAGGGCGGCGCGCCCGTCCACCGGCACGACCGCGGTGGCCAGCGGCAGCGGCGTGTGGGCGACGTCGCTGCCGCGGATGTTGAACAGCCAGGCGACGGCGTGCGGGTCGGAGACGACCAGGGCGTGGAGGCGGGCGCCGCGCAGCGCCTCGCGCAGGCGGGCGAGCTTGTCGAGCGCCGGCTCGCCGGCGTGCCGGGTGTCGTGCATCACCACCGGGCCGAGCGGCGGCGCCGGGCGGTCGGTCCACACCGCGTCGATCGGGTTTCCGGCCAGCGGGACGAGGGTGCCGCCGGCCGCCTCGCAGGCGGCGGCGAGCTTCTCGGCGCCCCGCACCGTGTGGAGCCACGGATCGTAGCCGAGCCGCGCGCCGGCCGGCAGGCTGGCCTCGATCCAGTCGGACGGCGGCGTCTCGGTCAGATGGGCGATCTCGAACAGCGCGGGATCGACCTGCTCGGCCGCCTGCAGGGTATAGCGGCCGTCGACGAACAGCACGGCACGGTCGGCCAGCACGACGGCGGTGCCGGCCGAGCCGGTGAAGCCGGTGAGCCAGGCCAGCCGCTCGTCGGCGGGCGGCACGTATTCGTTCTGGTAGCGGTCGGCGCGCGGCACCACGACGCCGTCGAGCCCGTGGCGGGCGAGTTCGGCCCGCAGGGCCGCGAGGCGGGGACGAGTCGCGGCCGGATCGGCCGGATCGTCGAAACTCTGGAATCGGGAGGGCATGGCGCGAGGCTATCGGTGCGGCGCCGGCGCGGCAATGCCGCGCGGCGTACCGGCGCCGCACCCGGCAGGGTCGCGGGCCGCGATGCGGCATTCCGGTATGGCAGCCATGCATTCGTGCGGCCGCGCCGGAAGGAAAATGCGAGGCCGGCCTGCCGGGTGAAACGGCGGCCGGCTGCAACCGCGGCCGTGCGAGCGTTCGTGTCGCGGCGGGCGCAAGGGCCCCGAAACCGCGCTGCACCGCAGCCCGGCGGCCGCTTCACGCGCCCCGGCGCGGGCGCTAGCCTCGAAAAAAAGAACATGCCGCAGGGAGGCGAGACGTCCGAAAGGAACGATCGCCATGTCGATTCTCAATCTGAACTATGTCGGCTCGCTCGCGGACGGCACCCAGGTTCCGCGGCAGACGGTCCTCGACCGGCTGTTCACCGCGCTCTACCGGGCCCGCATGGCCCAGGCCGAGCGGGTGATCGCGCAGTACTGCCCGATCGTCGCCGAGCGCGTTCGCCGCCCCGACCCGGCCGACCGCCGGTCCTTCCCGCGGGACTGAGACCGACGGCCCGGAACCTCGACCCCGTCGTCCCGAGGGCGCCCGGTGAGCCGGACCTCGAAGGATGCGGCCACGGCGCATGCGGAACTGCCGCCGATGCGGCTGCTGCCGCCGGTCCGCACCGTCGCATCCGTTATCGGCCGTTAGCGGCGCCCATCCGGGCGCCGTTTTCGATTCGGCCTCGCACCGGCCCTCGCGTGTGTTGCACTGCGGAATAGGCAGCCATGCAAGGGTGCGGGCCGAACGCAACGGGGGCGCTGTCCCACCGGGGACATGCCCGCCATGGGAGCGCATTTTTGTCGGCAAGTGAAAGAACATTTCACCGTTGCGACAATTGCGGGACAGACTCCGGGTTTTCACGCTGTCCCGCCGTCTGGCCCGCGCTTATGTTCGCATTGCAGCAAAAAACACTGCACCGCGGAAAAGCTGCTGAACGACACGGGCAGGAGGACGCGAGGAGGGCGCGCAACAAAAAGGATCATGCGCCATGTCCATCGCGACTTACGACCAGAACCCCGCAAAAGCCGTGGCGGCTTCGCCGCTCGCGCCGTATTTCGATTTCTACACCAGCCTGTACGAGTCGCAGATCACCAGCGCCAAGCAGGTGCTCGACTATTACCTCGCCGTGGTGAAGAGCTTCGGCCGCGCCAACGAGGACTTCCATTCCTTCGTGGTCGGCAGTGCCATCGAGGCGCCCGATGCGGTCGCCCGCGCCTGGGCGATGCGCTACACCTCCGGCGGCCTGTCACCCTCGGCGTAACACCAGGGTGGCCCATCCCTCGAGGGTGACGCGGCCGACGAGCCGGAGCCCCTGCGCCCGGTAGGCCGCCAGCGCCGCATTCGCCTGCGCGGCGAGCAGCCCCGAGAGGACCACGACCCCGCCCGGCCCGATCGCTCCGGCGATCGGGCGGGCGAGCCGCCTGAGCGGCCCGAGCAGGATGTTGGCGAAGACGAGCCGGGCCCGCCCGCGCTCCCGAAAGGCCGGCGCCGTCAGCCCGGCCGCCGTCGCCACCGCGACGAACCCACCCGTCCGATTGAGCCGCACGTTCTCCCGCGCCACCCGCACGGCCGCCGGATCGATGTCGCTCGCCAGCACGGGCCGGCGCAGCGCCCGGGCCGCCGCGATCGCCAGCACGCCGGTGCCGGTGCCGATGTCGAGAATGGCCGGACCGCGGCGGCGGCCGCCCCGCCGGACCGGCCGGGCGCCGTCCGCCTTCAGGAGGCGGTCGAGCGCCAGCAGGCAGCCGCGCGTCGTGCCGTGATGGCCGGTGCCGAAGGCGAGCGCGGCGTCGATCTCGATGGCGATGCGGCTGGGACTGGCCGCGACCCGGGCGCGGTCGTGCGCGCCGTGCACGACGAAGCGGCCGGCCGGCACCGGGGCGAGGCCCTCCAGCGAGGCGGCGACCCAGTCCTTCTGGCTCAGGCTGGAGAAGGTCAGGCCGTCGGCCGTTTCGGGGGCGGCGGCGAGCGCCACCAGGGCCCGCACCGCGGCCTCGTCGGGCTCGCGCTCGAAATAGACCTCGACGCCCCAGCTCCGCTCGTCCGGCATCTCGAAGGCCGCGACCGCGGTCTCCTCGGGATCGAAGCTCTCGCCGAGGAGGTCGGCGATGCGGCGCGCCTGCGGCTCGGTGGTGACGAGCCGGGCGACCGTGGAGGGGCGGGCGGGTTGCAGTCCTTCGCGCATGGCGGCTGGTGTGGCCCGCCGGCCGGCGGCACGCAAGGGGCTCGTCGGAATGGCGGCACGGCCGCGTCCGGCCCGCAGCGGAGACGGCCGGCGGCCGGGCGTCGGCCGCGATCGCCGTGTCGCGTCGAGACCGGTCGCGCGCTTGCCGGGCTGTCCTCGCATGTCACATGAACGCCGGCGCGCCGTGCGGCCGGATTCAACCGAGTTCCCAACAGCAGAATCTTAAGAAACAGGGTTAATCGTCTGTAAATCGACGAGTTTCAGGCCGGATGCGACGGGTCCGTGACGGCCGCCCGGTGCACCCCTGCGTTGTCACGGGAGCGTCACGGTGGTCCCGGCGACAGCGTCACGGAGACGGGTTTTCCACCGTCCCCGCAACAGCTTATCCACAGGCTTTCCACAGACTTGTGCACAGCCCCTCCGGGGCGCCGGCTCACCAGCGCTGATACGGATAGGGCGCCGGGACGTAGGGGTCGTAGGGCCGGTAGACCGGCGGGTAGAGCGGCGCCGGGGCGTAATAGCCGCGCGGTGCGTAGGAGACCTCCGGCGGCTCGTCCTGCACGACGGTGCGCGGCGCCCGCGCCACGGTCGCCGGGGCGGAGCCGGTGACGACGATCCGGGTGCTGCCGGTGCCGTGCTGCTTGACCAGCGAGAACAGGGTCGCGGCGTTGGACGGGTGCAGCCGCACGCAGCCGTGCGAGGCCGGGCCGCCGAGCCGCGCGATCTCGTAGGAGCCGTGGATCGCGTAGCCGCCGTGGAAGAAGATCGAGTAGGGCATCGGCGAGTTGTAGTACTTCTTCGAGAAATAGGTCCGGTGCAGGCGCTGCGGCGAATAGGTGCCGCTCGGCGTGCCGTAGCCGGCCCGTCCGGTCGACACCGGCCAGGAGTAGCGCGGCGTGCCGTCGACCACGACGGACATCCGCTGGGTCGACTTGTCGATTCGGACCAGCAGCGCCGCCTCGGCGGAGGCGAGCGGGACGACGAGCGCCGCGACGACGATCGCCGGGCGGACCAGCACGCGGAAAGACACCATGGGGCTCACTCGGGACTGGGGCCGGACCGGCCCGGTGGGTTCAATGCGCGACTCAACGCCGGTGTCGGGGACCGGTTCCGCCGGGTCGCGCCGGATGGTTAGCGCGCCGGCGCGGCGGCGATGCGGCGACAAGCGGGCCCGGGTCAGACGCGCCAAGTCCAGGCCCACGCCTCCGGCACCGGGCCGCCGCGCCGGTCGACCGGGCCGACCGCGAGCTCGGGCAGCCGCAGCGCCTGGCGCACGATCTCCGGGATCATCACGCCGCCGATCGCCCGGCCCAGGCAGGCGTGCAGGCCGGCGCCGAAGTGGAACGTGTTGCCGTTGCCGCGGCCGGGATCGAACCGCTCCGGCGCGGAGATCGCCGTCGCGTCGAACATCGCCGCGTGGGTGACGGCCAGCACGGTCGTGCCCTTCGGCACCGCCGTCTGGTGGTCGGTGCCGCGGGCCAGCACCGCGTCGGCCTCGCAGGTGCGGAAGAAGTAGGGGAAGGCGGGGCGGAAGCGCATCGCCTCGAACACGAAGCCGTCGATCGCGGCGGGATCGTCGGCGGCCGCCGCGGCGCGGGCGGCGTCGCGCCGCTGCGGGTCGGCGAGGAGGACGTCGAGCGCGTTGACGACGGCGTGCGAGGTGGTCTCCACGGCGCCGATCAGCAGGCCGCCGACGTTCAGCACCACCCGGGCCGGGTCGAACCGCGCGGCACCCGAGCCGGCGAGCCGCAGCAGCCGCGACACCGGGTCCCGGCCGGTGCCGCCGGCCTGCAGTTCGGCGGCGCGGCGGCGCACCAGCGCGACCAGATAGTCGCGCATCTCCGCATTGGCGGCCTCGCGCTGCCGGACGATCTCGCCCGGATCCGGCACCGCCACGGCGTCGAACGGCTGGTTCCAGAACGCGTCCATCTGGTTCCAGTAGGACCAGCGGCACAGCGCGTCCGGATCGCCGTCGTCGAAGCCGAACCACTCCTGCACCAGAGCGATCGGCACGGCGCGGGTGAGGCCTGCCACGGCGTCGATCCGGCCGTTCGCGGCGGCGAGCCGCGCCGCCGCCGTCGTCGCCACCCAGGCCCGGATCGCCGGCACGTCCTCGCGGTCGAGGATCGCCTGCATGATCCCCTTCTCGCGCCAGTGCACGGCGGTGTCGTCCTGGGCCATCCAGTAGTCGCCCTGCTTGGGGCGGTAGAGGGCGACGCTGTAGAGGTCCGGCCGCGCCAGGATCTCGGCGCAGTCGGCGAAGCGGGTGGCCAGCGTCGCCTCGGGGGTCGGCAGCACGGGCCGGTGGGCGCGCAGCTCGGCGAAGAACGGCAGCGGCTCGCCGAACAGCCAGCCCCGCACCAGCGGCCAGCGCTCGGCCGCCGGCGTCGCGTCGAACCGCTCCAGATAGCCCGGCATCGGTGCCTCACTGGGTCTTGAGGTATTCGACGATCGCCGTGCGGTCCTCGGGCGGCAGCCCGCCCGGCGGATAGACATGGCCGATGTTGCGGTTGCCAGGCAGGCCGGTGTCGAAGCGGAAGCGGCCCGGGGCGTCGTCGCTGACGAAGCCGAGGCGCTCGCGATCGAGCTCGCGGCCGCCGGTCCAGAACACGGCGCGGCGCTCGGCGACGGGCGAGAGGAGCTCGTAGACGGTCGCCACCGAGCCGTTGTGCAGGTACGGGCCGGTCGCCCACACGCCGGCGAGGGGGCTCGCCTTGAGGTCGGTGATGCCGGGCGGGCTGTAGGGCTCCGGCGCGCCGCCGGGACCGCGCCGCAGGCGGAAGCCGTTCATGGCGATCCGCTCGTCCCGGGGGATGCCGGCATCGTCCATGGCCCGGGTCAGGATGGCGCCGACCGTCTGGAGGAAATAGGCGGCGGCCGGCACCACGGCCTTGCCGTCCTGCAGGCGGGCCGTGGCGGCGTTGGTGCGCACCAGCCGGGTGGCCAGGCTCTCGATATAGAGCGGGTCGGTGCCGACGGCCCGGTAGTTCGTCCGCCCGATGGCGATGAAGGTCTTGCCGAAGACATTGTCGGCCGGGTCGGTGCGGCGCCACGGCGGCATGTTGTGACAGCCGGCGCAGTGCTGCCGGAACAGCGCTTCGCCGCGCCCGGCACGCGCCGTGTCGATGCGGCCGAGGAGGTTCTGGTCCCACGGCGGCGGCTTCAGGTCCGCCACCCAGGTCTCCATGAGATGCAGCTCGCGCAACAGCAGGCTCGACGCGTACCAGCCGGCGGGATCGCCGGTGAGCGTCGCGGTGCCGTAGACGCCCAGCACCTCGCCGCCGTTGCGGCCGATCGGGCTCGAGGCGATCGGGTTCCACTGGACGAATTCGAGCTCCGACGTGAGCCACAGCGGCGGATAGCTGGTCGGCGCGTTCACCGGGCGCAGGTTGGCGGGCTCGGCCTGGTCGGTGACCGCGATGGCGTTGACGATCTGGGTCAGGGCGTCGACCCGGCCGAAGCCGGAGACGAGGCTCGGGCGGCGGATCGCGGCGTCGCCGGAGAGGCGCGCCTCGAAGCCGGCGAGCTGCAGCTTCAGCTCGGCCGCGCCGGTGACGCCGGGGGTCGTCAGCACGCGGCCGGCGAAGCGGCCGAAGCGCGCCTCGTCGAACAGCGTCGCCGAGACGGCGGCGGCGAGGTCGGCGTAGAAGCGGTCGACGTCGAAGCGGGCCGGGGCGCCGTCGATGCGGATCGGCCTGCCGTTCACCGTCACCTCGGCGGTGTGGCAGGCCGCGCAGGTGAGCCCGACGCTGCGGCCGCGCGGGCCGGCGCCGACCGACTCGGGGGCGAGCGCGATCTCGGTGGCGACGGTCGGCCGCGCCGGATCGAGGGCGAAGCCGATCGGCAGCCCGTCGGGATTGAGCGGGTGCGGGCCGTCGGGCGCGATCAGGCCGTAGCGGGCGAGGCTGTCGGGGGCCGCGAACGCCGTCCCGTCGGCGCCCTCCAGCGCCTTGAACCAGGCGATCGGGATGATCCGTGAGCCCTGCGGGGTGTAGTAGAACAGCTCGCGCCGCTCCTTCGACCAGCCCTGGTCGAGGACGACGGGCGGCTCGGCGGCGCGTCCGCTGCCGGCCGGCACCATCCCGCCGAGCGCCGCGAGCAGTCCGACGAGCACCAGCGCACTCCGCCCCACGGCCGCCCCCTGATCGCGTCGAACACGTACGATTACGCCACGCCTCGCGTATCACGGGAAATCACGACGCCGTGCGCGCACCGGTGTGCAATGCGGGGGAGAGGCGATGCGGCGGACGCGCCTGCGTCAGCGCGCCGGCGGCGCGGCGATCTCGAACGGGCGGGAGGAGAGGTCGTCGGGAGCGTAGGGGCAGCCTCCGGGACGCGGTCGAGGGCGAGGCCGGTTTCCCTGGCGGCCTCCAGGCGTGCCTTGCGATAGGCGCGGGCGATCGCTTCCGGACTGCGCGGCTTCAGGCCGGGATTGTCGGAGAGCACGTCCTCGATCTCGAGGCGTTGCTCCTTGATCGAAAGCACCCAGCTCCGCGACCGGCGCTCGGGCTGAAAATCCCATTTCAGCATGTGCAGCAGGAGCACGCGAAGCGCGGTCTCCAGCTTGTTGAACTGCTCGCGCCCCGAGGATTCGATCTCCTCGGCCACGTTGTCGCGATCGATCTCGTCGAGCCGCCCGGCCCGGATCAGCCGGGCCTGCTCCAGGGCCCAGGTGTAGACGTCGCGGTCGTAGGACGCCCGCCCGCGGGCCGGCGCGTCCGGCTCCTTCGGAACGATCGTGACCTCGTCGCGACGCTGCGCCATGGCGATCCTCGGTCGGCGTCCAGTCCCCGGATCCGTAGCCCGAACGAGCGAAGCGAAATCCGGGAATCTTGTCCAGGATTTCCGAGACGGCGGAGCGCTCGCTCCGGGGCTTCAGGCGGCTTCGGTCTGTGCCGGCGCGGGGACGAGCGCGACCATGAACGCAACGAGATCGCGGGCGATCTCGGGATCGCGCTTCAGCTCGGTGAGCGTGCGGGCCGGCGGCAGGGCGCGGCCGTCCTCGGCCAGCGCCTCCGCATAGAGCGCGACGGCCCCCGGCGCGTTGCGCAGGGCGTCGTCGAGATCGTCGCCGCCCGAGAAACAGCCCGGCAGATCGGGAAACCAGACGCCCACCGCGGTGTCCGGCCCAGCCTCCTCGACGATGGCGACGTAGTGGGTCATGGCTGGTTGCTTTGTTATCTGCCACGGACCGCACGTGAGTTTAGGCGGGAGCCGACGAGTGCCTCAATAATCTTTTCCTCAAGGCGGAGTACTGTATCTTGCTTCATTACAGCAATCTCTAGTTTTCTTGCGATCCTCTCAAGCTCGAACCGGGTTAGTTGAAAATTTCGCAAAATACGAAATCCTTCCTCTGTTGATTCTGCGACATTTAACTCGATTTCAATCTGATCGAAGTCAATGCCTGTAAGCCTGTCGTGTGCTGTAGGTTTTGTTGATGTCTCTGTTGCGCGACTGTGCATTGCTAATTCTAATGATGCCTCACCCGAGGAAAGGGCTGCAAGCTCCTTCTCAGACATCCTCTCTATAGTTTCTATAAGGATCTTTAAGCCCATGAGAAGGGTTGCCTTATTGTTGGTCTTTTTAGAAGACATATTAAAGTCCTGCCGCGGCTATGAAGTCGTCGGTAACGCCCTCAAGTCCGCTAACTACGCCTTGATGGCTTTGGTTTTCGTATCCACCCAATACAACCGGGATTCCGTAGATGGGGGCGTCGGCGAACAAAGTGTCATTCCGCTTTATGTAATGCTTGAATACCGGCATGGTTGAGGCTCTTTTCAGTCGCGCCATAAACGCTCTCTGGGCGGATATTGGCTGATTACCGTACTCCTGGATCATCGTGAATACAACACCTATTGCTTTTGGGTCGATTTTTTCAACCCTTTCACCTTGATCGAGTTCGGCGTAGTCATTGTAGTCTTTTGTTAGTTTTTCAACGTTTCTCATTAAATAATCGATTCCAAGTGTTGATAGCTGGTCTGGGCGAGTGGGTACTAAAATGAAGTTGCTTGCGATGATTGCTGTCTTCGTTACAATGTTAAAATTTGGAGGGCAGTCAATTAATATCACATCGTAGCCATCAAATTCATCCTCCTGAAGTCCGACTGCTAGGCGGCGATGAACATTAATGAAGTTTAGTTTGGCTTGTGCAAGGCTTGCGCCGCCGAGTTTAACCGCAAGATCAAGGTCGACATTAATTAATCCAAGATGCGAGCATATTATATCGAGTTTGCCTTTTCCGGTCAGGCGCTGATTGATGCGTTCCGGCGTGTGGATAAGTTTTGCTAGTTCGATTGGCTTCCCTCTTTCGTAGGCATCGAACCATGCTTTTATTGATCCTTTGTCGATGAAGTGAGTGGCCCACTCTTCCGGCTGTATAAACGAGAATGTAAGGCTTGCTTGTGCATCGAGATCAATAAGCAGAACATTCTTACCTCGCCAAGCGAGTTCTGCGCCTAGATTTGCGGTAAGAGATGTTTTTCCAACTCCGCCTTTGTAGTTTATAACTGCAACAATTTTCATTGTGGTGCTCCTTCTAATGTGTGTCTCAAGAAAGCGTGGTGGACTCTTTCGATTTTCAATTGTAACCGAGACTATTGATCATCTCACGCCTTGTTCGGGAAGCTGTCCACCACCTTCTTCTCGCCGGCCTTGTCGAACTGGATGGTGAGCTTGTTGCCGTCGACGGCGCGGACGCGGCCGTAGCCACCGATGCCGAGACGCTGAACCGACGAAGAGAACCCGTCCGATCACCCCGACGCTTCTTTGCCGAGCGCTCGCCGCACCGCCTTCGGCTCGGCCTTGATTACCGTGATGAGTGCGCGCGCGGCTCCGGAGGGCTGGCGCGTTCCGAGCTCCCATTTCCGGACTGTTCCAACTCCTGTGCCGATCAACGCGGCGAACTCGCGTTGCGACAGGCCCAGCATTTGTCGGGCGTCGCGGGCATCGGTGTCGTGGGGCGTGACGTCGTGAACCACGGCGCCGGTCGGCTTGCCGGACGCGTGGTCCAGCGCCTCGTGCAGGCTCGCCCGGATGTCGCCTGCGAGACGGCTCGATCGACGAGTCTTCATCTTCTTTTCCATCGCCTCACCAGCTCGACCGTCAGGGTCGCGAACTCTCTGCGATCCGAGGCGCTCAGATCGGCCTTCTCGTTCTTGGCGTAGATCGCCAGAAGGAAGATCGGCATCCCGGGATCGTGAAAGAAGTAGACGACCCTGGCACCGCCTCGCTTGCCCGTGCCGTTGCGTCCGATCCGGAGCTTTCGAAGCCCGCCGGTGCCTGGGACGAGGTCACCGCAGGTCGGGTCGTAGGCGACGAGATCGATGACCGCGTTCTGCTCGGCGGTCGTCAACAGCGCGTCGGCCCGGGATCGGTACCCGGCGAGCTCGACCACCGAGACAGGCCTTTGGGACATGTGCGAGCGTACCCCATTGGGGCTCAATCCGCAACTCGGTTCCGGTGCGACGGGCGCCCGGCCTCGCCCTCACGCCTTGTTCAGAAAGCTGTCCACCACCTTCTTCTCGCCGGCCTTGTCGAACTGGATGGTGAGCTTGTTGCCGTCGACGGCGCGCACGCGGCCGTAGCCGAATTTCTGGTGGAAGACGCGATCCCCGGTCGCGAAGGCCGAGGGAGCGCCGGTGGAGCGGGCGACCAGCTCGCCTTCGATGGTCACCGGGGCGCGGCGGGCCGGGGTGCCGTTGGCGGACGGCGCGGCGAAGCCCGGCGTGCTCCGCGCGGTCGACGTCTTGAAGGTGCCGTTGCCGCCGCCGGCCGGCGGTCGGCGCGAACCGATGTCCCGCATCCGGCCGGTCGGCTCCTCCGGCTCCACCTGCGAATACTCGTGCGGGTCTTCCTCGAAGCCGCCGCGGTTCTTCTGGGCGCGACGCCAGCCGGGGGTCGTGTAGCTCGAGCCGAAGGCGGCCGTGGTGTCGAAGCGCGAGCCGTAGGCGTTGCCGTAGCCGGCGAAGCCGCCTTTCGCCTCCAGCACCTCGACGTGCTGCTCGGGCAGCTCGTCGAGGAAGCGCGACGGCAGGCTGGACGACCACGAGCCGTGGATGCGCCGGTTGGAGACGAACGAGATTCTCGCGTTTTTTCGCGCGCGGGTGATCCCGACATGCGCCAGCCGCCGTTCCTCCTCCAGGCCGGCGCGGCCGTTCTCGTCGAGCGAGCGCTGGTGCGGCAGCAGGCCTTCCTCCCAGCCCGGCAGGAAGACGGTGTCGAACTCCAGCCCCTTCGCCGCGTGCAGCGTCATGATCGACACGGCGTCGAGATCCTCGCCGCGGTCCGTGTCCATCACCAGGGAGACGTGCTCGAGGAAGCCCTGCAGGTTCTCGAAGTCCTCCATGGAGCGCACCAGCTCCTTGAGGTTCTCCAGGCGCCCGGCGGCGTCGGCGGAGCGGTCCTTCTGCCACATCTCGGTGTAGCCGGACTCGTCCAGCACGATCTCGGCCAGCTCGGTGTGGGGCAGGGTGTCGCGCTGCGCCCGCCAGCGATCGAAGGCGGCGACGAGGTCGCGCAGCGCCGCGCGCGGCTTCGGCTTCACGGCCTCGCTGGTGCTCATGGCGCGCGCCGCCTCGAGCAGCGGCACGCCGCGGGCGCGGGCGAGGTCGTGCAGACTCTGCAGCGCGGCGTCGCCGAGCCCGCGCTTCGGCACGTTGACGATGCGCTCGAAGGCGAGGTCGTCGGCCGGCTGGTTGACGAGGCGGAGATACGCCATCGCGTCGCGGATCTCGGCGCGCTCGTAGAAGCGCGGGCCGCCGATCACCCGGTAGGGCAGGCCGAGCGTGACGAAGCGGTCCTCGATCTCGCGCATCTGGAACGAGGCGCGCACCAGGATGGCGATCTCGTCGAGCCGGTGGCCGCGGCGCTGGAGCTGCTCGATCTCCTCGCCGATGGCGCGCGCCTCCTCCTCGGAGTCCCAGGACGACGACACCACCACCTTCTCGCCGGCCTCGCCCTCCGAGCGCAGCGTCTTGCCGAGCCGCCCCTCGTTGTGGGCGATCAGGTGCGAGGCGGCGCCGAGGATGTGGGCGGTCGAGCGGTAGTTGCGCTCCAGCCGGATCACCTTGGCGCCGGGGAAGTCGTGGTCGAAGCGCAGGATGTTGTCCACCTCGGCGCCGCGCCAGCCGTAGATCGACTGGTCGTCGTCGCCGACGCAGCAGATGTTCTTCGGGGGGGCGTGGGGCGGATTCGGCATCGCCGCGGGCACGGCCTCACCTCTCCCCCGTGGGGAGAGGTCGACATTCGCGCGCAGCGCGGATGTCGGGTGAGGGGGGGAGAGCGTTTGCGAGGGCGAGGCCGGCCCCCCCTCACCCGACGCGCTTTGCGCGTCGACCTCTCCCCGCCGGGGAGAGGTCGAGGTGGCCGCGCTCGGGCGCTGGGCGAGGAGGCGCAGCCAGAGATACTGCGCCACGTTGGTGTCCTGGTACTCGTCGACCAGGATGTACTTGAAGCGTGCCTGGTACTGGGCCAGCACGGCGGGGTGCTCGCGGAACAGCCGGATCGTCTCCAGCAGCAGGTCGCCGAAGTCGGCGGCGTTCAGCGTCTTCAGCCGCGCCTGGTAGGCGGCGTAGAGGTCG
Organism: Rhodoplanes tepidamans; assembly: GCF_030813915.1. Lineage (GTDB taxonomy): Bacteria > Pseudomonadota > Alphaproteobacteria > Rhizobiales > Xanthobacteraceae > Rhodoplanes > Rhodoplanes tepidamans. The sequence continues at coordinate 157,406 of NZ_JAUSUJ010000001.1, forward strand.
CGGCCGCGGCCGTTGCCGAACACGGCGCCCTCGCCGGCCGGGACCTGGTCCGGCGTCAGGCCGCGGTTCTTCCAGCCGTCGATCTGGGTGGCGAGCAGCCGGCCGGGCCAGCGCTTCTCGTCGATGTCGGCGGCGGCGATGAGCTGCTTGAGCAGGCGGATCTGGTCGTCGACGTCCAGGATGGTGAAGTCGGGCTTGAGGTTCACCAGCTCGGCGTGGCGGCGCAGGATCTTGGCCCCGATCGAGTGGAAGGTGCCGAGCCACGGCATGCCCTCCACGGCCTCGCCCACCATGGCGCCGATGCGGTGCTTCATCTCGCGCGCCGCCTTGTTGGTGAAGGTGACGGCGAGGATCTCGCTCGCCCGGGCGCGGCCGAGGCTGAGGATGTGGGCGATGCGGGTGGTCAGCACCCGCGTCTTGCCGGTACCGGCGCCGGCCAGCACCAGCACCGGGCCGTCGAGGGTCTCGACCGCCTCGCGCTGCTCCGGGTTGAGGCCTTCGAGATAGGCCGCCCGCTGGGCGCCGCGGGCGCGCGCCGCGATGCCGCCCGGGGCGGGCGCCGGGGGCGCGGGCTCGAAGGGTCGCTTGAAGGGGTCGGACATTCCGGTTCCAGGCTGCCGGCGCCATGGGGGTCCATGCCGCCGGTCGAGGGCGCCGGTCTTTGCGGGCCGGCCGGGCTCCCGGGCCCGCGAGACGGGCCCGTATTCACGAATCGTTCGTCCTAAAGATGGCACCCGCGCCGGCGCAAGGGGAGGGGCGCCGCAGGGTGTGGATGGCGGGGCGGCGTATCGCTCCAGCGATCGGGGCAGGGCGCCTGCGCTCCCTCTTGCGCACCCTCTCCACGTGTGCGGGGAGAGGGTCGGGGTGAGGGGGCGCCTCGTGGATACGGAGGCGCCCCCTCACCCGGACTTCGCGTCTGCCGGCGCAAAGTCCGACCTCTCCCCACGCGGCGGGGAGAGGTGAGGACGGGCGTAACGCGGTGGAACGCTCTTCGGGTTGTAGCCTGCGCCTACACCCGCTCCGCCATGGCGACGCGGCGGCCGGCGGCTTCGGGGCGGGGCAGCATGGCGTGCGAGGCCTTCAGGTCGGCGAGCCGCGAGGCGATCACCGGCGGGGCGGGGGCGGCGCGCCCGGCGTCCATGTCCACGTGGAGGGCCATCACCTCCATGGTGGCGGCCATGAAGCCCTCGTCGGCGTGGAACAGCTGCTCGAAATAGTGGAGCCGCTTGGCGTCGAAGTCGAGCAGCTGGAAGGTTGCGCGCACCGCGTCCCCGGCCTTCAGCTCCCGCAGGTAGCGCACATGGGTCTCGGCCGTGTAATAGGAATGGCGCTTCAGCGCGACGTAGTCGAGCCCGGCGCCGATCAGCGCCAGGACCTCGTCGGCGGCGCGATCGAACAGCACGTTGTACCAGGCCATGTTGAGGTGGCCGTTGTAATCGATCCAGTCCGGCTCGACCCGCATCACGGACGAGACGAACGGCGCGAAAAACACCGGCTTCAGATCGGCATGGTCGAGCATGATGTTCATGCAACCAGTATGGCAGCGAATCATGACGGAGTCGCGGACTCCGGTTCGCCCGTCGACGCTGCGTCGCACACCGGAACAGGCCGCCCCATCGCCATGACCCTGCTCGCCACCCCGGCCGGAGCGCCGCCCGCGCCACGACCGTCCCGTCCCGCCGTCGAGTCCGTGATCGCCGCACTGACGCAGGAATTCGGCTCCTTCGTCGTCACCGCCGCCTCGGCGCGCGAGCAGCACGGCAACACCGCGAGCTGGCTCGCCAGCGAGCCGCCGGACGCCGTGGTGTTTCCGCAGTGCACGGCCGACGTTCAAAAGATCGTGCGCATCTGCGCCGAGGCCGGCGTGCCGATCATCCCGTTCGGCACCGGGACCTCGCTCGAGGGCCAGGTCAACGCCCCGGTCGGCGGCATCTGCGTCGACACCCGCGACATGAACAAGGTGCTGGCCGTGCACGCCGAGGATCTCGACGTGGTGGTCGAGCCCGGCGTCACCCGCAAGCAGCTCAACGAGTATCTGCGCGACCAGGGCCTGTTCTTCCCGCTCGATCCGGGCGCCGACGCGGCGCTCGGCGGCATGGCGGCGACGCGCTGCTCGGGCACCAATGCGGTGCGCTACGGCACCATGAAGGACGTGACGCTGGCCCTGAAGGTGGTGCTGGCGACCGGCGAGCTCCTCACCACCGGCACCCGCGCCAAGAAGTCGGCGGCCGGCTACGACCTCACCCGACTGTTCGTCGGCTCGGAGGGCACGCTCGGCATCATCACCGAGCTGACCCTCAAGCTGCACGGCATCCCGGAGGCGATCGCCGGCGGCGTCTGCCCGTTCCCCACCGTCGAGGCGGCCTGCAACGCCGTCATCACGACGATCCAGACCGGCATCCCGGTCGCCCGCATCGAGCTGCTCGACCAGCTCCAGGTGAAGGCCGTGAACGCCTATTCGCGCCTGTCGCTGCCGGAGGTGCCGCTGCTGTTCGTCGAATTCCACGGCAGCGAGGCGAGCGTCGCCGAGCAGTCGGCGCATTTCGGCGAGATCGCCGCGGAGTTCGGCGGCGGGCCGTTCGACTGGGCGACCCGGCCGGAGGACCGCACCCGGCTGTGGCAGGCCCGGCACGACGCCTACTGGGCGGCCGGGGCGCTCCGCCGCGGCACGAAATCGGTGGCGAGCGACGTCTGCGTGCCGATCTCGCGGCTCGCCGAATGCGTGGTCGCCACCCAGGAGGACATCGCCGCCAGCAACCTGGTCGCGCCGATCGTCGGCCATGTCGGCGACGGCAACTTCCATCTCGGCCTGCTGGTCGACATGGACGACCACGACGAGGTGAAGCGCGCCAAGGCGCTGCTGGAGCGCCTGGTCGAGCGGGCGCTCGCCATGGGCGGCACCTGCACGGGCGAGCACGGGGTCGGGCAGGGCAAGATGAAGTATCTGGAGGCCGAGCTCGGCACCCCGGCGCTCGCCGCCATGGCGGCGATCAAGCAGGCGCTCGATCCGGCCGGCATCATGAACCCGGGCAAGATCATCCCGGCGATTTCCGCTTCGCTTCGCTGAGCCGGGCTCGCGGCGGGCAGGCAACCGCGCATCCCGATGGATGACGCCGCTGTGCCGGCTCGGTCGCGAGCCTCGGACGAGGCGCGTCGGGCCACGGGCCCGATGCGTCGCAGATCCGGAAGCCCAGGGGCTTTCCGGTAAGCGCCTCCTCCTGTCGCCCCGTGTCCGGGTCACGGCGCGACGCGCCGTGACCCGGACACGGGGCCGGGCGCGTCTCCGGCGTCCTCGCTTGCCGGTAAACCGCCACAAAGACATATAATCGCCGTCGATTCCCGCGAGAGTTCGAGTTCGGGGGCCTCTCGACTCCGTGGCGCTCACAGCTCCGTGGCGTTCACAGTGCGGCGGCGCGTGCCACGTGCGCAGGATCGGAGGCGTCCCGGACAGCCGTCCGGAGCGCACAGGTGCAGACGACCCTTCTCGGCCTGGCCGTAGCCATGATCCTGGCGCTGCTCGCGGCGCTGGTCGGGCCGCATTTCGTCGACTGGGACGGCTTTCGCGAGACCTTCGAGGCGGAGGCGACCCGCGCGGTCGGCACGCCGGTCGCGATCTCCGGACCGATCGACGTCCGCCTCCTGCCGACCCCCTCGCTCGACCTCAAGGGCGTCGCGCTCGCCGCCGGCGGGGCCCGGATGAGCGCCCGCGCCATGCGGGTCGAGCTCGCGCTCGGGCCGCTGATGCGCGGCGAGTGGCGGGTCGCCGAGCTCACCCTCGACGCGCCGCAGCTCGACCTCTCGCTCGACGCCTCCGGCCGCATCCGCGGCGCGGCGCTGCCCTCGGGCTTCGATCCCGACATGCTGTCGATCGAGCGGCTCGTCGTCGAGAACGGCCGCGCCGTGCTGGCCGATCCGGCGAGCGGCAGCAACGTCACCCTCGACGACGTCACCTTCAAGGGCGACCTGCGCTCGCTCGCCGGGCCGCTGCGCGGGGAGGGCGCCTTCGTCACCGGCGGCCATCTGTACGGCGTGCGGCTCGGCGCCGGCCGGGCCGGCAGCGACGGCGGCGTGCGGCTGCGGCTCGCCGTCGACCCGCTCGACCGGCCGCTGGCGATCGAGGCCGACGGCACGCTGTGGCTCGCCGGCACGACCCCGCGCTTCGAGGGCGCCCTGACGCTGGCGCGGCCGGCCGGCACCGGGCTCGGCCCGGGCCGTGCCGTGGCGCACGAGCCGTGGCGGCTGACCGGCCGGGTCGAGGCGACGCCGGCGCGGGTCAAGCTCGGCCAGGCCGAGCTGCAATACGGGCCGGAGGACCGGGCCGTGCGGCTCGGCGGCGCCGCGGACCTCGTGCTCGGCCGCTTTCCGCGCGCCGATCTCGTCGTCACCGGCCGGCACGTCGATCTCGACCGCGGCGCCGGCGCGCCGGCGGCCGCCCGCGCGCCGCTCGACGCCCTGCAGAGCGCGGTTCACGACCTCGTCGCCGCCCTGAAGCCGCCCGTGCCGGTCAAGGCGGCGGTGGAGATCGACTCGCTCGTCGCCGGGGGCACCACGCTGCAGAACCTCAAGGGCACGGTCACCGCCGCGGCCGAGGGCGTCACCCTCGACGGCGTCGAGCTGCGTCTTCCCGGCCTCACCCATGTCCGGCTCGGCGGCAGCCTGAAGGCGGCCGGCCCGGACCTCGCCTTCGCCGGCCCGGTGAGCCTCGATTCCAGCGATCCGCGGGCGCTGCTCGCCTGGATCGACCCGCGCGCCGACGCCCACACCGACGCAGCGAAGCCGCTCGGCCTCCTTCGGGCGAAGGGCGACGTGTCGCTCGAGCGCGACCGCGTCGCGGTCGCGGCGCTGTCGCTCGAGCTGGACCGCAAGGCGGTCGAGGGGCGCTTCGCCTACACCCGGGCGGCGCCCGGCCGGCCGTCGCAGGTCGAGGCCGACCTGAGGGCCGGCGAGGTCGATCTGGAGAGCACGGCCGCGCTGATCGGCAGCCTGCTCGGCGGCACCCGGGTCGAATGGCCGGGCGGCGCCACGGTGGCGCTCGCCGCCGGCAAGGTCGTCTGGGGGCCGCTCGCCGCCGACCGGGTCGAGGCGCGGGTCGGCTACGGCAAGGACGGCCTGACCATCGAGCGCCTCGCGGTCGGCGATCTCCGCGGCGCGACGATCGCCGGCTCCGGCCGCATCGACACCTCGATCGTGAGTCCGCAGGGCGCCGTGACGCTCGAGCTGAAGGCGCCGCGCAGCGACGCCCTGGTCGCGCTGATCGGCGAGGTCGCGCCCGAGCAGGCGGCGGGCCTGAAGCGCTACGCCGCCGCGCTCGGCGCCGCCGAACTGCGCGCCCGCTTCGACGTCGCCCCCGCCCTGCACGATCCCGCCGCCCCGCGGGCGACGCGCTCGACCGCGAACCTGACGGTCGACGGCCGCATCGGCACGATCCGGCTCGCCCTGTCGGCGACCGCGACCGGCGATCCGGCGGATCCGCTCAAGGCGCAGGTCCGCGCCGACGGCACCGTCGAGGCGCGGGAGAGCGCCGCGCTCGCCGCCCTCACCGGGCTCGACCGGCTGGTGGCGCTCGACGGACGCCCGGCGACCGTGTCGTTCGCCGGCGGCGGCCGCCTCGACGGCGCCCTGGAGGGCAAGCTCGACGCCGCCTCGGGCGGCCTGTGGATCACGGCGGCCGGCCAGGGCCGGCGCGATCCCGACGGCGTCTCCGGCCGCGCCGACGTGACCCTGACCGCCACCGATGCGCGGCTGCTCGCGCCGCCCGGCAGCGGCCCGCTGCCGCTGTCGCTGCATTCGCGCGTCGCGGTCTCCGGGCCGGACGTGCGGTTCGACGACCTCGCCGGCCGGCTCGCCGGGGCGGCCGTGAAGGGCCATCTCGCCGTGCGGCTGGCCGAGCCGCGGGCCGTCACCGGCCGCATCGAGACGACCGACCTCGACCTGCCGCCGGTGCTCGCCGCGCTGACCGGCGCGACCCGCCGTCCGGCCGCGGCCGGGCGCGACGCTGCCGCGGCGGTCGCCTGGTCGGCCGAGCCGTTCGGCCGTCCCGGCTTCGCCGACCTGTTCGGCCGGGTGGAGATCGCGGCCGGGCGGGCGACGCTGCTGCCCGGGCTCTCGGCGCGCGACCTGAAGACGGTGCTGCGGCTCGACGGCTTCTCGCTCGCCATCGAGGGCGCGCAGGCGCAGCTCGCCGACGGCACGCTGTCGCTCGACGCCGAGATCCGCCAGGTGCCGATGGGGCTGTCGCTGCGCACCCGCCTCGCCCTCGCCGGCGCCGAGATCGCGGCGCTGCTGCCGGCGACCGGCAAGGCGCCGCCGGCCGACGGCCGGCTGTCGCTTTCGGCCGAGCTGGACGGCACCGGCCTCAGCCCGGCCGCGCTGGTCGGCGCCCTGCACGGCACCGGCGCCGTGACGGTCGAGGACGTGCGGCTCTCCGGCCTCGATCCCAAGGCGGTCGACGCCGGCATCAAGGCGGTGGAGCGCGGCCTGCCGCTGGAGCGGCTCGCCGGCTGGCTCGGCCCGGCCCTGGAGGGCGGGCGGTTGTCGGTCGGCAAGGCCGGCGGCGCCCTGTCGGTGGTCGACGGGCGGGTCCGGCTCGGCCCGATGGAGACCGCCGCGGACGGCACCGACGTGGCGCTGACGGCGGGCTTCGACCTCGCCGCCGATGCGCTCGACGCCCGCTTCACCCTGACCGGCCCGGCTCGCGATGACGCGCCCGGCGGCCGCCGGCCGGAGCTCGGCGTCGCGCTGCGCGGGCCGTGGGCGGCGCCGAAGCGCAGCGTCGACACCACGGCGCTGGTCACCTGGGTGACGCTGCGCAGCGTCGAGCAGGAGGCGAAACGGGTCGAGATGGCCGAGCGCGAGGCGAAGCGCCGCGAGGCGGTCGCGGCGGCCGAACGGGCCCGTCTGGACAAGGAGCGGCAGGAGCGGGCCGAGCGCGAGCGCCTCGCCCGCGAGGCGGCGGCGCGCGAGACGGCGGCCCGGGAGGCCGCGGCCCGCGAGGCTGCGGCCCGGGAGACGGCCGCCCGCGAGGCGGCGGCCCGCGAAGCGGCGGCCCGGCCGGTCGTCCGGCCCGAGCCCGATCCGGTGCCGACCGCGAGCACGCCCGCCGGCCCGGCCGCTTCGGCCGGTCCGCCCCGCGGTGCCGATCCGGCCCCCGCCCTGCCGCCGCCGATCGAGATCCGGCCGCAGCCGGTGCGACCGGCCGGGCAGGCGTCGGCCGCGGCGGCCGCGGTGGCCGGGCAGGGGAGCGGGGCGGGGCAGGCGCAGGCGGCGCCCGGCCAAGTGGCGCCGCGGCCGGCGAGGCCGGCCACCACCCCACCGCCGCAGGAGGCGCCGTCGCCGGTGCGATCACTGCTTCAGCTGTTCAATTTGCAGTGAGCGGCCGGACCGGCGTCGCACAGGCGTCGGATCGGCCGCCGGGGACCGGGGAACCCGCGGGGCGGCGGTGACGACCGATCGCCCTCAGGTCCCATCGCCCCGGGGACTGGCCCCAGGGCCGCGGTGGTCGGGCCGGCGGATCAGGAGCCGGCGATCGCGGCTCCGATGGCGACCCGCTCAGCTCGCGCGCATCGCCGACTGGGGCGGGCGCTCGCTCGACTCGTGGCCGGTGCTGCCGGCGCCGCTGCCGGCTCCGCCGGTCCGGTAATGATCGAGCACGAACAAGCGGATCGCCGACGACAGGTTGCCGTGGCGCCGTTCGGAATCGATCGTCGACACCAGGTCGGAGAGCGTGACGTGGCGGGCACTCGCGATCTCCTTCAGGGCTTTCCAGAAGGCGTCTTCGAGGCTGACGCTCGTCTTGTGGCCGGCGATCACGATCGAGCGTTTCACGACTGGGGACTTCATTCACCCTCTCCCGTCTCGAGGCGATGCTGGTCGAGCGTGCGGTCCGACTTGTTCTTCTCGGCCGCCAGCAAGGTCCGTTCCGCCTTCGGCATCCCATGAAGAACACGGTTCTGCCCCGCGCGTTCCGCCGCTTTTTCACGGTCGATGCGTTTTCGCACCCTGCGCAGATTGACGATTTCGGCCATGGCGGTCTCCTTCGGGGGCTCATCGGGTCGTCCGGTCCGGCGCGACGGCGGCGGACGGCGGCGACCGAAAGGAGGGGCGGACCGCGCGAGACTCGCGACGGTTCGGCGATTATACGGCATTCCGGACCAATTGTTTCTGGTCGTTTCGGTCCGTCGGTCTCGGGCCGGCCGGGTCTCAGTCCGGCCGGGTCATGGAGCGCGGCTCGACGAGCCGGTCGAAATCCTCGGCCGTGACATGGCCGAGCCGGACGGCCTCCTCGCGCAGCGTGGTGCCGTTCTTGTGGGCCGTCTTGGCGATGGCGGCCGCCTTCTCGTAGCCGATCGACGGCGCCAGCGCCGTCACCAGCATCAGCGAGCGTCCGGTCAGGTCGGCGATCCGCGCCTCGTTCGCCCGGATGCCGACGACGCAGTTGTCGGCGAAGGAGCGGGCCGCGTCGGTGAGCAGGCGGATCGACTGCAGGAGCGCCTGCGCGATCACCGGCTTGAACACGTTGAGCTCGAAATGGCCCTGGCTCGCCGCCGTGGTGATCGTGGTCTCGTTGCCGAACACCTGGCAGCAGACCATGGTCAGGGCCTCGCTCTGGGTCGGATTGACCTTGCCCGGCATGATCGACGAGCCCGGCTCGTTCTCCGGCAGCAGCAGCTCGCCCAGGCCCGAGCGCGGGCCGCTGCCGAGCAGGCGGATGTCGTTGGCGATCTTGAACAGCGCGGTGGCGGCCGCCGTGATGGCGCCGTGCACATAGACCACCGCATCGTGCGCGGCGAGCGCCTCGAACTTGTTGGCCGCGCTGGTGAAGGGCTGGCCGGTCAGGGCCGCCATCCGGGCCGCGAAGAGCTCCGGGAAGGCCGCCGGGGCGTTCAGCCCGGTGCCGACCGCGGTGCCGCCCTGGGCGAGCGGGTAGAGCTCGCGCAGCGCCGTCTCGATGCGCGCCACCGCCGATCCGACCTGGGCGGCGTAGCCGGAGAACTCCTGGCCGAGGGTGAGCGGGACGGCGTCCTGCAGGTGGGTGCGTCCGATCTTGACGATCGACTCGAACGCCGCCGCCTTCTCGTCGAGCGCCGCCTCCAGATGGGCGAGGGCCGGCAGCAGCCGGTCGACGATCTCGGCGACCGCGGCGACGTGGATGGCGGTCGGCACGCTGTCGTTGGACGACTGGCTCATGTTGACGTGATCGTTCGGATGCACGGGCGCCTTGGCGCCGAGGCCGGAGCCCAGCAGCTCGTTCGCCCGGTTGGCGATCACCTCGTTGACGTTCATGTTGGTCTGGGTGCCGGACCCGGTCTGCCAGACCACCAGCGGGAAGTGATCGTCGAAGTGCCCCGCCACGATCTCGTCGGCGGCCGTCGCGATCGCCCGCGCCAGCTCCGGCGCGAGCAGGCCGAGCCCGGCGTTGACCTCGGCGGCGACCCGCTTCACCCGGGCGAGCGCCCGGACGAGGGGCAGCGGCATGCGCTCGTCGCCGATCCGGAAGTTGCGCCGCGACCGCTCGGTCTGGGCCCCCCAGTAGCGGTCGGCCGAAACCTCGATCGGGCCGAACGTGTCGGTCTCGGTGCGCGTGGCGGACATGACGCTCTCCTGTCCGACCGGGCGAAAGCCCCGGCACGGACCGTGACGGCGGCCGCGCGGCGCGGCAGGCCGTGCGGCGCGATCGGCCGAGGACTATTTCTTGCGGAAGCGATCCAGCCGGACCACCTCGCCGCCGCCGGCCGGCTTGTCGGGCGGCGGATCGCCGGCTTCGGCGGTCGGATTGGCGGCGGTCGGCAGCGGCTCGGGAGCGGGCGGCGGGGTCCGCTTGTGAAGAGCGGCGGGGCGGGGCGTGCCCGCCGGCTTGGCGCCGGGCGGCCCGGCCGCCTGGGCCGGCTCGTCCTCGGGCGCCTCGGCGTCCAGATCCGACTGGACCGCGAACTCCAGCCCGAACTGAACCGACGGATCGAAGAAGCCCTTGATGGCGGTCAGCGGCACGACGAGGCGTTCGGGAATTCCGTTGAACGAGAGCCCGACCTCGAAGCCGTCCTCGGTGACGGTCAGGTCCCAGAACTGGTGCTGGAGGACGATCGTCATCTCGGTCGGATACTGCGCGAGCAGGCGCGGCGACAGCTTCACGCCCGGCGCCCGTGTGTCGAAGCTCACATAGAAGTGGTGCTCGCCCGGCAGGCCCTTGGCGGCCGCATCCGACAGCACGGTGCGCACGACCCCGCGCAGGGCGTTCTGGGTGAGGATGTCGTAGCGGATGTAGTCGGTCGGCATGACGGATCTTCGGCGCCCTTCGATTCGTCCTCATCGTAGGCGCCGGGTGGGACGAATACCACCCTGCCGAAGCCGGCGCCCGCCGGGCGAGCCGAAGACGCCGGCCGGCACCGGCCAGACGATCCGCGGCATCGTCCCGCCCGAAAGAGAGACCCGCCCGAGCGAAAAGAGAAGTGGAGGCTTCTGTTGCCAGGTGCCTCCGAACCCCGCCTGCCGGTGCTACCCGTCAGGGCTTGAAGATCGGTCTTTCAAACCGCTTACGCGGCCTGAGCAACCGGAGCATAGTTGTCGTTGGCAACTATTGCAGTGGCCCGATAACGGCGGAACCATGCCGGGCAAAAGCGCGTCCTTTACGCCCTCGTCGATCCTGTTTCGCCCCCGCCGGAGCCCAGCGGGCCGGCGCTGACGCGCCGCACTGGGCTCGGGTGGAGGCGCCGGGTACCGCCCCCGGGTCCGAAAGGTTTATTACGACGGCCATTTATCGCCATAGCCGGCAAGCCGGCCCGCCCAATATAGGGACAATGGAGGCGGGACGGAAGCCCGCCCGGCCGCGGTCTTCACCGGCGGGCCGCCGAGCCCGGCGGAATGCGGGGCGGACGCCCCCCGGATGCCGCGTCCGGGGGGTCGGGCGGCGGACGAATCGCCCGGCACCCTGGCGCGCGGACAGGGGGCGCCGGCACTTCGGCGCGTCGGCACCGGCCGGCCCCGCCGGACGGCCGGACGTGCGTTCCGTTCCGGCCAGTTAGTATATAAAGTGAGCCCTGCGGCCGGGCGCGCCGGCGATGCCGGGAGCGGGGCCGGCCGCGAGCGGGAGCGGGGGCGGCGCCGAGGTCCGGCGTCGCGTCGGCCGGCCGGGTTCCGGCGTGCGAAACCACCCTGCCGTCCGGGGGGCTCGCGTGTCGCGCGAACCCCGTATCCGACGGTTGCCGTGCGGGCGCGGCGGGGAGCCGCCTGCTGCGCTGCGGGAACAGCCGCGGTGCAATGCGGGGAGCGCCGTGCGGACATGCAGAAATCACTGCGGCGCCGGCTCCGGCCTCGGGACGACCGACGGCAGGCGGTCGCGAAGCTCTGATCGCCACGGTGGAAGTGACACGCCGCGCCGTCGAAACGGCCGCGACGCAACGCGGTCCGGTCATGCGATTCGTGGGTCTGCAATTCACAAAAAGGCCATCGTGTGCTTCCTGCCGCAGCCGACCTTATGGTAGGAGACTTCAAAATTCGGCTCTGAGTTCGCTTCTGAGAGAGCATGGAGGATTTGATGTCCGAGGGCGTACAGGCGTCTTCCGATGGAGCCGCGGATCACAAACGCACGGTCATGTCCGTGCTGGCGCCGTTGCTGGTCGGCCTTCTCTCCATAGGAGGCTATTTCAGGACACCTCCCAGTTCGCCTCTGATCGCCGACGTCCTGCTGTTCGCCGGCATCGCTCTCGTCGCCTTCGCCATCGCCCTCGTGGTGCTGCGCTGGCCGATCCGCGATCCCCGCGACTACTACGGCGGCCTCGCCCTCCTGGGAGTCGCCTTCTTCATGCTGTGGGCCGGCAGCGACCTGCCCGGCACGCGCGGCTTCGCCTTCGGTCCGGGAACCGGCCCGCGCATCTTCGCCTCCGTCCTCGCCGTGCTCAGCCTGATCGTGATGGTCGTCGGCATGTTCGCCCAGGGGCCGGGCCTCGAGCGCTACGCATGGCGTGGCCCGTTCTTCATCACCCTCGGCACGCTCGTGTTCGCCGTGACCATCCGTCAGTTCGGGCTCGTGATCGCGACGTTCGTCAGCATCATCACCGTGGCGGCGGGCAGCTCCGAATCGCGCTGGATCGAGACCTTGATCTGGGCAGCGGTGCTCACCGGCTTCGCCGTGCTCGTCTTCCCGATCGCGCTCAGCCTGCCGTTGCAGTTGTGGCCGTCGCCCAATCTGTCGTTCTCGACCTTCCTGAACTTCCGCTGAGCGCGCGAGCGCCGACTCGAAAGTCCCAGACATGACGGATCTGCTCGCAAATCTCGCACTGGGGTTCGGCGTGGCGTTCTCGCCCGCCAACCTGGCCTTCTGCATGCTCGGCACGCTGGTCGGAACCCTCATCGGCGTTCTGCCGGGGGTGGGCCCGCTCGCCACCATCGCCATGCTGCTGCCGATAACCTTCGGCCTGCCGCCGGTCGGCGCCCTGATCATGCTCGCCGGCATCTACTACGGCTCGCAGTACGGCGGCTCCACCACGTCGATCCTGGTCAACATCCCGGGCGAGGCGGCCTCGGTGGTGACCACGCTCGACGGCCACCAGATGGCCCTGCAGGGCCGTGCCGGCCCGGCCCTCGCCATCGCGGCCATCGGCTCGTTCTTCGCCGGCTGCGTCGCGACCGTGCTGGTGGCGGCGCTCGGAGCCCCGCTCACCTCGGTCGCGCTGCTGTTCGGCCCGGCCGAGTACTTCTCGCTGATGGTGCTCGGCCTGATCTTCGCGGTGGTGCTCGCCAAGGGCTCGGTGGTCAAGGCGCTCGCCATGATCCTGCTCGGCCTGATGCTGTCGATGATCGGCTCCGACATCGAGACCGGCCAGTCGCGCATGTCGTTCGACATCCCCGAGATGGCGGACGGCATCGGCTTCGTCACGGTGGCCATGGGCGTGTTCGGCTTCGCCGAGATCATGCGCAACCTGGAGCACACCTCGTCGCGCGACGTGGTCAAGGCCAAGCTCACCGGCCTGATGCCGACCTGGCCCGACCTCAAGGCCTGCGCCCCGGCGATCGGCCGCGGCACGCTGCTCGGCTCCATCCTCGGCATCCTGCCGGGCGGCGGCGCCGTCATCGCGGCCTTCGCGGCCTACACGTTCGAGAAGAAGGTGGCCAAGGACCCGTCGCGCTTCGGCCGCGGCGCCATCGAGGGCGTCGCCGCGCCGGAGAGCGCCAACAACGCCGCCTCGCAGACCTCGTTCATCCCGCTGCTCACCCTCGGCATCCCGCCGAATGCCGTGATGGCCCTCATGGTCGGCGCCATGACCATCCACGGCATCGTCCCGGGCCCGCAGGTGATGACCAAGCAGCCCGAGCTGTTCTGGGGCATGATCGCCTCGATGTGGCTCGGCAACGCCATGCTGGTCGTCATCAACCTGCCGCTCGTCGGCGTCTGGGTGCGCCTGCTGCGGGTGCCGTACCGGCTGCTCTACCCGGCCATCATGATGTTCTGCTGCATCGGCGTGTACTCGATCAACAACTCGCCGTTCGACGTGATCATGACGGCGGCGTTCGGCCTGGTCGGCTACTGGCTGTCCAAGCACGACTTCGAGCCGGCCCCGATGCTGCTCGGCTTCGTCCTCGGCCCGCTGATGGAGGAGAACCTCCGCCGCGCCATGCTGATCGCCCGCGGCGATCCGACCACCTTCCTGACCCGGCCGATCTCGGCCAGCCTGCTCGCGCTCGCCACCCTGCTCCTGGTCATCGCCCTGCTTCCGATGATCCGCAGCAAGCGCGAGGAGGTGTTCGTCGAGGACTGACGCCGCGGCGGCGACCGCCGCCCGGACGGACTCCGACAGCGCCGCGGTCCCGCCGCGGCGCTGTTCGCGTTTCGGGGGGGCCGGCCGTCGGGTGAGGGGCGGAGGACGTCCGTCGGCCTGCGCCGGCCGGGCGGGACTTGGGCTGTGCTCCGGGTGGGCGATCCGGTTCACGGCTGCGACAGTCTGCCGCATGTGCTGCGCCAGTGGCGATTCTCTACCAATCCTTGTGAAGCGGCCGTCGAGCCGTGAATTTCCTAGACCTAAGCCGAATTGCGCCACCGCTCGTCGCGGTGGCATGTCGCCCTTTGCAACCGAAGCCTTGCTACGCCCGCAGTCCTTGGAAGGTCCGAAGTCCTTGGTGCGCCTGAAAAGCCTGTCCCAGAGGAAACAACGAGGAGTCTGTCATGTCGTTCGGTAAGTTGACGGCCCTGCTCGCCGCCGGATGCCTCGCGGCGAGCGCCGGTGTCGCGCTCGCCCAGACCAACGGGTATCCGTCCCGGCCCATCACGATGATCGTTCCGTTCGCGGCCGGCGGCCCGACCGACGTCGTCGCCCGCATCGTCGGCGACCACATGTCGAAGACGCTCGGCCAGCAGGTCATCATCGAGAACGTCACCGGGGCCGGCGGCACCACCGGCGCGACGCGGGCCAAGCGGGCCGCCAACGACGGCTACACGGTGATCATGGGCCACATGGGCACCCACGCCGCCGCGGTGCCGCTTTACCCGAACCTCGCCTACGATCCGGTGACCGACTTCGAGCCAGTGGGCGTCGCGGCCGGCACGCCGATCCTGATCCTGGCCAAGAAGGACTACCCGGCCAAGGACCTCTCCGAGTTCGTCAAGCACGTGAAGGCCAATTCCGGCACCCTCAACATGGCGCATGCCGGCGTCGGTTCGGTCTCCTACACGACCTGCCTGCTGCTCAACTCGATCCTCGACGTGAAGCCGACCGACGTGCCGTTCAAGGGCACGGGCCCGGCCCTGAACGCCCTGATGGGCAATCAGGTCGACTACATGTGCGACCAGATCGTCAACGTCGTGTCGCAGGTGCAGGGCGGCACCATCCGGGCCTATGCGATCGCCACCGACAGCCGCAACCCGGCGCTGCCGGACGTTCCGACCACCAAGGAGGCCGGCCTGCCCGAGTACAAGGTCTCGGCCTGGAACGCGATCTTCGCGCCCAAGGGCACACCGAAGCCGGTCGTCGACAAGCTGTCCGACGCGCTCGACAAGGCGCTCAGCGACGAGGCCACCCGCAAGCGGCTGCTCGAGCTCGGCAGCGACCTGCCGGAGGGCGACCGCCGCGGCCAGCAGGCCCTCGCCTCGCTGGTGAAGAGCGAGGTCGAGCGCTGGAGCAAGGTGATCAAGGCCGCCGGCCCGGGCAACTGAGCGCCGTTCCGCGCGTCCGAATCGACGTCCATCCACAAGCGCCCGTTCCGCTCCGGCGGGGCGGGCGCTAGTGTTTCGCGCGCCGACTCGGGCCGCCGCCCGGCCGCGGCCGCGAACGAAAGTGCCGACCCATGCGCCAGTACCACGAGCTGATGGCCCGCATTCTCGCCGAGGGCGTGGAGAAGCGCGACCGCACCGGCACCGGGACGATCTCGGTCTTCGGCCATCAGATGCGCTTCGACCTGGCGGACGGGTTCCCGCTCGTCACCACCAAGAAGCTGCACCTCAAGTCGATCATCCACGAGCTCCTGTGGTTCCTGGCCGGCGACACCAACATCGCCTACCTGAAGGCGAACGGGGTGAGCATCTGGGACGAGTGGGCCGACCAGAACGGCGATCTCGGTCCGGTCTACGGGGCGCAGTGGCGGTCCTGGCCGGCGCCCGACGGCGGCACCATCGACCAGATCGCCCAGGCGCTCGACCTCCTGCGCCGCGATCCGGATTCGCGCCGCATCATCGTCTCGGCCTGGAATCCGGCGGACCTGCCGAAGATGGCGCTGGCGCCGTGCCACTGCCTGTTCCAGTTCTACGTCGCCGACGGGAAGCTCTCCTGCCAGCTCTACCAGCGCTCGGCGGACGTGTTCCTCGGCGTGCCGTTCAACATCGCGTCCTATGCGCTGCTGACCCTGATGGTCGCGCAGGTGACCAGGCTGAGGCCGGGCGACTTCGTCCACACCCTCGGCGACGCCCACCTTTACCTCAACCACCTGGAGCAGGCGCGCCTGCAGCTCTCGCGCGATCCGCGGACGCTGCCGACCATGATGATCGACCCGACCGTGACGGACCTGTTCGGCTTCCGCTACGAGCACTTCCGGCTCGAGGGCTACGATCCGCACCCGCACATCAAGGCGCCGATCGCGGTGTGACGGGTGGGCCGGACGCTCAGGCCGCCGTCATTCCGGGGCGCCGCCCGAGCACAGGCTCCGCGGCGAGCCCGGACCCCAGCCGCGTGGTCGGCGTTCGCCGCTGGAGCCCGGGTCCGCGGGCGCATGCCCGCGCCCCGGAATGATCGGATGCAGCGCGGACCCTCGCCATGACCCTGCACCGCCTCGGCCTGATCTCGAGCCGGCTGCAGGCGTTCCAGGCGGTGGTGCGGTTCGGCTCGATCCGGCGCGCCGCCGCCGCGCTCGGCGTCGCCCCGTCGGCGGTGAGTCGCACCCTGCGTCAGCTGGAGGAGGGGATCGGCACGCCGCTGTTCGAGCGCGCCCGCCAGCGCCTCGTGCTCACCAGCGCCGGCGAGATCCTCGTCTATCACGCCGGGGCGAGCGAGGCGGAGCTGGAGAAGGCCTGCGCCTTCATCGACGATCTCGCGGGACTGCGGCGCGGCACCGTCACGGTGGCGGCGGTGGAGAGCGTCGCCCGCGGCCTGCTGCCCGAGGTGCTGAGCCGCTTCTGGGTGCGCTGCCCGGACGTCGCGGTGCGGCTCGCCGTCACCGGCTCGGCCCAGGCCTTCGAGGCGGTGGCGCGCGGCGAGGCCGACCTCGCGGTCGGCTTCGACGCCAAGCCGCCGAAGGGCACGGTGCGGCTGGCCGGCGCCGCCCTGAAGCTCGGCGCGCTGATGCGGCCGGACCACCGGCTCGCCCGGAAGCCGCGCCTGCGGCTCGCCGACGTCGCGGCCGAGCGGGTGATCCTGGCCGACGCCAGCCTGACGCTCGGCGCCTCCCTGGAGGCGGCGATGCCGGGCGACGCCACGGCGCTGCGCACCGTCGCGGTCACCAACTCGATCCATCTGATGAGCGACCTCGCGGTGCGGGGCCACGGCATCACGTTCCAGACCCGGGTCGGGGTGGAGCGCGAGCTGGAGGCCGGCGCGCTGGTGTTCGTGCCGCTCGCCGATCCGCGTCTGAAGCCGCGCCGGCTGATGCTCGTCGCCCGCGGAAAGGCGCATCTGCCGGCCGGGCCGGCCGTGCTGGCGACGCTGATGACCGAGGCCGTGCAGGCGCTGGACGGGGCCTGACGGGTGTTGCTCTGCGGGCAACACCTCGATCACCAGCGTCCGTCTATCGCACCGTCCGGCGCGGTGCGACAGTCGCGCCCGGGGCCGCCCCGGCCCGACGGAGGTGACGATGAATCCGAGGTCCGTGCTGGCCGCCTGCGCCGCCCTGGCGCTGCTCGGGATGCAGGCCCTCCCGGCGACCGCCCAGGAGCCGACCAGGATCCGGTTCACGCTGGACTGGAAGATCTCGGGCCCGCACGCCTTCTACTACTGGGCGAAGCAGAAGGGCTACTTCGCCGCCGAGGGGCTCGACGTCACCATCGACCAGGGCGAGGGCTCGGCCGCGACCGTGACGCGGGTGATGACCGGCGCCTACGACGCCGGCTTCGGCGACATCAACGCCATCATGCAGACCGCCGCGGCCAAGCCGGGCGAGCAGCCCGTGATGGTCTATCTGGTCTACAACCGCGCGCCCTATGCGGTGATCGCCAAGGCCGACGGGCCGATCCGGACCCTGAAGGATCTGGAAGGCCGCACGGTGAGCGCGCCGGCCGGCTCGGCGACGTTGCGCCTGCTGCCGCCGCTCGGCGCGAAGAACGGCTTCGACGCGTCGAAGGTGAAGATCCTCAACGCCGCGCCCAACCTGATCGAGCAGATGCTGGTGCAGGGCCAGGCCGACGCCATCGCCCAGTTCTCGGTGACCAGCTACATGAACTTCGTCGCCATGAAGCGCGACCCCGAGAAGGACTTCCGCTGGTTCATGTACAGCGATCTCGGGCTCGACCTCTACGCCAACGGCGTGATGGTGTCGCAGAAGCTGCTCGCGGAGAAGCCGGCGGCGGTGCGCGGCCTCGTCAAGGTGATCAACCGGGCCGTCATGGACGTCGCCGCCGATCCGGCCGCGGCGGTCGCGCTGGTCGCCGGCCTGGAGCCGCTGATCAACGTCGACATCGAGACGCGGCGGCTCGTCTACACGATCAAGTCGCTGATGATCTCGCCGGAGACGGCGCGGCTCGGCATCGGCGATCTCGACGACGGACGTCTCGCCGCCTCGATCGCCACGGTGGCCGAGGCCTACGCACTCGACAAGCGGCCGGACCCGCGCGCCGTGTTCGTGCGCGACTTCCTGCCGCCGAAGGCGGAGCGCGACATCGCCGCCGCGGCCGCGAAGGCGAAGTGAACGACTCCACGCCCCACGCCTCGTCATGGCCGGGCTCGTCCCGGCCATCCACGACCTCGTGGAGCCGCGGCTTCGTGACAGGTCACGAGACCAAAAGACGTGGATGGCCGGGACGAGTCGGCCATGACGGAGTGAAGCAACCAAGACCCGCGCGTCCGGGCCGCAAGATCGACCGACAAGGACAGTTCCAAATGCCCGACCACCAGAAATTCATGCGCATCGCGATCGACGAGGCCAAGCGCGGCGCGGCCATGGGCGAGCAGCCGTTCGGCGCCGTGGTGGCGATCGGCGACGAGGTGATCGTGTCGACGCCGAGCCTGAAGGTCGGCACCTGCGACACCACCGCCCATTCCGAGACGCTGGCGATCGGGCTCGCGACCAAGAAGCTCGGGCGGCGCGAGATCCCCGAAGCGACCTTCTACTGCACCTGCGAGCCGTGCCCGATGTGCTGCGGCGCCGTGCTCAACGCCGGCATCAGGACCATGGTGATCGGGGCACGCAACCGCCACGTCAAGAGCCACGCGAAGCTCGCCTTCAACTTCAAGGACTACACGGTGGAGCGGCTGGCCGAGATGGTCGGCTGGGACCTCACCGTGGTCGAGGGCGTGCTGCAGGACGAGTGCGTCGCGCTCTACAGCGGCGCCGCCGTGCCGCTGACCCGCTGAGGCCCGCGCATGACCCCGCAGGCCGTCGAGGCGGTGATCGCCGGGCTGAAGGCCGCCGGCGTCAGCGTCGTCTGCTATCTGCCGGACTCGCTGTTCAAGGAGCTCTATCCGGCGCTCGACGCCGATCCCGGCATCCGCACCATCCGGGTGACCAACGAAGGGGAGGGGGCGGCGATCTGCGGCGGCGTCTTTCTCTCCGGCAAGCGCGCCGCGCTGGTGATGGAGAACTCGGGGCTGCGCGCCTCGATCGAGCCACTCGCCCGGATGGGCATGGGGGCCGGCATTCCCGTGGTGATGCTGATGAGCTATCGCGGCGATCTCGGCGAGAACAACTGGTGGGCCGTGCCGCACGGCATGACCATGGAGCCGCTGCTGACCGCCATGCGGATTCCCTATCGGGTCGTCGACGAGGCCGAGAAGGCGAAGCAGGCGATCCAGGACGCCGTCACCTGGTCCTACGCCTCCTATTATCACTCCGCCGTGGCGCTCACCGGAGGGCTGGTGCGATGACCGCGACCCCGGCACCCGAGAGGATGCACCGCTTCGACTGCATGCGCGTGCTGGCGCCGATGCTGAAGAACGAGCTCGTCATCCTGTCGCTCGGGGCGAGCGTCGACGAGTGGTACACGGCCGCCCCGCACATGCGCCAGGCGAGCCTGTTCCAGCAGCAGCTCGGCTGCGTCACGCCGCAGGCCTTCGGGCTCGCGGTCGGCCTGCCGCACCGGCGCGTCGTGTCGCTCGACACCGACGGCGGCATGATGTTCAACCTCGGCATCCTCGCGACGCTCGCCAACGAGCAGCCGAAGAACCTCCTGGTCGTCGTCTGGGACAACGAGTGCTACCAGTCGATCGGCGGGCCGCCGACCCACACGGCGCAGGGCCGCGTCGACATCGCCGCCATCGCGCGCGGCGCCGGCATCGCCGAGGCCCACACGGCCCGCACGCTGGACGACTTCGAGGCGCTGTGCCGGCGCGGTCTCGTCGCCGACGTGCCGTTCGTGATCGTCGCCAAGGTGTCGCAGGAGAGCTTCCGCGACGTGCGCCGCAAGCACTCCGACGGCCGCGAGGACAAGTACATCTTCGTCCGCCACGTCGAGGCGACCGAGGGCATCGTCATCATGGGCCCGAGCGAGCACAACTAGGACCGGGCGTCGCGCGCGAGGCGTTGCACGCCGCTCGCGCTCTCACCGCGTCAACGAATTGAGCGCGGCGAGCAGGAAGATCGTCAGCACGACGCCGACGATGCGCAGCGCGACCAGGAGCCGGTCGGCGCGCTCGGCGGTCGCCTGGTCGACCGGGCGGACGAGAATCCGGCGGCCGCGCAGCGTCGCCTCGCGGGCGTCGCCGTCCGGCGGGTCCGGGCCGGCGTCGGCGTCGGGGGCGGCGGCCCGATAGTAGCGCGCGATCGCGTAGTGCTCGTCGCAGATCTTGTAGAGCGGGATCAGCCGGTCGAACAGGAACAGCGGGCCGACCGGCCACAGCCTGGCGCCCGGCCTGCCCTCCGCCGGCGCGAAGCAGACGATCCCGAGGCCGAGGCGGAACAGCAGCCAGAACAGCAGCATCACCCCGGCGAGCCACCACACCACCTTGCCGGGCCGCAGGCCGTGGTCGGCGAGCGCCCACAGCATCACCGAGAAGGCGGTGCCGATCAGGTCGCCGACGGCCGAGACGGCGGCGCCGAAGCTCGCCTGCACCGGGGCCCCGTTCGCGGCCGGCGGCGCGGCGGCCGCGGCCTCGCCGTGTGCGCCCGGGCACAGGCGCGCCGCCCATGGCACCCAGCGCACCACGCGGTCGCAGAGATCGACGGTGCGGCGCTGGATGCGCAGCTCGTCCGCGTCGGCGCCGGCCTTCTCGAACGCCTCGACGAAGGTCAGGAACGGCTGCGAGGAGGGCGCCTGGTTCTTGTCGAGCCAGCGCAGCACGTCGCCGACGCTCGGCAGCTCCACCTGGCTCGCCAGCTTGGTGCCGTAGTCGGTGCCGCAGGCCGGCGTCGCCTTGTGGACGCGGCCGAACCGCAGGCCGTCCAGGAACGTGATGTAGGGCCGGTGCTGGTCGCCGAAGTCGTAGATCGCGGCGGCCGCCGACAGGCCGACGGCCTCGAACTTGTGCTGTGCGGCGACGCGGGCGAAGGCGGGATGGCCGGGGCGCACCGTCTGCAGCGTCGACTCGTCGTCCCACAGGTCGAGGATCAGGTTGCCGT
The DNA here is from genome assembly GCF_030813915.1 of Rhodoplanes tepidamans. GTDB lineage: Bacteria > Pseudomonadota > Alphaproteobacteria > Rhizobiales > Xanthobacteraceae > Rhodoplanes > Rhodoplanes tepidamans. Next base: position 178,589 of record NZ_JAUSUJ010000001.1, read on the forward strand.
CCACCTTGCTGCCGTTGAGCGCAAGGATGGTGACGGGGTGGTGCGGGTCCGGCGCCTCGCCGTCGCGCGGCGAGCCCCAGTTGAAGGCGGTGAGGCAGAGCGCGGCCTGCACCGTGGTGTCGAACACGTAGAACTCGAGATAGCGGCTCCCGGCGACTCCCTCGATGCCGACCGGGCGGGTCGAGCCGTCGGGCAGCGTCTCGGCCTCCTCGCGGCAGCCGCGCAGCAGGGCGTTCTCCTCGGCCGGCAGCTCGGGCCGGACGATGCGCCGCCGCTCGGCCTCCGCCACGGCCGCGATGGCGGCGCTGCGGAACAGCGTCTGGGTGTAGGTCGCCGGCCGTCCCTCGACGGCGTGCCGCCACCACGGATAGCGGGTGGCGTCGGGGCCGGCGCCGATCGTCACCACCTTGCCGAAGCCCGCCTGGTTGGCGGTCAGATAGCCGATCGTGCTGGCGTTGACGTGATAGGCGCAGCGGGCCTCGGTCTCGTCGAGGCGCAGCGTGCCGCCGATCCGGCTCGACTGGATCCACAGCCGCGAGAAGGCCGAGCGGGTCAGGTCGACGTCGCCCGACACGGCGAGCCGGACCAGGTGGGCGTCGAGGAAGACGATCGCGGTCTTCTGCTGCCACGAGCCGGTGACGTGGGTGTCGTAGGCGCGCAGCCGCCGGATGAAGCCGGCGCCGAGATAGACCGAGCCCTCGATCCGCGCACGGTTGAGCCGCAGCGTGCCGAACAGCACCGCGTACTCGATGCTGAAGTCGCCCTTCAGGCGGAGATTGCGGGCGTCGACGACGCCCATCACGACCGAGCGGTCGAGCACCAGGGAGTAGGGCAGGTCGACCCCGGCGAGGTCGATGCCGTCGCAGAACAGGGCGCCGACGATGCGGATGCCGCTCGGGGCGATGTCGGCCTCGCGGGCGAGCCGCTTGACCGTGTCGCGCGGCAGCCGGCGGGGGTCGCCGCCGTTGCTGCAGGCGCGCACCCAGTCGCGCTCGCCGAGCGGCATGCCGGCCTTCTCGGCGGTCTCGTCGCCGGCCTGCCGGTCGACGCAGTCCGGCTGCGGCGTCATGACGATCTCGCGGCCGGCGGCAAGGCAGTCGGCGATCGCCTTCAGGTCGGGCTTGACGCCTTCGGCCGGAGCGCCATGCTGCGCCCGTCCCTGGCCGGCCGGCAGCAGCGCCGCGGCGGCGACGATCATCCCCGCCAGGCCGACGGCGACACGCCGGGCCACACTCCGTCCAAGCCTGTCCACCGGGCGGCTCCCTCGAAGGCACTGACGATTCGGCTAGTCCATGATGTTCAGAATACCATTGTTTCTCAACCTGTGCGTGTCCATATGTTTCTGCTCTACGCCGTGCCGGCCGGGCCGATCGCATGACCGCTCGCCCGACTGATCGCGCGGCCGCCGGGCCCGAGCTCGTTCTGGTCGCCGCCGTGGCGGCCAACGGCGTGATCGGCCGTGCCGGCGGGCTGCCGTGGCGGCTGAAGTCCGACATGCGGCATTTCCGCACCCTGACCCTCGGGCATCCGGTGGTGATGGGCCGCAGGACCTTCGAGTCGATCGGCAAGCCGCTGCCCGGGCGGACCACCATCGTCGCGACCCGCGACCGGTCCTTCGCGGCGCCCGGCGTGGTGGCGGCGGCCTCGCTGGAGGCGGCGCTGGCGGTGGCGCGCGCCGATGCGCTGCGGCGCGGGGCCGGGGCCGTCATGCTGGCCGGCGGCGGCGAGCTCTACCGGGCCGCGATGCCGCTCGCCGACCGGCTGGAGATCACCCGGGTCGACGTCAGCCCCGCGGGCGACGCCGAGTTCCCGGAGATCGATCCCGGCGTGTGGCGCGAGGTCGCCCGCACGCCCGGGACCCCGGGCCCGGAGGACGAGGCGCCGTTCACCTTCTGCACCTATTCACGACTCGCGGCTGCGGAGGGCGGCGCGTGAGGGCCTGCGCCGTGCGCCGATGGGCCGCGCCGGGGCGTCGCGCCGCGGCAAGTCCGCGCGTTGAAACGGGGGTTGGTTTCCTATAACCCAAGCCACATCTTAGCGGAACGCTCCGGCCGGAGCCGAGGCGACCGGATCGCCGGGCGCCGGCCGTCGAGGCCGGTCGTAGAGGAAAGGCAGTATCGATGCCGTGGAGCAATCAGGGCGGCGGGCCGTGGGGATCGGGCCCCAAGGGACCGTGGGGGACAGGACCGCAATCGTCGGGTCCGACGCCTCCCGATCTCGAGGAGCTCCTGCGCCGCAGCCAGGACAAGCTCCGGCGCGTCCTGCCCGGCGGCAGCCTGGGCGGCAAGGGCATCGCCATCCTGGTGGCGATCGCCGTCGTGCTGTGGGGCGTGTCCGGCTTCTACCGGGTCGAGCCCGACGAGCTCGGTGTCGTGCTGCGCTTCGGCAAGTACAGCCGTGACGCCACGCCGGGCCTGAACTATCACCTGCCGTACCCGATCGAGACGGCGCTCACCCCCAAGGTGACGCGCGTCAACCGCATCGACATCGGCATGCGGGTGATCGAGGACGTGCGCCGCGGCACCTCGATGCGCGACGTTCCCGAGGAGAGCCTGATGCTCACCGGCGACGAGAACATCGTCGACGTCGACTTCTCGGTGTTCTGGGTGATCAAGCCGGCCGGCGGCGCCAGCCAGTACCTGTTCAACATCCAGAATCCCGAGGGCACCGTGAAGGCGGTGGCCGAGAGCGCCATGCGCGAGGTGATCGGCCGCTCCGAGGTGCAGCCGATCCTCACCGGCGCCCGCCAGACCATCGAGACCGCCGTGCACGACCTGATGCAGCGGACGCTCGACCAGTACGGCGCCGGCATCCAGATCACCCAGGTGCAGTTGCAGAAGGTCGACCCGCCCAACCAGGTCATCGACGCCTTCCGCGACGTGCAGGCGGCCCGCGCCGACCTCGAACGGGCCCAGAACGAGGCGCAGACCTACGCCAACCGCGTGGTTCCCGAGGCGCGCGGCCGCGCCGCCCAGATCACCCAGGCGGCCGAGGCCTATCGCGAGCAGACCGTCGCCGAGGCCCGCGGCCAGGCCGGCCGCTTCAGCAAGATCTACGAGGAGTATCGCAAGGCGCCGGAGATCACCCGCGAGCGTCTCTATCTGGAGACGATGGAGCGGCTGTTCGGCGGCACCGACAAGATCATCCTGGATCCGGCCGCCAACGGCGCCGGGACGACCGGCGGCATCGTGCCCTATCTCAATCTCGACGAGCTCGGCCGGCGGCAGGCGCAGCCGCAGGTCACGAGCCCGCGTACCCAGACGGGAGCCGCCCGATGAAGACCGGCATCGCTGGCGGCGTCGCCGCCGTCGTCGTCCTGATCCTGCTGGTGCTCGGCTGGGCCTCGGTGTTCACCGTGTACCAGACCCAGCAGGCCCTGGTGGTCCGCCTCGGCGATCCGCGCCGGATCGTCACCGAGCCCGGGCTGCACTTCAAGATGCCGCTGATCGACAACGTCATCTACGTCGACAAGCGGATTCTCGACCTGGAGAACCCGGCCCAGGAGGTGATCGCCTCCGACTCCAAGCGGCTCGTGGTCGACGCCTTCGCCCGCTACAAGGTCACCGACCCGCTGCGCTTCTACCAGACGGTCGGCTCGGTCGAGGGGGCGAATTCGCGGCTCGCCACGCTGCTCAACTCGGCGCTGCGTCGGGTGCTCGGCGAGTCCACCCTGACCAACGTGGTGCGCGACGAGCGCGCCCAGATGATGGCGCGGGTGCGCGAGCAGCTCGATCGCGAGGCGCACGCCTTCGGCATCAACGTGGTGGACGTCCGCATCCGCCGCGCCGACCTGCCGGAGCAGAACAGCCAGGCCGTCTATCAGCGGATGCAGACCGAGCGTCAGCGCGAGGCGGCCGAGTTCCGCGCCCAGGGCAGCCAGCGGGCCCAGGAGATCCGGGCGCGCGCCGACCGCGACGTCACGGTGCTGGTCGCCGACGCGACCTCCAAGGCCGAGCAGACCCGCGGCGAGGGCGACGCCACGCGAAACCGCATCTTCGCCGAGGCGTTCGGCCAGGACCCGGACTTCTTCACCTTCTACCGCTCCATGCAGGCCTACGAGGCCGGCCTGAAGCCGGGGGAGACCCGCTTCCTGCTGCGGCCGGACTCGGAGTTCTTCCGCTACTTCACCAATCCGAGCGGCGGTCGTCCGCCGGCGCAGGCGGCGGCCCCCGCCCGCACGGCGCCGCCCGCTACCGCCCAGCAGTGATCCGGCCGAGCCCGGTCCCCGCCGCGGGGGCCGGGCTCCGGCGCGCCGCGCGTGCCTGCCTTCGAGGCTTTCGATGTCCGCGTTCCTGGTCGCCCTCGGTCTCGTCTTCGTGATCGAGGGCCTTCTGTTCGCGGCGTTTCCCGGACCGGCCCGGCGGGCGGCGCTGGCCCTGCTGGAAACGCCGGAACACACGCTGCGGATCGTCGGCGTGGTCAGTGCGGCGATCGGCGTCGCCTTGATCTGGCTGATCCGTCTATTATCCTGAGCGGCGAGTGCGTGAGCGGCGAGCGTGCGGGCCGTGACGGCGCGGACGGGGTCGCCTTTCCGCCCCAATCCGTCCGTATGGGCCCGGTCCTCTCGCGGCGTCCGGCCTGCGGTCCGGATCGGACATGGCTCAACACGTCCGGCACCCGCGCGTCCATCGTTCACGCGTTTCGTCACCTCCGAGGAGATCGCCAGGTCATGGCCGGCCTTTCGTTCGAACGCATCCGCCGGATTCGGCGTCCGCTCGTCGCGGCGACGCTCGCCGCGGCTCTGCTGGTCGCGGGCGACGCCCGCTCCGCCCCGCGCGGTCCCGACGTCATCGCCGACGTCACCGAGAAGGTGATGGACGCGGTCGTCAACATCTCCACCTCGCAGAACGTCCAGGCGCACGGCAACGCGGTGCCGAGCCTGCCGCCGGGCGCGCCGTTCGAGGACTTCTTCGAGGAGTTCTTCAAGAACCGCCGCGGCCAGCAGGGCGAGAACAGCCCGCGCGAGCGCGCCCCGCGCCGCGTCAACTCGCTCGGCTCCGGCTTCGTGATCGATCCGTCCGGCATCATCGTCACCAACAACCACGTGATCGCCGACGCCGACGAGGTGACGGTGATCTTCAACGACGGCACCCGCCTGAAGGCGGAGATCCTGGGCCGCGACAAGGAGGTCGACCTCGCGGTCGTCAAGGTGACGAGCGACAAGCCGCTCAAGGCCGTGTCGTTCGGCGATTCCGACAAGCTGCGGATCGGCGAGTGGGTGGTGGCGATCGGCAACCCGTTCCAGCTCGGCGGCACGGTGACGGCCGGCATCGTCTCGGCCCGCAACCGCGACATCAACTCGGGGCGCTACGACAACTACATCCAGACCGACGCGGCGATCAATCGCGGCAACTCGGGCGGCCCGCTGTTCAACCTCGACGGCGAGGTGGTCGGCATCAACACGGCGATCATCTCGCCCTCCGGCGGCTCGATCGGCATCGGCTTCGCGGTGCCGTCGAAGACCGCGATGCCGATCATCGACCAGCTCCGCCAGTTCGGCGAGACTCGGCGCGGCTGGCTCGGCGTGCGCATCCAGCAGGTCAGCGACGAGATCGCCGAGAGCATCGGCATCAAGCCGGCGCGTGGCGCGCTGGTCTCCGGGGTCGACGACAAGGGCCCGGCGAAGCCGGCCGGAATCGAGACCGGCGACGTGATCGTCCGGTTCGACGGCAAGGACATCAAGGACATGCGCGACCTGCCGCGGATCGTCGCCGAGACGCCGGTCGGCAAGGACGTTCCCGTGGTGGTGCTCCGCAAGGGCAAGGAAGAGACCAAGACGGTCAAGCTCGGCCGGCTCGAGGACGGCGAGAAGCAGGCCGCGCTGAGCCCCAAGCGGGGCGACGGCCCGGACGACAAGTCGGTCGTCCAGTCGACGCTCGGTCTCAACCTCGCCAACCTGTCCAACGACCTGCGCAAGCGCTACAAGATCAAGGACACGGTCAAGGGCGTGGTGATCACCAGCGTCGACTCGAAGTCGTCCGCCGCCGAGAAGCGCCTCGTCGCCGGCGACGTGATCGTCGAGATCTCGCAGGAGCCGGTGGCGACCACGGCCGACGTGCAGAAGCGCATCGACCAGCTCAAGAAGGACGGCCGCAAGTCCGCCCTCCTGCTGGTCTCCGGCGCCGACGGCGACGTGCGCTTCGTGGCGCTGTCGCTGCAGTAGCGGCAGACCACCCACGCGGTCCCTTCGATGCCCGGCGCTCGCGCCGGGCATCGTCATTTCGGGCGGTCGGCCGCGGCCGATCGGGCGAGCGCCACGAAGGCTTCGACGACCGGCGTCGCTCGCGGATAAGCGAGAGCGATGTCGTAGCCGATCGGCGTTCCGGGGCCGACGAGTGGACGGAAGCCGATGTCGTGCCGCTCGCGATCGGCGGCGGCCGGCGAAACCACGGCGACGCCGAGGCCGGCCGCGACCAGACCGACGATCGTCTCCATCTGGAGCGCCTCCTGAACCACCTGCGGAACGAAGCCGGCGGCCGCGCAGGCCGCGGTAATTCGGCTGTGCAGGCCCGGCCCGTAGCGCGCCGGGAATCGGATCCACGGCTCGCGCGACAGCTCGGCAAGAGCCACCTTTCGCCGGCGAGCGAGGTGATGCCCGCCCGGCAGTGCCACTACGAGGGAGTCGCGAACGAGCGGCACGACCGTCAGCCCGTGCGGGTCGGCGAGCGGCAGCACCACCAAACCGAGGTCGGCCCGGTCCATCTGCAGGGCTTGCACCTGTTGGGCCGTCGAGGCCTCCTGCAGGTCGAGCGCGACCTCCGCGTGGCGAGCCCTGAACGAGCGGATCAGTTGCGGCAGCAACGAATGAGCACTGCTGGCCACGAAGGTCAGGCGCAGCGATCCGATCAGCCCCTCTCCGGCGCGTCGTGCGTCGCGGATCGCGCGTTCCGCCTGGGCCAGCGCGCGCCGGGCCTCCTCGAGGAACACCCGGCCGGCCGGCGTCAGCCGCTCCACCCGGTTGGTCCGCTCCAGCAATGTCGTGCCGAGCTCGGTCTCGAGCTTGCGGATCGACGCCGTGAGCGGCGGTTGCGCCATGTGCAGGCGCTCCGCGGCGCGGCGGAAGCTCAGCTCCTCGGCGACCGCGACGAACTGGCGGAACTGGCGCAGCTCGATCATGCGATACCCTGTTCGTATCGTGAGTTCATGGACTTCGTATTTTTCATATCGCAAGGTTCGCGCCAGAGTCTCTCCCGAACAACCGTATCGGGAGATGAAGATGATGCTGTCTGCCGTGTCGGCGGCCGCGGCCGTGACGCTTCTCGTCGCCGTCGCGACGGATCCGGTCCGCGCCGCCGAAGCACCGGGCCGGACGGACGTCCGCGTCACGACGGTGGACGGGGTCGGGCTTCGCGTGCGCGCCCTCGTGCCGGCCCGGGTCGAGCCCGGCCTGCCGCTCGTGCTGGTGCACGGAGCCCGCGTGCCCGGCGTGGCGTCGTTCGATCTCGACGTGCCGGGGGGCTCGCTCGCCGCCGATCTCGCGCTCCGTCTGCAGCGCCCGGTCTTCGTGATGGATGCCCGGGGCTACGGCGGTTCGGATCGGCCGGCCGCGATGGACCATCCGGCCGCCGAGGCGCCGCCGCTGTCGCGCGGGCACGAGGTGGTGCGGGACATCGACGCCGTCGCGACCGCCGTGATGGAGCGAACCGGAGCGCCGTGCGTGGCGTTGCTCGGATGGGCGACCGGCGGCATGTGGGCCGCCTGGTACGCTTCGCTGTGGCCGGAGCGGGTCGGTGCGCTGGTCGTGCTCAATGCCCTCTACGGCGGATCGGCCCGGCACCCCTCCCTCGGGCCCGGCTCGCCGAGCGCGGATCCGGTGCGTCCGGACCGGCTGAACCCGGCCATCGGGGCCTATCGCTGGAATCCCGCAGCGTCGCTGCTGCCGTCCTGGGACGCCACGATTCCGCTCGCCGACAAGTCGGCCTGGCGGGACGATGCGGTCGCCGCCGCTTATGTGCGGGAGGCGCTGGCGAGTGATCCACGTGCCGCCGGGCGGGATCCGCCGGCGTTCCGGGCGCCGCTCGGCGCAATCGAGGACAGCTTTCTTCAGGCCGGCGGACGCCGCCTGTTCGACGCGGGATCGATCACGGCGCCCGTGCTGGTCGTCCGCTCGGAGCGTGACTTTTGGAGCCGTCCGGAGGATGCGTCCGCATTCGTCCACGACGCAGTCCGCGCCCGCAGCCTGCGCGTCGTCACGCTGCCCGGGGCGACCCACTACGTGCATCTCGACCGGCCGGAGCGCGGCCGCGACGCGTTTCTGGACGAGGTCGTCGGCTTCCTGCGCGCCGTCCCGGCGGACGGGGGGCCACGATGACCACCGCCGCCGCGAGGCGGCGCAGCCTCACACCGCCTTCAGCAGCACGTGCTTCTTCTTGCCGAGGGAGAGCTTGATCACGCCGTCGGCGGTCAGGTCCTTCGGGCCGAGCTGCATCTTCTCGTCGGTGACGGCGACGTCGTTGACCCGGAGGCCGCCGGCCTTGACCTGGCGGCGGGCCTCGCCGTTGGAGGCGACGAGGCCGGTCTTCTCGGCGAAGGCGACCAGCACGCCGAGGCCCTTGTCGAGCTCGGCGCGGCCGACCTCGACGGTCGGCAGGGTCGCGGCCAGCGCGCCCTCCTCGAAGGTCTTCCGCGCGGTCTCCGCGGCCTGTTCGGCGGCGGCGCGGCCGTGCACCAGGGCGGTCGCCTCGGTGGCGAGGATCTTCTTCGCCTCGTTGATCTCGGCCCCGCCGAGCGCGGCGAGGCGGTCGATCTCGGCGAGCGGCAGCAGCGTGAACAGCTTGAGGAACGGGACGACGTCGCCGTCCTCGGTGTTGCGCCAGAACTGCCAGTAGTCGTACGGCGACAGCATCGCGCCGTCGAGCCACACGGCGCCGGCCGCGGTCTTGCCCATCTTGGCGCCCGAGGCGGTGGTGAGCAGCGGGCAGGTGAGCGCATAGAGCTGATGCGTGCCCATGCGGCGGCCGAGATCGATGCCGTTGACGATGTTGCCCCACTGGTCGGAGCCGCCCATCTGCAGGTTGCAGCCGTAGCGCCGGGCCAGCTCGACGAAGTCGTAGGACTGCAGGATCATGTAGTTGAACTCGATGAACGAGAGCTCCTGCTCGCGCTCCAGCCGCAGCCGCACCGAATCCATGGTCAGCATGCGGTTGATCGAGAAGTGGCGGCCGACCTCGCGCAGCATCTCGATGTAGTTGAGCGTCGTCAGCCATTCGGCGTTGTCGGCCATCACGGCGTCGCCGCGCCCCTCGCCGAAGGCGAGGAAGTTCGAGAACACCCGCTTGATGCTGTTCTTGTTCGCGTCGATCTGCTCGTAGGTGAGCAGCTTGCGGGTCTCGTCGCGGCCCGACGGGTCGCCGACCCGCGTCGTCCCGCCGCCCATCAGGGCGATCGGCTTGTTGCCGGTCTGCTGCAGCCAGTGCAGCATCATGATCGAGATCAGGTGGCCGACATGCAGCGACGGCGCCGTGCAGTCGTAGCCGACATAGGCGACGATCTCGTTCCGCTTCGCCAGCGCGTCCAGTCCCGCCGCGTCCGACACCTGGTGGATGAAGCCACGGCTCTCCAGGGTGCGGAGAAAATCGGACTCGTACGTGCTCATGACCCTCGTCCTCGTAGCGGGGGAGATCGGCGTCGCGGTCGCGTCGCGCCGCCACGAAAGATCGCCGGCGGCCCCGGCGGCGGACCGCTCCCGGGCGCCCGGCCGGTGCGCGCCGCCTCGGGCCGGTGATGTATCAGGTCCGGCGTCGATTTCAAATTGGCGGCGACGGCGCTTCGGCGGTGTTCGCGGTCCACCGCGTGGGTCCTTGGAGCTCACCCCGTGGTGTCGGTCTGCCGCAAATGCTCGGATTGATATTCGGCTCCGTAGTAGTACGTCTAGTAAGAATGGTCAGGGGAGACGTCGTTTCGATAGCCGAAGCATTGCGGGGCAGCGGAGGCGGCTCTCTTTAGAATTCCTTCAAATATTCTCCTTTATTTGTGAGCTGCGGCGCATTTCCTTCCACGGGCAGGCCGTGTTCACCGCGGCCGGTCGCTCGACCAGAGTTCACCACATGGCTGCTTCGTCGATGCCCGCCGTCCGCGGCGTCAAGATCACCACGATCCTGTACGGCCTGTTCGGTCTGTGCGCCGTCGTCATGGGCGGCCAGGCGACGGTCGCGCTGCGCGACTCCTGGACCAACGCGCGCACCACCGCCGAGGTGGAGGCGATCGCGGTCGCCAACCGCGCGCTGTTCGACGTCATCCAGAACACCGTGGTCGAGCGGGGCATGATGTTCATCGCCCTGCAGGCCGAGGCGCCGGCCGGCGCCAGGCTCACCGACCAGTTCGCGACGTTTCGAGGCAAAGCGGCGCCGGCGATCGAGGCGGTGCTCGCCGCCTGCGCGCGCCTGCAGTGCGCCGACGGCGACGTGCCGGGAAGGCTGCGCCGCATGCTGGCCGACGTCGCCACGGTGCGCGCCAAGGCCGACGCGGCGATCAAGCAGCCGCTCAAGGAGCGGCCGGCCGGCCTCGCCAAGGAGTGGTTCCAGACCGCCCTGACCATGGGCGACGAGCTGGAGCGCGTCTCGGCGGCGCTCGGCCGCAAGATCCGCATGGCCGACCCGGCGGTGGCCGAGCTGGTCGGCATCAAGGAGGCCGCCTGGCTGGCGCGCGCCTCCGCCGGCCGCGAGCGGACCGTCATCCAGCAGATCATCCAGAAGCGGGCCTATCCGCCGGAGCTGCGCGATCAGCGCCAGTCGCTCGGCGGCCAGACCGACGCGGCGTGGCAGATCGTGAAGGGGCTGGCGGCGCGCTCGGGCGTGCCGGCACCGGTCGTCGCCGCGGTCGCCGACGCCCAGACGAAGCGCTTCGAGACCTACGGCAAGGCACGCGCCGACATCGAGAAGGCGTTGAGCGAAGGCCGCGACCCGCCGATCGGCAACGACGAGTATGTCCGGATCGCCAACGTGTCGCTCGACGCGCTGGTCGCCGTCTCCACCGCGGCGCTGGAGTCGATCATCGCCCACGCGGGGCAGGGGGCGGCGGCCGCCCGGACCGGGCTCCTGGTCAACGCCGGCGTGCTGGCGCTCGCCCTGCTGGTCGGCCTGACCGGCATCGTGGTGGCGTGGCGGCGGATCGGCCGGCCGCTGTCGGCGCTGACCCGCGGCATGCAGGAGCTCGCGGACGGCAATCTCGACGTGGCCCTGGCCGGCGTCGACCGGGGCGACGAGATGGGCGAGATCGCCCGCGCCGTCGAGAGCTTCAAGGTCAAGGCGGCCGAGAAGGCGCGGCGCGAGGCGGAGGCGCAGGCCGAGGCGGAGAAGATCGCGGCCGAGCGGCGGCGGCAGGAGATGCATACGCTGGCGCAGTCGTTCGAGGCCGCGGTCGGCGAGATCGTCGAGACCGTGTCGTCGGCGGCGACCGAGCTGGAGGCCTCGGCCGGCACCCTGACCCGGACGGCCGAGACGACCCAGCGGCTTTCGGCGACGGCGGCGACGACCTCGGATCAGGCCTCCGCCAATGTCCAGAGCGTCGCCTCGGCCGCCGGCCAGATGACCGCCTCGGTCGGCGAGATCAGCCGGCAGGTCCAGGATTCGACCCGCATCGCCGCGGACGCCGTGCGGCAGGCCGAGCAGACCGACCGCCGCATCGCCGAGCTGTCGCAGGCGGCGGGCCGCATCGGCGACGTCGTCAAGCTGATCACGGCCATCGCCGAGCAGACCAACCTGCTGGCGCTGAACGCCACCATCGAGGCGGCGCGCGCCGGCGAGGCCGGCCGCGGCTTCGCCATCGTGGCCCAGGAGGTGAAGGCGCTGGCCGGCCAGACCGCCAAGGCGACCGGCGACATCGCCACCCAGATCGGCGCCATGCAGGCGGCGACGAGCGACTCGGTCGCGGCGATCAAGGAGATCGGCGGCACCATCGGGCGCATCGCCGAGATCGCGTCGGCGATCGCCGCCGCCGTCGAGGAGCAGGGGGCGGCGACCTCCGAGATCGCCCGCAACGCCCAGCAGGCCTCGCACGGCACCGCCGAGCTGGCCGGAACCATCGGCGAGGTCAGCCGCGGCGCCGGCGAGACCGGGGCGGCCTCGTCCCAGGTCCTCTCCTCGGCGCGCGCGCTCGCCGGCGAGAGCAACCGGCTGGAGATCGAGGTGGAGAAGTTCCTGGCGACGGTGCGGGCCGCCTGAGCGGGCCGAGGTCCCGCCGGTCGGCCGCACGGCTCCGGCGGGTGGTGCCGGAGCGTGCCGGTTCGATGGTCCGCGTCAGGCCGCCTCGACGAGCGCCGCGTAGTCGACCACGGCGGCATAGTGGCACGCCGCGGCGAGCAGCACGAAGCCGTGCCAGATCGCGTTCTGGTACCGCAGGCTGCGCCAGAGATGGAAGACGACGCCGACCGAATAGAGGAGGCCGCCGGTCACCAGGAGCTGCAGGGTTCCGGGCGGCAGCGCGGAGTCCAGCGTCCGGTAGAGCGCGATGCCGCTCCAGCCGAGCAGCAGGTACACGGCATAGGAAAGGCGCTCGGCCCGTCCCGGCAGCGCGAGCTTCACGGCGATCCCGAGCCCGGCCGTCAGCCACAGGCCGGCCAGCAGGAGGCCGGCGGCGGGCTGGTCGGCGAGCGGCCACAGGATCGGCGTGTAGGTGCCGGCGATCAGCAGGTAGATGCCGGCATGGTCGAAGCGGCGGAGAAATCCCTTGGTCGCCGACGGCGGCCACATGTTGTAGGCGGCCGAGAACGCGACCATCGCCACCAGCGACGCCGAATAGGCCACCAGAGGCTCGACGATCGGGGCGGCGAACACGTCGCGCGCCGTCCAGAGCGCGATCGCGAACGCGCCGGCGATCGCCAGACCGAGGCCGAGCGCGTGCATCACGCCGTCGGCGACGATCTCGTCGCGGTCGAAGTCCCACCTGTATCGTCTCGGTCGACTGAAGAAGGTCACTGCGCGCACGTCCCCTGATCGCGCCGTCAACCGAGCAGGTTCGGCCGCGGTTCCTGTGCGGCCTGCCGGCGGCGCGGCATTCCGACACGGTGGCGTACGGTCAGCGCCGCTGCGGGCGCGTACGCGGTCCGTGCCGCCCCGGCGGATCGCGCCGCCCGACGCCGGGAACACTCCACCGTCGTCTCGGTTTGACCGAAAGGCCGGCCCGTCGCCGCGTCACGGCGGCGACGTCACGCCGGGCCCGCATCGCGCCCCGGCGGCGCCGCCGGCGGGTCACGGTCCGGGCGGCCGGTCTCGAACCCGACGGGAGGCCGCGCGCCATGGCCTGGCAGGATGCCGTGATCCAGTATTGCGAACGGCAGGATCACGGCTTCTGGTCCGAGCCGGTGAATGCCGCCACCAATCTCGCCTTCCTGCTGGCCGCGGCGGCGGCCTTCCGGCTGTGGCGGCGGCAGGCGCGGTCCGACGGCTTCGCGCTGGCCCTGATCGTCGTCACGGCTGCGATCGGAATCGGCAGCTTCGTCTTCCACACGGTGGCGACCCGCGGCGCCGTGCTGCTCGACGTCGTCCCGATCGCCGTGTTCATCCACGGCTACTTCTTCCTGGCGCTGCGGCGATTCTTCGGCCTCGGCCTGGTGGCGGCGGGGGCGGCGACCGGGCTGTTCGCGGCGGGCGGGCTCGCGCTCGGGCCCGATGCCGACCGGCTCCACGGCTCGCTCGCCTATCTGCCGGCCCTGGTCGCCCTGGCGGCGTTCGCCGGGCTCCTTCGGCAGCCGCGGGGCGCCGGGGCCGAGCAACGGGACCGGCGACGGGCCGCCCGCGGGCTCGCGATCGCGGCGGGCCTGTTCCTGGTCTCGCTGGTGTTTCGGACCGTGGATCGCGAGATCTGTCCGGTGCTCCCGGTCGGGACGCACTTCCTGTGGCATCTGCTCAACGCGACGGTGCTCTGGCTCCTGCTGAGGACCGTCATCCTGGCCCGGGCGGACGCCCTCCGGCGGACGGCGTCACGCGCCGGCGCGGCTTCGGCGGCGACGGTCCGGATCACCTGAGCGGGATAGGGATGCCACCCGAGCGGGACTTGCGGGGCGATGGCCGGCCGGCCGCGCCGGTCAGCCGGTGCGGCGGCCACGCGGCTCGGGCTTGGCCGTGACGGTGGCGAGGCGCTTGTCGAGATAGCCGGTGATGGCCTGCATCAGCGGCTCGATCTTCTGGTCGAAGAAGTGGTTGGCCGAGGGGATCACCTTCTGCTCGATGACGATGCCCTTCTGGGTCTTCAGCTTCTCGACCAGGGTCTGGACGTCCTTGTAGGGCACGACGGCGTCGCGCTCGCCGTGGACGATCAGGCCGGAGGAGGGGCAGGGGGCCAGGAACGAGAAGTCGTAGAGATTGGCCGGCGGGGCGATCGAGATGAATCCCTCGATTTCCGGCCGGCGCATCAGCAGCTGCATGCCGATCCAGGCGCCGAACGAGAAGCCGGCGATCCAGCAGCTGCGCGCCTCCGGATTGATGGCCTGGGCCCAGTCGAGCGCCGAGGCGGCGTCGGACAGCTCGCCCTGGCCGTGGTCGAACGAGCCCTGGCTGCGGCCGACCCCGCGGAAGTTGAAGCGCAGCACGGAAAAGTTGCGATGCGCGAAGGCATAATACATCTGGTAGACGATCTGGTGGTTCATCGTGCCGCCGAACTGGGGGTGCGGATGCAGCACGATGGCGATCGGGGCGTTCTTCACCCGCGACGGGTGATAGCGCCCCTCGATCCGACCGGCGGATCCGTTGAAGATGACCTCAGGCATGCTCGTGAACCTCGTCCTGCCCGGCGGTGCACAGGCACCACCGCCCTCCGGCCTCGTCCCCGGCGCCCTTGACGCCGCCGGCGCGACCCGCCTATCTGTCTACAACGCCTCGAATTTCCGGAATGGTCCTGGCCGTTGGACGGCTGCGAAGCCGGTCGGTGGCGCGGCGCCTTGGTCTAGCATGACCCCCGGGGCGAAAAGCAAGGATTTCGTTGCGGGTGGCCGCTGGCCGCACGGCCTCGGGCGGGGCGCGGCCGGGCCGCGCCGGCCGGCCCGCCGGACCCGCCTCCGGACCCGGCAGATCGACGGAAACGCATGACCGAGCGCGTCTATCTCGACTGGAACGCCACCGCGCCGCTGCGGCCGGAGGCGCGCGCCGCGATGCTGGCCGCGCTCGACGCCGGCAACCCGTCCTCGGTCCATGCCGAGGGGCGGGCGGCCCGCGCCCTGGTCGAAGACGCCCGCGAGGCGGTCGCCCGGCTGGTCGGGGCGGCGCCCCGCGACGTGATCTTCACCTCCGGCGGCACCGAGGCCAATGTCCTCGCCCTGACCCCCGCCCTGCAGGTCGGGGCCGACACGGCGCCGCGCGACCGCCTGCTGGTGTCGGCGATCGAACACGCCTCGGTCCGGTCCGGTGGCCGGTTTCCGACCAACGCTGTCGACATTGTTCCGGTCACCCCCGACGGGCTCGTCGACCTGGCCGCCCTGGCGGCCCGGCTCGAGGCCCTGGCCGTTGAAAACACTGGGATTCGGCCGTTGGTATCGGTCATGCATGCCAACAACGAGACCGGGGTGGTGCAGCCGATCGCCGCCGCGGCGGAACTGGTTCACGCGGCCGGAGGGATCCTGCATGTCGACGCGGTTCAGAGCGCCGGGAAGATCCCGTGCGACATCGGCGCCCTGGGGGCCGATCTGATGACGCTCTCGGGCCACAAGATCGGTGGTCCCAAGGGAGTCGGTGCCGTGGTGCTGCGCTCCGCCGCGATCCATGTGTCCGATCCGCTCCTGAAGGGCGGCGGGCAGGAGCGCGGGGCCCGCGCCGGGACCGAGAACGTCGCGGCGATCGCCGGCTTCGGGGCGGCCGCGGCCGCCGCGGCCCGCGACCTCGCGGCAGCCGGCCCGGCCATGGCGACGCGGCGCGACGCCCTGGAGGCGCAGGTCGCCGCCGGTTCGCCGCAGACCTGCGTGATCGGCGGGGCGGCACCCCGCCTGCCCAACACCAGCCTGCTGGCGGCGCCGGGGCTGAAGGCCGAGACCGCCCTGATCGCCCTCGATCTCGCCGGACTGGCCGTCTCGTCCGGGGCCGCCTGCTCGTCCGGCAAGGTGGGCGCGTCGCAGGTGCTGGCCGCCATGGGGGTTCCGCCCGCCATTGCCGCCGGGGCCATTCGGGTCAGCCTCGGCCCGGCGACGACCGAACGCGACGTCGCGGCCTTCGTCGACGCTTGGAACGGGCTCGTACGTAGACTATCTAAGGGAGGATGCGGTATTGCCGCGTGACCCGATCCATTTCGCAGGTGATCTTCCGCAGGACGAACACCATAGGCCAACATCCAACCCGCGGTCCTTGAAACCGCAGTGGAGGGAATGAAATGCCGGCCGTGCAGGAGACCGTCGAGCAGGTCAAGAGCATCGACGTCGATCAGTACAAGTACGGTTTCGAGACCGACATCGAGACCGAGAAGGCACCCAAGGGACTCTCCGAGGACACGGTCCGGTTCATCTCGGCCAAGAAGGACGAGCCGGCCTGGATGCTGGAGTGGCGCCTCGAGGCGTATCGCCGCTGGCTGACCATGGAGGAGCCGACCTGGGCGCGGGTCGACTACCCGAAGATCGACTACCAGAACGCCTACTACTACGCGGCGCCCAAGGCGTTCGTCGCGCCGAAGTCGCTCGACGAGATCGACCCGGAGATCCTCCGGACCTACGAGAAGCTCGGCATCCCGCTGCGCGAGCAGGAGATCCTGGCCGGCGTGGTGCGTCAGGACGGGGCCGACGCTCCGGCCGGCGGCACCCGGGTCGCGGTCGACGCCGTGTTCGATTCGGTCTCGGTGGCGACCACCTTCAAGGAGGAGCTGAAGAAGGCCGGCGTGATCTTCATGCCGATCTCCGAGGCCGTGCGCGAGCATCCGGAGCTGGTGAAGAAGTATCTCGGCTCGGTGGTGCCGGTGACCGACAACTTCTTCGCCACCCTCAACTCGGCCGTGTTCTCGGACGGCTCGTTCGTCTACATCCCGCCGGGCGTGCGCTGCCCGATGGAGCTGTCGACCTACTTCCGCATCAACGAGCGCAACACCGGCCAGTTCGAGCGCACCCTGATCATCGCCGACCGGGGCTCCTATGTGAGCTACCTGGAAGGCTGCACGGCGCCGCGCCGCGACGAGAACCAGCTCCACGCCGCCGTGGTCGAACTGATCGCGCTCGACGACGCCGAGATCAAGTACTCGACCGTGCAGAACTGGTTCCCGGGCGACTCCGAGGGCAAGGGCGGCATCTACAACTTCGTCACCAAGCGGGGCGACTGCCGCGGCAGGAACTCGAAGATCTCGTGGACCCAGGTGGAGACCGGCTCGGCCATCACCTGGAAGTATCCGAGCTGCATTCTCCGGGGTGACGGTTCGCGCGGAGAATTCTACTCGATCGCCATCTCGAACGGCCGCCAGCAGGTCGATTCGGGCACCAAGATGATCCATCTCGGCAAGAACACCACGAGCCGGATCATCTCCAAGGGCATCGCGGCGGGCCGCTCCGACAACACCTACCGGGGGCTCGTCTCGGCCCACCGCAAGGCGACCGGCGCGCGCAACTTCACCAACTGCGATTCGCTCCTGATCGGCTCGCACTGCGGCGCCCACACGGTCCCCTACATCGAGGCGAAGAACGCCTCGGCCGTGTTCGAGCACGAGGCGACCACCTCGAAGATCTCCGAGGACATGCTGTTCTACTGCATGCAGCGCGGCCTCTCCGAGGAGGAGGCGGTCGCCCTGGTGGTGAACGGCTTCGTCAAGGACGTGCTGCAGCACCTGCCGATGGAGTTCGCCGTCGAGGCCCAGAAGCTGATCTCCATCTCGCTGGAGGGCAGCGTCGGATGACCGGAGAGCCGGACGATCTGGTCCTGGAGCATCTCCGGGCGATCCGTGGCCAGACGGGCAGGATGGCCGACATGATGCACACGATGAGCGTCGAGACGACCGCCATCCGTCAGCATCTGGCCGGCGTCGTGACCATCCAGGAGCACGACCACGGCGGCATCGCGGGCATCAAGGCCCGGCTCGACAGGATCGAGACACGTCTGGATCTCGTCGATTGAGCCGCCACGCCCGCGAGCGCCCGCACAACGGCATCGCCTCGCGGGCGAGCGAGACTTCCCCCTTTGACGCGTGACGCCCGGCCGCTGCGATGCAGGGCGGGACAACACGAGGTGAAACCGAAATGTCGCTTCTGGAAATCAAGAACCTGCAGGCTTCTGTCGAGGACCGCCAGATCCTCCGCGGCGTCGATCTCGTCGTGAACCCGGGCGAGGTGCACGCCATCATGGGCCCGAACGGCTCGGGCAAGTCGACGCTGGCGCACGTGCTGTCGGGCAAGGACGGCTACGAGGTGACGGGCGGCTCGGTGACGCTGGACGGCATCGATCTCCTGTCGATCGAGCCCGACGAGCGCGCCGCCGCCGGCCTGTTCCTGGCGTTCCAGTACCCGATGGAGATCCCCGGCGTCGCCACCATGACGTTCCTGCGCACCGCCATGAACGCCCAGCGCAAGAAGCGCGGCGAGCCGGAGCTGTCGACGCCGGAGTTCATGAAGCGGGTGCGCGAGGAGGCGAAGAACCTGTCGATCGATCCGGAGATGCTGAAGCGTCCGGTCAATGTCGGCTTCTCGGGCGGCGAGAAGAAGCGCAACGAGGTGCTGCAGATGGCGCTGCTGCAGCCGAAGCTCGCGGTGCTGGACGAGACCGACTCGGGGCTCGACATCGACGCGCTCAAGATCGCCGCCGAGGGCGTCAACCGCCTGCGCTCGCCGGAGCGCGGCATGATCGTGATCACCCACTATCAGCGGCTGCTCGAGCACATCGTGCCGGACATCGTGCACGTGTTCTCGCGCGGGCGCATCGTGCGCACCGGCGGCAAGGAGCTGGCGCTCGAGCTGGAGGCCAAGGGTTACGCCGACTACGAGCAGGAGGCGGCGGCCTGACGCCGGAGCGCGATGACCGAGGAGGTCGACAGCCTCGTGCTGCAGCACCTGCGGGCGATCCGGGCTCAGCTCGACATCCAGTCCGATCGCCTGCTCGAGTCGCCTGCTCGAGCTGACTCGGCGGGTCGGCAGCCTGGAGCAGCAGATGGCGCACCTGAACGTTCAGCTCGCCAACCTCTCGGTTCGCGTCGACCGCATCGACGCCCGTCTCGACCGCGTCGAACGCCGCCTCGGCCTGATCGAAGCCCGAGCCCCCGACCGTATTCCGGATGACCAGACCATGACCCGACCGACCATTGCCAAGACCGACGCCGAGCAGGCGATCGCCGCCACCTGGACCGACGTGAAGGACCGGCTGCCCGGGCCGGCGCCGCTCGCCGCCCGCCGCGAGGCCGCGTTCCGGAGGTTCGAGGCCGCCGGCCTGCCGAGCCGGCGCGTCGAGGAGTGGAAGTACACGGATCTCCGCGCCCTGATGCGCGACGCCAAGCCGCTGGCGCAGCCGCCGGGCGAGATCGGCAAGGTGCGGGCCCGCGCCGCCGGCGCCGTGCTGGCCGGAGTCGACGTCCGCCGCGTCGTGATCGCCGACGGCGTGCTGCTGAAGGAGCTGTCCGATCTCGACGGGCTGGAGCCCGGGCTCGTCGTCGGCTCGCTCGCCGACGCGCTGACCCGCGGCGACAGTGAGGTGACGAGCCGCCTCGGCGCCCAGAGCCCGGCCGAGAAGGACGTCGCCTTCGCGCTCAACACCGCCTTCATGGGCGACGGCGTCGTGATCCGGGTGTCGCCCGGCGTCAAGATCGCGCGGCCGATCCATCTCGTCTTCTGCTTCACCGGCCCGGTGCCGGCGACCGTCTTCACCCGCTCGCTCCTGAGCGTCGGGGCCGGCGCCGCCGTGACCCTGGTCGAGAGCCACGAGGGACCGGACGGGCTCGACTACCAGGTCAACACGGCGCTGGAGATCGTCGCCGCCGACGGGGCCGAGATCGATCACGTCAAGATCGGGCTCGAAGGCGGCTCCGCCCTGCACGTCTCGACCCTGACCGCGGCGCTCGGCCGCCACGTCCAGATGCGCGACCTCACCGTCGCGCTCGGCGGTGCGGCGGTGCGCAACCAGGCGTTCGTGCGCTGCGACGGGACGGGCACGACGGTCGGGCTGCACGGCGCGACCATGCTGCGGGGCCGCCAGCACGCCGACGCGACCCTGGTGGTCGACCACGCCATCGGCGGCTGCGTCAGCCGGGAGATCTTCAAGGGCGTGCTCGACGGCGAGAGCCGCAGCGTGTTCCAGGGCAAGACCATCGTGCGGCCGGACGCGCAGAAGACCGACGGCAAGATGGCCTCGCACGCGCTGCTCCTGTCGGAGACGGCCGAGGCCGACCACAAGCCGGAGCTCGAGATCTTCGCCGACGACGTGGTCTGCGGCCACGGCGCCACGGCCGGCGCGCTCGACGACGACCTGCTGTTCTACCTGATGGCGCGCGGCATCCCGAAGAAGGAGGCCGAGACGCTGCTGATCCAGTCCTTCGTCGGCGAGGCGATCGACACGGTGACCAACGAGGGCATCCGCGATGCCCTGACGGCCGCGGCGACGCGGTGGCTCGAGGCACGGGAGTAGCACGAGGCGCGGCGCCCCCCAGCCGCGCGTGCGCATCACATGACCCATCCGGCGGTAAAGAACGGCTCCTACGACGTCGCGCGCATCCGCGAGGACTTTCCGGCCCTGTCGCTGCAGGTGTACGGCAAGCCGCTCGTCTATCTCGACAACGCCGCCTCGGCCCAGAAGCCGACGGCGGTGCTCGACCGGCTGACGCACGCCTACACGCACGAATACGCCAACGTGCATCGCGGGCTGCACTACCTCGCCAACGCCGCGACCGAAGCGTACGAAGGCGCGCGCGAGAAGGTGCGGGCCTTCGTCAACGCGGCGCGGGCCGAGGAGATCGTGTTCACCCGCAACGCCACCGAGGCGGTCAACCTGGTGGCGCAGACCTTCGGCCGCGACCGCATCGGACCGGGCGACGAGATCGTGCTCTCGATCCTGGAGCACCATTCCAACATCGTGCCGTGGAACTTCCTGCGCGAGCGCCAGGGGGCGGTGATCAAGTGGGCGCCGGTCGACGACGAGGGCAACTTCCTGATCGACGCGTTCGAGAAGCTGCTGACCGATCGCACCCGGATGGTCGCCATCACCCAGATGTCGAACGGTCTCGGCACCACGGTGCCGGTCAAGGAGGTGGTGCGGATCGCGCACGCCCGCGGCATCCCGGTGCTGGTCGACGGCGCCCAGGGGCTCGTCCATCTCGACGTCGACGTCCAGGACATCGGCTGCGACTTCTACGTGATGACGGGCCACAAGCTTTACGGCCCGAGCGGCATCGGCGCGCTCTACGCCCGCTACGACATTCTCGAGAAGATGCCGCCCTTCCTGGGCGGCGGCGAGATGATCCGCGAGGTGTTCGAGGACCGCGTCACCTACGGCGACCCGCCGCACCGCTTCGAGGCCGGCACGCCGGCGATCGTCCAGGCCATCGGCTTCGGGGCGGCCATCGACTACGTCACCTCGATCGGCCGCGACCGCATCCGGGCGCACGAGGAGACGCTGCTGCGCTACGCCCACGACCGGCTCGGCGAGATCAACTCGCTGCGCATCATCGGCACGGCGAAGGAGAAGGGGGCCATCGTCTCGTTCGAGATGAAGGGCGCCCACCCGCACGACATCGCCACCATCATCGACCGCTCGGGTATCGCGGTGCGGGCCGGCACCCACTGCGTGATGCCGCTGCTGGCCCGCTTCGGGGTCACGGCCACTTGCAGAGCCAGCTTCGGGCTTTACAACACGGTGGAAGAGGTCGACCGTCTGGCCGAAGCCCTGATCAAGGCCCAGGATATGTTCGCATGACCGACGACACCAACCCCGCCGACGCGCCCGCGAACGCCACCCTGGCGGTACCGGCCGGCTCGGCCCTGCCGCCCGACGAGATCCGCCGACTGACCGACGACATCGTCGCGGCGCTGAAGACCGTCTACGATCCGGAGATCCCGGCCGACATCTACGAGCTCGGCCTGATCTACAAGATCGAGATCAACGACGATCGCTCCGTGTCGGTCGACATGACGCTGACGACGCCGAACTGCCCGTCGGCCCAGGAGCTTCCCACCATGGTGGAGAACGCGGTCGCGAGCGTCGCCGGGGTCGGCCCGGTGGACGTCGAGATCGTCTGGGAGCCGCCGTGGGACCCGAGCCGGATGTCCGACGAGGCCCGGGTCGTCCTCAACATGTGGTAGTGCCCGGTCCGGGCGGTCCCCCGGCCGCCCGGCGCCGGCCCGTGCGGGCCGGCCGCGAAGGAGACGAGAGATGGCGAGTGCGCGTCCGAGACCGCAGGTGATCCGGCTGACCGACGCCGCCGCGGCGCGGCTCAAGCAGATCATGGCGAAGGCCGAGAAGCCGATCGCCGGCGTGCGCATCGGCGTCAAGAACGGCGGCTGCGCCGGCATGTCCTACACGATGGAATACGCCGAGGCGGTGACCCCGTCCGACGAGGTGATCGAGGACAAGGGCGTGCGGGTGCTGGTCGACCCCAAGGCCGTGCTGTTCCTGCTCGGCACCGAGATGGACTTCAGGACCGAGAAGCTGTCGGCCGGGTTCGTGTTCACCAACCCCAACCAGGTCTCGGCCTGCGGCTGCGGCGAGTCGGTGCAGATCAAGCCGGCCGAGGTCGAGGCCTAGGCGCGCGGCGGCGGCGGTCCGCCGTCCGTCCGCTCACGCGATGCGGCGCTGCAGGTCCGGCGACACCTCGGGATCGGTCTCGCACACCACCATGTTCCGGCCGGCCCGCTTCGCCGCGTAGAGGCAGGCGTCGGTGCGCTCGATCAGGGTGTGGACGGTATCGCCGGGCCGCAGCGTGGCGACGCCGCACGAGATGGTGACGCGGCCCAGGATCTCCCGCGTCGAGCGCTTCATCAGCTCCTTGCCCATCACGGCGCGGCGGATGTAGTCAGCCACCGTGGTGGCGGACTTCAGCGGCGTCTCCGGCAGGATGACGGCGAACTCCTCGCCGCCGTAGCGGGCCGCGAGGTCCTGGCCCTTGACGTTCTGCTTCACCGAGAGCGCGACGAGGCGCAGCACCTGGTCCCCGGTGAGGTGGCCGTAGGTGTCGTTGAAGCGCTTGAAGTGATCGATGTCGGTCAGCACCAGCGACAGCGACAGGCCGCGCTGCACGGCCTCCTCGATCAGCCGGTCGAGGGCCTCGTCGAAGCACTTCCGGTTGGCCAGCGTGGTGAGCGGGTCGGTCATGCTCTCGCTGCGCAGCTCCTCGAGGTTCTGCTGCAGCTTGGCGATCTCGTTCTTCGACGCGCCGAGGCGGTGCTCGAGCGCGCGGTTGTCGCTCTCGATCTCCTTCACGGTGCGGATCAGATCCTCGAGCACGCCGCGGATCGCGGCGTCGTCCTCCGCCTGGCCGAGCTGGTCGCTGGCGTCGGCGAGCGTCTCGGTGGCGCGGCTGGTGGAACCGAGTGCGGCGTCCAGCACCGCCATGATCTGATCGATCCGGCCCGCGACCTTGCCGCCGATCGTCTCGATCTGCTCGCCGAGCCGGGTCGGCGTGAAGAAGCGGGCGTAAATCCGGTCGATCTCCTCGGTCGAGAGCGTTCCGGCCTTGGAGATGTGGTCGTTGATGGCGGCGTTCAGGGAGGCGTTGTAGCCGGTGGCGTAGTGGTACCAGATCTCGTAGTTGCGCGGCGCCGCCGAGAGGCGCAGCGCCTTGATCTGATCCAGCGCGATCTTGGCGAACGAGACTGTACGCTCGAAATCGTCCGGCCTGCCCGACATCCGCGTACTCCGAGGGCGAAGGAGAACGACGGTCTGGCGGGCATCGGCGCCTCCGACCGGTCTGTGGAGAGGCTAAGCCGGGCGGCTAAATATGCCGTAAACGGAAAGCGAGGAACGAACCTCCGCGGCGGGTCTTCGGTACGTCACCGGACCGCCGCGGCGATGGCGACGACGGTTTTCCGGCCCTAACTAACACGTTGAGGCTAGCTCTTGGCGCCGGCGCGTCGGCGCGTCGGGACCTAAGGCGCGTGCTCAGGCCTTCACGCGCACCGGGCGCAGCAGGAACGCGGGGAGATAGTTCTCGATGTCGTCCGGCGCCTCGTCGCGCGGCGGACGGCGGCGCGCCGTCTCGAGCGGGGTGACGTTGGCGCCGCGCTTGCCGCGGCCCGGCGTCGTCTCGTGGCTCGGCTTGCCGCCGCGCTCCTGAGCGCCGCGCTCCTGGGTGCCGCGCTCCTGGCCGCCGCGGTGATCCTGGCCGTCGCGGGCGCGGACCTCGCGCTTCTCGCCGTCGCGCCTGTCGCCACGCTTGTCGGCGTCGCGGCCGCGGCGCGGCATGCGGGCCCCCATGCGGACCGGCTCGCGCGGCCCGTCGTCCTCGGCCACATCGTCGGCCGGCGGCGTGCCGACCCAGGCGATGGTGCGGCCGATCAGCTTCTCGATGGCGGCGACCGCCTTGGTGTCGGCGCCGGTCACGATCGTCAGCGCCGTGCCGGAGCGTCCGGCCCGGCCGGTGCGGCCGATGCGGTGCACGTAGTCGTCGGGATGATGAGGAACGTCGAAGTTGAAGACGTGGCTGACGTCCGGAATGTCGAGGCCGCGGGCGGCGACGTCCGACGCCACCAGGATCGCGATCTCGCCCTTGCGGAACTGATCGAGCGCGGCGGTGCGGGCCGACTGGTCCATGTCGCCGTGCAGGGCGACCGCGGAGAACTTGTGCCGCTGCAGCGAGCGATGCAGCGTCGCGACGTCACGCTTGCGGTTGCAGAAGACGATCGCGTTCTTGAGGCCCTCGGCCTGGCGGATCAGCCGGCGCAGCACCTCGCGCTTGTCGTGCGGCTCGCGGCCCGACTTCACCAGCCCCTGGGTGATGGTGTCGACCGTGCTGGCCGCGCGCGTGACCTCGACCTTCACCGGGTTGTGCAGGAACTGCTCGGTGATGCGCCGGATCTCCGCCGGCATGGTGGCGGTGAAGAACAGCGTCTGACGGGTGAACGGCACCAGCTTGCAGATGCGCTCGATGTCCGGGATGAAGCCCATGTCGAGCATGCGGTCGGCTTCGTCGATCACCAGGAGCTCGACGCCGGTGAGCAGCAGCCCGCCGCGCTCGGTGTGGTCGAGCAGGCGCCCCGGCGTCGCGATCAGCACGTCGACGCCGCGCGTCAGCTTGGTGTCCTGATTGCCGAACGACACGCCGCCAATCAGCAGCGCCACGTTGAGCTTGTGGTTCTTGCCGTACTTGATGAAGCTCTCCTCGACCTGCGCGGCGAGCTCGCGCGTCGGCTCGAGGATCAGGGTGCGCGGCATCCGGGCGCGGGCGCGGCCCTGTTCCAGCTTGGTCAGCATCGGCAGCACGAAAGCGGCCGTCTTGCCGGTTCCGGTCTGGGCGATGCCGAGCACGTCGCGATGAGCGAGGACGTGCGGGATGGCCTGATCCTGGATCGGGGTCGGCGTGGTGTAACCGGCGGACGCGACCGCAGCGAGCACTTTTTCGGACAGGCCGAGATGGGCGAAAGACATGGACCCTCGAAGGTAAACGCCCGCAGTTCCCAGCCGTGCCGGTCAGCTCCTCGACGACGGATATGCGGGATGGGCGGTCGAACATACGGCGAACCGACGGAGGACAACATAGGGGGACGGGTTGCAAAGTCAATGCTTCGCGCTGCAATGAGTTAAGTAAACGCCGAAAACTCCTGTCGTTTCTTCGTCACACTCGGGATTCTCCCGACCCCGGCGGCGGCGCCGCCGGTCGCCCCGGCGACCCCGCCCGGACCGTCCGCTCCCCCGTCCGCTCGCCCGTCCGGGCGTCCGGCCCGCCGTCGCGCCACCCGGCCGGCCGGCGCCGGCGGGGCGGGAATGTTCCAGCGTTTCCCGATGCCCGGTCTTCTCCGCGACCCCTCCGGCCTCCTAGAGGGGATTGCAGACAAACAAGAATCATCGGGAGGACGACAATGCGCACCAAGGTCGCGATCGTCGGCGCCGGGCCGGCCGGGCTGATGCTCTCGCTGCTCCTGCGGCGGGAGGGGATCGACTCCGTCGTGCTGGAAGCCCGCAGCCGAGCCTATGTCGAGCAGCGGGTCCGGGCGGGGCTGCTGGAGCAGTGGGCCCGCGACCTGCTGATCGAGATCGGGGCAGGCGAGCGGCTGCAGCGCGAGGGCCTGGTCCACGACGGCATCCGGCTGGCCTGCGACGGCAGGCTGCATTCCATCGACTTCCGCCAGCTGGTCGGCCGGATCGTCACCATCTACGACCAGAAGGAGGTGGTGAAGGACCTGATCGCGCTCCTGCTCTCGCGCGGCGGCGAGATCCTGTTCGAGGCGGCGGCGACCGCGCTCGAGGGCCTCGACACGGCGACGCCGGTCGTCCATTTCCACCACGGCGGCGAGGCGAGGTCGCTCGCCTGCGACTTCGTCGCCGGCTGCGACGGCTTCCACGGCATCTCGCGGCCGGCCATCCCGGACGGCGTGCTCACCGTCTACGAGCGCGGCTATCCGTTCGGCTGGCTCGGCATCCTCTCGGAGTCGCCGCCGCCCTCCGACGAGCTGATCTACGCCTTTCACGAGCGCGGCTTCGCGCTGTTCTCGATGCGCTCGCCGACGCTGTCGCGGCTCTATCTGCAGTGCGAGCCCGACGAGGATCTCGGACGCTGGCCGGACCAGCGGGTGTTCGACGAGCTGGAGGCCCGGCTCGGCGGGGCGTGCCCGCTGGCGCGCGGGCCCGTGCTGCAGAAGGGCGTCACGCCGATGCGCAGCGTCGTCGTCGAGCCGATGCAGCACGGCCGCCTGTTCCTCGCCGGCGACTCCGCCCACATCCAGCCGCCGACCGGCGCCAAGGGCATGAATCTCGCCTTCGCCGACGTCGTGTACCTGTCGCGGGCGCTCGTCGCTTACGAGCGCGACGGGCGCACCGACGGGCTCGAGGCCTATTCGCGCACCTGCCTCGATCGCGTCTGGAAGGCGCAGCGCTTCTCCTGGTTCATGACCCAGCTCCTGCACCGCTTCCCCGACGAGACGGCATTCGACCGCCGCCGCCAGCGAGCCGACATCGGCTACGTGGCCGGCTCGGTCGCCGCCGCCACGGCGCTCGCCGAGAACTATTCGGGCCTGCCGCTCGCATGAGGCGGAGCGATGCCGCGCGCCGCGACGACGCGGCGTCGCGACTTTTCATAAAATCAGATGAGAATTGGAGGGCGCGACCGAGGGCTTCCGTAACCGGTTTCCGCTAGCCTTTTCGGGTGTGGAGTACCCTGGACATGATCACCATCCCGCGCATCCGGCGGCTCGACATCGCCGTCCTGATCGGGCTGCTCGGCCTCGCCTTGTGGGCACCGCCGGTGCGATCCGAGTCGTTCTCGGAGAAGCTGACCCGTCAGCTCCACAACAACGCCATGCGGGAGAGCCAGAAGGCGCTCGACCGCAACCTCATGGTCGACGAGGAGTCGATCCGGGCCTCGCTGCCCGCCGGCGCCGACCGCCGGATGGTGCTGCGGACCCGCGCCTCGCTCTACGAGAAGGTCGCCGACTTTCCCCGCGCCGAGGCCGACTTCGCCGAGCTCCTGACGCTGACCCGGAACGATCCGTCGGTGTATCTCGACCGCGGCTATTTCTACATGCGGCGCCAGCGCTGGGCCGACGCGCTCGCCGACTTCACGGCGGGCGCCCGCATCGAGCCCCGCAAGACCGCCTATCCCTACGCGATCGGCCGCGTGCACGCGGCCATGGGCGAATACGAGCGCGCCATCCAGAGCTACAACGAGGCGATCCGCATGGACTGGCAGGACGGGCGCTCGCTGCTCGCCCGCGCCGAGGCGAAGATCAATCTGGAGCGCTGGGCCGACGCCAAGATCGACTACGACCGCGCGCTCCGCTCGGCCCTGCGGGCGCCGACCGACCGCTTCTTCGCCTTCCTCGGGCGCGGCTACGCGGCGCTGTCGACCGAGGACTGGGAGGCCGCGGTGGCCGATTTCGACCAGGCCCTGTCGATCGACGAGAAGGCGTTCAGCGCCATCGTGTGGCGCGCCTACGCCAACGAGCGGCGCGGCCGCGTCGATCTCGCCATCGAGGACTACGAGCGGGCCGTCGCCTACGACCCGGCCGACGCCGCCACCCGCACCAGCCTGCAGCGCCTGCGCTCGAAGTGATCAGGTGATGCAGGAGGTCGCGGCCTGCTTTCCCTCTCCCCTCGCGGGTCGCGCGCTCGCGCGACAAGAGGGGGGATCGCCGCGTGGCGGCGAGACGGGTGAGGGGGCCCTCCGCTTGCTCGGCGCTCGTGGCGCGCGCCCTCAACCGCCCTCGCTGCGCGGGGGCACCCTCTCCCGCGAGGGGAGAGGGGGAGAGCCGGGCGGTCGCCCCCGTCTCACACCCCCAGCACGCCCTTGAAATACGCGATGGTGGGCTTCAGGCCGTCCTCCAGCGCCACGGTGGGGGCCCAGCCGAGCTTCTCGCCGGCGAGGCCGATGTCGGGGCAGCGCTGCTTGGGGTCGTCGGCCGGCAGCGGCTTGAAGATCAGCTTCGAGCGGCTGCCGGTGAGCTTCAGCACCAGCTCGGCGAGCTCCAGCATGGTGAACTCGCCCGGATTGCCGATGTTGACCGGGCCGACGAACTCGGCGGGCGAGTCCATCATCCGCAGCATGCCCTCGATCAGGTCGTCGACGTAGCAGAACGAGCGGGTCTGCTGGCCGTCGCCGTAGATGGTGATCTCGTCGCCCTTCAGGGCCTGGACGATGAAGTTCGACACCACGCGCCCGTCGTTCGGGTGCATGCGCGGCCCGTAGGTGTTGAAGATGCGCACCACCTTGATCTCCAGCGCGTGCTGGCGGTGGTAGTCGAACATCAGCGTCTCGGCGCAGCGCTTGCCCTCGTCGTAGCAGCTTCGCGTGCCGATCGGGTTGACGCGGCCCCAGTAGTCCTCGCGCTGCGGATGGATCTCGGGGTCGCCGTAGACCTCCGAGGTCGAGGCCTGGAGGAGGCGGGCCTTCACGCGCTTGGCCAGCCCCAGCATGTTGATGGCGCCGTGCACGCTGGTCTTGGTCGTCTGGACCGGATCGAACTGGTAGTGCACCGGGCTCGCCGGACAGGCGAGATTGAAGATGCGGTCCACCTCGACATAGAGCGGAAACGTCACGTCGTGCCGCGAGAGCTCGAAGTTCGCCTTGCCGAGCAGGTGCGCCACGTTGCGGCGCGAGCCGGTGTAGAAG
Organism: Rhodoplanes tepidamans; assembly: GCF_030813915.1. Classification (GTDB taxonomy): domain Bacteria; phylum Pseudomonadota; class Alphaproteobacteria; order Rhizobiales; family Xanthobacteraceae; genus Rhodoplanes; species Rhodoplanes tepidamans. The sequence goes on from NZ_JAUSUJ010000001.1 coordinate 207,719, forward strand.
TTGTCGATGCACAGGACATCGTGGCCGGCCGCGACCAGGCGGTCGCACAGATGCGAGCCGAGGAATCCGGCGCCGCCGGTCACCAGTACCGAAGTGTCGTCCATGAAACCGCCTCCGCGGGGGCGCCCGTCGAATCCAGGCTGCTTGTGGCAGGAGCGGGCCGCGACAACAAGAGGGGCGGCCGGGCAGCGGTCAGGATCCGGCCGCAGGGCGGCCCGGGGCGGCATCGGCGGCGCGGTTCGCCGGCGGCGTGTGCAGCAGGGCGTGCAACGGCCGCCGGAACGCCGCGATGGCGGTGCCGGCCGCGGCCGCGATGGCGGCGATCATCAGGAAGAACGCCGTCTTGTCCATGCCGCTCCACAGGCTGCCGAGCGCGCCGCCGAGGAGATTGCCGGTGAAGCTGGTGCCGAGCCACACCGCCATCAGCAGCGACACGTGGCGCAGCGGCGCCACCGCCGACACCAGCGAGAAGCCGACCGGCGACAGATAGAGCTCGCCCAGCGTGAGCGCGACGAAATAGCCGAGCACCCACAGCCAGCTCGTCTGGCCGGTCTGGCCGCCCCCGCCGGCCTGGAGCGCGGCGGCTGCCATGATCAGGTTGGCGAGCGCGACGCCGAAGCAGCCGAGCGCCATCTTGGCGACCGTCGAGGGCTCGCGGCCGCGCCGGCTCTGCCACGCCCACAGCTCGACGATCACCGGCGTGAAGGCGAAGATCAGGAACGGGTTGACGGCCAAGAACCAGGTCGTCGGGATCTCGACCGTGAGGCCGAGCAGCGACACGGTCCGGTCGGTGTGGTCGTCGATCCACAGCATGAGGGTGTTGCCGTCCTGCTCGTAGGTCGCCCAGAACAGGGTCACGGGGACGCACAGCAGCAGGATCGCCAGGACGGCGCGGCGCTCGTGCCGGACGAGGCCGCTCGTCTCCGGCCGGGCCTGGGCTTCGGCCCAGGCGCGGGTCGCGGCGTCGGGCGGCAGGGTCGCGCCACCGGCGAGATAGAGGACGAGGCCGGCCAGCATGCCGACCCCGGCGGCCCCGAAGCCCCAGTGCCAGCCGACCTGCTCGCCGAGCGTCCCGCACACCAGCGGCGCCAGGAAGGCCCCGATGTTGATGCCGACGTAGAAGATCGAGTAGGCGCGGTCGCGGCGCGGATCGTCGGCGCCGTAGAGGCCGCCCACCTGGGTCACGATGTTCGGCTTGAAGGCGCCGTTGCCGAGGATCAGCGTCAGGAGGGCGGGGAACAGCAGCGTCTCGAACGCCATCATGAAGTGGCCGGCCGCCATCAGGGCGGCGCCGAGCACGACGGTGCGGCGCTGGCCGAGCACCCGGTCGGCCAGGAGCCCGCCGAGGAGCGGCGTCAGATAGACGAGGCCGGTGTAGAAGCCGTAGACCCACGAGGCGAAGGGCTGCGGGCCGAGCGGGCCGGTCACCAGCTCCAGCGCGCCGCGCAGCTCGGCCCAGCCGAGCACCCGCTCGGCGCGCTCCGGCTCCGACAGGTACTTGACCATGTAGAGGACCAGGAGGGCGCGCATCCCGTAATAGGAGAAGCGCTCCCACATCTCGGTCCCGAACAGCACGACGAGCCCGCGCGGATGGCCGAACAGCTCGGCCCGGGGCGGCGGGGCGGACGTGGTTTCCGGGCCGGCCGGGGGAACGGCGGCCGCGGGCGCGGGCGAGGTGCTGTGCGGTGGCGACATCGACTATTCTGTGCGCCGGGCCGGCACCGGGCGTCGCGCGGGAGTTGTCGGCCACTCTAGAGCATGTCCGGGCAGGGTGAAAACCGCGCCGGACGAGACGGAGCGGGGACGGCCATGGCGGACACCGGGGAGGTGCCGACGGACGGCGCGGACAAGGCGGGCGTGATCGCGCCGCCGCCCCTGATCGCCGCCGTGACGCTGGCGATCGCGGCCGGGCTCGAGCAGGCGTGGCCGAGCGGCGGTGCCGCCCTGCTGGGGCTCGGGCCGCGCCTCGTCGCGGCGGCCGTCCTGGCGGCGGCCGGGCTCGTCCTGGCGGTGGCGGGCGAGCGCCGGTTCTTGCGGGCCGGCACCGACCCGCTGCCGTGGCGGCCGGCCACCGCGCTCGTCACCGACGGCATCTACCGCTACGTGCGAAATCCGATGTATGTCGGCCTCGGACTGCTGATGCTCGGGCTGGCGGTCGGCTTCGGCTCGCTGTGGCTTCTCGGGCTGATGCTGCCGACCGGCCTCGTCCTTCATTACGGCGTCGTGCTCCGGGAAGAGAGGTATCTGGAGCGCAAGTTCGGGGACCGCTACCGGGATTTTCGCGCCCGGGTGCCGCGATATGGCTGGCCGCCGTCGCGGTCGCCGGGATAGACCTGTGCGGGACCAACCTGTGCGGGATGGATCCGGGCGGGGGTGGAACCGGGAATGAGATCGACGGTCGCGAGGCGGGACCGACTCGGGCATTCTGCCGGGATGTTCGCGTCGGGATCGCAGTCTCGCGTCGATTTCGCGGAACGGTTGCGGTAACGTTCTGCGCGGCGGCTCGGGATTCCGGCCGCGGGAGCGAAGGGGGCGATGGCTTTCGGGGCGAACTTCAACGGCCGGCGGGTGCTGGTGATCGCGCACGATCTGGTCGCGACGGCCGCCGCCCTGGTCGTCAGCTTCTACATGCGGTTCGAGGAGGAGGGGCTGGCTGCCCGGCTCGACGGCCTGCTGCTCGTCGTTCCGGTGTTCGTCGTCTACGCCACCTGCGTCTACTGGTACTTCGACCTCTATCGCTCGAAGTGGCGCTTCGCCTCGCTGTTCGACCTCGCCAACATCGTGCGGGCCTCGGCCGTGCTCACCGTGTCGCTGCTGGTGGTCGACTACATCCTGCTGGCGCCGAACCTCTACGGGCACTTCTTCTTCGGCAAGATCACCATCGTCCTGTATTTCGTCCTGCAGGTGTTCTTCCTCGGCGGCTCGCGCCTCGCCTACCGGTACTTCCGCTTCACCCGGACGCGGCGGCGGACCGTGCGCCAGGAGGCGGCGCCGATCCTGATCCTCGGCCGCGCCGCCGACGCCGAGGTGCTGCTGCGGGCGATCGAGAGCGGCGCGGTGCGCAACAGCTGGCCGGTCGGCATCCTGTCGCCGTCGCCGGCCGACCAGGGCCAGACGCTGCGCGGCGTCTCGGTGCTCGGCCGCTTCTCCGACCTGCAGCGCGCCTATGTCGACCTCACGGCGCGCGGCATCGACGTGCGGCGCCTGGTGCTCACCGCTTCGGCCTTCGCGCCCGACACCGGCGTCGAGGACGCCCTGATGGTGGCGCGCCAGCTCGGCCTGCCGACCGGCCGGCTGTCCTCGCTGGAGGAGGGCGGCAACGTGCTGCGCCTCGCGCCGGTGGCGGTCGAGGACCTGCTGCTGCGGCCGAGCGTGGCGATCGACTACGGCCGGCTGCGCGAGTTCGTGCGCGGCTGCAGCGTCGCCGTGACGGGCGGCGGCGGCTCGATCGGGGCCGAGATCTGCGACCGCGTGGTGACGTTCGGGGCGGCGCGGCTGCTGGTCATCGAGAACTCCGAGCCGGCGCTCCACGCCGTGATGGAGACGCTGAGCGCCAAGAACACCGACTGCGTCATCGAGGGCCGCATCGCCGACGTGCGCGACCGCCGCCGTCTCGACGTCGTGTTCGGCCATTTCGAGCCCGAGCTGGTGTTCCACGCCGCCGCCCTCAAGCACGTGCCGCTGCTCGAGCGCGACTGGGGCGAGGCGATCAAGACCAACGTGTTCGGCTCGATCAACGTCGCCGAGGCGGCGCTGCGCGCCGGCGCCCGCGGCATGGTGATGATCTCGACCGACAAGGCGATCGAGCCGGTGTCGATGCTGGGCGCCACCAAGCGGTTCGCCGAGATGTACTGCCAGGCGCTCGACGCCGAGCTGGCGCGGCTGCGGGTCGAGGGCGGCCCGGCGCCGATGCGGCTGATCGCGGTGCGGTTCGGCAACGTGCTCGCCTCCAACGGCTCGGTGATCCCCAAGTTCAAGGCGCAGATCGAGGCGGGCGGGCCCGTCACCGTGACGCATCCGGACATGGTCCGCTTCTTCATGACCATCCGCGAGGCCTGCGACTTGGTGCTCACCGCGGCGAGCCACGCGCTCGGGCCGTCGGTGTCCGACGTCTCGGTCTACGTCCTCAACATGGGGCAGGCCGTGAAGATCCTCGACCTCGCCGAGCGGATGATCCGGCTGAGCGGCCTCGAGCCCGGCCGCGACGTGCAGATCGTCTACTCCGGCATCCGCCCCGGCGAGCGGCTGAACGAGATCCTGTTCGCCCGCGAGGAGCCGACCGTCGACATCGGCGTGCCGGGCGTGGTGGCGTCGCGGCCGGTGTTCGCCTCGCTCGACCAGATGCGCGCGCGCTTCGTCGCGCTCGAGCAGGCGCTCGCCTATGGCGAGCGCGAGGGCGTCCTCCACGTGCTGCGTGACGCCGTGCCGGATTTCCGCGGTCAGGCGGCGTAGACCGGCCTCGATGGTGCGCGCCGACACGGCGCGCGGCCGGCCGACGGCGGATCAGTCGAACCCGGCCCGCACGGTCGCCCGCAGGCCGCCGCGGGTCTCCACGGGCGGCCGCCAGCCGGCGGCGAGCAGCTTGCCGGGGTCGACCACCAGCTCGCCGCCGATGCGGTCCCACAGCACGCTGCGCTCGCTCGACCGCAGCAGGATCTCGAACGGCGCCGGCGTCCCGGCCGGCGGCGACCGCTGCGCCGCCTCGCGCAGGATGGTGATCATCTCGGCGAGCGTGATCGGGTCCGGATCGGCCACCAGATAGGTCTCGCCCAGCGTCGACGGGGTGTTCAGGCAGAACACGATGGCGTCGACCAGGTTCTCGATCGCCAGGAACGAGCGGCGGTTGGAGAAGGCGGCGGTGGGCAGCGGCCAGGGCGACGCCGAGATGCGCATCAGCAGCGCCATGTTGCCCTTGACGTGCGGGCCGTAGAGCAGCGCCGGCCGCAGGATGGTGAACGGGATGCGGGAGCCCCGCACCTCCGCCTCGGCGGCGAGCTTGGCGCGGTCGTGCGCCGTCACCGGGTGCGGCGCGTCGGTCTCGTGCACCGGGTGCTCGACCGCGGCGCCCGCCTGCGCCCCGACCGAGGACAGATACACGAAGCGCTGGATCGAACGGCCCGCGCAGGCGCGGGCGAGCTCGCCGGTGGCGGCCCGGATGGCGCGGTCGTAGACCGTGTCCTCGACGCCGCTGCGATACGGCAGCCCGGCGAGGTGGACGATCTCGTCGATGCCGGCGAGCAGCGGCCCCCAGTCGCAGGGCTCGGCGAGGTCCGGCATCGGCACCGGCTCGATGCGGTCGCTGCGCGGGAGGTCGGCGGGATTGCGGGCGGCCGCCCGCACCAGGCGGTCGGAGGCGGCGAGGGCCGGCAGGAGGGCGCGGCCGACGAAGCCGGTCGCCCCGGTGACGAGGACGCGGCGGGTCGTGGTCACGGCGAGCCTCGCGACGAGAGGCGGCCGGTCCGGGGGCGGCCGAGATCGGCGAGCAGCAGGGCGACGGCCGCGCCGCCGGCGGTCGCCGCGGCGGTCGCGACGGCGGCGCCGGGCCGCACCACGGTCCACACGGCGAGCCCGGCGAGGACCAGGTTGGTCAGCGCGACGCGGCCGACCACCTGCGGCACCGCCAGTCCGTTCGCGACGGCACGCTGGTAGAAGTGGGTCCGGTGCGCCTCCCACACCCGCTCGCCGCGCAGGAGCCGCCGCCCGAGCGTCAGGGTCGCGTCCGCCACGTAGTACAGCGGCAGCAGCAGGGCGGCGGCGAGATGGCCGCGCGCCGCCGTCAGCACCAGGAGCCAGCCGGTGACGAGGCCGAGCGGCAGGCTGCCGACGTCGCCGAGGAAGAGGCGCGCCACCGGCCGGTTGAACGGCGCGAAGCCGAGCAGCGCACCGAGCAGCGCCAGCGCCACGACGCCGCCCTCGAACGGCAGGGCGCCGAGCGCGGCGAGCCCGGCGAGCGCCGCCGTCATCGGCACCATCTGGGCGACCGTCATCCAGTCGAGCCCGTCCATGAAGTTCACCAGGTTGACGAACCACAGGAGCCCGAGGCCGAGAAGGACGCTCTCGACCACCTCGGGCAGCGCCGGCACGATCCGCAGGTCGCCCGGCAGGGCGGCGACCACGACCCCCACCGCCAGGGCCTGCAGGACGAGCCGCGGCCCGGGCGGCAGCGGGCGGACATCGTCGACGAAGCCGGTGACGGCGAGCACCGCCACGCCGGCCGCCACCGCCGCCGCCTGCAGGCCGGCCGGCGCCCCGGCGGGATCGACGGCGGCGGTCGCCGCCAGCGCCGCGACGGCGCCCGCCGCCACGGCGATGCCGCCACCCTGCGGGGTCGGCACGGTGTGGGAGGAGCGCGCGGTCGGCCGCGCCAGCGCGATGCGGCGCAGCAGCGGCGACAGCGCGACGATCAGCGCCACCGTCACGGCGAGCGCTCCGACCATGGCCGGGAGGCCGGTCTCCAGCAGGAGCCGCCATCGCTCGACGTCCGGGCCCTCGACATTCGTACTCATGTGGATCCGCTGGCGCGCCGCCGGCGCCGGTCCCCGCGCCGCTCCGGTGTCGTCCTCCGGGGTGGGCGAGTCGCGGGATCTGCCGGCCTTTACGACGAGTTAACCACAACCCGCGCGGCCCCGGTAGCGGCTGTGGCGCCGGCCGCGGAAAGGAGAACGCGGCCTCCGGCGGGGAGAAGCCGGAGGCCGCGCCGAGCGCCGTTCCGGCCGGAACGGCGGGGAGCTCGTGGACGGCGGCGCCTGCGGCGCCGTCGCGGTGCGGGACGTCAGAACGGCAGGATGATGTCGAACAGCTGCTGCCCGTAGCGCGGCTGCTGCACGTCGGTGATCTGGCCGCGGCCGCCATAGGCGATGCGGGCCTCGGCGATCTTGGTCGAATCGATGGTGTTGTCGCTCTGGATGTCCTCGGGCCGGACGATGCCGGCGACGATCAGTTCGCGCACCTCGAAGTTGACCCGGATCTCCTGGCGGCCCTCGACCACCAGGTTGCCGTTGGGCAGCACCTGGGTCACCACGGCGGCGACCGTGGTGGACAGCGTCTCCTTGCGGTCGATCGTGCCCTTGCCGTCGGTGGAAGCCGACGAATCGCTGGTCAGGATGCGGCCCGGCAGCGGCGCCTTGGCGGTGTTGAACGTGTTGGTGCCGATGAAGTCGGTGACGCCGGAGTCCTCGCTGCTGGAGCGGCTGCGGCTCGTCTCGTTCTCGTACTTGGCCTTGTCGGTGATGTTGACCGTGACGGTCAGGAGGTCACCGACCTGGTGGGCGCGCTGGTCCTTGAAGAAGGCCCGCGAGCCGTTCCGCCATAGCGAGTTGGGGTTGTAGACGGCCGGCTGCGGCATCGGCATCGGCATCTGCACCGGCTTGTAGCCGGGGGTGGCGGTCGGGTTCTCGATGGCGCTGAGCTTCGGCGTCTCGCCGATATTGGCGAGACGGTCGATCGCCGAGCAGCCGCCCGCGAGGGTCGCTCCGAGCAGCACCGCGACGGTGGCGGCGCGCCGCGGCAGCGAGGGGTGGATGATCCTGGTCATGACTCCTCACTCGCCGCTCTTCGGCGCGCTTCGGGCAGGGGCGGACGGCGGCAGGGCCGCGGCGGCGACGACGCGCGGCGTCGCCGAGACGAGGCGGATCTGGCCGGGGCCGGAGACGACGCCCTGCACGGTCCGCTTGGACTGCAGGTTGACGGCCGTGACCGTGTCGCCCTCGGCGCCGGCCTCCAGGGCCTTGCCGCGGGTGGTCAGGAACAGGCCGGGGGCCTCGAAGATCAGCGTGACGGTGTCGTCGCGCTTCACCAGGTCGGGCTTCATCAGGTCGTGGCGGCGGATCGGTTGGCCCGACCGCAGCTGCTGGCGGACGGCGAGCCCGGCGACGCGCTCGCCGGGAGCGGCCGCGTCGGTCGGCACCTCGGCCCGCGGCCGTCGCTCGACGATCACGTCGGTGGCCTTGATCACGTCGCCGCGCTGCAGGCTGCGGGCGGCGACCACGGTCTCGACCATCTCGACCAGCGTGCCGGTGAAGCGCAGCGGCACCCGTCGCGCCGCCTGGCTGCCCGGCACCTCGAACGTGATGTCGAACCGGGTGGTGCGCGGGTCGTAGCTCGACCGCGCCACCACCAGCTCGCCGCTCGAGCTGGCCTCCACCGCGAAGGCGCGGACGTCGCGCTCGATCGTCAGCGACAGGCTGGCGGCCTCGCCGAGCCCGTACTGGCCCGAATAGGCCTGCAGGATGCGGTTCTGGATCTCGGCCGAGGAGAAGACGCGGCCGGCCCGGGTCACCTCGACCTCGGCGATGTCGCCGAGGTCGACGCGGAACATCCGGTAGGGCCGCAGCGCCTCCATGATCTGAGAGGTGGAGACCGTGCCGGTGGTGCCGATGTCGGGCGCCCGGAAGACCGGGACGCCGGCCAGCGGCCCGGCGTTCTCCAGGAGGTCGCCGATCCGCACCAGCGGCTCCTTGACCGTGATGGTGCGCTTGAGCGTCGGGATGGAGCGGATCTCCATCAGCATGGATTCGACGGCGGCGGCCGGCGGCGGCGCGAGCGGGGCCGCGGCGGCGGCCGGCGAAGCTGCGAGCGGGGCCGCGACGGCGGCGGCGAGCAGGGGGGCTGCGATGGTGGCGGCGAAGCGGCGGGTCATGGTCCCGGTCCTCACGAGCGCATCATGTTGGTGCCGGTCTGCAGCATCGAGTCGGTCGCCGAGATCACCTTGGCGTTCATCTCGTAGGCGCGCTGCGCGGCGATCAGGTCGGAAATCTCGGTCACCACCTCGACATTGGCCTGCTCGAGATACTTCTGCAGGATGTCGCCGTAGCCGTCGTTGGTGGCGGTGCCGTCGAGCGGGGTGCCGGAGGCGGTCGTCTCGGTGAACAGGTTGTCGCCGATCGGCTGCAGGCCGGCCTTGTTGATGAACCGGGTCAGGGTCAGGGTGCCGACCACCTGGGCCGTGGTGTTGCCGGGAACCGTCACCGAGACCTGGCCCTGCGTGTTGATGGTGATGGCCGACGCGTTGGTCGGGATGGTGATGCCGGGCTGCACCAGGTAGCCCTGCGCCGTCACCATGCGGCCCTGCGAGTCCTTCTCGAAGGAGCCGTCCCGCGTGTAGGCGTAGGTGCCGTCGGGGAGCTGGATCTTGAAGAAGCCCTCGCCCCGGACCGCGACGTCGAGGTCGCCGTCGGTGTTGGACAGCGTGCCCTGGGTCATGATGCGCGGCGTGCCGACGGTGCGCACGCCGGAGCCGAGATCGATGCCGACCGGCAGGATGTTGCCCTGGTCCGAGGTCTGGGTGCCGATCCGGCGGACGTGCTCGTAGAGCAGGTCCTGGAACTCCGCGCGCTGCCGCTTGTAGCCGGTCGTGCGCATGTTCGCGATGTTGTTCGAGATGACCTGGACGTTGAGCTCCTGGGCGGCCATGCCGGTCGCGGCGGTGTGCAGTGCTCGCATGGTGGTGTCTCCTCAGGAGGGCTCAGCTCGGGACTTCGGCGAGACGCTCGATCGCCGACTTGCGCATGTCGTTGTGCTGCGACAGCAGGTTCGCGATCGTGGTGTAGGTGCGCGAGACCTCGATCAGCCGCGTCATCTCGATGACGCTGTTGACGTTCGACTTCTCCACCGCGCCCTGGACGACCTTCACGTCGGCGCCGGCGGCCTGCAGCCCGGCCCCGTCGGGCGCCGAGTACATGTTGTTGCCCTCCTTCTGGAGGAGCTGCGGATTGGCGAAGGAGACGAGCCGGAGCCGGCTGCGCTGCGAGTCGTAGAGCTTCTCGGCGCCCTGCAGCACCGTGATCCGGCCGTCCGGCGTGATCGACACGTTGCGGTCGAGCGTCTGGAGGACGATCGGGCCGCCGTCGCCCATCACGGGCGAGCCGTCCAGGGTGACGAGCTGGCCCTGGGCGTTGATCTGCAGCGAGCCGGAGCGGGTGTAGCGCTCGCCGTCCGGCGTCTGCACCACCAGGAAGGCGTTGCCGTCGATCGCCACGTCGAGGGGATTGCCGGTCTGCTGGATGCCGCCCTGGCCGTAGTCGCGCCAGCTGCCGCCCTCCTCGACGAAGCGGACCGCCCGGTCCGGGTTGTCGAAGCGGTTCTCGCGCGCGAGCGGGGCCAGATGCTCCTGGAACCTCACGCGGTCGGCCTTGAAGCCTGTCGTGTTCACGTTGGCGATGTTGTTCGCGATCGAATCGAGCTCGCGGCGCAACGCCATCTGGGACGACAGCCCGATCAGGACTGCGTTCGGCATCGGATCTCTCCCCATGTTCCGGGGCGACGCTTCTCCCGAGCGGCGCTCCGGCCTCCTGTGACGGCGGCTCTCCCAAGCCGTCGCCACGGCGGCTTCGAAGCAGTCCCCGTGCCAGAGCGAAAAACATTTACGGATCAACGATGTCGTTGGTTAAGGGAGGGTTCACGGCCGGCAAGATGCGCCCGCCGGCCCCGGTCACCCGGCAAAAAGTGCCGTACAGGGGTGGTCTTGGAAAGTTTCCGTTAACCATTTGGCCACTACTGTGTTCCCGCGGCCGGAACCGCGAGAACCCGACCGAAACGGGCAGTGGGTTCGGACCGCGGCGAACGAGCCAGAGGCGATCAGGGGCACTGTCATGGCGGGCAAGAATCAGGACGCCGAGGCGACCGCGCCGGAAGACGGCGAGAAGCCGGCCAAGAAGGGGCTTCCGATCAAGCTGATCGCGATCGCCGGTGGCGCCGTGCTGCTGCTCGGGGGCGGCGGCTTCGCGGCCTGGACGATGCTCGCCGGCGGCGGCGACCATGCTGAGCAGGCGCAGGCCGCACCGGCGGCCAAGCCGGCCGTGTTCTTCGACGTGCCGGACGTGCTCGTCAACCTCTCGGGTGCCAACAACGAGCGCACCCAGTACCTCAAGGTGAAGGTGGTGCTCGAGCTCTCCGACGCGAAGCTCAAGGAGCAGCTCACTCCGCTGATGCCGCGCCTGATGGACATGTTCCAGACCTATCTGCGCGAGCTCCGCCCGACCGATCTCGACGGCTCCGCCGGCCTCTACCGGCTGAAGGAGGAGCTGACCCGCCGGGTCAACGCCTCGATCGCCCCCAACCGGGTGAACGCGGTGCTGTTCAAGGAAATCGTCGTCCAGTGACGCGCCGGGATACGTGTCATGCCGCCTGACCAGACCGTCGACCAGGACGCCCTAGCCGCACAGTGGGGTCTCGCGCTCGAAGCCGAGTCCACGGCGCCGCCCGGCGAGAACGCCGCGCCCAAGGAGGGCGAGGTCGACGAGCAGATGGCGGCCCAGTGGGCCGCGATCATCGACGAGACCAACGAGGGCGGTTCCGGCAAGGCGAGCGCCGAGCGCACGCTGGGCCAGGAGGAGATCGACGCGCTCCTCGGCTACAGCTTCGCCGACCTGACCCTCAACGATTCGTCGGGCATCCGGGCGATCATCGATTCGGCGATGGTCTCCTACGAGCGCCTGCCGATGCTCGAGATCGTCTTCGACCGGCTCGTCCGGCTGATGACGACCAGCCTGCGCAACTTCACCTCCGACAACGTCGAGGTGTCGCTCGACCAGATCACCTCGGTGCGCTTCGGCGACTACCTCAACTCGATCCCGCTGCCGGCGATCCTGGCGGTCTTCAAGGCGGAGGAGTGGGAGAACTTCGGCCTGTTCACGGTGTCGTCGAGCCTGATCTACTCGATGATCGACGTGCTGCTCGGCGGCCGCCGCGGGCAGTCGTCGGTGCGGGTCGAGGGACGGCCCTACACGACCATCGAGACAGACCTCGTCAAGCGCATGATCGAGGTGATCCTGGCCGACGCCGAGCTCGCGTTCAAGCCGCTGTCGCCGGTGAAGTTCAACATCGACCGCTTCGAGACCAACCCGCGCTTCGCGGCGATCTCGCGGCCCGCCAACGCCGCCATCCTGGTGCGCCTGCGCATCGACATGGAGGACCGCGGCGGCACCGTCGAGCTGCTGCTGCCCTACGCGACCATCGAGCCGATCCGCGACGTCCTCCTGCAGATGTTCGTCGGCGACAAGCTCGGCCGCGACCCGATCTGGGAAGGGCATCTCGCCACCGAGATCGGCCAGGCCGAGATCGCCGTCGACGCCGTGCTCTACGAGGCCTACCTGCCGCTGCGGCGGCTGATGGAGCTCGACGTCGGCGACACGCTGCCGCTCGACCTGCGGCCCGAGACCCTCGTCTCGGTCCGCTGCGGCAACGTCATCCTCACCGAGGCACGCATGGGCCGGGTCGGCGACCGGGTCGCGGTGCGGGTCGCCAAACCACTGAGACGGCCGAAGACGACCTACGCGATGTTCGAGTCGGCCGGGGAATCGTCCAAGCGCTTGGAGGCGTCGTCGTGACACACTGGATCGGATTCGTGGTCGAGGGTCTGGTCTCGGTCCTCTTGGTCCTCACCGTCGTCTACTGCACCATGCTCAACAAGCAGCTGCGCCGGCTGAAGGCCGACGAGCACGCCCTCAAGGCCACCATCGCCGAGCTGATCACGGCGACCGAGATCGCCGAGCGGGCGATCGCCGGCCTGAAGGTGACGGTGCGCGACGTCGACCAGAACATCGGCGACCGCCTGCGCACCGCCGAGCGCTTCGCCGCCGACATCAGCCGCCAGATCGAGGCCGGCAATCTCGTCCTCGACCGGCTCACCCGGGTGGTGCTGGCCGGCCGGCCGCTGACCGATCCGGACGCCGCCGCCGAGCCGGCCGCGCCGGCCGCCGCGGCGCCGGCCGACAGCAAGGCCGTGCTCGCCGCGGCCCAGGCCTTCGCCCAGCGCACCCGCGCCCGTGCCCGGGGGCTGGCGGCATGAGCCTGATCCGCGAATTGCGGCTCATTCCGGTCGTGCTGTTCGCGGCCGTCTGCCTGCTCGCCCTGAAGATCCTCGGCTTCGTGATGGACGGCGGAATCCCGACCGGCGGCTTCGAGCCGCCGGTGTCGCGCGGCGGTCCCGCCGGCCCGTCCGGCCGCCAGCTCGCCAGCGCCGACCCGGCCGCCGGGGGCTCGTGGGCGAAGCAGATGTTCAACTTCCCCGACGTGACCGGCTCGGTGCCCGACAAGCCGACCGGCTCCGCCCCGTCCAAGCCGAAAGAGGAAAAGAAGGACGAGAAGCCGAAGCCCGCCGATCCGGAGCCGAGCCCGGGCGGCCTCGTGGTACCGATCCTGCAGCCGCCGATCCCGCCGGGCGAGCGCGCCATGCTGGAACGGCTGCAGGAGCGCCGGCAGGAGCTCGAGGCGCGGGCCCGCGAGCTCGAGGTGCGCGAGAGCATGCTGCGCTCGGCCGAGAAGCAGCTCGAGCTGCGCATCAACGAGCTCAAGGAGCTGGAGGAGCGGATCAAGGTCGCCACCCAGCAGAAGGACGAGGCGGAGGCGCAGCGCTTCAAGAGCCTGGTCACCATGTACGAGAACATGCGGGCCAAGGACGCGGCGAAGATCTTCGACCGGCTGGAGATGAAGGTGCTGCTCGACGTCGCCACCCAGATCAATCCGCGCCGGATGTCGGACATCATGGCGCTGATGCAGCCCGAGGCGGCCGAGAAGCTGACCGTCGAGCTCGCCCACCGCGCCTCGGCCTCGGTGCGCACCCCGTCGCCGAGCGAGCTGCCCAAGATCGAAGGGCGGACGCGCACGCAGTGACGCCCGGGCGGCGGCGCCGACGCCGCCCGGCCGCGCCGCTCAGGCTGCCTTCGCCGCCGCCCGCAGATGCTCGACCAGGGCGCGGGCGGGCGGCGTCAGCCCCGCCAGCCGGCGCACGCCGACGACCAGGCGGCGCTCGCTCCACGGATCGGCGAGCCGCACCGGCACGATCGCCATGCTGCGGCGGCAGCGGGCCGCGGCGACGTCCGGCACCACCGCCACGCCGATCCCCGCCTCGACCATCCGGCACACCGCGTCGAAGCCCTGCACGGCGATCCGCACCGCCAGGCGCCGGCCCGCCCGCGCCGCGTGGCCGGCGAGATGGCGCTGCAGCGCGCTGTCGCCGGCGAGCGCGACGAACGGCTCGGCGGCGGCCTCGGCGAAGGCGATGCGCCGGATGCGCGCCAGCCGGTGGCGGCGCGCCACCACCAGCACCAGCCGGTCGACCGCGAAGGGAAACCGCTCCAGCGCGCCGAGATCGACGCTGTCGGCGGCGAGCCCGATCTCGGCCCGCCCGGCCATCACGTCGCCGACGATCTCCGGGCTCGGCCGCTCCGCCACGTCGAGCGCGACGGCCGGGTTGCGCGCCAGCCACGGCGCCAGCACGGGCGGCAGCATCTCGGCGAGCGCGACCGTGTTGCTGACCAGCCGGACCCGGCCGGCGAGGCCGCGCGCATGGGCGGCGAGGTCGCCCTTCAGGCTCGCCACCTGGGCCAGCACCAGCCGGGCGTGGCCGAGCAGCGCCTCGCCGGCGGCGGTCGGCTGCACGCCGCGGCGGCCGCGCTCCAGCAGCGCGGTACCGAGCGTCTGCTCGAGCGCCCGCACCCGCGCGCTCGCCGAGGCGAGCGCCAGATGGACCGCGGCGGCGCCGGCCGTGATGCTGCCCCGCTCGGCGACCGCGACGAACAGGCGGAGATCGGTGAGATCGAGCGACATGCGGATCCTCGGGGGCCGATGGCTGCGGACGGGCTGCGACGGGCGGGCAGGGGGCGCCCGACCGGGCGGACGCTGCCTTCGGCCCTGCCGAAGGCAGGCTCCGGAACATCCAGATTGTGGCGCGGCCGCCGCGCGATCAAGCTCTGCGCATGGAGATCACGGTTCTCGCGGTCGGCGCCGCCACCTTCCTGCTCGCCGGGTTCGTCAAGGGCACGATCGGCCTCGGCCTGCCGACCGTCGCCATGGGGCTGCTCGGCCTGGTGATGCCGCCGGCGGCCGCCGCGGCCGTGCTGGTGGTGCCGTCGCTGGTCACCAATGCCTGGCAGATGCTCGCAGGCGGCGCGCTGGCGCCGCTGCTGCGGCGGCTGTGGCCGATGCTGCTCGGGGTGGTCGCCGGCACGCTCGCCGGATCGCGCACCGTCGGGCTGGCCGGCCCGTGGGCGGCGGCGGGGCTCGGGGCGGCGCTCGCCGCCTACGGCCTCGTCGGCCTCGCGCGGCTGCGGCTGCCGCGCCCGACGGCGGCGCAGGAGGCGTGGCTCGCACCGCTGGTCGGCGTCGCCACCGGGCTCGTCACGGCGGCGACCGGGGTGTTCGTGCTGCCGGCGGTGCCGTGGCTGCAGGCCCTCGGGCTCGGCAAGGACGATCTCGTCCAGGCGCTCGGCCTGTCCTTCACGGTGTCGACCGTGGCGCTCGGCGCCGGGCTGCTGCTGGAGCGCCTCTACGATCCCGGGCTGGCGCTCCTGTCGCTCGCGGCGCTGGGGCCGGCCGCCGTCGGCATGGCGATCGGGCAGGCGGTGCGGGCCCGCGTCAGCGAGCCGGTGTTCCGCACCGCGTTCCTCGCCGGGCTGGCGCTGCTCGGCCTGTGGCTGATGCTGCGCACGCTATCGTGAACGAGAGCGGCTGTCGCCGACACCAACGGAATGCTTCCTTTAGGTGGTCTGCAACAGGGGATGGCTCCATGACGTTCGGCGAAGCGATCGCGTCCGGGTTCCGCAACTATGTCGGCTTCGAGGGACGTGCCTCGCGGTCGGAGTACTGGTACTGGGTGCTGTTCGTCATCCTGGTCAGCCTCGCCACCGGCATCGTCGACTACATGCTGTTCGGCCCCGGCGGCATCTCGCCGATCAACGCGCTCGCCTCGCTGGCGCTGTTCCTGCCGGGCCTCGCGGTCGGCATCCGCCGCCTGCACGACATCGACCGCACCGGCTGGTGGATGCTGCTGGTCATCACCGTGATCGGTGCACTCGTGCTGCTCGTCTTCGCCTGCCTGCGCGGCACGCCGGGCCCTAACCGCTTCGGTCCCGACCCGCTGGCGCAAGACGAGCCGTTCGCCCGGGCGTACTGATCCCGGGCGCTGCACTGCGGCCGGCTATCCCTGCCTGAGGCCGGCCCGGACCTCGGCCTCGATCAGGGTCCAGATATGATCGACGAGCCCGGAAAACTCCGGGCTGCGCTTCACATGGAGGTCGCGCGGTCGCGGCAGGTCGACGCGGATCTCCTCGCGCACCGTGCCGGGCCGCGCCGAGAATACGATCACGCGGTCGGACAGGAACACCGCCTCGTCGATCTGGTGGGTGATCAGCAGCACGGTCTTCCTCGTCTCCTGCCAGATCGACAGGAGCTCGGCCTGCATGATCTCGCGGGTCTGCGCGTCGAGCGCCGCGAAGGGCTCGTCGAGCAGCAGGATCTTCGGGTTGACGGCGAGCGCGCGGGCGACGTTGACGCGCTGGCGCATGCCGCCCGAGAGTTGGTGCGGGTAGTGGTGCTCGAACCCGTGCAGGCCGGCGACGTCGATGAAGCGCTGCGCGGTCCTGTGCGCGTCGGCCTTCGGCACGCGGGCGAGGGTGAGCCCGTAGGCGACGTTGTCGATCACGGTCTTCCACGGCAGCAGCGAATCCTGCTGGAAGACCACGGCGCGGTCGGGACCGGGACGGTCGACCGGCCGGCCGTCGACCAGGACGCGTCCGCCGGACGGGGTGATCAGCCCGTCGATGATGCGCAGCAGTGTAGACTTGCCGCTGCCGCTCGCCCCGACGATGGAGACGAACTCGCCTTCGGCGACCTCCATGTCGATGTTGCGCAGCGCCTCGATCGACGGCTTGTCGCGGCGCTTGAAGACTTTGTCGATCGCCTCGATCTTCAGACGGACCGCGGTGCTCATTCTTGCCTCCAGGGGGCGAGCCGGCGCTCGAGGGCGGCGAACAGGACGCTGCCGATCAGGCCCATGGCGCCCAGCATGATGACGTAGCCGAGCACCCGGGCGGTGTCGAAGGTCTGGCTGGCCGCCAGGATGGCGAAGCCGAAGCCGGCGAAGGAGCCGAAGAACTCCGCCACCACGATGCCGACCAGGGCGCGCGCCCAGGCGACCCGGATGCCGCTGACGATGAACGGCAGGGCGTAGGGGAACGTCACCGTGGTGAAGATCTGCAGGCGGGTGGCGTTGAACGAGCGCGCCGCCTCGACGAGCTGCCGGTCGGTGGCGCGCAGGCCGGCCTCGGTGGTCACCACCACGGGGAACACCGCGACCATGATGACCAGCACGAACTTCGAGGCGAAGCCGAGCCCGAGCCAGGAGATGAACAGCGGCGCCAGCGCGATGATCGGCACCGAGTTGAGAGCGCCGAGCACCGGACCGGCGGTGAGCGACAGGGCCTGGCTCGACGCCAGCGCGAGACCCACCGCGATGCCGATCGCGACGGACACGACGAAGGAGGTGGTCACCGCCGTGACGGTCGCCACGGCGTTGGTCCACATGGCGCCGGTCTCGACCTCCTTGACCAGCGCGACGGCGACCTCGGCGGGCGGCACCAGCAGCAGGCGGTTGGTGACCACCATGGACACGAGCTGCCAGACGACCAGCACGGCGACGGTGGAGACCGCCACGCGGGTGAGGCCGGCCGTCCGTGTGTCCTGCTCGAGCAATTCGTAGAGTCGTCGCACGGGCGCGCTGCTCCTCACTGATAGCGGGCGCGGGCCTGCCTGCCCCAGCCCTTCTCGCCCACCACCTTGCCGTCGACGAAGACGGTGCGGCCGCGCACCAGGGTGCGCACCGGCTTCGCCTTGAAGCGCCGGCCCGCATAGGGCGACCAGCCGGTGAGGCTCAGCACGTCGGCGTCCTTGATCTCGTACTCTCTGTCGAGATCGATCAGGACGAGGTCGGCGTCGTAGCCGGGCATCACGTCGCCCTTGCGCTCGAGCCCGAACAGCTTCGCCGGCTTCGTCGACATCGCCTCGACGGCGCGCTCGATCGGGAACTTGCCCTCCAGAGCGGCGGTGAGGAACATGCTGACGTAGAACTGGGTCGACGGCGTGCCGGTGTGCGCCTTCCAGCCGTCGATCCAGCCGATCTCCTTCTCCTCGCGGGTGTGCGGGGCGTGATCGGTGGCGACGATGTCGATGGTGCCGTCGGTGAGGCCTTCCCACAGGCTGGGCACGTTCTTCTCCGGTACCCAGTAGGAGAGCGCGTAGGAGCCGAGCCGCTGGATGGCGCCCCAGTCGCAGCCAAGGAACAGGGCCCACGGGTTGATCTCGCACGTCACCTTCTGGCCCTCGGCCTTGGCGCGGCGGATCAGGTCGACGCTGCCCGAGGTCTGGGTGTGCAGGATGTGCAGCCGGCAACCCGACGCCTTCTGCAGCCGCAGCAGCGTGGCGATCGCCGTCTCCCAGATCACCCCGTCATGCGCCGCGTAGGCCTTGGCGTAGGCGAGCGCGTCGCGCTGCTGGCGCTCCCAGAAGTCCTTTTCGATGACGTCCATGAGGGCCTGATCATGGGGATGGACCATCAGCGGTATGTTCACCTCGGCGCAGTGCTTCATGATCTCGAGGATCTTGCCGTGGTCGTGCACGCCGATGCCGGGCATGTGCGGGTAGGAGCGGCCGGTGTCGACCACCATGAAGATCTTGAAGGCCGCGATGCCCTGCTCGGCCATGCGCGGAACCTCTTCGGCGACGGTCGGCGCCGGGTTGAAGTTCCAGTCGACGATCGCGTCGCGCTCGTAGATCGCGAACTGCTTCTTCAGGAGGTCGAGGCTGTTGGGCGGCGGATTGACGTTCGGCATGGCCACCGAGGTGGTGACGCCGCCGGCTGCGCATTGCAGGGTCGAGGTGTAGATCGTGTCCTTGTACTCGAAGCCCGGCTCGCTGCCCTCGCGGTGGTGCGAGTGCATGTCGATCACGCCCGGGATGACGGCGAGACCGGAGGCGTCGATCACCTCGGCGGCGGCCGGCTCCTGGCCCGGCTCGAACAGCCCGGCGATCCGGCCGCCCTCGATGCCGATCGATGTGCGGCCCTTGCCTGTCGCGGTGATCAGCAGGCCGTTCTTGATGACGCAGTCCATGACGGGCTCCGGGTGCGGGTCAGTTCGAGGAGGGAAGGGCGGAGGCCGGGCGGCGCTGCCGCACCGTGTCCAGGACCTCGGCCACGAAGTCGCGCGAGAGGGCGCGGGTGATGAAGACGATCTGGGACCGACGATCGGCGGTCGGCCATTCGGGCAGCACGGCGGGGGGATGGAACAGGTGCTGCACGGCCTGCAGCACCACCGGGCGTCGCTGGCCGGCGATGTTGAGGATGCCCTTCACCCGCAGGAGGTCGGCGCCGTGCGCCATCACCAGCGCGTCGAGCCATGCGGCGACGTGCTCCCAGTCCAGCGGCTCGTCGTAGGCGAGACAGAACGAGCCGATCGCCGCGTCGTGGCGGTTGACGTCGTGGTGATGGTGACGGTGGCCGTGCCGGGCGTGCCCGTGCCCGGCTTGGTCATCGTCCCCGTCGGCGTCGTCGCCCCCATAGGCCTCGGCGTTGAGCCAGGCGAGCACGTTGGTGCCCTTGGTGGCGGGGTCGTAGATGTCGGTCGCGGCGAGCTCGCTCGGCAGCGGCATGTGGTCGGGCCGCGACACGTGCAGGCGGGCGCCGGGATTGAGGCCGTGCACCCGCGCCGCCAGCGTCTCCACGACGCCCGGACCGGCGGCGAGGTCGGTCTTGGTGATCACCACCTCGTCGGCGACGGCGGCCTGCTTCAGCGCCTCGGAATGACGGTCGAGGGTGGCGAGCCCGTTCACGGCGTCGACCGTGGCGACCACCTGGGCGAGGCGATAGCGCCGCGCCACCGGCATGGTCATCAGCGCCTGGATCACCGGCGCCGGATCGGCGAGCCCGGTGGTCTCGATGACGATGCGGTCGAACGCCCGCACCGCGCCGGCGGCGCGCTTCTCGGTCAGCTCGCGCAGCGTGTCGACGAGATCGCCGCGTACCGTGCAGCACAGGCAGCCGGTGGAGAGCTCGATGGTGTTGTCGCTGCTCGCCGCGATCAGCGCGTGGTCGATGCCGACCTCGCCGAACTCGTTGACGATGACGGCGGCGCCCGCGAGGTCGGTGGTGCGCAGCCAAGCGTTCAGGAGAGTCGTCTTGCCGCTGCCGAGGAAGCCGGTGAGCAGCATGACGGGCAGGCGGTCGTCGGTCGGTGCGGCGGTCATCGGGCGTTCACCCGACGGGCCCGGCCAGAGGTGAGGCAAGCTTGAGAGCGCATATTGTCAGAATATGGCAAAAAGCATGTTTGTCAAACTGTGTCGTAATGCAGACGTGCCTGGCTGTGGATGCCCGCCCTGCACGGGAGCCCGCGGGGAGCGGCGGCGGGCCGATGCGGTGCGAAACCCGCGGGCGCCGGCCGGCACGCGCACGCGGTCGGCCCGGCGCGCGCCGGCCCGTCGGTGAGGGTGGAATGCGGGATGCGTGCCGCCCGGCTCGCCGGTTCAGCCGACCCGCCGGCGATCCCCGGGCAGAGCTGCGGCGGGCGGCGCGTCGGCCGGCCCCGGACCATTCGTTGCCGGCGCGGCGGCGGCGCCGTCGTCGTCGGCGGCGAGGGCGGACGAGATCGACGCGGCGACGCCGGTCACCAGCGTGGACAGCCGCTGCAGCGCCTCGCCGGTCGCCGGCGCGACCACCAGGCTGAGGCTGGCGACGATCTGGTCGCCGCGCAGGATCGGTGCCGCGATGCCCATGCGGTTCTGGCCGATCTCCGATTCGGTCACCGCCACGCCGGCCTTGCGGACGTCGCGCAGCATGGCGCGGAACTGCCGCCAGGTCTCGATGCCGGAGGTGCGGATGGCTTCCTCATTGCGCAGGTAGATGCCGCGCAGCACCCGGTCGGGCAGGTGAGAGAGCATGATCTTGGCCGGCGCGCCGCGGAACGGCGACATCGCGACGCCGCGCTCGTAGCTCGCTATCGGGTTGGCCGCCTCCGCCTCGACGCCGTGAACGCACATCACGCAGTCGCGGAACCGCCGGCACAGCAGCGCGGCGGCCGGCCGGCCGGCCCCGTCGAGCAGCGCCAGCATGCCGGGCGAGGCGATCCGGATCAGCGGATCGCTCTGCCGGATGATGCGGTCGAAGCGGATGAACGCCGGCCCGAGCACGTAGGTGGCGCCGGGGCCGGGATCGAGGAAGCCGTTCCGGGTCAGCTCGGCGACGGTCCGGTACGAGGTCCGCACCGAGACCCCGAGCTCCCGCGCGATCGCCTCGACGGTCCAGGCCGCGTCGCCACCGTCGAACAGGTGAAGGACCGAGAGAATGTGGCTGGGTCTGCTCATGCGGAATGCTCAGGAAACCTGCAGGTGACGATCAAACTTCAAGCATAAGCGCGTCAACTATGCAAATTGACATATTTTGACAATTAGCGATATTGCATCGATGTGACATTCTGGTTCAGTCGATGTTTCGCTGCGGACCCCTCCGCTGTCAGAAGGAGAGCGACATGAAGCGGCTTGTTCAGGTGATGGCAGTGGCCGTGGTGGCGGGCCTCGCGTCCGGGCCGGGCCCGGCCCGGGCCCAGGCGCCGGCCAAGACCGAGGTTCGGCTCGCCGTGCTGGCGCCGAGCTCGCTCCTGTGGCTGCACGCGATCGCCAAGACCGAGGGCTTTTACGCGGAGCGCAACATCGACATCAAGGAGCTGGTCGCCGCCGGTAGTCCGGCGCTGCTGCAGGCGGTGTCGAGCGGCAGCGTCGAGGCCGGCATCGCGGTCGCCGATCTCGCCATC
Source organism: Rhodoplanes tepidamans (assembly GCF_030813915.1). Lineage (GTDB taxonomy): Bacteria > Pseudomonadota > Alphaproteobacteria > Rhizobiales > Xanthobacteraceae > Rhodoplanes > Rhodoplanes tepidamans. The sequence continues at coordinate 229,294 of NZ_JAUSUJ010000001.1, forward strand.
CGGGCGATCGACAAGGACGCGCCGATCGTCATCGCCGGGGCGGTGCTGCACAAGTCGGTCCTCCGCCTCGTCGGCGGCAAGGGCGTGACCAAGATCTCCGACATGGCCGGCAAGCCGGTGACGGCCGGCGGCGTCAGCGGCGGCACCGCCAACCTGCTCCGCTACCTCGTCAAGCGGGCCGGGGTCGACGACAGGTCGCTCAGGCTGGTCGCCATGGCGAACTCCAAGGACCGCATCGTCGCGATGGACAACGGCCAGGTCCAGGGCGCCCTGCTGATCGCCCCGTTCGACACCATGGCACAGCGCAACGGCATGAAGGTGCTCGACGACTACACCGATCCGTATCTCCAGACGCCGCTGATCCTCAACAAGGACTGGGCCGCCAAGAACCGCCTGGCCGCCGAGGGGGTGACCCAGGCCCTGCAGAAGGCGGCGAACTGGATCTACGCGCCCGCCAACAAGCAGCGCGCGATCGACATCCTGGCGACCTATACCAACGTCGCCAAGGACGTCTGCGCCGAGTCCTACGCCTTCGTCGTCGAGCAGCAGAAGGCCATCGCGCCCGACCTCGACGTCTCGGCGGCGAGCCTGACGAACCTGATCCTCATCGACAACGCCGTGTCCGACAACCCGTCCTCGTCGCGCGAGTTCGTGCTGTCCCGCTACTACGATCCGAGCTTCCGCAAGTCCCGCTGAAGGCTCCGCGCCGCGGAGCGTCCCTTCGCGGCGCGGCCATCCTCCGGGACGCCCGCCGTGCCGCCGCCGGTGTACCGTTCGATGACCACGACCCTGTCGTCCTCCCGGATGCGGCCCCTCGTCGCCGAACGTCTCGGCGCCTTCGTGTCCGGCGTGCCGGCCCGCGACATCCCGGCCGCCGCGATCGCGACGGCGCGCCGCGGCATCGTCGACGCGATCGGTGTCGCTTTTGCCGGCACCCGCATGCCCGTCCATGCGGCGGTTCGCAGCGTTCTGGCGCGGGAGGCGGCTCCGGGGCCGTGCACCGTGATCGGCGGCGGCCGGCTCGCCGCGACGGCGGCCGCGCATCTCAACGCAGTCGGCGCGCATTCGCTCGATTTCGACGCCAACTACAGCGTCGGCATGCTGTTCGGCCCGGCCGTTCTGAGCCCGGTCCTGCTCGCGGCGGCGGAGGAGCGCGGCGCCGCCGGCGCCGACGTGCTCGCCGCCTTCGCGATCGGCACGGAGATCGCCCAGATCGTCGCCCGAAGCCTGTCCGGCGTGCCCTACAGCAAGGCGGTCGACGGGCTCTATGGCCGCGGCTGGTTCAACAGCGCCGTGCTCGGGCCGATCAGCGCCGCCGCGGCGGCCGCGCGGTTGATGCGGCTCGACGCCCGGCGCGCCGCCGATGCGATCGCGATCGCGGCCGTCCAGGCCGGCGGCCTGCGCATCGCGGTCGGCTCCGACATGAAGCCGGCCCTGTGCGGCCGCGCCGCCGAGACCGGGCTCCGGGCGGCACTGATGGCCGAGGCCGGCGTCGAGGCACCGGCCGACGCCTTCGAGGGATCGCGCGGCCTCGTCCAGGTGGTCGGTGGCGGCGCCTGGGACGAGGCCGTGCTGGACGTCCTCGGCGCCTTCGCGGATCCCGGCATCTCGTTCAAGCTGCATCCGGCCTGCTCGTCCGTGCAGGCGGCCGTCGAAGCCGTCGGCCGGTTGATGGCGACCGAGGCCTTCGCGGCCCGCGACGTCGTCCGCGTGGTCTGCGAGGTGACGCCGCACATCGCCGCGAACCTCGCCTTCCCGCGGCCCGAGAACGTGACCCAGGCGCAATTCTCGATGCCGTTCGCGGTCGCCTGCCGGCTGCTCCACGGTCGGCTCGGCGCCGACATGCTGACCATGGACGTGGTGCGGGATCGCGCCGTGCGGACCATCATGGACAAGGTCGAGATGCGCCGCTCGGCCGATTTCGACAGCGCCGAGATGCGGGCCCGCGCGCCCGAGGCGACCCGGGTGATCGTGACGCTCGCCGACGGACGCAGCGTCTCCCACCTGCAGCTCTCGGCGACCGGCAAGCCGGAGAACCCGATGCCGGACGCCGACCTCGACGGCAAGTTCCTCGACAACGTCTCGCCGTTTCTCGGGGCCGACGGAGCCGGCCGGCTCCTCGCCGCCCTGCGCGCGCTCGACACGCTCGCCGACATGCGCGACGTGTTCGGGCCGCCTCACGGCCCGGAGGCGGGCCGATGAGGGTCGGGATTCTCGGCGCCGGCGCCATCGCCTTCGCCTCGGCGTCGGTGCTCGCCGCTGCCGGCCACCAGGCGACCCTGTGGTCGCCGTCGGGCCGCAGCACGGCGTCATTCGGGCCGCGAGCCCGGATCGTCGCCAAGGGCGCGATCACCGGGGCGTGCGAGGTGACGATCGCCGCGACGGCCGCCCAGGCGGTCGCGGGCGCCGACGCCGTGCTGATCGCGGTCGACGCTGGCGGCCACGTCGCGGTCATGGAGGCGGCGGCGCCGCATCTCGTCTCTGGCCAGGTCGTGATGGTCAGCGCCGCACATTCGCTCGGCGCCCTCGTGCTGTCGAAGCTCGCGGCGGCACGCGGCACGAGGCCCGTGATCGTATCGTGGAGCACCTCGATCGGCACCGCCAGCAAGACCGCCGTCGGCGAGGTCGACATGCGCTCGGTCCGGCCGCGCATCCAGGCCTCGGTGATGCCTTACGGCGAGACCGCGGCGGCGCTCGGGCTGTGCGCGGCGCTGTTCGGCGACCGCTTCGAGGCGCGCGCCGATGCGATCGAGATCGGCCTGCTGGCCAACGCCAACCCGGTCTTCCACGTGCCGGCCATGCTGCTCAACGTCGCCCGCATCGAGCACGGCGAGACGTGGGCGCCCTATGCGCAGACCACGGTGGCGGTCGGCCGGCTGATGGAGGCGCTCGACCGCGAGCGCATCGCGCTGGGGGCCGCGCTCGGCGCGACCATCCACAGCGTCAACGAGCACTTCCACCGCTCGTTCGAGATCCCGCTCGGCACGATGGCGGAGATGAACGCCACGCTCGCGGCCAGGGGGCGGGGCCCCAGGGGGCCGACCTCGACGGCGCATCGATTCCTGGCGCAGGACATTCCCTACGGCCTCGTCTTCGCCGCCGCGCTCGCCCGCCGGGCGGGCGTTCCGGCACCGGTCCACGAGGCGACCATCACGCTCGCCGACGCCGCGCTCGGCCGCGACCACCGGGCCGAGAACGCGATCCTGTCGTGCCTGCGGCTCGAGGATCGGCCGTGGTCCGAGATCGTGCGTCTCGCGACCGAGGGCTGGCTCGGCTAGGCGAGACGCCCCACACCGGCAGGCGCGGCTGAACCCGCCACCGCGTCTGGCCGCGGCCGACCCTCCTCCCGCTCGCGGGGGAGGGTCGGAAAGCGGGGGTGGGATGCCTCGACCGGGCCGGGGCGGTCGCCCGACGGGCCGCCTGCCGCCCGGCGCCCTGCCCACCCTCGGCCCTTCCAACACCTGCCGGCGGCTCCTGACGGCCTGCCGGCGGCTTCTACCGGCCTGCCGGCGGCTTGGCCGCGAAGGCGGAGCCGCGCACGCACATGCGGCCGGTCCGGTCCTGCCACAGCCGTTCGGTCGTGTGCAGGTGTCCCAGCGCGCGGGCGACGGTCTGGAAGTTGTAGCCCGCGAACGCCTCGGCGATGTCGGTGTAGTACATCGGCTCGGCCGCGATCTTCTCCAGGATGGCGTCGGCGAGCCGCGCCACCTCGTTGTCGCCGCCCGTCTCGCCTTCCGGGTCGGTCTTGCCGGCGACGTAGTCGTCGATCTTCGCCGTGTCGGCATAGGCGTAGGTGATGCGCTCGTAGGCCTCGCGCTGGGCGTATTCCGGGATGGTGGCGTCGATGCCCATCTTGGCGCCGGTGGGCACCACGCCGGGCGGCATCGGCAGCAGGCTCGGATCGAGCGGCTTGGCCCGCGCGTTCGAGATGATCATCACGTCGCGGTCGGCCTGCACGCGGGTGGCGATCGCCCACTCGACCTCGGCGGGATCGAACACGTCGATGTCGTCGTCGACCACGACCACGTGCTTGAGGTCCATCACCGAGAGCGCCGCGAGCAGCGCGTTCTTGCCCTCGCCGGCCTGCTTCCTGATGGAGATCACGGCGTGCCAGAAGGCGCAGCCGCCGAGCGTGACGTTGATGTCCTTGACCGTGACGCCGGCGGTCTTGAGCGCCTGGCGCAGCGCCGCGTAGCGGGTCGGCGCGGCGAGCCAGGTGTTCTCCCACGGCATGTGCAGCGAGTAGTAGACGGCGTCGCGGCGCATCGCGACGGCCTTGATGCGCACCAGCGGATTCCAGTGCAGCCCGCCCATCAGCCGGGTGAACTCGCCGAAGCGGCCCTCCGGCCAGGTCCATCCGGTCGGCAGGATCTCGGCCTCGAGCACGATCTCGGCGTCGGCGATGTAGGGCACGTCGATGGTCTCGCAGGGCGCGAGCGCGACCGGCGCGCCGCGCAGGCCGCCGGCGATCCCCATCTCGTCGACGCCGAGCGGGGCGCGGAAGCCGGAGCCGGTGATCTCGTAGGGGTGGGTGCCGATGCTGATCGAAATCGGGCAGGGGCGGCCCGCTTTGTATGCACGGTCCGCGAACAGCCGCATGTTGTTCGGGGTGACGATGTCGATGCCGGTGAGGTTCTTCTCTTTGACGATGAACCGGTAGATGCCGCTGTTGAAGCCGAGCTCCGGGTCCCTGGCGATCACCACGCCGGCCGTGATCATCGGGCCGCCGTCGTAGATCGACGACATCGGAATGGGCAGCTTGAACAGGTCGACCTCGTCGCCCCGCATCACCACCTCGCGGGTGGGCGAGGTGTCGACCCGCACCGGCGGGATCGGCGCGGCGGTGGCGCGGCGGAGCCTCTCCTCGATCTCGCCGTAGCTTCCGGCGTGCATCGACATCATGGCCCGCTTCTGCGTGCGGATGATGCCCGAGACGACGGGTGTGCGGTATCCGATCACGTCGTGGAAGAACAGCGCCTTGTCCGACTGGTCGACCAGGGTGGCGATGTGGCGGATGTCCACGGGCTGGCGAAGGTCGACGAGCTCGCCGGCCTCGCGCAGCCGGTCGAGGAACTGTCGGAACGTCTCTTGCATACCGGACTCCGGGATTTTTTCGGGGGGCGGACGCCACCTGGTGTCGACGATCGCGGGCCGCGATCGTACAACGAACGATCGGGCGACGGCGCACCCTCCGAAGCCAGATCCGTGCCGCCCGCCCTGCGTGCGACACCACTTTGCATATCAGGCTGCCTGGGTTAATCAAGAGGCCCGGAAGGCCCCGTACGACGGCCCGTGTCCGGGCGAGCGAGACCCGGCGAACGGGATTTTGGACGAAGAGGAGACGAAGGCTTTGAGCGCGACGATGCGAGCTCTGGTGCTGCGGCGGCACGGCACTCTCGACGATCTGGACTACGTGACCGACCATCCGCGGCCGACCGTCACGGAGGGGCACGTCGTCATCCGCGTGCGCGCCTCCTCGTTCAATTACCACGACGTCTTCACGGTTCGCGGCATGCCGGGCATCAAGGTGCCGCTGCCGGTGGTGATCGGCCTCGACATGGCGGGCGAGATCGCCGAGGTCGGCGCCGGCGTGACCGGCTGGAAGCCGGGCGACCGCGTGCTGGTCAATCCGCTCAACAGGAAGAAGGGCCTGATGGGCGAGATGCTCGACGGCGGCATGGCGGAGTACTGCCTCGTCGCGGCCGACCAGCTCATCGCCATGCCGGCCGACGTGACCTTCGAGCAGGCGGCGGCGCTGCCGGTCGCCTACGGCACCGCGCACCGCATGCTGATCACCCACGACACCGTCAAGGCCGGCGACAAGGTGGTCGTGCTCGGCGCCTCCGGCGGCGTCGGCACCGGCTGCGTCATCCTGGCCAAGATGCTGGGCGCCGAGGTGATCGCCTGCGCGTCGAGCGAGAGCAAGCTCAAGCGCCTCTCCGAGATGGGCGCCGACCACGTGATCGACTACACCAAGACCGACTTCTCCAAGTGGGCGGTCGAGCGCTACGGCAAGCCGCAGCGCCGCACCTACGAGGGCGGCGTCGACGTGGTGATCAACTTCACCGGCGGCGACACCTGGGCGCCGTCGCTCAAATGCGTCAAGCGCGGCGGCAAGATCCTGGTCTGCGGCGCCACCGCCGGCCACGATCCCAAGGAGGATCTCCGCTACATCTGGAGCTTCGAGCTGCAGATCCTCGGCTCGAACAGCTTCTACGACGACAACCTGGCGGCCCTGATGGAGCTGATCGCGGCGAAGAAGCTCGCGCCCGTGATCGACACGGTCCTGCCGCTCGACCAGGCCCGCGAGGGCCTGCGCCTGATCCAGGACCGCGAGGTGATCGGCAAGGTCGTCGTCACGCCGTGATCGCTTCGGAACTCCGGGAGGTTTGCCACGATCGTCCCGGCGCCCGACCCCCCTCCCGGTCCCTCCCCCACAAGGGGGGAGGGACCGCAGGAGCCGTAACCGCTCGAATGTCGAGCAGATGAATTCGACGAAAGGTCCTGCGCCCGATGGTCCAAGCGTCTGCCCCGATCTCCGCCTGCTCCGTCCCCCTTGTGGGGGAAGGGTGGGGAGGGGGGCAGCGTCCCGGCAGGGCGGCGCGGAGGCCTCACCGACAGGACATCCATGAGCCAAGACCTCACCGCAGACCAAGTCGACGCGATGATCACCCAGGGGCCGTACCACCAGTGGCTCGGCCTCAAGGTGACGGCGCTCGGCGAGGACACGATCGAGATCCGCGCCACCTGGCGCGAGGAGTGGAAGGTGCATCCGGAGCGGCCCTACACGCACGGCGGCATCCTGGCGACGCTGCTCGACCTCGCCGCCGACTGGGCGCTGGTCAGGCGCACCGGCCGCGGCGTGCCGACCATCGACATGCGGGTGGACTACCACTCCGCCGCGATGCCGGGCGACCTGATCGTCAAGGGCCGCGTGGTCAAGCCGGGCAGCCAGTTCTCGACCGCCGAGGCGCAGGTGTTCGATCTCCAGGGCAAGCTCCTGGCGAGCGGCCGCGCCACCTACTTCACGGGCGCGGTGGCGCCGAAGAAGTGACATCGGTGAATCTCCGTCACCCTGAGGTGCCCGGCCGCAGGCCGGGCCTCGAAGGGCGACGGCCCGGGAGCTGCCGAGACGCCGGGGCCGCATCCTTCGAGGCTCGCGCCGGCGTCGCAAAGCGCCGCCGGACCCTCGCACTTCAGGATGACGGATCGAGCTCCGGGGCAGGTGGTGACCGATCCCGTCGTGATCCCATCGTGTGGCGGTGACGCCCGCGCAGTTCTTCGAGGAGGGCGTCCCGAACAGGCGTGGATGGCCGGGACGAGCCCGGCCATGACGGCGGAGGGGCGAGTGGCCGGCATCATGATTTCGCAAACATACGATCCCAAGAACCTCGGTGACCTGATCGACCGTCGTCAGGACTCCCAAAAGCTCGCCGTGATCGATCTCGGCGGCGAGGAGGTGCCGCGCGAGGTCACCTACGCGGCGCTCGACGCCGCGGCGAACGGCGTCGCCCGCGCCTTGTCGGCGCGCGGGTTTTCACGCGGCGATCGGGTGGCCATCCTCGCCGCGAACCGGTCCGAGTATCTCGCCGCCTATTTCGGGATCATGCGGGCCGGGCTGGTCGCGGTGCCGGTCAACTTCAAGTTCCCGCGCGGCACCATCGACTTCATCCTGAAGGACTGCGGCGCCCGCCTGGTGTTCTGCGATCCGGCGCGGCGCGACGACTGCCCGGCGGATCTGCCGGTCGTCTGCTTCGGCGCGCACGGGGCCGAGAGCTTCGACGACTTCCTCGATCCGGGGCCGTTCGACGCCGTCGTGCCGGCGGACCGCGAGCCGGCCATGTTCCTCTACACCTCGGGCTCGACCGGCACGCCGAAGGGTGTCGTGCTGTCGCACCAGAGCCATCTGTGGGTGGTGAAGACGAGGCTCGCCGGCGCTCCCGGCATGGCGGCGCATCGCTTCCTGATCGCGGCGCCGCTCTACCACATGAACGCGCTGGCGCTGGCCAAGCTCGCCTGCGCGGCGCACGCCACCGTGATCCTGCTGCCGCAGTTCACGGCCGCCGCCTATGTCGAGGCGATCGACCGCTACAAGGCGACGTGGCTCACCGCGGTGCCGCCCATGATGGCGATGATGCTGCGCGAGCGCGAGCTGCTCGCCCGCACCGATCTCTCCAGCGTCGAATTGGTGCGCATGGGCTCGGCGCCGGTCAGCGCAAGCCTGATGGCGGGCATCAAGGCGCTGCTGCCGCACGCCGTGATCACCAACGCCTACGGCACCACGGAAGGCGGCCCGGTGGTGTTCGGTCCGCATCCGCAGGGGCTGAAGCAGCCGGACACGTCGGTCGGCCATCCGCACCCGCAGGTCGCGGTGCGCCTCGTCGACGGCGACGACCGCGACGCGGTCGAGGGTGCGCTGGAGATGAAGTCGCCGGCGATCATGAACGGCTATCACAACCGTCCGGATCTGCCGCCGCCGATCACGGCCGACGGCTTCTACAAGACCGGCGACGTGTTTCGCCGCGACGAAAACGGCTTCTACACCTTCGTCGGGCGCACCGACGACATGTTCGTCTCGGGCGGCGAGAACATCTTCCCGGGCGACGTCGAGCGCATGCTGGAGCGCCACCCCGACGTGGCACAGGCCGCCGTGGTGCCGGTCGACGACGAGATCAAGGGCCAGAAGCCGGTCGCCTTCGTGATCCCGCGCGCCGGCAGCACGCCGGACCCGGAGGACATCAAGCGCTTCGCGCTCGCCCACGCGCCGGCCTACCAGCACCCGCGCTTCGTCTGGTTCATCGACCGGCTGCCGCTCGCCTCGACCAACAAGATCGACCGCGGCGCGCTGCACCGCGACGCCGAGGCGCGGCTGGCGCAGGACCGCAAGGGCGGATGACCGATCGCGTCATGGCCGGGCTCGTCCCGGCCATCCACGATCGTTCCTGCGGCCGGGACCAAAGACGTGGATGCCCGCGACGCGCGCGGGCATGACGACCCCCGTTACGGGGCACGCTCAAGAGCGGCGTCTGGCTACTGCGTCTTCAGCCCGGACGACATCACCACCGGGGTCCAGCGCTTCTCCTCGGCGCCGATGAACTCCGCCGTCTCGCGGCGGCCGACGCCGAGCACCGGCTCGAATCCGGCCTTCACCAGCTTGGCGCGGAAGTCCGCATCGTCCAGGCTCTTGCGTGTCACCTCGGCGAGCTTGTCGAGGACCGGGTCCGGGGTGCCGGCCGGGGCGAACACGCCGAGCGCCAGCTTGGCGATCAGCTCGGGATAGCCGGCCTCCGCCGTGGTCGGCAGCTCGGGGGCGATGTCGAGCCGCTTCTCGGTCGCCACCGCCAGGATGCGCACCTTGCCGGCGCGGTGGAGCGAGATCATCTGGTCGGTGATGTTGGCGGCGAACATCGGCAGCTGGCCGGAGATCAGATCCGTGTAGCCGCCGGCCGCCCCCTTGTAGGGCACGTGCACGATGTCGGGCGCGCCGGCCAGCGACTTGAACAGCTCGCCGGCGAGATTGGCCATGGTGCCGGCGCCCGCCGAGCCGTAGGACAGCTTGCCCGGATTGGCCTTGGCGTAGGCGGCGAGCTCCTTCAGGTCCTTGGCCGGCACCGAGGGATGCACGATGATCGACGCCACCGAGATCGCCATGGTGGCGACCGGGGCGAAGTCCGACGCCGTGTAGTTGGCCGCCTTGGGCGACAGCACCGGGTGCAGCACGAGGTCGCTGGTCGACCCGAGCAGCAGCGTGTAGCCGTCGGCCGGGCTGCGGGCGACGGTCGCGGTGCCGATGATGCCGCCGCCGCCGCCGATGTTGTCGACCACGATGGAGCCGAGCGGCTCCTTCACCCATTCGGCCCAGTGGCGCGCCACGATGTCGAGGACGCCGCCGGCGCTGCGCGGCACCACCAGGCGGATCGGCCGGTCCGGCCATTGGCCCTGGGCGAAGCCGGGACCTGTCGCGAGGGCGGCTCCGGCCAGAGAGCCAAGGGCGAGCGTCAGCACGTCACGTCGTCGCATCGTCGTCTCCCGTCGCGGCACGGCCGGGGGCCGCCGCGCTGCACCACCTCGACCCGTGTCGGACGGGCCGCACGTCGTTCCCGGGTGTTTCCGGCCGGGGGTCTTGTCCGGGCGGCCCGAGCCGCCCGTCGCCCTGCAAGAACTCTGCCGCCGGCCCGGTCCGGGCCGGCGGTGGAAGGTCGCGTGCGCCGGTCAGGTCCGCACGTCGCGCCGCCAGCGGAACAGGTGCCGCTCCAGCGGCGCCAGGAGCCCGATCTCGATCACCACCATCATGGCGATCTGGGCGATCGTCCAGGCGAACACCTGGTCGGTCTGGATCAGGTCGGAGGCCTGGCGCAGACGATAGCCGACGCCGCTCGAGGCGCCCAGCGTCTCGGCGACCAGGCTGACGCGCCAGCCGAACCCGAAGGCGAGCCGGGCGCCGGAGAAGAAATACGGCAGGATCGACGGCACGTAGATCTTCAGCAGGGTCTTGAAGCGCGAGAAGCGCAGCGTGTGCGCCAGCTCGACATAGTCGGCGTTGACCGCCTGGGTGCCCTGCCACACGTTGGTGATGATCAGCGGCAGTGCCGTCATCAGCACCACGAAGATGGGCGTCAGCGGCGACAGGCCGAACCACAGGATGGCGAAGATCGCCCAGATCGCCGACGACACCGTGTTCATCACCGGCAGAACCGGCTCGAAGAAGCTGCCGAGCGCCCGGTTCGAGCCGAGCAGGATGCCGCCCGGCACCCCGATCACCACGGCGACGGCGAAGCCGGCGAGCACGCGCCACAGCGTGGTGAACAGGTTGGTGAAGAGGTCGCCGCTCTCGGCGAGCTGCGCCAGCCGCTGGGCGACGCGGGCCGGGCTCGGCAGCACGTAGGGCGGCAGGGCGAGCGACGCCGCCCACCACGCCACGATCAGCAGGAGGAGCAGGGCGGACCGCCGGGCGGCCAGCGTGGCGCGCCCGGGAGTCCTGATCGTCGTCTCGGCCGGAGCTCTCACTTCTTGGCCTGCTCGTAGTAGGTCGGCACGAACAGCGAATCCGGCACCGGCTTCTCCAGCGTGCCGGAGGCGCGGAACACCTCCGCCTCGGCCTTCAGGTTGGCGATGTCGTCGGGACCGAGCGAGGCGACGTAGAACTGATCCCACAGGCGGGCGTAGGAGGTGGCGTCACGGGCGTCGAGATTGGCGCTCTTGCTGAGGATCTCGGAGGCCTTCGCGGTCTCGGCGCTGCCGAACCGGGTCGCCGCGATCAGCGCCGTGACGAACTTGGTCACCGCCTGCGGGCTCTGGCGGGCGAAGTCCTTGTGGACGAGGGCGACGCCGAGAATCGGCGGAGCCGAGCCCTTGGTCATCGTCTTCCATTCCTCGACGACGCTGCCGAGCCGCTTCAGCTTCATGTCGGGGACCGAGGCGATGGTCACGGCGCGCAGCGCGGCCGCGTCGATGTCGCCCTGGGAGAGGAACTGCAGGAGACGTCCCTCGTTACCCGCCACCGCCGTGTAGTCGCTGCGCTTGAGGCCGTGGTTCTTCTCCAGCACCGAGGTCGAGATGGCGTACATGGCGCTGCCGGCCGGCGACATGCCGACCTTCTTGCCCTTGAGCTCCTCGAGCGACTTGATGGGCGAGCCGTCCTTGGTGACGAAGGTCGCCTCGGCGATCTGGTTCACCAGCACCAGCTCGATCGGTGCGCCCTCGCCGCCGAGCGTGAAGGCGCCGGTGGCCGGCGCCCCGAACGCGGCGTCGATCGAATGGGTCAGCAGCGCCTTGGTCGGGCCGTTGACGTCGCTGAACTTGATGTATTCGGGGGCCAGGCCCTGGGCCTCCAGGAACTTGCCGACCTCGAGCACGGCGCCGAAGCCGACGCTGAAGCCGCTGCTCCAGTAGCCGATCTTGATCTTCTCCTGGGCCGAGGCGGAGACGGGGGTGAGGGTGACGGCCGCGGCGGCCAGGAGGGCGGCGAGCTTTCGCACGGACATGGTGTCTCCAATGGGGCGGGGGACGGGGGCGGGACGGATCAGATCACCCAGTCGGCCGACATGCCCGCGATCGCGGCACGCAGCTCCGCGACGAGGCTCAGGGCGTCCGGGGTGCCGAGGCGGGGGTGCGGCAGCTCGACGGCGAGCTCGGTGTGCACGCGGCCGGGCCGCGGCGAGAACATCACGATGTGGTCGGCCAGGATCACGGCCTCCTCCACGTCGTGGGTGACGAACACGATCGACATGCCGCGCTCGCGGTGGATGCGCAGCAACTCTGTATGCATAGTGGTGCGCGTTTGGGCATCGAGCCGCGAGAACGGCTCGTCCATGAGCAGAATGTCCGGCTCGGTGACGAGGCTGCGGGCGAGCGCCACGCGGCTGCGCATGCCGCCCGAGAGCTGGTGCGGATAGGCGCTGGCGAAATCGCCGAGCCCGACCAGCGACAGCTGCGCCTGCGAGCGCTCGCGCTTCTCGCGCCTGCCGATCGACCCGGTTTCGAGCGCCAGCCCGACATTGTCGATCGCGGTGCGCCAGGGCAGCAGCCGGTCGTCCTGGAACATGTAGCCGAGGCGCGACCAGTCGACCGTGCCGGTCGTCTCGTGGCCGAGCACCAGCACGCGGCCCTGGTCCGGCGCGAGCAGGCCCGCCGCCATGTTGAGCAGCGTCGACTTGCCGGAGCCCGACGGTCCGAGGATCGAGACGACGGAGCCGGCCGGGACGTCGAAGCTGACGTCGCGCAGAACCTCCAGCGCGCCGCCGTCGCCGCGCGGGAACTGCTTCGAGACGTGGCGGAAGGCCAGCGCCTGTCGCTGATCGGGGTGCGCGACGTGCGCGGCCGGTGGAGTCATGGCATCCATGAGGGGAGCGGGGGTCAAACGTCGTCCATTCTCGACCGGTTGCGGGCCGATTTCCAGAGCAAGTTCCATGCCGATCACGAGGAGATGACGAGGGCCGCCGGTGCACCGGCGGGCCGCCCGGGGGAGTCGACGGCGGCAGTGCCTCGTATATAAGGCGGGGCGTCGCGGCGCGGCACCAACCGGGGCGCGAGGCGGCGAAATAGCGACAGGGTGACCGGGAGCTCGGGCCTTCATGGAAGAAAGCGTGCGTCAGCTTCCCGCCGGGGAGCAGATTTTTCTGGACCATATCGGGCACTTCGCGGCGGATCGCGGCGATGCCGGCGAGGCGCTCGCGCGGGCCGGGTTCGCGCCGACGCCGCCGTCCGTGCAGGTCAATCCCGGGCCCGACGGCAGCATGGCACCGGCCGGAACCGGCAACGTCACGGCGATGTTCTCACGCGGCTACGTCGAGGTGCTGTTCAAGACCGCCGACACGCCGCTCGGCCGCCAGCTCGATGCCGCGCTCGCCCGCTATCGCGGCGTGCATCTGATCGCCTTCGCGGTGGCCGACGCGGCGCGGCACCACGCGCGGCTCGCGGCGAGCGGCATGCCGATGCAGCCGCTCGTCGCCATGCAGCGGCCGGTCGAGACCGCCGAGGGGCCCGACGTCGCCGCCTTCACGGTCGCCCGGCTGTCGCCGGGCGTCATGCCGGAGGGCCGCATCCAGATGCTCACCCATCGCACCGAGCACACCGTGTGGCAGCCGCGCTGGCTGACGCAGCCGAACGGCGTCACGGCGCTGCTCGACGCCGTGGTGGCAGTCGGCGACACCGCCGAGGCGGCGGCGCGGTTTTCGCGGTTCCTCGACCGGCCGGTGACCGACACCGCGGCGGGTCCGGTGATCGGCCTCGATCGCGGCCGCGTCCAGCTCGCCACGCCGGACACGTTCCGTGACCTGATCGGCCTGGTGCCGCCCGGGCTGCCGTTCATCGGCGCGTACGCCCTGGTGGTGGCGTCGCTCGATGCGCTGAGGGCTCGGCTCGACAGTGCCGGCCTGCCGTTCACGGTGCGGGACGGCGCCGTGATCGCGCCGTTCCCGGATGCGCTGGGGCAGGGGGCCTGGGTGTTCGTCGAGGACGCGGCGGCGCTGCCCTGGCGACGCTGAGCCGTCGGCGTCGCCGGCATTCTCACCTGCGAGGCGGCGCTGCGGCCGCTTCGGCTCAGCGGCGGTCCGGGTTGCGGCCGACGTTGCGGACCGGGTGCCCGCGCATCTCCTCGCCCTCGTCGCTGTCGTCGCGGCCGGTCGCCAGCGCGGGCCGGAACGAGGTGCCCGACGATCCCATGCTGCCCATCGCCATGGCGCCGATGCTGGGGATGACGATCAGCAGCAGGGCGAGGATGATTCCAAAATTCTCGGTGATCATGATGTTCCTCCGGGTTGTCGTCGGAACAACCGTCCGCCGCCTTTCCCGTTCCGCACGAGTCGCGCCGGTTCGCGCAAAGGTCGTGCCTGCCCGCCGTGCCAGGGCGAGTGCCTTTCGAAATCAAATGCATAGCGTTAAGCGCCCGTTAAACGGGGGCGGGCTAGGGTGGTGTCATCCCGAGTGCAGTCGTAGCGCGTTCGCGCGGGACCCGTCATGCCGTTGTTCTCAGTTGCGTTGCGCACCGCGTTCCGTTTCGTCGACCGGGAGGACGGCGCCGCCGGCCTCGGCCGCATCGGTGCGCGGCTCGCCAGCCTCGTCGCCGCCGCCGCCGTGATGGCGGCGCTGCTCGGCGCCGCCGCCGCCCAGCAGCAGCAGCCCGTGCGGGCGGAGCTCTCGGTCTCCACGGCCGAAGGCTATGCCCGCCTCGTCTTCCACTTCGCCGACGACGTGGAAAGCGAAGTGCGGATGGCGAACGGCATCGTCATTCTCGGCTTCCGCAAGCCCGTCGCCGTCTCGGTCGATCGCCTGCCCAGCATGGCGAGCGGCTGGATCGGTGCGGCGCGTCGCGATCCCGATGGCCGCGGCGTGCGCATCGCGCTGGCGCGTCCCGTCAAGCTCAACACGCTGACGGCCGGCGAGCGGCTCTATGTCGATCTCCTGCCCGAGACCTGGAAGGGACAGCCGCCCGGGCTGCCGCAGGAGGTGGTGGAGGAACTCGCGCGCCGCGCCCGCGAGGCCGAGCGCAAGATCAAGAAGCAGCAGCAGCTGGTCCGTCAGAAGCAGATGCCGCTCACCCGGGTGCGCGTCTCGCATCAGCCGACCTTCTCGCGCTACGTGTTCGATCTGCCCGACCTGATCCCGGTCGCCACCTCGCGTGAGAAGGACGCCCTCGTCCTCACCTTCGACGCACCGCTCAAGTTCGATCTCGCCGACGCCAAGGGATCCATGCCGCCGATGGTGGGCGGCGTCGATGCCGAGATCCAGGACCAGTCGACGACGGTGCGGTTCGGTTTCATCGGCAATGTCGACGTCCGCACCTTCCGCGAGGACGAGAGCTTCGTGGTCGATGTCGGCGTGGTCGAGGCGGCGCGGCGGCGCAGCGAGACCGACCCGGCCGGCCGTGCCGCCGAGCTCGCCGCCATCCTGGCCGAGAGCCGCGACCGCCGTCGCGGCAGCGGCCTCGGCCTCGAGGCGCCACAGACGACGCCCGCCCAGACGGCTCCGGCCCAGACGGCCCCGGCTCCGGGCCCGGCGGCGGCTCCGGCCGCCCGCGCGCCGGCCCCCGCACCGTCGCCCGCGCCGGCCCCTGCGCCCGCACCCGCGGTCACGGTCGAATCGCCGCGTCCGCCCCTGTCGCCCGCCGCCCTCACGCCGCCGCTGCCCGGTACGCCGCAGCCTACGGCGCGCCCGATCGCGCCGGCAGCCGCGGCAGCTCCGGTGCCGCCACCGGCGGCGCCCGCACGGGCTGCTCCGGCCCCGGCCGCCACGGCCCCTGCCGCGGCGATCCCGCCCGCCGATCTCTCCGACGTGCCGGCCCGGCCGGCCCTGGCGGCCGTTCTCCCGGCCCCGTCCGCCGCGCCGGCTCCCGCTCCCGCCGCAGTCGCACCGGGGCCCGCTCCCGCGCCGCTGCGCGAGGCGACCGCTCCCGCCCGGCCCGAGCCGCGTGCCGCCGACCTGCAGGACGGCGGCGCGGAGCCCGCCGCGCCCGTCATCGTGGCGCCCGCCGCCTCGGCCGATCCGACCGGCGCCGTGCAGATGCAGGTCGGCCGCCAGGCCGACAACCTGATCCTCAGCTTCCCGTTCTCGATCGCCACCCCGCTCGCGGTGTTCAACCGCGCCGATGCGCTGTGGGCGGTCTTCGACACGCGCGCCAAGATCGACGTCGCGGCGCTCGGCCGCGACCGCAGCGGCACCGTGCAGAGCGCGACGCTGATTCCGCTGCGCGACGGCCAGGCGCTCCGCCTCAAGCTCGAGCGGCCGCGGCTCGCCACGGCGCGGATCGACGGCTCGACCGTGACGATCGTCATCGGCGACCAGGTGATGGAGGCGCCGCGGCCGCTGGCGCTGGTGCGCAACCCGGCGAGCCAGAGCCGCATCACGGCGGCGGTGCCTTTCGACGATCCGCGCGTCGTCCACCGCATCCCCGACCCGGAAGCCGGCGACACGCTGGTCGTCGTCACCGGCCTCGGCCCGCCGCGCGGCTTCATGCAGCCGCAGGACTATGTCGAGTTCGGCGTGCTGCCGTCGGCGCACGGTGTCGTGCTGCAGCCGATCGCCGACGACCTGACGGTCGAGCTGGGCGCCGACCGGATCGTGGTCGGGCGTCCCGGCGGCCTCGCCGTGTCGGCGAGCGACATGGTCGGGCGCCGTGCCGGCCTGTTCCGGCCGGCCGTGTTCGATCCGCAGCTGTGGGGGTTCGACCGCGAGGCCGATTTCGAGACCCGCCATCGCGCCCTGATGGCCGCCGCCGCCGAGGCGCTGGAGACGCGCCGCACGGGTGCTCGCATGGACCTCGCCCGGTTCTATCTGGCCCGCGAGATGTACGCCGAGGCCAAGGGCGTCATCGAGGTGGCGCTCGCCGAGGAGCGTCCCGGCGCCGACGATCCGGCCGGCCTCCTGATGCACGCGCTCGCCAACATCATGCTGGGCCGCATTCCGGAGGCCCTCAAGGACCTCTCGCATCCGATCGTCGCGGGCCATCCGGACGCCCAGATCTGGCGCGGCTTCGCGGTCGCCAGGCAGGGCAACTGGGCCGAGGCGAACGAGAAGCTGAGGACCGTCGAATCCGCCGTGTCGACGCTGCCGATCCAGCTGCAGCGGCTGATCCTCAAGGAGGCGGTGCGGGCCGCTCTCGAGGTGAAGAACTACGCCGTCGCCCAGAACCTGCTGCACGCCTTCGAGACGCTCGGCGTCGACAAGGACATGGAGCCCGCCATCGCCGTGCTGGCCGGCCAGGTGGCCGAGGGCATGGGCCGCAGCGGCGACGCGCTCGCCGACTACCGGCTCGCCGTCTCGGCCGGGGGCAGCGGGCCGAACGCCGCCCAGGCGCGGCTGCGCGAGACCGTGCTGCGCTATCACCTCGGCGACCTGAAGCGCGCCGAGGTGATCGCCGACCTCGAGGAGCTGACCACGATCTGGCGCGGCGACGAGACCGAGATCGAGGCGCTGCAGCTCCTGGCCCGGCTCTACACCCAGGAATCACGCTATCGCGACGCCTTCCACGTGATGCGCACCGCGCTGATGGCACATCCGAACTCGGAGCTCACCCGGCGCATCCAGGAGGAGGCGGCGGCGACCTTCGACACGCTGTTCCTGGCCGGCAAGGGCGACGCGATGCCGGCCGTCGACGCGCTCGGCCTGTTCTACGACTTCCGCGAGCTCACCCCGATCGGACGCCGCGGCGACGAGATGATCCGTCGGCTCGCCGACCGCCTGGTCTCGGTCGACCTGCTCGACCAGGCGGCCGAGCTGCTGCAGCACCAGGTGGATCACCGCCTGCAGGGCGCGGCGCGGGCCCAGGTCGCGACCAAGCTCGCCATCGTCTATCTGATGAACCGCAAGCCGGACCGGGCGCTCGCCACCCTGCGCGCCACCCAGACCACGAATCTCGCCACCGAGCTGCGCAACCAGCGCCTGCTGATCGAGGGGCGGGCCCTCTCCGACATCGGCCGGCCCGACCTCGCGCTCGAGGTGATCGGCAATCTCGACGGGCGCGAGGCGGTGCGGCTGCGCGGCGACATCCTGTGGTCGGCCAAGCGCTGGCAGGCCGCCGCCGAGCAGATCGAGATGATGTACGGCGAGCGCTGGCGCGACTGGCAGCCGCTCAGCGAGCCGGAGCGGGCCGACCTCCTGCGCGCCGCGATCGGCTACGCGATCGCCGACGACACGCTCGGGCTCGGCCGCTTCCGCGACAAGTACGTGGCCAAGATGGCCGACGGTCCGGATCGCCGCGCCTTCGAGGTGGCGACCGCGCCGCGCGCCGCCAACGCGCCGGAGTTCGCCGCGGTCTCCCGCATGGTGGCGGCGACCGACACGCTCGACAGCTTCCTGCGCGAGTTGCGGGTCCGTTATCCGGAGACCGGCTCCTTCGGCGGCCAGGACGTGGCGCCGCCGCCGCCGGACGGCCCCGCCGCCGCGCCCGGGACGCAGAGCCGGGCGCCGCTCGCCGACCCCGACCCGACCGCCTCGATCCGCTCCCGCAAGGTCACGGTG
This sequence comes from Rhodoplanes tepidamans, assembly GCF_030813915.1. Classification (GTDB taxonomy): domain Bacteria; phylum Pseudomonadota; class Alphaproteobacteria; order Rhizobiales; family Xanthobacteraceae; genus Rhodoplanes; species Rhodoplanes tepidamans. The sequence continues at coordinate 247,750 of NZ_JAUSUJ010000001.1, forward strand.
GTGCGGCGGTAAAGGAGGCGGCACGCCCGTACGGGCCTCGTGTCCCGGTCGCGGTGCACCGCGCCGCGACCCTGGCCCCGGGCGGCCGGACGAGGCGTCTCAGGCCGTTGCCAGGCACCCGGCCGGGAGACGGGTCGCCCCGCGACTCCCTAGCTGCCGTAGCTCTGCACCAGGCTACCGGCGACCAGGTTCCAGCCGTCCACCAGCACGAAGAAGATCAGCTTGAACGGCAGCGAGATGGTCGCGGGCGGCAGCATCATCATGCCCATCGACATCAGCACCGAGGCGACCACGAGGTCGATGATCAGGAACGGCAGGAACAGCAGGAAGCCGATCTCGAAGGCGCGTTTGAGCTCGGAGATCATGAAGGCCGGCACCAGGATGCGCAGCGACAGATCCTCCGGAGCTGCCGGCCGCGCCTCCCGCGCCATGTCGAGGAACAGCTTGAGGTCCTTGTCCCGCACGTTCTTGAGCATGAAGGCCCGGAACGGCTCGCTCGACCGCTCGAAGGCCTGCTCGACCGTGATCTCGTTGTTGACCAGCGGCCGGATGCCGATGTCGTAGGCCCGCTCGAAGGCCGGCCCCATCACGAAGGCGGTGAGGAACAGGGCGAGCGAGATGATCACGGTGTTGGGCGGTGCCGTCGCGGTGCCGAGCGCGGTGCGCAGCAGCGACAGGACGACGACGATCCGGGTGAAGGACGTCACCATCACCAGGATCGACGGCGCCAGCGACAGCACCGTGATCAGTGCGATGAGCTGGATCACCCGCTCGGTCAGCCCGGCGCCCTGGCCGAGATTGAGGCTGATGTCCTGGGCGGCCGCCGGGCCGGCCAGCATCATGCCCCCCAGCAGCACAGCCCCCAGCAGCGTACCGGCCAGCAGCGTACCCGTCAGCAGCATGCCGGCCGGCGGCGCACAGGCGCGCAGCCTCGTGGTGGCCGTCCCCACTCCGGCCGCCATCGTCGCGAGACGAACGCGGCGGCCGCCCCCGACCGATGTCACGGCTTGCCGGGCGCGCGGCCGAGCAGATTCGCCATTTCCTCTTCGAGGCTCTCGTAGGCGGTCTTGCCGGAAGGCTTGCTGTCTTGCGGTTGGGGGGCGGGAGGCGCGGCATGCGCCTGGGCCGGCTCTTCGCCGGCCGGCGGGGGCACCGGCTCGGCGGCGGTCTCGGCCTGCGGAGCGGGCGGCGGGGGCGGCTCGCTCATCGGCGGACGGGCCGGCGAGGTGCCGCGGAGCAGCGAGCTGCGCGGCTCGAGCGGCGACCGCAGCGACGGACGCGGACGAGCGGCGGGGGGCGCCGCGGGAGGCGGGCTCGGAACGGCCTCGGCCGCCGGCTCGGAGGGGCGCTCGCTGCCGCCGGAGCGCCGCAGCGCGGCTTCCAGCTGCTCCGCCATGGCGGCGAGCTGGCGGTCGCCGCCGTGATCGTTCTCGCCCGCCGGGGCGGCCGGCGGAGCGGCAGGCGGGGCCGGCGGTGCACGCCGCGGCTCGAGCGGGCGGCGAAGCTCGCCGACCGGCCGGCGGGCGTCGGCCGGCCGGTGCTCGGCGGGCCGGTGCTCCGGCGTTCGCGGCTCGGGCATCCGGGGCTCGGGCATCCGGGGCTCGGCGGCGCGGGGCTCCGGCATGCGCGGCTCCGGCATCCAGGGCTCCTGGGCCCGCATGTCCGGCATGCGGGGCTCGGGAGGCCGCATCTCGGGCATGCGGGGCTCCGACATGCGCGGCTCGGCCATGCGGGGATCGACGATCGGCGGTGGCGCGCTGCGGCCGAGCTCGGCCGCCAGCCCGGCGAGCCGATCGACGGTCTGCGGCCGCGGCGCCGGCTCGGCCTGCGGCTGCAGCGGCAGATCCTCGGCGATCGGCTGGATCATGGCGCGCTCGCCGCCGCGGCCGGCCCGGAACGCCGGCTCCGGCGCCAGCGGGGCGGCCGGCGCCCACAGGCCGTTCTCGGCCGCCGGGCGGCCGGGCTGTTCCATCCGGGGCGTTGGGACGTCGCGCATCGGCGCGGCCGGCTGGCCGCGGACGATGTTGGCCTCGACCACCACGTCGGTGGGGCCGCCCAGCATGATCAGATGCTCGACATTGTCGCGCCGCACCAGCACCAGCCGGCGCCGGCTGTCCACGGCGGTCGCCTCGATCACGCCGAGTCGGGCCTGGCGGCCGCGGGCCGAGGCCGAGCCGAGCCCGCCCGAGCCGAACCGCCGCACCAGCCACGCGACCCCGCCGATCAGCGCCAGCACGATGACGAAGGCGATGAAGAACTTTGCGGGAAGCGGCATGTCGCCCATCACTGTTAACCCTTTCTCCGCTCCTGCCGCGCGTGCCCGAGGTGATTCGCGGGACCGTTAACGCGTGCGGCAAAACCTGCCGCTCCGCGCGTTCACGGCTTCTTAACACGAAAGCGCAGGGGAGCCCACCGCATACGCGATATCAGGGCTTTTCCGAAGCGGCAAAACCGTGGCGACCGGATGGCGCCGCGGCGGTTAACGGACCGTTAACCATACGCCCGGCAATGTTTGCCTAGCGGCGCACACCATGTCGCCGCGACGGCAGGCGACCCACCATGGCGATCTCCGACATCCCGATCTTCTCGATGCTCCGCACCCGGATGCAGTGGCACCAGGAACGCCAGCGGCTGCTCGCCGAGAACGTGTCAAACGCCGACACGCCCAAGTTCAAGCCGCGCGACCTCGCGCCGCTGTCCTTCGAGCGGCCGGAGCCCCGGCCGGTGGCTCTCGCCACCACCGATGCGGCCCACCTGGCGGGCCTCTCCGGCGGCGAGCGCTTCCGCGACAAGCCCGAGCGCTTCGCCGTGCGGCCCGGCGGCAACGCCGTCCAGATCGAGGACGAGATGCTGAAGGTGGCGAGCAACCAGATGGACTACCAGGCGGCCACGCAGCTCTATTCGCGCAGCCTCGCGCTCCTGAAGACGGCGATCGGCAAGTGACGCGAGAGTGAGGTGAACCCATGGACTTCGTGAAATCGCTCTCCATCGCCGCCTCCGGCCTGCGGGCCCAGGCGGGCCGCATGCGGGTGCTCTCCGAGAACATCGCCAACGCCGATTCGACGGCGTCGCGTCCCGGAGCCGACCCCTACCGGCGCCGCATCCCGACCTTCCGGTCGGAGCTCGACCGCAGCCTCGACGCGCGCGTCGTCGCCCTCGGGCCGGTGCGCCCCGACCAGACCGAGTTCCGGACCAAGTACCAGCCCGGCCATCCGATGGCCGACGCCAGCGGCAATGTCCGCTACCCGAACGTCAACGCGCTGGTCGAGATGACGGACATGCGCGAGGCCCAGCGCTCCTACGAGGCCAACGTCAACGTGATCGGCGCGACCCGCCGAATGATCCAGCGCACGCTCGACATCCTGCGCGCCTGAACCAGAGGGGAAGAGACATGGCCATTCCGGGCATCGCCGCCAATGCCTACGCCACCACGGCGCGCCTCGGCACGCCCGGCACGGGGCTCAGCAAGACCATCGGGGACGCGGCCGAGGGCAAGACCGGCAGCTTCGGTGCGATGCTGCGCGACGTCGCCCAGGACATCGCCGCGGCCGGCCACAAGTCCGACGTGCAGGGCCAGGCGCTCGCGTCCGGCAAGGCCAACATCGTCGACGTGGTGACGGCGGTCGCCGAGACCGAGACCGCCATCGCCAGCCTCGTCTCGGTGCGCGACAAGGTCATCCAGGCCTACGAAGAGATCATGCGGATGACGATCTGACCGGTCCGGCGGCGGAGCGGGCGAGCGGGGCGGCGCGACGGCGCCGGGCAGGGGACTTGGAATGACCGGGCCGGAAGTCGTAGACGTCGCGCGCGATTCGATCGTCACGCTCGTCCTGGTGGCGAGCCCGCTGATGCTGGTCGGTCTCGTCGTCGGCGTGGTCGTCTCGCTGTTCCAGGCGCTCACGCAGATTCAGGAGTCGACTCTGATCTTCGTCCCGAAGATCCTCGCCATATTCACCGCGATGATTCTGGCGCTGCCGTTCATGGCGGATCAGCTCAACGGCCACATGATCCGGCTCGCGGCGCGGATCACCGGCGGATGACGCCGGCCACCGGGGAGGGGCGGGAATGCGCATCGACCTCTCGTTCCTGCCCTCCCTCGCCGTCGCCTTCATGCTGATGTTCGCCCGCACCGGCACCATGATCATGCTGCTGCCGGGCTTCGGCGAGCGCAGCGTGCCGGTCCGCCTGCGGCTGACCGTGGCGCTGGTGCTCGCCGCGGTGGTGATGCCGCTCTACCGCAATGCCTATCAGGTCGACCTGAAGAGCTTCGGCCCGGTGTTCGGCATGCTGATGTCGGAGCTCCTGGTCGGCTTCCTGCTCGGCATGACGGCGCGGCTGTGCATCTCGGCCCTGCAGGTCACCGGCTCGATCGTCGCCCAGCAGCTCGGCTTCGGATTCGTCTCGACCATCGACCCGACCCAGGGCCAGCAGGGCGTGATCGTCTCAAACTTCCTCACCCTGCTCGGCATCGTGCTGATCTTCGCCACCGACATGCATCACCTCGCCATCGCGGCGCTCGGCGACAGCTACCTGCTGTTCCGCCCCGGCGAGGTGCCGGCGACCGGCGACATGGCGGCGCTGGCGACCCGGCTGGTCGCCGGCGCCTTCTCGATCGGGGTGCAGATCGCCGCGCCGTTCCTGGTGTTCGGCATCCTGTTCAACGTCGGGCTCGGCGTGCTGTCGCGGCTGATGCCGCAGATGCAGGTGTTCTTCGTCGCGATGCCGCTGTCGATCTTCGCCGGCCTCCTAATCCTCGTGTTCGTCATCGGCGCCATGATGGCGACCTTCCTGGGCTTCTTCGAAGGCGTGATGCACGACATCGCGCCCCGTGGCTGAGGGACCGACCCCGCCATGGCCGAGGACCAGGACCAGTCGGACAAGACAGAAGACCCGACACAACGACGCCTCGACGAGGCACTCAAGCGCGGCGACGTGGTCAAGAGCCAGGAGGTGTCGACCTGGTTCGTGATCGGCGGCGGCACACTGGCTCTGACGATGTTCGCCGGGCCGACCAGCAGCGCCCTCACGGCGACCATGAAGGGGCTGATCGCCAAGTCGTGGGAGATCCCGACCGACGGCCGCATGCTGGTCCGTCTCACCCAGACGCTGACGCTGGAGGTGCTGGCCGCGGTCGGGCTGCCGTTCCTGATGCTCGCCGTGGCGGCGCTCGCCGGCACCGCCCTCCAGCACCGGCTGGTGTGGTCGACCGAGGGCCTGACCCCCAAGCTCTCCAAGGTGTCGCCGCTCGCCGGTTTCAAGCGGCTGTTCTCCAAGCAGGCGATCGTCAACTTCGTCAAGGGGCTGCTCAAGGTCGCCCTGATCGGCACCGTGCTGGCGATGCTGCTGTGGCCGGAGCGCGACCGGCTCGAGGCGCTGGTCTCGACCGATCCGGCCGCCATCCTGCCGCTGTCCCTGACCCTGGTCCTGAAGCTGCTCGGCGCCGTGGTGGCGATCCTGGCCGTCATCGCCGGCGCCGACTACCTGTTCCAGTACCAGGAGTGGTATCAGCGCCAGAAGATGACGCTGAAGGAGATCAAGGACGAGTTCAAGGAGACCGAGGGCGACCCCAAGATCAAGGCCAAGATCCGCCAGATCCGGGTGAGCCGCATGCGCAAGCGCATGATGGCGGCGGTGCCGGGCGCCACCGTGGTGATCACCAACCCGACCCACTACGCCATCGCCCTCAAATACGAGCGCGGCATGAACGCCCCGGTCTGTCTCGCCAAGGGCGTCGACCGGATCGCCCTCAAGATCCGCGAGGTCGCGACCGAGCATTCGGTGCCCGTGATCGAGAACCCGCCGCTCGCCCGCACCCTCTACGCCACCGTCGAGATCGACCAGGAGATCCCGCCCGAGCACTACAAGGCGGTCGCCGAGGTCGTCGGCTACGTGATGCGCCTCAAGAAGGCCTGGCGATAGGACGGCCGGCAGGACGAAAGGCCTCGCGGCGGGACGTGAGGTGCGGCGGTAAGCCGGCGCGACCTCGGCCGCGGACGCGACGGCCGGCCCTGCGTCGGGGCCGGCGTCGGGGCCGGTCCGCGGCGGTCCCGGCGCTTGCGCGTGCGTCGTGGGCGCCCTTGTTCGAAGCAGGGGACTCGGGCACAGATTGATTCGCGAGGTCGGGCGACGGAGCCGATACCGATGACGACGCAAGACCTGAGCGGAAGAGGCGGCTCGGGCAGGGGCGGCCTCGGCGGCGGAGGCCTGGGCAGCGCGGGCTTCGGCAACGGAGGCTTGGACGTGTTCCCGGGCGGCGAGCGGCGTGGAAGCATCCGGTTCGTGCTGGTCATCGCGCTCGCGCTGATCGCCGCGGCCGCCGGCCTGCTGTTCCTCGGCCGCGCCGAGGCCGAGCCCTACGTGCTCGGCCTGCTCGCCGTCCTCGGCATGATCGGCGTGTTCTCGCTGCTCGCCACCGCGACCGGGATCCTGCGCTTCGCCGGCGGGGCGGAAGCGAGCCCGATGTACCGGCGGGTGCTCGACGACGCCTTCGACGGCATCGTGGTGACCGATCCGAACGGCCGGGTGGTCTACGCCAACCCGGCCTACTGCCAGCTCGTCGACGCCACCGACCTCGCCGACGTGCGACCGGTCGAGCGGGTCTTCATCGGTGATCCGGACGTGTCCGAGGCCGTCTACCGGCTGCTCAAGGCGGCCCGCGAGGGGCGGCGCCTGCAGGAGGAGGTGCGGGTCGCCGGCCTCCCCGGCGATCCCGCCCGCTGGCTGCAGATGCGGGTGCGGCCGCTCGGCCGCAGCGGGTCCGATTCGCGCTTCACGGTGTGGACGGTGGCCGACGTGTCGCGCGAGCGCGAGCGCCAGGAGAACGTCTTCCAGGAGCTGCAGCACGCCATCGACTATCTGGACCACGCCCCGGCCGGCTTCTTCTCGGTCGATGGCGCCGGCGCGGTCGGCTACATCAACGCGACGCTCGCCGAATGGCTCGACTACGACCTCGCCGAGGTCGGCTCGGGCGGCCTGCAGCTGACCGACATCGTGCCGGCCAACGGCGCCGCGCTGCTCACCGCCGCGGCGGCCCAGCCCGGCGAGGTGAAGACCGACGTCCTCGACCTCGACCTCAAGACCCGCAGCGGCAAGACGGTTCCGGTGCGGCTCTACCACAAGGTGGCGTTCGGGGCGGACGGCGCGCCGGGTGCGTCGCGCACCCTGGTGCTCAACCGGGCCAAGAACGAGGGCATCGATCCGCAGCGCGCCGCCGAGGTGCGCTTCATGCGCTTCTTCATCAACACCCCGATGGCGATCGCGACGGTCGACCGGGCCGGCCGGATCGCCCGCCCCAACGGCCTGCTCGCCCGCCTGTTCCAGGACCTCGTGCCGGGGGAGGCCCGGCCCGAGGGCGGCTCCATCCTCGCCATCGTGGCGGAACGCGACCGTCCCGCCCTGGAGACGGCGATCGCCAAGGCGGCGCGCGGGCAGGGCGACGTGCCGCCCGTCGAGGCGGCGCTCGCCGGCGCGGGGGAGCGCTGGGCCCGCTTCTGGGTGACGGCGGTCGAGGAGGAGGGCGACCAGGAGGCCGCCATCGTCTACGCGCTGGAGACCACCGAGCAGCGCGCCCTGCAGAAGCAGGTCGATCAGGCGCAGAAGATGGATTCGGTCGGCAAGCTCGCCGGCGGCATCGCGCACGACTTCAACAACGTGCTGTCCGCCATCATGATGGCGACCGACTTCCTGCTCAACGCCCACAAGCCGACCGACCCGTCCTTCCAGGACATCATGCAGATCAAGCAGAACGCCAACCGGGCGGCCGCGCTGGTGCGGCAGCTGCTGGCGTTCTCGCGCCGCCAGACGCTGCGGCCGCAGGTGCTCGACCTCGCCGAGGCGCTGTCCGACATCTCCATGCTGCTGCGCCGGCTGATCGGCGAGAAGGTGTCGCTCGACGTCCGCCACGGCCGCGACCTGTGGCCCGTCAAGGCGGACCTCTCGCAGTTCGAGCAGGTCATCGTGAACCTGGCCGTGAACGCGCGCGACGCCATGCCGGACGGCGGCCGGCTGACGCTGCGCACCCGCAATGTCGGCGAGGAGGAGACCCGCGCCTCCGCCTACAAGGGCATGCCGCCGGGCGAGTACGTGCTGATCGAGGTGGCGGACTCCGGGTCCGGCATTCCGCCCGAGATCATCGACCGCATCTTCGAGCCGTTCTTCTCCACCAAGGAGGTCGGCAAGGGCACCGGGCTCGGCCTGTCGACCGTCTACGGCATCATCAAGCAGACCGGCGGCTACGTCTTCGTCGAGTCGGAGATCGGCCGCGGCACCACGTTCCGCATCTACCTGCCGCGCCACGTGCCGACCATCGAGGAGACCGAGGCGATCGCGGCGTCGCTGGCGCCGGCCCAGCCGACGGCCCCCGAGCAGGCGCGCGCCGCCGACCACACCGGGCAGGGCACCATCCTGCTGGTCGAGGACGAGGAGGGCCTGCGCGGCCTCAACGCGCGCGGCCTGTCGTCGCGGGGCTACACGGTGTGCGAGGCCGGCAACGGCCAGGAGGCGATCGAGCTGATCGACGCCGGCCAGAAGGTCGACCTCGTCGTCTCCGACGTGGTGATGCCCGAGATGGACGGCCCGACGCTCCTCAAGGAACTCCGCAAGCGCCATCCCGACCTCAAGATCATCTTCGTCTCCGGCTACGCCGAGGAGGCCTTCGCCAAGAATCTTCCGGAGGGCGGCCAGTTCGCGTTTCTCGCGAAGCCGTTCACCCTGAAGCAGCTGGTCGCCGCCGTGAAGGAGACCATGGGGGGCGAGGCGTCGCATCCGTAGGCGGCACGAAGCGCGAGCCCGCACGACGCCAGCGGCGTGCGGGTCGGGCGGACGCCCCGGACCGCGTCGCGCTTCATCCGGGGTCCCACGTCTCGAGGTCTGTCGCTCCATCATGACCCAGCCCCAAGACCACGACGAGGACGACGACGAGGGCGACGGCAGCCGCCGGACCACCAACATCGTGCTGGCGATCTTCTTCCTCGCCGTGGTCGCCGCCGGGTACTGGCTGGTCGACGCCATGGTGGCGCAGCGCAGGGCCGACGACTGCGCCGCCCAGGGCCGCCGCAACTGCGGCGCCCCGGTGGTCGTGCCGCCGCCGCGGTGAGACCGGCTGGCACGCGACATGCTCGGAGACGCCGCCGCCCGCATGGAGCGCAGCGGATCGCGGGGCGCGATGCTCCCCGATTGCGCTTCGCTTCATCCGGGCTGCAGGCAGGATCCCGGCGACAGGTGGCAGGCTGACGCGACACCATGGCGAAGGACGCTGAGAAGAAGCCGGCCAAGCGGCCGGGCGACCGGGCCGAGGCGATCTACCGGGCGCTGCGGCACGCCATCATCGAGCAGGCGCTCGAGCCCGGCGCCAAGCTGCCCGAGGACGCCATCGGCGAGCGCTTCGGGGCGAGCCGCACCATCGTGCGCCATGCGCTCGGCCGGCTCGCCGCCGAGGGGCTGGTCGAGCTGCGCCGCAACCGCGGCGCCGCCGTCGCCACCCCGGGCTGGGACCAGGCCGGCGACCTGTTCGACATCCGGCTCGGGCTGGAGCGCCTGGTCGTCACCCGGCTCGCCGGCCGCCTGACACCGGCCCAGATCGCCACCCTCGAGGCGCATGTCGCGGAGGAGGAGCTTTCACGCGGCACCGACGAGCGGCGGTCGATCCGGCTCGCCACCGAGTTCCACGTCGTGCTCGCCGAGATGACGGGCAGCGAGGTGCTGGTCCGCTACGTGTCCGAGATCGCTCTGCGCTGCGGCCTGATCCTGGCCCTCTACGCGCGGCCGCACTCCTCGGAATGCGCGGTCAGCGAGCACCGCGCCGTCATCGCGGCGCTGGCGGAGGGCGACGCGGAGGCGGCGATCGCCGTGATGGACCAGCATCTCGGCGCCGTGATGGACCGCGCCCTGATCGTCCCGCGCCCGACCAAGGAGCGCGACATCAAGGCGATCCTGGCGCCCTACGCGGACGAAGCGCCGGCCGGCGTGCGGCGGGCGAAGGGGGCGCGGAAGCGGTGAGGAAGGCAGGAGCCTCGTGCCCCGGACAAGGCGCAGCGAGCCGCAGGCTCGGTGTTGCCGCAGAGCCGGGGCCCATCTGCGGCGCCGCCTGCGTCGGCAGGTCAGGCACCCGTCGTTCCGGAGCGGCGCGAAGCACCGGACCCGGAATCCAGCGGCGGACGCCTGCTTTCATGGCTGGATTCCGGGTTCGAGTGCCTGCGGCACTCGCCCCGGAATGACCAGCGTTCCCGTCACGCCTCGATGCCGTTCTTGGTGAGCAGGCGCTCGGCCGAGTCGTTCCACACGTCCATCTGGACGATCTTGCCGCCGCGCACGACGAAGCGGTCGATGTAGCGGTTGCCCTCGAACGGGGTGCCGTCCGGCCACTCGCCGTAGAGATGGCCGAGATTGTAGCAGATGGTCTCGCCCACCCCCGGCACCACGTCGGTGCGCAGCATCCGCTTCTTCACCCACTTGTAGCGGCCGGCATTGAACGCCGCGCTCTCGCGCGGATGCGAGAATTTTCGCCCGCCCGTGAAGGTGATCACCAGGTCGTCGGAAATATAGGTCGCGGCCCGGACCGGGTCCGGAACCATCGAGGCCTCCAGGAAGGCCTCGACGATGGCGGCGGCGGCCTGCGTCTCGGACGGGCTGTCGAGCGGGGCGGCGGACGGGGCGGGCGCAGCGGACATCGGTTCCTCCGGAACGGTGAGCGGGCGGGGTCGTCCTCCGGGAATGCATTTTCCCGGCCAGCCGCGCCGCGGCCCGTCACCTCGCCGATCGTATGCGAAAGCGATATCGATTGTATACACTTCTGCATGCGATTTGAGCGGAGCGCCCATGCGAGTGCCCATCCGGTGGGCGTTTTTGCCGCCTGCCGGAGGCGAGGTCGTGCGAATCCGGCGGCTCCGGTCTGGCACGTCGCTTGCGTGGAAGGGCGCGGTCCACCCACCCCCGTGAGGTACGCCCATGCTCAGGATTCCGTCCGCCCGCCCGACCCGGCGGCTCGCGCTCGCCGGCGCGGCCGCGCTTCTCGCCGGCACGCTGGCCGGCCCGCTGGCGTCGCCGTCGCAGGCGCAGGAGACCGTCAAGCTCGGCCTCGTCGCCGCCATGTCGGGCCAGTCGGCGAAGTCCGGCGAGGCGATCGTGCGCGGCCTGTCGCTCGCCATCGACGAGATGAACGCCAAGGGCGGCCTGCTGGGCAAGAAGGTCGAGCTGGTCGTGCGCGACGACGAGAGCAATCCGGCCAAGGGCGTCGTCGCGGCGCGCGAGCTGGTGCAGCGCGAGAAGGTGGCGGCGTTCTTCGGCGGCCTCGACACGCCGGTGTCGCTCGCCATCGTGCCGTTCGCCAACCAGTCCAAGGTACCGTTCATGGGCGTGTGGGCGGCCGGCACGCCGATCACCAAGAACGGCGCCGCCGACAACTACGTGTTCCGCGTCTCGGCCGTCGACGAGCTGGTCGACGTCGCGCTGGTCGACTACGCCGTCAAGAAGTACGGCGCCAAGAAGCCGGGCATGATCCTGATCAACAATCCGTGGGGCGAGTCCAACGAGAAGGGCCTCAAGGCCGCGCTCGAGGCCAAGAAGATCCCGTTCGCCGGCGTGGAGAAGTTCGAGACCAACGACGTCGACGTGGTGCCGCAGCTCACCCGCCTGAAGCAGGCCGGCGCCGACGTGCTGTTCCTGGTCGCCAACGTGGCGCCCTCGGCCCAGGTGGTGAAGTCGCTCGACCGGATGGGCTGGTCGGTGCCGATCGTCTCGCACTGGGGCCCGGCCGGCGGCCGCTTCGGCGAGCTCGCGGGCGCCAGCGCCGACAAGGTGCACTTCATCCAGACCTTCAGCTTCTCGGGCAACGAGACGCCCAAGGCGAAGGCGACGCTGGCCGCGCTCAAGGCCAAGTATCCCGAGATCAAGGGCCTCGCCGACGTGACCCCGGCGGTCGGCATCGCCAACGCCTACGACGCCGCCCATCTGGTCGGCCTCGCCATCGCCAAGGCCGGCTCGACCGACGGCACCAAGATCCGCGACGCGCTCTACGCCATCGACAGCTACGACGGCCTGATCAAGACCTACAAGACGCCCTTCACCAAGCAGAACCACGACGCGCTGGCGTCGTCCGACTACATCTTCACCTACTTCAAGGGCGACGAGATCCTGCCGCTGAAGAACTGAGCGCTGCCTCTGCTGCACCTCTCCCCGGCGGGGGGAGGTCGCCGCGCGCAGCGCGGCGCGTGAGGGGGGCCCAGGCTCGTCATCGGCGCCGTAGGCCCTCACCCCGGTCGCGAGCTTCTCCCCCAGGGAGGGGGCAAGACCCGGACGCGGGGACGAGCGGAGATCGGGGCCCGGGCCCAGGGAGAACGAGATGCTGCTCACCTCGTCGATCGTGTCCGGGCTGGGGCTCGGCAGCATGTACGGGCTGATCGCGCTCGGCTTCCATGTCACGTATGTCGTGTCCAGCACGGTCAACTTCGCGCAGGGCTCGGCCATGATGCTCGGCGCGGTGCTGGGCTACGTGTTCGCCGTCAAGCTCGGCTGGCCGTGGGTGCCGGCCGCCGTGCTGGCGCTGTTCCTGTGCGCCGCCTTCGGGCTCGCCATCGAGCGCGTGCTGGTGCGGCCCTTTGTCGACCGCGGCTCCGGCGCCTGGCTGATGGCGACGGTGGCGGGCGGCATCGTGCTCGACAACGCCGTGCTGTTCACGTTTGGCAAGGAGCCGCGCAGCTTCCCGTCGTCGCTCGCCGTCAGGCCGGTGGAGGTCTTCGGCGCCGGCGTCTACCCGCTGCAGCTCGTCATCCCGGCGGTCGGCCTCGGCATCGCGGTGCTGCTGCATCTCGCGCTGCGGAAGACGCGGCGCGGCAAGGCCATGCTGGCCGTGGTGCAGAATCCCGACGCGGCGCGGCTGATGGGCATCGACGTGCGGCGCGTCGTCGCCGTCGCCTTCATGCTGTCCACGGCGCTCGCCGGCCTCGCCGGCCTGCTGATCGCGCCGCTGTTCAGCGTCCATTCCGAGATGGGCACGCTGTTCGGCATCAAGGCCTTCGCCGTGGCGATCCTGGGCGGCATCGGCTCGGCCTGGGGCGTCATGCTGGCCGGCCTGATCTACGGCCTGACCGAGGCCCTGGTGACCGCCTATCTGGGCTCGACCTACACCCAGATCGTCGTCTTCTCGGTGGTGATCGCCGCGCTCGCCCTGATGCCCCACGGCCTCCTCGGCCGCGCCGCCGTGAGCAAGGTGTGATGGCCTGGTCCAACATCACGGCCTCGCGTCTGCCCCCGTCACCTCTCCCCAGCGGGGAGAGGTCGACGCGCCCAGCGCGTCGGGTGAGCGGGGGCCGAGGCCGATCATCGGCGCATACGCCCCTCACCCCGGACGCGAGCTGCGCTCTCGTCCGACCCTCTCCCCTCGGGAGAGGGTACCGGTTCGTGCCGCAGCTCCGCATACAGAACCGGACGATCACGGGACGAGCCCGGCCATGACGGAGGAGGGGACATTGTCCGCCAAAATTCGTCGGGCCCTGCGTGCTCTGCGCCTCCCCCGCCTCCCGTCGCTGCCCGCGCCGCTGCGGCGTTTCGCAACGCCGGTCGCCATCGCGCTGCTCACCGCGGTCGCGCTCGGCTTCGCGCTGCTGGCGGAGGGCTATGCGCCGTTCGTGCTGGCGCTGGTCTCGCTCACCGTCGTCGTCTGCGTCGGGCTCAACATCCTGCTCGGCCTCGGCGGGCAGGTGTCGCTCGGCCATGTCGGCTTCTACGCCATCGGCGCCTATGCGGTGGCGATCCTGACGCTGGCCGGCGTGGACTTCTGGCTGGCCTTGCCGGCCGCCGGCCTGATCGCCGCCGCGGTCGGGTTCCTGCTGTCGCTGCCCGCCCTGCGGGTCGCCGGGCCGACGCTGGCGATGCTGACCATCGCGTTCGCCTTCATCGTCCAGCACGGCACCATCGAGTGGCGGGCCCTGACCGGCGGCGCCAACGGCCTGATGGGCCTGCCGCCGCCGGCGATCGGCAGCCTCGTGTTCACCGAGCGCGAGATGGCGGCGCTCGCCGTGGTGCTGGCCGGCGCCTCGCTGTGGCTGTTCCACCGCATCGCCCGCAGCGCCTGGGGCAAGAGCATGGTGGCGGTGCGCGACGCCGAGATCGCCGCCCGCTCGGTGGGGCTCGATCCGGTGATCGTCAAGGCGGCCGCCTTCACGCTGTCGGCCGGCTTCGCCGGGGTCGCCGGCGGCCTGTTCGCGCCGCTGATGATGTTCGTCGCGCCCGACTCGTTCCCGTTCTCGCAGTCGATCCTGTTCCTGCTCGCCGTGATCGTCGGCGGCGCCGGCGCGGTGTTCGGCCCGGTGATCGGCGCAGCGATCAGCGTGGTGCTGCCGGAGCTGCTGTCCGGCCTCGCCGAGTACCGGCTCCTGTTCTTCGGCGCGCTGCTGCTCGGTGTGCTGTGGCTCGCCCCGGAGGGCGTCATCGGCACGGTGTCGCGGTTCTGGCGCCGCGTCGATCCGCGCCCCGCCGACGGCACCGGCTTCGACCTCGCCGCCTTCCTGGCGCCGGCCGAGCCGCGGACCCTGCGGGTCGAGGGCCTGACGCTCGCCTTCGGCGGCATCAAGGCGGCGACCGGCGTCGCCGTGACGGCCGAGCCGGGGCGCGTCACCGCGATCATCGGCCCGAACGGCGCCGGCAAGACGACCGTCCTCAACATGATCGGCGGCTTCTACCGCCCCGATTCCGGCAGCATCCGGCTCGCCGACACGGAGCTCGCCGGCGCCGCGAGCCACAGGGTGGCGCGCGCCGGCATCGCCCGGACCTACCAGACGACGCGGCTGTTCGGCTCGCTCTCGGTGCTCGACAACGTCCTGGTGGCGCTCCGCCGCGGAAAGCTCGGCGGGCTGCTCGGTCGTTTCGCCGGTCCCGACGACGTGAAGGCCGCCGAGGCGCTGCTCGCCTTCGTCGGCTATCGCGGCGCCCTGGCGACCCCGGCCGCGGATCTCCCGCATGTCGACCGCCGCCTCGTCGAGATCGCCCGGGCGCTGGCCATGCGGCCGCGCGTGCTGCTGCTCGACGAGCCGGCCGCCGGCCTGATGCGGGCCGACAAGGACACGCTCGCCGGCCTCCTGCGCCGGATCGCCGATCTCGGCCTCGCCGTGATCCTGGTCGAGCACGACATGCAGCTCGTGATGGGAATCTCGGATTCCATCGTGGTGCTCGACGCCGGCGTGCCGATCGCCACCGGCCGGCCGGCCGAGATCCGCCGCGACCCGAAGGTGATCAAGGCCTATCTGGGCGGCGAGACCAGGCAGGCGCGCGGCCGCACCGCGGGGTGGGAGGCGCCTGTCGACGCCATCCTCACCGTCATCCGCCTCACCGCCGGCTACGGCGCCGCCCCGGTGCTGGACAACGTCGATCTCGACGTCCGTCCGGGCGAGACCGTCGCGCTGATCGGCGCCAACGGGGCCGGCAAGTCGACCGCGCTGCGGGCGCTCGCCGGGCTGCTGCGGCCGGTCGACGGCGAGGTGGTGTTCAACGACCTGCGCATCGACCATCTCGACGCCCCCGAGATCGCCGGCGCGCGCCTCGTGCTGGTGCCGGAGGGCCGGCAGGTGTTTCCCGACCTCTCGGTGCGCGACAACATCCTGCTCGGCGCCTACACGCGCTCCGACCGCGACATCGAGGCGGACGCGGAGCGTCTGCTGAACCTCTTCCCGCGGCTGCGCGAACGAATCGACAGTCCGGCCGGGCTCCTGTCCGGCGGCGAGCAGCAGATGCTGGCGATCGTCCGCGGCCTGATGGCGCGGCCCCGCACCCTGCTGCTCGACGAGCCGTCGCTCGGGCTGGCGCCGGCCGTCATCGACGGGCTGTTCGACGTGCTGGCGCGGCTGCGTGACGACGGCGTCACCATCCTGCTGGTCGACCAGATGGCGCAGCTCGCCCTCGACGTCGCCGACCGGGCCTATGTGCTGGAGTCGGGCCGCGTCGTCGGCGCCGGCACGGCCGCGGCCCTGCGCGGCGACCCCGCCATCGAGGCCGCCTATCTGGGCCACGCGGCGGAGTGACGGCGTGGTGGAAGCAAGCCAGTCATTCCGGGGCGCGCCGAAGGCGCGAACCCGGAATCCAGCCCCGAACTCGGCATTCTTGGCTGGATTCCGGGTCCGGCGCTGCGCGCCGGCCCGGAATGACCACAGCTGTCTGTAGCCCACTCTCGGATGCGAGCTGTCTCCATGCCCCTCGATCTCCTCTTCAGGAACGTCCGCCTCGCCGGCCGCGAGTCGCTCTGCGACATCGGCGTGCGTGCGGGCCGCATCGCCGCGATCGAGCCCCGCATCGCGAGCGGCGCGCCGACCGAGGACCTCGGCGGCCGGCTGGCGGTGCCGGGCTTCGTCGAGACCCACATCCATCTCGACAAGTCCTGCATCCTCGACCGCTGCCGGAGCGAGCAGGGGACGCTCGCCGAGGCGATCGCCCAGGTGGCGGCGGCCAAGCGCGACTTCACCGAGGAGGACGTCCATGCGCGGGCGAGGCGGACATTGGAGAAGGCGATCCTGCAGGGCACGACGCGCATGCGCACCCATGTCGAGGTGGACCCGCGCATCGGCCTGAAGAGCTTTCGTGCCATCCGCCGACTGAAGCACGACCATGCCTTCGCGATCGATCTCGACATCTGCGTCTTTCCGCAGGAAGGGCTTCTCAACGATCCCGGCACCGAGGAGCTGCTGGTCCAGGCCTGCGAGGCGGGGGCCGACACGATCGGCGGCTGCCCCTACACCGACACGGACCCGCACGGCCAGATCGCCCGCATCTTCGCCATCGCGCAAAGGTACGATCTCGACGTCGACTTCCATCTCGACTTCGACCTCGATCCCGGCTGGACGCATCTCGACGAGGTGTGCCGCCTAACCGACCGCCACGGCTGGGGCGGCCGCGTCGCCATCGGCCACGTCACCAAGCTCTCGGCCATGCCGGAGGCGGCCCGGGCCGCGGCGGCCAGACGGCTCGCCGACGCCGGGGTGGCGCTCACCGTGCTGCCGGCGACCGACCTGTTCCTCATGGGCCGCGGCCACGACCACGACGTGCCGCGCGGCGTCACCCCGGCGCATCGCCTGGCCGAGCAGGGCGTCACCTGCTCGATCGCCACCAACAACGTGCTCAACCCGTTCACGCCGTTCGGCGACTGCTCGATGGTGCGGATCGCCAACCTGTACGCCAACGTGGCGCAGCTCGGCCGCGCGGCCGAGCTGGAACGCTGCCTCGACATGATCACGGCCGCGCCGGCCCGGCTGATGAATCTCCCGGACTACGGCATTGCGGTCGGCAACCCGGCCGATCTCGTGGTGCTCGACGCGCGCGATCCGGCCGGCGCCGTCGCCGAGATCGCCGTGCCGCTCGGCGGCTGGAAGCGTGGCCGCCGCACCTTCACGCGCGCCCCCGCGGTGCTGCACCGGGAGGCGGTCGCGGCGGAATGACGCCGCCCGCTTGCGCGGGGCCGCCGGCGCCCGATACGGTGGGCCGGCCCCCGGGGAGGAGGCGCAGGTCGCCATGCTGGTTGTCGGACTTCTGCTGGTCGTCGCGGTCGGGCTCGCCGCGGCGGCGACGCTCACATGGTGGCTCACGCGCATCATCGAGGCGGACAACCCGCCGGTCGGCCGGCTGATCGAGGCGGGGCCGGCCCGCATCCATCTCGTCGATCTCGCCCCCGAAACGCCCCCCGGCACCGGCGCCGGCACCGGCGCCGAGCCGCCGGCCGTGCTGCTGCTCCACGGCGCCAATGTGCACCATGCCGACATGCGGCTCGCGCTCGGCGAGCGGCTGTCACGCCGCCTGCGCGTGATCGTGCCGGACCGGCCCGGGCAGGGCTTCTCCGGGGAGGGCGGTCCGGTGGTCTCCGATCCCGGCCATCAGGTCGCGCTGATCCGCACCGCCGTGGAGAAGGTCGGCGCGAAGCGGCTCGTCGTCGTCGGCCACTCGCTCGGCGGCCTGATCGCGCTGCGCTACGCGCTCGACGAGCCCGGCACGGTGGCGGGCCTGGTGCTGATCAACCCGACCACCCATCCGCGTCCGGGCGGGCTGCCCTGGTTCCAGCGCGTCGCCGAGGTGATGTTCGGGCGGCCGCTGATCTGGACCGTGCTGCTGCCCGCCTCGCTGCCGATGATGGACCGCATGGTCGCCCGGCTGTTCCGGCCGGAGCCGCCCGTCAAGGACTATGCGGCCCGCACCGGCCTCGCCGTCGGGCTGACGCCGCGGCGCTTCCGGAACAGCATGACGGAGTATTCGGACCTGCGGAACCACCTCGTCGCGGTGGCGCCGCGCTATCCCGACATCACGGTGCCGACCGTCGTGGTGGTCGCCGAGGCCGACCCGATCGTCCCGCCCGCCCTGCATGGCGAGGTGCTGGCCAAGGTGCTGCCGCACGGCCGCGTGGTGCGCCTGCCGGGCGCCGGCCACATGGCCCATCACCGCCACGCCGAGGCGATCGCGGCCGAGATCGAGCGCCTCGCCGGCCTGCCGCTGGGCTGAGCCGCCACCGAGTGGGAAGGCCGGCTCCGCCGGCCCGGCGTCTTGCATCCGGGCGAGCCCGGTCGCCCTTGCAAAGCCGCGGGCGATGATGCAATGAGAGGCCGTGGCCGCCGGAACCGGCAGCCGCTGCGCCTCGCGCGTAGGAGTGTAGCTCAATTGGTCAGAGCACCGGTCTCCAAAACCGGGGGTTGGGGGTTCGAGTCCCTCCACTCCTGCCATCGAGCGGCATGACCTCAAGCATCTGATTGAAAACGGATTTCGCGTCGGCTGCATCGGCCCGCCGCGGGGATGCGGCGCGGCGATCGCGCCTCTGCCGCGCCGGCTGCCAAGGCCGCTCTCCGCCGGTCTGCCGCGACGCTCCGTCTCCACCGGTCCTGCTGTCGGGGTTCATCCCGTCTTCGCGGGCCGTCCGGCTCCCCCCCCCCCGCACCGTGCGAGCGAAATTGAGAATGCGGCGGCAGTTCGCTAAAGGACTGCGGCGCGGCGTGCCGGCCGGGCGATGCGGGCACGGGCCGAGGGGGCGGAGCGGCATGGATTTCGACATACGGATCTTCTACGGCCTCGCCGGGCTGATGGTGATCGCCGGCGGCGCCCTGATGGTGGCCGCCGAGCGGGCCACCCATCGCGCCAGCCTCGACACGCCCCTCCTGTCCCGGCGAGCCCGGGTGGTGATCGGCGGAACCTGCATCTATTTCGGGCTGATGATCGCTGCGCTCGTCTACTTCCACAGATGACCGCGATCCCCCGCCGGCCGGCTGCCGGAACCCGGCGGCGAACCCGAGAAGAGCCTTCGTGATGGTGAGCTACCAGGCGTCGGTCGGGCTGGGCGACGACAATGCAGTCGCTGGCGGCCATCTGGGCGTGGTAGTTCCGTTCCGCGACCGCAATGCGCATCTCGCCGAGTTTCTCCCGGTGCTGCAGCGCTATCTCCGCGAGCACCGGAGCAAGGCGCCGGCCCGCACGAGCCTCCTCGTCGTCGAGCAGGAGCCGGGCCGCGAGTTCAACATCGCGAAGCTCAAGAACATCGGCTACGTGCTCCTGCGGGATCGCATCGACGCCGTGTGCTTTCACGACGTCGACTACTGCCCGGTGCGGGTCGATTACCGCTGCCCGAAGCGCGGCGGGGTGCATCTGGTCGGCCGCGGGGCCGAGACCGTCGTCGACCCGCGCGGGTTCGCCGTCTCGCACGACATGGCGGCGTTCATGGGTGGCGTCGTCGCCTTCGCCAAGGAGGGCTTCGAGCGGGTCAACGGCTACAGCAACGACTACTGGGGATGGGGTTACGAGGACACCGACCTGGCCGCGCGGTGCGAGATCACGGGGGTGCCGCTCACCCGGCGCAACGGCAGGTTCAGGCTCCTGCCGCACCCCAACAAGGGGTACGACCTCGCCGCCGGGCAGGTTGCGCCGACCGCCTCGCACCTGCGGAACAAGGCGCTGTTCGAGCAGCGCTTCGCCGCCCGGGAGGCGACCGATCCCGCATCGCTGGCGGCGGACGGGCTCTCGACCCTCGACTTCGCGGTATTGACCCGGGCGACGCTCGCCGAGGCCGCGCCCGGCTTCCAGGCCGAGAAGGTGACGGTCTCGATCTGACCGGCCCCGATCCGATCGGCGCCGGGGCGGCCCGCCGGGCCGGTCGAACCGCGGCCGGCCGTGGCGGTTCGGCCCTTGCTTGGAGCGTAAAACAAAACTAGAAGGTGGATCATCGAGTTGGGCCTGTTCGGCCCGCGGCGGGGTTGTCGGCGCGTCGGCTCGAACCTAAGTGTCTGAACGGTTTTCGGTTCGGGCATGCGTCCACACTGCTCGGGCGGCGCGACGGTGGTGCGCCACCGGGGCGGGAAGGCGCGGCTCGACCCTGCGGGACCGCGATGGCGAGGACCGACGGCGGCTCCGCCGTCGCTCGCGCGGGCTCATTTCACCCATTGGACGATCGGAAGAGGCGATGGCGAAGGTTAGCCCGTTCAAGTTCTTGCAGGAGGTCCGCTCGGAGACCGAGAAGGTCACCTGGCCGACCCGGCGCGAGACCGCGATCACCACCGTGATGGTGTTCGTGATGTCGGCGGCGGCTGCCATCTTCTTCCTGCTCGCCGACCAGGTGATCCGGTTCGGCGTGACGCTCGTGCTCGGGATCGGACGCTAGACGGCGCGGATGACGGACATGAGCAAGCGTTGGTACATCGTTCACGCCTATTCCAATTTCGAGAACAAGGTGGCGGAATCGATCCGCGAGCAGGCGCGCCAGCGGCATCTCGAGCACCTGTTCGACGAGATCCTGGTGCCCAAGGAGAAGGTCACCGAGGTGCGGCGCGGCCGCAAGGTCGACTCGGAGCGCAAGTTCTTCCCCGGCTACGTGCTGGTGAAGATGGAGCTCACCGACGAGGCCTACCACCTCATCAAGAACACCCCGAAGGTGACCGGCTTCCTCGGCACCGACAACAAGCCGATGCCGATCTCCGAGGCCGAGGCCGGCCGCATCCTGCACCAGGTGCAGGAGGGCATCGAGCGCCCGAAGCCGACCGTCTCGTTCGAGATCGGCGAGCAGGTGCGCGTGTCGGACGGCCCGTTCGCCTCGTTCAACGGCGTGGTCGAGGAGGTCGACGACGCCCGCTCGCGCATCAAGGTCGCGGTGTCGATCTTCGGCCGCGCCACGCCGGTCGAGCTGGAGTTCGGGCAGGTCGAGAAGGTCTGACCGCAAAACTCTGAGTCTTTAGAAATTTTCGAACGGCCGGGCTCGCCCGGCCGTTGTGCTGTGGGGTCCCGGCGAGCGCTCGGCCGCCGCCCTGCAGCCTGCCTTGCGCCCTGCGCCTCGCGTCGCCCTTGCCGCCCGGTGGCCCCGGCCGCTACCATCCGAGGCACGTCCTCCGCGCAGGCCGCCGTTCGGCGCCGGCGGCGGACGACCCGCCCGCGTCCGGTCGATCCGGTCGACGCGCGGCGGACGGCGCCCTTCGGGCCCGCGCGTCGCGCGGCCGGGCGCGGATCGGGCAGAGCCCGGCCACACTCCCATCGATCGCCGGTCGCCACGGAGCGCCATCCGCTCCGCCGGGCGGACCGGCGTCGTGACGCAGGAGGCGATCATGTCCTCGGATGTTCCGGATGCGGGCCGCAGCGCGGCGACCTCGTCTCCCGCCGGGCCGGGCGGGGCCGTGCCGGACTTCACGCCGGAGATCGCCGAGGCGACCCGGCCGGCCTACGAACGGCTGCGGCGGGTGATCCCCGCCGTCGAATGGCCGGTCCACGCGCCGCTGATCCACGCGATCGACCGCCTCAAGCGCGAGCGGCGGGCGATCGTGCTCGCCCACAACTATCAGGCACCGGAGATCTTCCACGGCGTCGCCGACCTGGTCGGCGACAGCCTCGCGCTCGCCCGGCAGGCGTGCGACACCGACGCCGAGGTGATCGTGCTGGCCGGGGTCCACTTCATGGCGGAGACCGCCAAGCTGATGAATCCCGACAAGACCGTGCTGATCCCCGATCCGGAGGCCGGCTGCTCACTCGCCGCCTCGATCGCGCCGGCCGACGTCCGCCGGCTGCGGGAGCGCCATCCCGGTGTCCCGGTGGTCGCCTATGTGAACACGTCGGTGGCCGTGAAGGCCGAGGTCGACATCTGCTGCACCTCCGGCAACGCCCTCGAGGTGGTCGAGAGCCTCGGCGCGCCGGAGGTGATCATGCTGCCGGACGCCTATCTGGCCCGGCACGTCGCCTCGCGCACCGCGGTGCGGATCATCGCCTGGGAGGGCCAGTGCGAGGTCCATGTCCGCTTCACGGCGGCCGACATCGCCGAGTTCCGCGAGGCCTATGACGAACTCGTGGTGCTCGCCCATCCGGAATGCACGCCCGAGGTGCTGGCCGGGGCGGATCTGGTCGGCTCGACTGCCGCGATGATCGACTTCATCGAGAGCCGCAGGCCGCCGCGGGTGCTGCTGCTGACCGAATGCGCGATGAGCGACAATGTCACGGCGGCGGTGCCGGAGGTCGAGATCGTGCGGCCCTGCCATCTGTGCCCGCACATGGGCCGGATCACCCTCGCCAACATCCTGGCGGCGCTGCGCGGCCTGGCGCCCCGGGTGGAGATCGACCCGGCCCTGGCGGCGCCGGCGCGGCGTGCGGTGGAGCGCATGCTGGCGGTCCGGCCGGCGGTGCGCCGGCCGGCCGTTCCGTGACGCCGGAGGCCGGCGCCTAAAAGCCCTCCAGCACCAGCTTGCCCCGGGTGCGGCCGCTCTCGATCAGGGCATGGGCGCGGCGCAGCGTCGCCGCGTCGATGCGGCCGAGCG
The DNA here is from genome assembly GCF_030813915.1 of Rhodoplanes tepidamans. Taxonomy (GTDB): domain Bacteria; phylum Pseudomonadota; class Alphaproteobacteria; order Rhizobiales; family Xanthobacteraceae; genus Rhodoplanes; species Rhodoplanes tepidamans. The sequence continues at coordinate 270,489 of NZ_JAUSUJ010000001.1, forward strand.
TCTCGGTCGCGGTGGTCTTGATCCGGCCGGCGTCGACCAGATCGGCGACCTCGTTCAGCAGCCGATGCTGCTCGATCATGTCGGGCGTCCCGAACAGGGGCCGGGTGAACATCAGCTCCCAGTGGAACGAGGCGCATTTGCGCTTGAGCTTGCGCACGTCGATCGGCCCCGGATCGTCGATCAGGCCGAACCGGCCCTGCGGGGCGATCACCTCGGCGGCGGTGTCGAAGTGCTGGTCGCTGGCATTGATCGAGAAGATCCACGGGACGGTCGGGTGGCCGATCGCGGCGAGCTGGGGCGCCATCGGCTGCGTGTGGTCGATGACGTGATGGGCGCCGAGCGACCGCGCCCACGCGGCCGTCTCCGGACGCGAGGCGGTGCCGATCACGGTGACGTCGGTGAGGGCCCGGGCGAGCTGGATCGCGATCGAGCCGACCCCGCCCGCGCTGCCGATCAGGAGCAGGCCGGGGCCGCCGCCGCGGCCGTCCGGGCTGCGCGGAATTCCCAGCCGGTCGAACATCATCTCCCAGGCCGTGATGGCGGTCAGCGGCAGCGCCGCGGCGGCCGCGAAGCCCAGCGTCCGCGGCTTGCGGCCGACGATGCGCTCGTCGACCAGGTGGAACTCGGCATTGGTGCCGGGGCGGGCGATCGAGCCGGCGTAGAAGACCTCGTCGCCCGGCCGGAACAGCGTGACCTCGGGCCCGGCCGCGGCCACCACGCCGGCGGCGTCGTAGCCGAGAACCACAGGCTTTCCATCGGGTTCGGTCCGCTTCCTCACCTTCGTGTCGACCGGATTGACCGACACCGCCCTGACCTCGACCAGGAGGTCCCGCCCGGTCGGCTCCGGCCGGTCGAGGGTGAGGTCGACGAGCGATTCGGGGTCGTCGATCGGGAGCGAGCGGGTGAAGCCGACGGCACGCATCATGGTCTCCGGGTGTTCGGCGGGCCTCGCCGCGAGGCCCGATGTGACGCCCGCAGAGTTGGCGATAGGGCGGACAGGTGCAAGAATGAACCTTTCGGGCTCTTAGGGTCGTTTTGGATACCATGGCGAAGACGACGCGGCGGTACGACTGCGGACCGGGCTGCCCGGTCGAGGCGACCCTCGACCTGATCGACGGCAAGTGGAAGGGCGTGGTGCTGTACCACCTGCTGGACGGCTGCCTGCGCTTCAACGCCCTGCGCCGCAAGCTGCCGGGCGTGACCCAGCGGGTCCTGACGCGCCAGCTGCGCGAGCTGGAGACGGCCGGGCTCGTGGTGCGCACCGTCTATGCCGAGGTGCCGCCGCGGGTCGAGTACCGGCTGTCCGGGCTTGGCGCGAGCCTGCGGCCGGTCATCCTGGCGCTGAAGAGCTGGGGCGACGCCTATCTGGCGGCGCGCGACGGCAGGCCGGTCGCGTCCCCGGCGCCGGGCCGTTCGGAGCCCGGCGGCGGCCCCCTTGTCTCCCCGGACGTCCCGGGATAGATACCCGCCACACCGCCGTCGGCGCCTGCCGGCGACGGCGTCGATACGTGGGAGGAGGGACGGTTCGCCGACCGCCCTTGATCCGCACCACGAACCCTGCGAGCCGGCGATGCCGGCGCGAAGGACATTGCCATGGCGAAGAAAGTCACAGGATACCTGAAGCTTCAGGTGCCGGCGGGATCGGCCAATCCGTCCCCGCCGATCGGCCCCGCGCTCGGCCAGCGCGGCCTCAACATCATGGAGTTCTGCAAGGCGTTCAACGCCCAGACCCAGCAGATGGAGAAGGGATCGCCGATCCCGGTCGTCATCACCATCTATGCCGACCGCTCCTTCACGTTCGAGATGCGCACCCCGCCGGTGTCGTTCTTCCTCAAGAAGGCGGCCGGCATCCAGTCGGGCGCCAAGGCGACCGGCCGCGACCACGTGGGCGTCGTGACCCGCGACCAGGTGCGCGAGATCGCCGAGAAGAAGATGAAGGATTTCAACACCGACAACATCGAATCGGCGATGCGCATGGTCGAGGGCTCCGCCCGCTCCATGGGCCTGGACGTGAAGGGGTGATCTGATGGCTGATCATGGAAAGCGCGTTCTGGCCTCCCGCGAAGGCATCGACCGCAACAAGCTCTATTCGCTCGCCGACGCCGTGAAGCTGATCAAGGAGCGGGCCACCGCGAAGTTCGACGAGACCGTCGAGATCGCGATGAATCTCGGCGTCGATCCGCGTCACGCCGACCAGATGGTGCGTGGCGTCGTCACCCTGCCGAACGGCACCGGCCGCAGCCTGCGGGTCGCGGTGTTCGCCCGCGGCGCCAAGGCCGACGAGGCGCGCGCCGCCGGGGCCGACGTGGTCGGCGCCGAGGACCTGGTCGAGCGCGTCCAGGGCGGCAACATCGACTTCGACCGCTGCATCGCCACCCCGGACCTGATGCCGCTGGTCGGTCGCCTCGGCAAGGTGCTCGGCCCGCGCGGCATGATGCCGAACCCGAAGGTCGGCACCGTCACCATGGACGTCAAGGCGGCGGTCGCCGGCGCCAAGGGCGGCTCGGTGGAGTTCCGCGTCGAGAAGGCCGGCATCATCCATGCCGGCGTCGGCAAGGCGTCGTTCGAGGCCGACAAGCTGGTCGAGAACATCAAGGCGTTCGCCGACGCGGTGTCGAAGGCCAAGCCGGCCGGCGCCAAGGGCCAGTACATCAACCGGATCGCCATCTCCTCCACGATGGGCCCGGGCGTGAAGGTCGAGCCGTCGACGGTGCTGGCCGCCGCGACGGCCCAGCAGCACTGAGGCGACGCGACCGCCGCGCGGCGGTCGCGTCACATCGTTCGAATCGTGACGTCACGGCCGGGCTTCGTCCCGGCCGTTTCGATTTGGGGCACGAGCAAGGCACGGCGGCGGCCCGGATCCGGCCGGAGATCGGCCATGCCGACCGTCGACAGGATTGGACTGCGCCCACGAAGCAGTTAAGAATTCGCAAATCATGCCTGGACGTGCTCATCGGCTTCATCGGACTTTTTGGTCGTTCGCGCCGGCCTCCGCAGCGGAGCGCCCGCAGACCCGGAGGTGCCCGGCGTGACCGTGTTCCGAGTCGTCAAGTTGTTGCTGCCGTTCGTGTTGCTCCCGCTCGGCGCGGCGGCCGCCCAGGATCGGGTCACCACCGGTTTCGTGCTGCGTGTGCCGGTCCCGGCGCCGGCTCCGGGGCAGGGCCCGGAGCGGCCGGCGCTGGTCGAGCACGGCCTGTCGGTGACGCGCCGCGAAGGGCCGATGGCCGAGCCGGGCCGGGCCGGGCTGCTGGTGGAGTGCCGGCAGGGGACGCTCGCGCTGCTCGCCGTCGACCTCGACTGGCCGCCCGGCAGCGAGCCGGTCGGCGAGGTCGACGTCACCGTGCAGCTCGACCACGTGACCAGCGCGGAACGCTGGCGCATTCTGGGCAACGCCTATGCGGCGCCCGACGCGGCGGCGCTGCTCGATCGCTTCCGCGCCGCCCGCACCTTCGCGCTGCAGGTCCGCACCGCAGCCGGGGAGCGCGAGCTCAGCTTCGACGTCCACGGCTTCGCCGAGGCCGCCGGCCGGCTTCGCGGCGCCTGCGCTTTCTGACCCGCCACCAGGCGCCCGGCGCCGGCAGCCGGCCGCCAGGCGGAGCGGCGCGCCGGATCGTCACGCCTTCGGCAGGCCGCCACGCTCGAACACCGGCGTCCCGTCGCCGCGGTCCTCTTCGCCGGGGCCGGTGGCGATGTCCTCGGCGGCGCGCCGGGTCGCCTCCTCGGTCTCGCTCAGCCCGTCCTCGGTCTCCTGGCCGCCCGTGCCCGGCTCGTGCCGGCCCGTGACGGTGCTGCGCGGAACCGCGCCCACATCGGTGCGGCGGGCCTCGTCGTCGAAGTCGCTGCGGTCGGCCGGATCGCGCTCGGCGGAGCGTCCGCCGGGGGTCTCCAGCAGCGGGCGGTCGCCGTCGCTCACCTCGGCCCGGTCGGCGAAGGCTGTCCTGGAAGGCGCGGCGCGGGCGGTCTCGTCACGGTCCATCTGGGGCTCCCTTTCGAGGGAAACCCGTGGCGGGACCGGGCGTTCCGCGCCGAGGCGGCGGCCGGGCCGGCGCCCTCCGGCGTCACGCCACGAAGGCGCTGCGCAGGGCGCGGCTGAGCGCGAAGGCGTAATTGTGGAGGTTGACGTCGACGAGGGCCGGGAGATGCGAGATCATCTCCTTGCACGCCTCCAGCCGGATCTCGCCGGGCTCCAGCGGGCGCTCACGCAGGCGCGTGGACAGCTCGTCGAGGACCAGCGGCGGGCATTTGAGCCCGCCCAGCACCACCCGGCTGACGCCGCGCTCCGGATCGGAGATCACGGCGGCGATCGCGTCCGCCGATTCGCTGACCGTGCGGGTGACCTTGTAGTAGCCCCACCGGGCCCGCTTGGACGAGCGCGGCAGCACGATCGAAGTGACGATCTCGGCCGGGCCGAGGGCGTTGGTGAACGCCTCCGGATAGAACGCGGTGATCGGGATGCGCCGCTCCCCCTGCTGCGACAGGGTCACCATGGTGGCGTCGAGCGCCATCAGGGCGGTCGGCCAGTCGGCACACGGATCGGCCCAGCAGGCGGTGCCGCCCAGGGTGCCGCGGTTGCGGATGTCACGGTGCGCGATGCCGTGCGCCACATAGGGCAGAATGCCGGCCATCGGGTCCGGCACCAGGCCGTCCTCGATCATCGCATGGGTGACCATCGCGCCGATCGCGACCGTGTCGCCGCGCGCCTCGATGGTGCGCAGATCGGTCGCCTGGCCGAGATCGACGAGGACGTGCGGCACGGAGGAGCGCAGGCTCATCTGCGGGATCAGCGACTGGCCGCCGGCCAGCACCACGCCGCGCTCACCGCACTGGGCCAGGACGTTGACGGCCTCCTCGGCATACAGCACGCGGACATAGTCGAACTGAGCGGAATCCATGTGGAGGTCCAGCGAGGGTCCCTTCATGGGCAGCATCCGCCATGGGAGCCCGCCGGGCGCGCGCCGCGCCGAAGGTCGATGGATGCCGCCCGAGCGGGAGCGCGCGATCGCGTCGACACCGACCGCTCCCAGCGAGCGTGGTTGCGAACATCGAACAGGACGACACGGGCGCGAGCCGGGGCCGCTGGGCGCTTCGCGTCGGAAGGCGTGGAGATCGAGCGGTCCAACACGGGTCCTGAGCCGGGCTCGTCACGAATGGGCCGAGACCGCGTCACGAAGCAACGGCTCGGTCGCCTCAAGCTCTCATACAGGCAGGCCGATTTGTCAATTTGTCAGAACACGGCCGTCGTGCAGTTGACTGGACAGGTCGGCGTCGGCTCCCCGAGCGGCCCCGGCCGCGCCCGGGATGCACCGGGGGGCGGCGAGGGTTTCGGGCCGGGCGAGTCGGACCGTTCGGGTCACGCCGGCCCGGAGACGGCCGAGAGGGCGGCCCGCCGCTTTCGCACGGCGCGATTCGGCCCGGCCGCCACCGCCGTGGGCGCCTCGCGCCGCGGTGCCGCGGCCGGAGCCGGCGTCGCCACCTTGAGGGCGAAGTAGTCGATCGTCGAGCGCAGCCCCTGCTCGAGCGGGATGCTGGGCTGCCAGCCCAGCGCCTGCGCGGCCGCCCCGATCTCCGGCTTGCGGCGGCGCGGATCGTCCTGCGGCAGTGGATGGTAGGCGAGGCGCGAGCGCGACCCGGTCTGGGCCAGCACCATGTGGGCGATCTCCTTGACCGTCACCTCGCGCGGATTGCCCAGATTGATCGGCCCGGTCACCTGGTCGTCGCTCTCCATCAAGAGCTCGAGGCCGTTCAGCAGGTCCTCGACATAGCAGAACGAGCGGGTCTGCGAGCCGTCGCCGTACAGCGTGATCGGCTTGTTGCGCAGCGCCTGCACGACGAAATTGGAGATCACCCGGCCGTCGTTCTCCAGCATGCGCGGACCGTAGGTGTTGAAGATGCGCGCTACCTTGACGGCGACGCCGTGCATGCGCCGATAGTCGAAGAACAGCGCCTCGGCGCAGCGCTTGCCCTCGTCGTAGCAGGCGCGCGGGCCGATCGGGTTGACGCTGCCCCGATAGCTCTCCGGCTGCGGATGGATCTCCGGGTCGCCGTAGACCTCGCTGGTCGAGGCCTGCAGCACCCGTGCGCCGGTCGAGCGAGCGAGCTCCAGCACGTGGAGGGCCCCGAGCACGCAGGTCTTCACGGTGCCGATCGGATCGGTCTGGTAATGCGGCGGCGAGGCCGGGCAGGCGAGATTGTAGATGCGGTCGACCGGGCCGCCGATGTCGAGCGGCTCGCGCACGTCGGCCTCGGCGAAGCTGAAGTTGCGGTGATTGAGCAGCGGCCGGACGTTGTCGAAACGGCCGGTGTGCAGATTGTCGACGCAGGTCACCATGTGCCCCTTCTGGACGAGCCGGTCGCACAGGTGGGAGCCGATGAATCCGGCGCCGCCGGTCACGACGATGTTCAGCTTTCCGATCACGGGCACGCGTGGTCTCCCTTCCTGTTCTTGTCGTGGTGTCGCTGCCGATCGGCCGTGTCGCTCGCCGAGATCGGTCCTGCGCGACGGCACACTGGGTACAAACCTCGTCCCGTTCGCCGGTTCCTGATCACGTCATCAGGCCACCGCGCCGACCCCGACCCGCGGGGCGTCACGCCGGGTCCTCGCCGCCGCCGCCTCCGCGTAGTGCTCCTCCAGCGCACGGGCGCGCTCGCGCGCCGTGTGGCAGGCGAGCGTGCGCCGGCGCGCCGCCGCGGCGATGTCGCGCCGCCTGTCCTCCGGCATCTCGCGGATGATCGCCACCGCCTGCTCGGTCGAGTCGGCGATCAGGATCTCGGTGCCGGGCGTGTAGAAGCCGTCGAGGCCGGCCCAGCGGTCGGAGATCACCGGGACGCCGCAGGCGCCCGCCTCGAACAGACGCACGCTCGGCGACCAGCCGGCGGCGATCATGTCGGCGCGGGTGACGTTGAGGGTGTAGCGCTGGCCGCAGTAGAAGCGCGCGTGCTCCTGCGGCGGGAGGTGGTCGATGCGCTCGACATTGGCGGGCCACTGCAGCTCGGCCGGATATTGCGGGCCGGCGACAGCGAAGCGCAGCGCCGGCAGGCGTCGCGCCGGCTCGACCAGCAGGCGGTCGAGGGTGCGCTGGCGGTCGGGGCTGTAGGTGCCGATGTAGCCGAGCGCGAGGTGCGGAACGACGTCGTGCGGCCGGTGGATGTCGGGATCGACGGCGCAGTAGAGCGGCCGCGCCGCCCGCGCGCCCCAGGTCTGCTCGATCAGCTCCAGCACCGGGCCGCCCGTGAACGACAGGTAGACATCGAAGCGGGGGACGAGGGCCGGCGCGATGTAGTCGGTGACGCCGCGCTCGAGCCGCGCCAGCGTCACCGGCGTGTCGATGTCGTAGAAGGCGGTGACGCCGCGTGCCTGCGACGTCACCCAGTCGGCGATGGCCGCGCCGTCCGGCACGAAGGAGCCGAGGATCACGAGGTCTGCATCGCGCACCAGCCCGGCATGGCGGCGCGGCAGATCCGTCAGGGTCCTGTACAGCTCGACCCGGCACCAGTCCGGCCGCCGCAGGTCGCGATGGTCGCGATACCACGCGACGTCGCGCTCCAGGAAGGTGACGCGATGGCCGCGCTCGGCGAGCGCCTTGATCAGCGCCCGGTAGGTGGTGGCGTGGCCGTTGCCCCAGGACGACGTGATGGACAGGCCGAGGACGACGATGTCGAGCGTCATTCCGCCGCCTCCCGGCCGACGCTGCGGACGCCGAGGCGGTCGAGCACCTGGCGGGCGCGGTGCGCGTAGGTGTGGGCCGCGAGCACGCGGGCGCGGCCGGCGGCGCCGATCGCCCTGGCGCGCGTCTCGTCGAGCGCCGCGAGCAGGGACGCGACCTCGGCGCCCGACTCGGCGACCAGGATCTCGCGGTCCGGCTCGAGGAACTGGTCGATGCCGTCCCAGCGGTCGGTGATCAGGCAGGCACCGGCGCCGGCCGCCTCGAAGATGCGGGTCGGCGGCGAGAAGCCGTAGCGCGCCATGCTGGCGCGGTTGACGTTGAGGGTGGCGACCGACGAGCAGAAGAAGGCGTTGTGATCGACGCTGCCGACATGGCCGAGGCGGCGCACATTGGCGGGCATCGGCTTGTCCTCCCAGCCGGCGCCGCCGAGCAGGAAGCTCCGCTCCGGCAGGTGCGCGGCGGCGGCGAGGAAGAAGTCCTCGACGCGGGCCTCGCGGTCGGGCAGGCGGTTGCCGAGGAAGCCGAGATCGCAGCGCCATTCGTCGCGCGCCGGCACCGGGTGATGCGTCTCGGGATCGACGGCGTTGTAGATCGGCACGCAGGCGCGGGCGCCGAGCGCCATGTAGGCGTCGACCACCGGATCGCCGCCCCCGTAGGTGAAGACGATGTCGTAGCGCGGCACGGCGGCCCGCAGGTGATCCTCCGGGTTCGCCGCGACGGCATCGAGCGTGGCGGGCGCGTCGACGTCCCACCAGGCGGAGATCGCCCCCGGTCGCACCGCCTCCGGCACCGCGATCTCCAGCTCGCGGTCGAACACGCCGACGCCGCTCGCCTTGACCAGCAGGTCGGCGTCGCGCGCCGCCTCGTCGAGCGCCCGCTGCCAACCCGCCGCGCTGGCCGGGTAGACGACGACGCGCGCCCAGTCCGGGTCGGCGATGTCGCGGAACTGCTGACGCTGATAGGCGTCCGGCTCGTAGAAGACGACGTCGACGCCGTGCGCGGCGAGCGCCTTCAGGAGTCCGCGATAATAGGTGGCCGCCCCGTTCCAGTAGGAGGACACGAGGCTCGATCCGAAGAAGCGGAGCTTCATGATGCGGCGATCCTGCTCGGCTCGGCGGGGGCGGGGGAGGCGGGCATGCGGTCTCCTCGGAGGGACGCGGCGATGGACAGGAGCTCGGCGACGCGGTGGGCGCAGGTGTGACGCGCCCGGATCGCGGCGAGCCCGGTGCGGGCGAGGTCTTCGGCGCGGTCGCGGTCGCGCAGCACGGCGGCGAGCGCCGCCGTCATGCCGTCGCGGTCGCCGACCTTCAGATAGCTGCCGTCCGGGAACAGGCCCTCGGCGTCGTCCCACGGCGCGCTGATCAGCGGGATGCCGCAGGCGAGCGCCTCGAACATCCGGATGGTCGGGATGCCGCGCAGCGCCTCGGCATAGGGCCGGCGCGGCACGTGCACGGTGACGCGGGCGCGGGCGAAGGCCTCCGGCGCGCGGTGATTGGGCAGCCAGCCGGCATACTCGATGCCGCGCGCGAGAAGCGCGGCGCGGGCGGCCTCGGGCCAGCGCACGCCGTGCACGCGGGCGGCGAGGCCCAGCGCCGCGACCGGCTCCATCAGGAAGCTCTTCAGCTCGGCGTCCCGCTCGCCGTCGCCGTAGTTGCCGATGAACACGAGGTCCCGCTCGTGCGCCCGCACCAGCGGCCGGAACAGGGCCGTGTCGGCCGCCTCGTGCCAGGTGAACACCCGGCGGCCCCAGCCGCGCTTCAGATACACCTCGCGCAGCACCTCGCCGAAGGCGAGCACGCCGTCGTAGCCGTCGAGGTCGAAGCGGCCGATCTCCTCCGGCGCCGTGACGGCGCGGTGATGGGTGTCGTGGAAGAACAGCAGGAAGCGACCGTCGGCGGCGCGGCGGGCGCCGAGCGCGGCGATCAGGCCGGGCTCGTTCCACTCGTGCGCCAGCACCAGGTCGGCCCCGTCGAGGGCCTCGTCGAGGTCCGGGCCGGCAGCGTCGTAGCGCTGCACGGCGACGCCCGGGACGAGATCCGCCGCCTGCGCCAGCGCGTGCGGACCGCCGTCGGCGACCGCATTGGTGCGGCTCCAGCCCTCGGCCGGCTCGTGCACGGCGACGGCATGCCCGGCCCGCAGGAGCTCGCGCGCGACGCCGCGGAGGAAATGGGCGTTGCCGTGGTTCCAGCAGGATTCGAGCGAGTGGCAGAAGATCACGATCTTCATGCCACGGCCTCCGGCGCGAGCGTCGCCGCGTGCAGGGCCTGGCGAGAGCCGCCGGCGAGCAGCCGCGCGTAGAGCGCCTCCACGGCGTCGGTCACGGCCGCGAGCGTGAGGGCCGCGGCGCGGGCGCGGGCGGCACGCTGCAGCGCGGCGCGCCGCTGCGGGTCCGCCGCGAGGCCCTTCACGGCCGCGGCGAGGGCGTCCGGGTCGTCCGGCGGCACGAGGACGGCGGCGCCGTCCCACAGCTCGCGGAAGGTCGGGATGTCGGCCAGCACCAGCGCGGCGCCGCAGGCCGCCGCCTCGGCGACGGTCAGGCCGAACGGCTCGTAGCGGGCGGGCGCCGCGACGATCTCGGCCGATCGCATCTCGTCGTGCAGGGCGTCGCGGTCGAGCCGGCCGAGAGCCGCCACGGCGTCGGACGCGGCGAGGGCGGCGCTGCCGTCCGGCGCCATCTCCGGACCGGCGATCCGCACAAGCCAGGGCAGGGCAGGGGCGGCCGCGACCAGGGTGTCGATGCCCTTGGCCTCGTCCCACAGGCGGCCGGCGGCGAGCACGACCGGACGACGGAGCGCCGGCCCGGCGGCGTGACGCACCGCGATGCCGTTCGGGATCACGACCCCGGCGCGCGGCGGCGCGTAGAGGGCGGCGATCTCGTCGCGGAACGCGCGGGTCGGCGCCGCCCAGGCGTCCGCCGCGGCGAGCCCCGCCGCGACGTTCGCCATGTAGGTCCGCCAGCGCGGCTCGTCGGGCTCGCCGCCCCGGCAGGCGCGCCACCACGAGCGCACGCAGGAATGCGCCACCACCAGGGTGGGCGCGGCGACGTCGATCGTCGCCTCGCGAAAGCCGCCGAGATGCACGACGTCGGGACCGAACTCGGCCGCGATCACGCCGAGCACGCTCCGGGCACGGGGAAGATCGCGACCCTCGGGATCCATCCATTCGAGCGCGAGGTCGGTGACGCGCAGCGCGACGCCGTCGGTCGCGGCCACCGCCGCCCGCTGGGCGGCGTCGGGTGCGGGGCCGAGCGTCACCAGCAGGACCCGATGCCCGCGCCCGGCCAGGGCCCCGGCGAGCGTCGTCGCGTAGGTCCACACGCCGCCGACGGCGTCGGCGGTCATCAGCACGCGCAGCGGGCGCGGCGGCCTCACGCGCAGCACTCCCGCTCGAGCTCGGGCAGCGGCCGCGGGCGCTCCTCCTGGATGTCGCTGAAGCCGGCGAACTGGCCGAGATACCAGGCGTGCGCCCGCTCCCAGGCCTCGTCGTCGGGCTCGCCCCACAGGCGGCGGTAGTCGGGCGAGCCGGGATACGGGAACAGCGGCACCGGATCGTTCGCCCAGACTCCGGCGGCCCGCATGGCGTCGCGCCAGCGCTGCACCGTCTCGTCGTCGTCCTGCGGCATCTCGATCAGGTTCGCCTGGACGAAGGGGATGTGCCGCTTGGCGGCGTAGAGCCGTTCGGCGAGCTCGTCGGTCGACAGCCGGCACTTCTTCGCGAGCGCGTCGCGGCCTTCGACCGAGAGGCTCTCCACGCCGGCCTCGACCGACCCGCAGCCGGCACGGCCGAGCAGCGCGAGCTGGTCCGGCTTCCACAGGTCGATGCGGGTCTGCACGCCGAAGGTCAGGCCGCGGCCGACCAGCCCCTCGAGCAGCTCGGCATTGGGCAGGAAGATCTCGTCGATGAAGTAGACGTACTCGACGCCCTGCCGCTGCAGGGCGTCGATCTCGGCCAGCACCGAGGCCGGCGGACGCCTGCGGTAGCCGTTGCGGAAGTTCTCCTTGGCGCAGAACGTGCAGCTGTAGGGGCAGCCGCGCGACGCCTCGACCTCGGCGCCCGGCCCGGCCGGCTCGGCGTCGAAGCGGTGATGATGGTGACGGTGGCGGGCGACGAACTCGTCCGGCCAGGCGAGCGGTGCCATGTCGACGAAGCACGCCGCCTGCGGACCGCCACTGACGCGCACCGTGCCAGCGTCGACGTAGCAGAGCCCCGGAACGCCGTCGCGCTCGCCGGCGGCGAGGCGCACCAGCGTCTCCTCGCTCTCGCCCATCACCACCACGTCGACGTCGAGCTTCTTCAGGGCGGCACGGGGCGTGGTCGAGCCGTGCGGCCCGACGGCGACGAGGAGCGGCGCGAGGTCGCGCAGCGCCCGCGCCGTCTCCTGCGGCACCCGCAGCTCGGGCGGAGCGCAGCGCCAGAACAGATAGGTCGGCGCAGTCGTGATCACGACCATGTCCGGAGCGGCGGCGCGGACCCGGTCGGCGAGCTCGGCCAGCGACAGGCCGAGCAGATGCGCGTCGAGGATCGTCGCCTCGTGTCCGGCGGCGGCGAGGAGCTGCGCCGCGCAGCCGAGCTCGATCGGCAGGTGCGGCGCCCGGCAGCCGAAATAGATGCTGCCGTCGTAGCGCCACGGCGGGTTGACGAGCGCGACCTTCATCACGCCACCAGGCCGCGGCGCGCGAGCTCGGCGGTGGCGTGCTCGACCTGGTCGATGGCGATCTCGGTCGACAGCCACTCTGCGAGCTCGACCAGCCCGTCCGAGAAGTCCACCTTGGGCGTGAAGCCGAGCCGGCTGCGGCTCCGGCCGACGTCGGCGAAGCAGTGGCGGATGTCGCCGGTGCGGTACTTGCCGGTGACGTGCGGGGCGAGGTCGGTCGCGTTCATCACGGCGGCGAGGTCGTGGGCGACGGACTCGATGCTGCGGCTCGTGCCGGAGCCGACGTTGAACACCTCGCCGACGCCGACGTCGGTGGTCATCGCCAGCAGGCAGGCCTCGGCGACGTCGCGCACATGCACGAAGTCGCGCCGCTGCCGGCCGTCCTCGAACACCAGCGGCGGCCGCTGGTTGAGCAGGCGCGCCGCGAAGATCGCCAGCACGCCGGTGTAGGGGTTGGACAGCGCCTGATGGGGCCCGAACACGTTGAAGAAGCGCAGCGCCACGGTCGGGATGCCGTAGGCGCGGCCGGTGATCAGGCCCATGCGCTCCTGCACGTACTTGTTCAGGGCGTAGATCGAGTTGAGGGCCGGACGCTTGGTCTCCGGGGTCGGCACCGCCTCGAGCGGAGCGCCGTCCTGGTCCTCGGGCTCCCAGCGGCCGTGGCGGAGCTGCTCGACGCTGCGGTCCGCCGGCTCGACGAGCGTGCCGTCGGCCCGCCGCGCCAGACCCTCGCCGTAGATGCTCATCGACGAGGCGACCACCAGCCGGTCGACCGGGTGGCGCAGCAGCGCCTCCATCAGCACGGCGGTGCCGAGGTCGTTGGTGTTGGTGTAGGCGGCGATCTCGTACATGCTCTGGCCGACGCCGACGGCGGCGGCGAGATGGATCACCGCGTGGGTGCCGACCAGCAGACGGGCGACGGTGTCACGATCGCGAACGTCGCCGACGATCAGCTCCGCCTCGCGCGACAGATGACGCGGGCTGGTGTCGCCGCCGTGAACCTGCGGATCGAGATTGTCGAGGACGCGAACCTGATAGCCCCGCTCGAGCAGGAGATTCGTCAGGTGGGACCCGATGAATCCCGCTCCGCCGGTAACCAGTACACGCTGCGCCATCGCTGCTCCCTTTCGTCGCACCTGTCCCTGGGCGAACGCGAGGTCGTCAGCTTTGTTCCTGCACGAAGGTGCGGCGGCACCCCGGCACGGTGGAGAACCCCACCACGGTGTGGACGACCTGATCAGATCGCAGGTCGCCAGCCGATCGCGAGATGCCGCGTCACCATCGCGGCGATGGCGGCGTAGGACGGCATCCGGCCGAGCGGCGCCGTGCCGGCGCCGTATGTCAGCACCGGAACCTGCTCGCGGGTGTGATCGGTGCCGGGCCAGGTCGGGTCGCAGCCGTGGTCGGCCGTGATCACGACGAGGTCGCCGGTGCGCAGCCGTGCGAAGAGCTCCGGAAGGCGGCGGTCGAAGGCCTCGAGCGCGGCGGCGTAGCCGGCGACGTCGCGGCGGTGGCCGTAGAGGCTGTCGAAGTCGATGAAGTTGGCGAACAGCAGGCCGCCGTCGGCGAGGGCGTCGGCGCCGTCGAGCGTGCGGTCGAGCAGCGCCGCGTTGCCGCTCGCCGGCCATTCGCGGCCGGTGCTCCGGTGCGCGAAGATGTCGCCGATCTTGCCGACCGTGATCACGTCGCGGCCGGCGGCCTCGGCCGCGTCGAGCATGGTCGCGGCGGGCGGCGGCACCGCGAGGTCCTTGCGGTTGCCGGTGCGCACGAAGCCGTCCCGCGTCGCCCCGGTGAAGGGCCGTGCGATCACCCGGCCGACGGTCAGCGGGTCGACGAGGCGGCGGGCGACGCGGCACACCGCGTAGAGACGGTCGAGCCCGAACGCCTCCTCGTGCGCGGCGATCTGGAAGACGCTGTCGGCCGAGGTGTAGCAGATCGGCCTGCCGGTGCGGACGTGCTCCTCGCCGAGCGCCGCGATGATCTCGGTGCCCGACGCATGGCAGTCGCCCAGGATGCCGGGAAGATCCGCCTCGCGACACAGGGCGGCGACGAGGTCCGGCGGGAAGCTCGGCATGGTCTTCGGGAAGTAGCCCCAGTCGAACGTCACCGGGCAGCCGGCGATCTCCCAGTGGCCGGACGGCGTGTCCTTGCCGCGCGAGGTCTCGGCGGCGCAGCCGAATCCGCCGGCCGGCGTACCGCCGTCCGCCAGTCCGGGCGGCACCCGGCCGGTGGCGAGCCGGCAGGCTTCGCCGAGGCCGAGCCGCGCCAGGTTCGGCAGCGCCAGCGGCCCGGTCCGCAGGCCGGGGCGATCCGCGGCGCCGCGCGCGCAGGCCTCGGCGATGTGGCCGACCGTGTCGGCGCCGGCGTCGCCGTAGCGGGCGGCGTCCGGTGCGCCGCCGATGCCGACCGAATCCAGGACCAGGACGAAGGCGCGGGGCATGGGCTCCTCGGGCAGGCGGACGCGGCCGGCAGGCTCGCCGCGTGCGTCCGTCGGATCAGCATACACCGACCCGGCCGGCGGAAGGCCTCGGTGCCGCGGAAGGGCCGGCGCCGCCCGGCGGGGTCGGGCGGTCCGTCCGGGCCGCCGCCGGAGACCGGCCGCTCAGCCGGCCGGGCAGGCGACGAGGGCCGGGCGCGACGGGCTGCGATGGGCGGCGTAGCGCGCGATCATGGCGGCGCAGAAGTCGGCGAAGGCGCGCGGGTCGCGCGGCGCGCTGGTGTGGTGCGGGGCGAGGCCGAGATGCTCGGGCGTGAAGCAGAACGTGACGGTCACGTCGAAGTCGGCGAGCGCCTCCATCTGGCGGTCGAACCAGGCGAGCGCGTCGGGGCGGAAGCTGTCGGCCCAGGACAGGCCGGTGCGCAGATAGGTGACGCCGAGCCGCTTCATCCAGGCGACGGCGTCGTCGAGGCGGTGGTCCTGATAGTGGAACCACTGGCACAGGCCGAGCGCCGGCGTGTGGCGGGCGAAGCGCTCGACCGCGAGCTTGGGCGTGCCGTCCTCGCGCAGCAGGCCCATGTCGAAATGCCGGTAGTAGGACGAGCCCTCCGCCTCCTTGTGGCGCGTCGTCGCCGGCCAGGCGCGCGGCAGGTCGTAGAGGCTGTACCAGTGGATGCGCGGGGCCTTGCCGATCAGCAGCTCGGCGGTGCGGTCGACCCCGAAGACCTGCACCTCCTCGGCTCCGAAGGTGGAGACGCCGACCTCCGATACCCAGATCGGCTTCGACGTGACGGCGCGGATCTCGTCGATCTTGCGCGGCCATTCGTTAATGGTCCACAGGTTCCAGTCGAGCGGGAAGCCGTGCACGGCGAGGACGTCGACGTGATCCATCACGCCGCGCTCGGTGAGGTTCTCGATGAAGCTCGGGTCGATCGGCGAGATGCCGCCGAGCACGCGCGGCAGCGTCGGATCGACGGCCGCGACGGCCTTCCCGGCCAGGATCGCCATCTCGGCGAATCTGCTCCAGTCGGGGTCGATCTCCGGATCCCAGTGCGACTTGTTGTTGGGCTCGTTCCAGATCATCGCGGCTTCGATCATGACGGCTCCGGTGCGGTGACGGTCAGGCGCTCCGACGCCGCGCCCGCGTCCGGCGTCGCGCAGCGGCACAGATAGACCTCGGGCTCGGGGTGGGCCGCGACGGCGAAGCCGGCGCTGCGCAGCATCGCCTCGACGCAGGCGCGGTTGGGGATCCACCAGTTGGTCGGGTCGCCGGCGTAGCGCTTCTCGACGAAATGCAGCTTCGGCCAGTCGGGCCGGTCGAACAGGTCCGTCTGCCAGAAGTCGTAGTCGTCGGCCGCCTCGTGCACGGCGGTGCTGCCGCGCTGCATCGACTGGAAGAGCAGGAGGTCGCGGGCGACGTGGGTGCGGATCAGGTCGAGCGCCAGCAGCGGGTGGCGCAGGTGATAGAGCACGCCCATGAAGATCACGAGGTCGAAGGTCTCGCCGATGGCGCCGACCTCGTAGACCGACAGCCGGCGGAACTCGACGTCGGCGTCGCACACCTCGGCGGCGAAGCGGGCCTGCGCCAGGTAGTCCTCGTCGGAGTCGATGCCGAGCACCCGCGCGGCGCCGCGACGCTTCATCTCGATGGAATAGAAGCCGCCGTTGCAGCCGATGTCGAGCACGCTCTTGCCGGCGAGGTCGGCCGGCACGGCATGCGCGAAGCCCTTCCACTTCACGGCCGGATAGTCGCCGAGGAAATGGTCGGGCGCGGTCCTCACCCCGCCGAGATCGAGATTGTGGAACCAGGGCCCGAGCGCGCGGACCCGGGCCGCGATCGCCTCCGGGGTCAGCCGGGTCCGGGCGCGGATCGCCGTCGTCGATGCGGGTGGGGTCATGGGAGGCGCGCCTCGCTGCTGCGGTCGCCCGCGATCCGCAAGCCGAGCGGGGGGGCCATGTGCTCCGGCGAGATGCCGTCGCTCAGCATGCCGACCGCGGCCCGGTAGCCATGGACCGTGCCGACGTCGACATAGGCGGTGCCGGCCTTGATCCCCACGGCGCGGCCGCCGGCGGCGAGCCAGGCGTTGACCAGCGTGCCGACATACTCGTCGCCGCGGCCCGGCCGGCGCCACAGGGCGGCGAGCTCGTGGAACACCCGGCCCGGCATCTTGAAGGCGCCCCAGATCCAGCGCGAGCGCACCTCGCTCTGCTTGACGCGGATCTCCTTCACCCGATCGGCGCCGTCGAGCTCGACGGCGTCGAACAGCTCCGGCCGCTCGACCGGGAACAGCAGGAACGAGAGCTGGTCGTCGGGCAGCGTGGCGAGCGCATCGGCCGGGAACCAGACGGTGTCGGGAAGGCCCACCACGACGGGCTCGTCGGCGGCGATCAGCGGGGCGGGCCGGAAGATCGCGTCGCACAGGCCGACCGGCCGCGGCTGCACCATGTAGGCGATGTCGGCCGGCCCGTACGCCGCGCCGTAGTATTCCATGATGTCCGACTTGCCCGGCGAGATGACGAAGCAGATCTTGGTCGCGCCGCCTAGGATCATCCGCTCGACCAGGTACTCGCTGACGGCGCAGGGCCGCTCGCCGGTCTCGTGCGGGCGGCTGCCGACCGGCAGCAGCTCCTTGGAAAAGGCGAGCGGCTGAATTCGGCTGCCGCGGCCGGCGGCCGGCACGATGCCCCACATGGTCAGGTCTCCCAGGCGCGCGACGGGACGGTGTCGTCCGGTCTCGGGGCCGTCGCGACGCCCGGCGCGGCCGTGGTCTCGATCAGGTGCTCGAAGGCGATGGCGCGGTGCATCGAGGTGTGGGCGGAGAGCACGCGCTCGCGCGCGGCGCGGCCGATCCCGGCGATTTCGGCGTCGGAGAGATCGAGCGCGGCGTCGATGTCGGGCGAGTTGCGGGCGACCAGCACCTCGGCGCCCGGCGTGAAGAAGCTCTCGAGCCCGTCCCAGTCGTCCGTCACCAGGGCGGTGCCGCAGGCGGCGGCCTCGAACAGCCGGCCCGAGGGACACCAGCCCATCGTCGCCATCGCCCTGCGGGTGATGTTGAGGGTGAGGCGCGACGACGAGAAGAAGGCCGGATGCTCGGACGGGGGCAGGTGGCGCACGAACCAGATGTTGTCGCCCCAGGGGAACTCCTGCGGATACTGCGCCCCACCGATGAGAAAGCGCTTGTTGCGCCGCCGCGCTGCCGGCTGCACCAGGAACGCGTCCAGGGCGGCCTGCCGGTCCTGCGCATAGGTCCCGAGATAGGAGAGGTCGGCGACATAGTGCGACACCGGCGGCACCCGGTGGTGCACGCGCGGATCGACGTGGCCGTAGAGCGGCGCGGTGCGCCGCGCCCCCAGCCGGGTGATCAGCTCATCGAGCGCCCGCCCGCCCGTGTAGCTCAGCACCAGGTCGAAGCCGGCGAGGCCGTCGGCCGGCAGATAGGGCACGTGCTCGCCCTCGCGCAGGGTGGCGAGCGTGACGGGGGTGTCGAGATCGTAGAAGACCTTCACGGGCCGCGCCGCGTCGAGCACCAGCGCCGCCGCGTCCGGCCCGTCCGGGCAGTACGAGGTGACGATGGCGACGTCGGCGTCGATCAGCGCCCGGTCGACCCGGGCGGCCTCCTCGGCGAGGTCGCGATAGAGCACCAGCTCGCCGTCCGGCAGCGCGGTCAGGTCGCGGTTGGTGGCGTACCACGGCACGTCGCGCTCGAAGAACACGACCTGGTGCCCGCGTGCCGCGAGCGCCGCGATCAGCCCGCGCCACAGCGTCGCGTGCCCGTTTCCCCACGACGACGAGACGGTGAGGCCGAACACCACGATCTTCATGCCGCCACCCGCTCGTTGAGGGCCAGGATCCTGGCGCCCCACGCGCCCACCACCAGCGTGCTGATGCCGGCCGGGCTCACCTCGATACGGTCGTAGGCATCGAGCTCCAGGCCGAGATAGTGCAGCAGCGCGGCCCTGATCACGTCGCCGTGGCTGACCGCGGCGATGCGGCCCTCCGGATGGGCCCGGGCCAGGTGATCGAGCACGCGGACGGCGCGCTCCTGCACCTCGCGCATGCTCTCGCCGCCGGGCGTGCGGGCCCGCGCGCGCTGCTCGTTCCACACCCGCCAGCGCGGGTCGCGGCCGATCTCCTCGAAGCTGCGGCCGGTCCACTCGCCGACGTCGATCTCGTCGAGGTCGGGCGCGAGGGTGACGACGGTGCGGGCCGCCGCGGCGATCGGATTCGCCGTCTCCTGGGCCCGCTCGCGCGGGCTGGAATGGACGGCGGTGAGCTCCTCGCGGGCGAGGCGCGCCGCGAGCGTCCGCGCCTGCCGCCTGCCGTCGTCGGAAAGCCCGATGCGGGGCGTGCGCCCGACGAGGACGCGATCGAGAAGGCCGTGCGCGGCGTGGCGGACCAGGAAGAAGGTCGTTGTCATCGCAGCACCGTCCGGTGGTCAGGCCTCACCGGCGATGAAGCGTTCGAGGCGGGCGTGCGCCTCGTGGTCGGTGAACTGGACGGGCGGCGACTTCATGAACCAGCTGGACGGCCCCTCCAGCGCGCCGCCGATGCCGCGGTCGAGCGCCAGCCGGGCGCAGCGCACCGCGTCGATCACGACGCCGGCGGAGTTCGGCGAATCCCACACCTCGAGCTTGAGCTCGAGATTGAGCGGGGCGCCGCCGAACCCCATGCCCTCCATCCGGATATGCGCCCATTTTCGGTCCTCGAGCCATGGCACGTGATCGCTCGGACCGATATGGATGTCGCCGGGCGCCAGCGGCATGTCGAGCTGGCTCGACACCGCACGGGTCTTGGAGATCTTCTTGGAGTCGAGCCGCTCGCGCTCCAGCATGGTCTTGAAGTCGGAGTTGCCGCCGAAATTGAGCTGATAGGTGCGGGCGAGGCGGACGCCGCGCTCACCGAACAGGTTGGCGAGCACGCGGTGCACGATTGTCGCCCCGACCTGGCTCTTGATGTCGTCGCCGATCAGCGGCACGCCGCGGGCGGCGAAGCGGCGGCGCCACGCCTCGTCCGAGGCGATGAACACCGGAATGCAGTTGACGAAGGCACAGCCGGCGTCGAGGGCGTGCTCGGCGTAGTACTCGGTCGCCTTCTGGGACCCGACGGGCAGGTAGGACACCAGCACGTCGGTGCGGGTCTCCCGCAGGATCCGCCCGATGTCGGCCTCGGGCTCCGGCGATTCCGGCACGTCCTCGGTCAGCCAGCGGCCGATGCCGTCGAGGGTGCGGCCGCGCGCCACCGTGACGCCGAGCGGCGCCGGGGTCGCGAACCGAATGGTGTTGTTGGGCGAGGCGAAGATCGCCTCGGCGACGTCGCGGCCGACCTTGTGGGCGTTGACGTCGAAGGCGGCGGAGATCTCCACGTCGCGTACCCGGTAGCCGCCGAGATCCGGATGCATCAGCCCCGGTACCGGCTCGTTCTCGTGCGCGTCGCGGTAATGGGTGAGGCCCTGGACGAGGGCGGAGGCGCAGTTTCCGACACCGACGATGCCGACGCGGACGCTCGGTGATGCGGCACTCGTCATCGGTTCGTCCGGCTCATTGTGTCTTCCACTTCGTGTGTCTTCCACTCGGTTCTGTGTCCGCCGCGCCCTGTCGGCGGTGCGCACGAACCTAAGTACGTTTCGCCAACGTCTGCTCGGAACGATGGTTCCCGGAGCGCTCGTCGGGGTCGTCCAGCAGCGTCTCGAGCCGGGCGAGCACGTCCGCCCAGCCGCCGTCCGGCGGCATCCGCACGAGCCGCATGGTCGGGTACCACGGTGTGTCGTCGCGCCCGCGCATCCAGCGCCAGTCGCAGTCGTCGCGGAGCAGCGTCACGCAGGGAAGCCCGAGCGCGCCGGCGAGATGCGCCGGCATGGTGTCGACCGAGACGATCAGGTCGAGTGCGCGCATGCGGTTCGCCGTGACGACGACGTCGTCGCTGCCGATGTCGCGCGCCGGCAGGGCGGCGAGATCGTCGGCCGCGAGGCCGCGCTGCAGGACGAGGGGCTCGATGCCGCGGCGGGCGAGGCGCGCGAACAGGGCCGCCATCGCGTCGGTCGCGATCGAGCGCTCCGGATCCCAGCCGCCCGCCTTCCAGACGAAGCCGATGCGCCTCGGCCGCGGCGCACGCGCTTCGGCGGAGCGGGCGCTGCGCAGGCACGCAGTCGTCCGCTGCGGAAACAGGTAGGGCACCGGCCCGAGCGTCGCGGGCGTCACCCGCAGCGCATGGGCGAGCTCCATGATCTCGATGTCGACGTCGTAGCCGACGTCCGGGGTGCCGTCGTGCAGCGGCAGCACGACATCGACGCCGGAGGCGGTCGCGACGAGCGGCAGCAGCGCGGGCTGCACCCACACGGCGACATGCGCGGCGATCCTGCGCAGCGGCGCGGCGAAGCGGATGAACTGCAGCGTGTCGCCGAGGCCGTGATAGCAGCGCACCAGCACGCGGCGTCGCGCCAGCGGCGCCCCGCTCCAGACGAACTGGCGGTGCCGCGGCCAGTGCCAGCAGGTGTCGCCGCGCGCGCGACGCTCGGCGAGCACGCCGTCGCTGATCGACCAGGCGGCGGAGAAGTCGCCGCGCCGCATCGCCGCCATCCACGCATCGCCGCTCCACAGCCCGTCCATTCGGCTCCTTTCGCCGGTATCGCCGTGATCCGGATGGGCGTGGAACACGCGAGGGCGCCCGGCGGTTTCCGAACGGATGCGGCGGCCGAGTGCCGCCGGAACCGGCAGGACCCAGGAGGAGCCGATGTCGCAGGGCAAGACGACCACCGATCACGAGGCCATCCGCAAATGGGTGGAGGAGCGCGGCGGGCATCCGGCCACCGTCAAGGGCACCGAGACGGGCGGCGAGCACGCCGGCATCCTTCGGGTCGACTTCGATCCCAAGGAGGAGAAGCTCGACACGCTGAGCTGGGACGAGTTCTTCGAGAAGTTCGAGGAGGCCGATCTCGCCTTCCTGCACCAGGACAAGACCGCCGACGGCAAGGTGTCGCGCTTCCACAAGTTCGTCAGCCGGTCGCAGCAATGAACGAGGCGGCGCTGCACGACCTGCTCGCCCGCGCCTACAATCTGATCGCCGCCGCGCTGCGCGACGACAGGCCGGACTTCGACCGCGTCATGGACGCGGTCGGCCGGCTGCTCGATCCCAAGGGGCCGTTCAACACCCCGACCATGACGCTGTCGCTGCCGCCCTCGGTCGACCGCGCGATCCTCGATCTGCGCGGCGTGATGGAGCGGTTCCGCGATGCCAGCGCGGAGTCGACCGAGGAGGCGGTGCGCGAGATCTGGTCGGTGCTGAGCCGGCCCGAGGTGGTGAAGGCGCTGAAGGAGCGGGAGGCGTTCAAGACCGGGTGAGCGGGACGCGTGCGCCGTCGGTTCGGAGCCCGCATGCTGATCGTAGCCCGCAGGCAGCCCGCAGGGCGGAATGCGGGAACGGCATCGCGTCCTGGCTACCCGCGCGGATCCCCGCATCCCGCTGGCGCTTCATGCGGGCGACGAGCAGGGTCGGGAGGCCGCTCGCCTCATCCGTCGAGCACGGCCCGGAGCTCGCGCAGGTCGACCTCGTCGACCACGGGGGCGAGCTCGTCGAGCCGGAGCTCCAGGTGGGCGGCGATCTCCCGGGCGAGGTCGTGATGTCCCCGCCGGGCGGTGTCCGCCAGCACGATGCCCATCCCGAGAAGGGTCGCGGAGTGGACCGTGCCGGTCATGTCGGTGACGGTACGCATCGGTCAGTTTCCCCTCGGCGAAGCATCATACCACCCAGAGGATAATCCTTCGCTTACGGGCCTTCGCGTAGGGAAAACGCCGGGGCCGCGGAGCGCCCGTCCGGGGCGGCGGACCGACCCGGACGTGCCGGTCAGGCGGGGGGCCGTTCGGAGCTGTCGGTCCCGTTCTCGACCGGCCGGCCGAACCGCGCCCGCAGCGCCTTCTCGATCGGGCCGCCGGCGACCAGCACGAAGAAGAACAGCGGCACCGCGATGGCGATGACCGGCCAGGCGGCGACCGCGCAGGCGGCGCCGAGGCTCGCCGTCACCCAGATGCAGGCGGCCGTGGTGAGGCCGCGCACCCGGGCGTCGCCGGAGCCGCGCACGATCACGCCGGCGCCGAGAAAGCCGATGCCGGTCAGGATGCCCTGGACGACGCGGCTGACCGCGTTGAGGCCGTCGCCGCGGCCGACCGTCGGGTCGATCACGGCCATCACGGCGAGCGCCGCGCCGAGCCCGACGAGGCCGAGGGTGCGCATGCCGGTCGGCTTGCCGTGCAGGTCGCGGTTGAGCCCCAGCACCATCCCGATGACGGTGGCGGCGGCGAGCCGCAGGGCGATGTCGGTCCAGTCCATGATCGCTGTTCTCGATTCACCAGGCGCATCTGCCTGCGCTCTGCTCCTCTCCCCGCGCGCGGGGAGAGGGAGAACCGGCTCCGTGCCACGGGGGAAGCAACGGTGTCGTCACCCCGCGATGGGCCCGCGAAGGTCGAGGCGGCGCAGGGCGCGGTCGATCCACTGCCTGGTCAGCTTCTCCTGCGTGCCGTTCTGGGACAGGCGGCCGCGCAGGTTGGCGAAGTCGACGCGGTCGAGCTCCTGGTCCTGGTTGGCGCAGGAGAACACCACGGTCTCGGTGCCGGTCGCCGGGTCCCGGTGGACCTGCAGGCACTGGGCGCAGATCTCCTTCATCATGCACTGCATCGGCGAGTTGATCGAGCCGATCGCCTTGTGGCCGGGCTTGAGATGCGCGGCCAGCATGCCGTGGCGGGCGCGGGCGACCGCCGCCATCATGCCGTCGGAGCCGATGGCGACGACCCGGTCGACATCGCCGAGATCGATCGGCTGGTCGCCGAGGGCGCCGGTCGCGTAGGCCTCCAGCGCCGCCACCATGTTGCCGACGAAGGCCTTGTCCTGCGGCCGCTCGGGCGAGAAGCCGGGCGCCTCGTCGCAGCACCAGACGATGGCGTCGGCGGCGCGCTCGATCTCGGCCACCTTGTAGCGGTCGCGGATCTGCTTGTAGCCGGCGAAGTAGAGGACCCTGCCGCCGCGGGCCCGCGCCGCCTCGCCGATCGAGAACAAGACGGCGTTGCCGAGGCCGCCGCCGATCAGCAGCACGGTCTCGCCCGGCTCGATCTCGGTGGGGGCGCCGGTCGGGCCCATCAGGATCACCGGCTCGCCGGGGCGCAGCGTCGCGCAGAGATCCGACGAGCCGCCCATCTCCAGCACGATGGTGGCCAGCAGGCCCTGGTCGCGGTCGACCCAGGCGCCGGTGAGGGCGAGACCCTCCATCGCGAGCGCGGTGCCGTCCACCCGGGTCGCGAAGGTCTCGTAGTTCTGCAGGCGATAGAACTGGCCGGGCTCGAAGGCGCGGGCCGCCGCCGGCGCCTCGACCACCACCTCGACGATGGTCGGGGTGAGGCGGTTGACGGCATGGATGGTCGCCCGCAGCTCGCGGTCGAGCCCCTGGTACAGCGCGGCGCGGTCGGCCGGCACGGTGTCGAGCTTCGCCAGCAGGCGCGCCACCACGGGAAAGCCCTGCTTGGCGCTCGCCATCGCCTTCACGACATTGCCGGCGAAGGAGGGGTGCAGGTCGCCGAAGAAGCTGACGGCGCGGCCGTCGGCCCGGATGTCGGTCAGCACATGGGCGACGGACGGCTTGGCGATGCGCTCGGGGCTGACGGTCCCGCCGCCTTCGTCGCGCGCGCGAAAATACTTGCCGTCGAGCGCCATGGCGGCGTCCTCGCGGGCCAGCGTGGTGTTCGGCTGGGTGCCGGCCGCGACCACGATGGTGCGGGCCGGCAGCGTCACCTCCGCCTCGCCGGGCACGTCGCCCTGCCGCTGGAGCTTGAGCGCGCGGGCGTGGCCGTAATTGTCGAGCAGCACCTCGGTCGGGGAGAGGCGCTCGGCGAACCCGATGCCTTCCTCCATCGCCTTGGCGATCTCCTCGTGATTGAGCGTGTAGCTCGGCGCCTCGACCATGCGGCGTCGATAGGCGACGGTGACGCCGCCCCACGATCGCACCAGGTCGGCGAGCCGCGGCGGCCGCCCGTCGCGCGCCGCCGCCTCGCGCTCCGTCCTGATCGCGCGGGCATGCGCGATGAACTCGTCGGCGACGATGGTCTCGGCCTCGCTCCACAGGGCGCGCACCTGCGCCTCGCTGCGCTCCGCCGCGAGCGCCTCGTAGCGGGCCAGGAACTTCTCCACCTGCAGCGGGTAGTAGGCGAGCGCCTCGGTCGCCGTGTCGATCGCCGTGAGGCCGCCGCCGATGACGACCACGGGCAGGCGGATCTGCAGGTTGGCGATGCTGTCGGGTTTCGCCGCGCCGGTGAGCTGCAGCGCCATCAGGAAGTCGGAGGCCTGGCGCACGCCGGTGGCGAGGCCGTTCTTCATGTCGACCACGGTCGGCTTGCCGGCGCCGGTGCACAGGGCGACGTGATCGAAGCCGCGGGCGAAGGCGTCGTCGATCGTCAGCGTGCCGCCGAACCGGATGCCGCCGAACATCTTGAACTGGCGGCGCCGCTCCAGCAGCAGGCGGATCAGCTTCAGGTAGTTCTTGTTCCAGCGTACCGTGATACCGTACTCGGCGACGCCGCCGAAGCCGGCCATCACGCGGGTGCCGAGATTCTCCTCCAGCTCGGCGAGGTCGCGGACCGGCCGGAACGGCACGCGCGCGCCCGACATCTCGACGCCTGAGAGGGCGGGATCGAGCGGCTCGATCTTCAGCCCGTCCACCGCGACGACGCCGTGGCCGTCGTTCATCAGGTGGTGGGCGAGGGTGAAGCCGGCCGGGCCGAGGCCGACCACCAGCACGCTGCGGCCGCTGTCGGGCTTGGGCAGCGGGCGGCGCAGGTTCAGCGGGTTCCAGCGGGTCAGCAGCGAGTAGATCTCGAAGCCCCACGGCAGCGCCAGCACGTCCTTGAGGGCGCGGGTCTCGACCTGCGGGATGTCGACCGGATCCTGCTTCTGGTAGATGCAGGACTTCATGCAGTCGTTGCAGATACGGTGGCCGGTCGCCGCGCACATCGGGTTGTCGATGGTGACGATCGCCAGCGCGCCGATCGTGTGGCCGCCGGCCTTCACCAGATTCATCTCGGAGATCTTCTCTTCCAGCGGACAGCCGGCGAGCGGCACGCCGAACTCGTTGCGGCGGAAGCCGCCGGCCTTCTCCTTGAGGCCGCGGGAGCAGCTGTCCTTGCCCTGGTTGTGGCACCAGATGCAGTAATTGGCGTGATCGAGCGCGCCGGTGAGATCGGTGCCGCAGTCGGTGAGGGCGAATCCCTCGCGGAAGCGGCGGTGGTCGTCGGAGAGCTTGAACATGGTCACGCCGTCGACCACCTCGGTCTCCACCGGCACGAGCCGCATCGGGTCGATCTTGCCGGGCGCCTTGAACAGCACGCCGCCCCGATGGCGGTGCTGTCCTGCCTCGGTGTGCAGCGCCCAGGCGGCGTAGCGGGCGGCGAGGTCCAGCACCTCGGCGTGCTCGGCCTCGGTCTCGAAGATCGGCGCCACCAGGGTGGCGAAACGCAGCTCGTCGAACGGTCCGCCCATCACCTCCTCGAGGGCGCGGGCGAGGGCGTCGCCGTCGAACGCGGCGGCCGCCGCCGGTCCGTACTTCTTGGCGGCGCGGCGCTGCACGAACAGGCGCTTCACGGTGTAGAGCGGGGCGAGGGCGTGGTGGCGCGCCTGCAGGTCCCGCACCTCGGCGCCGATGCCGAACAGGTCGGCCAGGAAGTCCTCGACATGCGGGGCGAGGGCGACGAGCAGCTCGGACTCCTCCTTGGCGGCGAGCGTGTCGGCCGCCGCCCGTGCCACCATCAGCCGGTCGTGCAGCGCAGCGTCGGCCGCGGCCAGCCAGGCCACGAAGGCGGCGTCCAGGCGCACCAAGCCGTCGCGCGCGTAGAGGTCGGCGAAGCCGAGCCCGTGCGCCAAGTGGAGCGGGTCGGCGGCGGGCGACGGGGACGCGGGGAGGGCGGAACTCACGACAGAATCGATCGGCGAAGTCATGTCGGAAGGCTGTCCTGGATCTGCGATCTGCCGCCCGGCGCGGCGCTGCTCGGTTCTGAAAGCGGAACGAGGCTTGTAGCACGAATCGGCGGAGGCCGAACCGCCGCCGCGCCACCGGCCGGGGCGGCCGCCGGGCGGCGGAACGGTGGCGGAACGCCCAGCGGAACGCCCGGAAAAGCCGCTTTCTCGATGGTCGACCACGGTCTTTTACTACCCCCGTGATAGGACTAATGGCGCGCCCCGGGAATTAGGTGTCTAAGTCGTTTGCCGAGCAGGCGCGCTCTCGCGCCTGCAGCTGGTCCCGGTCGCGGCAGCTGCCGTCCGTCGGCAAGATCGAGGACGCGTCCGGGCGATGTAGCGATGAGAACCGCGCGGCCGAGGCCGGCGCCCGGACATGCCGTGCATGCGTCGGGCGAGCTTCCGTCACGTCGGTCGAGCCTGTCAGGTCGTGCCATGACCGATTCCGAATTGTCCTTCGACGTTCCGGCGCTCGTTTCGCTGTCGCGCCAGATCGAGCAGCATCTCGAGCGCCTCATCGTGCAGGGCACGCTGAAAAGCGGCCAGCGCCTGTCGGAGCCCGACATCGCCAAGCGCTTCCACACCAGCCGCTCGCCGGTGCGGGAAGCGCTGCGGCGGCTGGAGCAGGTCGGCCTCGTGGTGATCGAGCCGCGCCGCGGTGCCTCGGTGAAGGCGCCGAACGAGCGGGACATCGCCGACATGCTGGCGATCCGCGAGGCGCTCGAGGGCATGGCGGCCCGGCTCGCGGCGGAGCGTGCCGAGCCCGAGGACATCGCGCGGCTGGAATCCTGCGCGGCCGATCCGGCCGTCACCGACGCCGAGCCCACGCTGGCGCTGGTCGAGTTTCACGACGCGCTGGCGCAGGCCGCCAAGAACCCCGCCCTGCAGACGATGCTGCGCGGCTCGCTGAACCTGTTCCGCATGGTGCGGATGCGGCCGGCCGATCATCACGCCCGCAAGGCCCGGGCGGCCGATGAGCACGCGGCGATCCTCGCTGCGATCGTGGCGCGCGATCCGGACGCGGCCGAGGAGGCGGCGCGGCGCCACATCCGCACGATGCGCAAGCAGCTGCTCGGCGCGGCGCCGGTGCCGGCGTCCACCGACGCGCCGGACGCGGCGCCGCTCGAGGGCGCGGAGCTGCGCCGGGCGGCGCCCCGGCGGTCGCCCCGGCCGGGCCCGCTCGAGAACGGCCGGGACGAGCTCGCCGAATGACATGACGGTCGAAGCCGGCGGAACGATCGAGGCCGGCGGACGGCGCGGGGCACCGCGCCCGCCCGTGCATGCGGGCGCCTGAACGCGCGCGCCTGAAGACGGCGACGCTGAACCGCCGTCGCGCCGGGCCGGGCACGGACCGGCGGACGCGGCGTGCGGCGCGCCCTCAGCCGCTGGTCAGGCGGTCCTCGATGTCGTTGGCGACCTCCTCGCAGACCGCCGCCAGCTCGATCAGCTCCTTGCGGACGAAGTCGTCGCCGGCCTTCTCGGCGAGCTCGCGGTACTTCACCGCCTGATCGCGCAGATAGTCCTCGATCACGTCCATGCGAAGATCACGTCCATGCGAACGCCCTCCGTTCGGCCTGACCACGGATCGGCGACGGTGCGCACGCGGCCGAGCATGGCCGCGGCACTTCGGCGGGCCGTCTCCCGCATCGTACACGCATGGTAACAGCGCGAGTGTGCGCCACGCTTGACCGGTGTCAAGCCGGCGTCGCCCGGACCGGAGCGTCGTCCGATGGGCTGCGGCGCGGCGCCGCGTCAGCGCTCGCGCGGGCCGACCAGCGTCCGGTTCAGCCGTTCGCGCACCGCCTCGGCCTCCTCCGGCGTCCACCGCCGGAAGCCCTCGCCGGTCTTCATGCCGAGCTTGCCCTCGGCGACCTTCCGGCGGAGGAAGTCGCTCGCCGCGGCGGAGCGGTCGAGATGCGGCACGAGCGTCTCCTGGATGTCGAGCGTCAGGTCCAGCCCGACCAGGTCGCTCTGCTCCAGCGGACCGAGCACGGCGAGCCGGGCGCCGAAGCCGCTCTTCACCACCATGTCGATGGTCGCCGCATCGGCGACGCCAGCGGCCAGGAGGGCGATCGCCTCGCGCTTGAGGGCGTGCTGCAGGCGGTTGCCGATGAAGCCCGGAATGTCGCGGCGCACGTGCACGGGCTGCTTTCCGACGTCGCGCAGCACCGCCATGGTGGTCGCGACCGTCGCGTCGCTGGTCCATTCGGTCTGGATCACCTCGACCAGCGGCACGAGATGCGGCGGGTTCCAGAAGTGGGTGCCGACGACGCGGTCGCGATGCCGCAGGTGCCGGCCGATCTCGGTGCTCGGGATGGCCGAGGAGTTGCTGGCCAGGATGGTCTCGGGCGCGACCACGGCTTCCAGCTCGGCGAACAGGGCACGCTTGAGATCGAGCTTCTCGGGCGCCGCCTCGAACACCACGGCGCTGCCGGCGGCGGCCGGTGCGAGACGATCGTGGATCGCGATCGCATCGAGGACGCCGTGATCGCGACCGACGAGGTCGGCGATGCAGCCGAGCCGGTCCGGCAGACCGGCGCGCACCGCCTCGGTCGGCTCGAAGATGCGGACCGGATGGCCGGACGCCGCGAACAGCCAGGCGATGCCGTGGCCCATGAGGCCGCCGCCTACGACGGCGATGATCGGTTTCGTCACGTCGTCCCCCCGGGATCGAGAAACAGCGCAGCGAAGCATGCTCCCGCGCGTGGGGCGAGAGCCGGGCGAAAGCCATCGGTCGGCGTTTCGCGAAGCCGTCGGGCGAAGCGGATCAGCGGCCGCGGCGCGGCGGCTTGCAGAAGGACTTGTGCAGGGCCGCGATGATCTCGCGGACCTCGGGGCGGGCGAGCGAATAGTAGACGTTCTTGCCGTCGCGGCGGGTCTCGACCAGATCGTCGGCGCGCAGCCGCGCGAGCTGCTGCGACACGGCGGGCTGGCGCAGCTTGACGGTCTGCTCGATCTCGCTCACCGACTTCTCGCCCTCGGTCAGCATGCAGAGAATGACCAGCCGGGCCTCGTGCGACAGCGCTTTCAGGAATTCACTGGCCTCGCGGGCGTTGGCCCGCATGGTGCCGAAGTCGACCGCGGTGCTGGAGGCGCTGCGCGTCCGGCGGCCGACGGGGGTCTGAAGGTTCATGGGCGGTCCTGTCTCGGATGACCTTGTTTCGGAGGTCCGTGGCGAGCCGCCGGCCGAAGTCGTCGTTTCGACGAGGTCGTCGTTTCGAAGTCGTCCCCCGTTGCGACCATGCATCGAAGACGCCGGCCGCCGCGGTTTCTGCAGCGCAACCATCGATTCAGATATCACGCTCGGCAGGATTTGTCAGCGCATGCCGCGACGTCGCCGCCCCGGCATGCACGGTCGGCCGGGGCGTGCCGTCGGTGGCGGCGGAGCCGGAGCGGCGCCGCCGTCAGTCGTTCTGACCGCCGGCCGGGCGGCGGCCGGTCGGCGCCACCTGGTCCTGGTGCCCGGTCTGCTGCGATCGCTGGCCCGGCTCCTTCCACGGCTCGTTCGTGCCCTGCTGGCCGTGCTTGTCGCGCTTCTTGGAGTCTTTCTCGGGATCGTTCCCAGCGGGGCCGTCGGGTCGGTTCGTCACGGGCAGGCGTCCTCGACAGTGTCGGCTGCGGTTCGGCGCGCGCTCGCGCGCCGGGGCTCGTCGCCGCCACTGTCGCGCGGCCTCACTCGGCCGCCTTCACCCGCACCTTGGTGGCGACCGGGCCCGTGTCGCCAACGCCCTCGACATAATAAAGTTCGTCGCCGCGTCCGAGCGCGTCGAAGTCGCCGGCCAGCACGCTGTTGCGGTGGAAGTAGAGCAGGCTGCCTTCCGACGTGACCAGATAGCCGAAGTCCTGGTCGGGCTGCACCTCGGCGACCTGGCCGAGGCGCTGGTTCTGGGCGTCGCTGTAGATCGCCTTGGTCTTGCCCTGGCGCTGCTCCTTGAGGCCGACGAGCTGGCGTTCCGCGATCCGGAACGCCTCGTTGATCGCCTTCTGCAGGTCGGGGCGCTGGTACTTGCGCTGCAGATGCTCGGGCTCGTGACTCACGACGAGGTCGGCGCGGCCCGGAATCCCGATCTCGATGCGCACGACCGGGGGGATCGAGGTGCCGTTCGACTTGGCCCGCTGATCGACCCGGACCCGGCAGGACGTGATCCGGTCGAACAGGCGCTCCAGCTCCGAGATGCGGTTGCGGATCATCGTCTCCGCCCAGTCGGCCGAGTCGATGTTGTGGAAAGCGATCTCGACAGGAACTTGCATTGGTCACCTGACAGCGCGGTGAGGATGAACGGAAGGGCGAGTCACAATGCCTGAATGTAGGCATTCCGGCGCGGGAATTCCAGGACGGGCGGGCCGGCGCCGCCCGCCGCGGGCCGGACGCGGCGGGTCGGGCGGGACGCGGCCCGGAACCAGGATGGCGCGGCCGGGATTGATTTTTCGCTAAGAACAAGAACCGGAACCTCCCCCATGCTCCACTCCTCCGCCGCGTCCGCGGCCGCGCCGGCATCCCGTGCCGCCGCCGGCTCCCGTCCTCGCACCGATCGTCTGGCCGGCAAGCTGAAGCTCGTGCGCGTGGAGGCCGACAGCCTGTCGATCCGCCGCGTTCGCCGCGGCCGGGGCTTTTCCTACATATCGGAAAACGGCGATCCGATCCGGGATCCGGACGCGCTCGCCCGCTTCGCCGCGCTGGCGGTGCCGCCGGCCTATACCGACGTGCGCTTCGCCGCCGATCCGCGCGCCCACATCCAGGCGATCGGCCGCGACGAGGCCGGGCGGACGCAGTACCGCTATCATCCCGACTGGGTGCAGGTGCGCGAGCGCCGCAAGGCACAGCGCCTGCTGCGCCTCGTCGAGCGGCTGCCGGTGGTGCGCCGCGCCGTGACCCGGCACCTCGCGACTGAGACGCCGGACCGGTCCTTTACGCTCGCCTGCGCCATCGAGCTGATCGCCTGCACGGCGATCCGGGCCGGTGACGAGGCCTATGCGCGCCAGCGCGGCACCCGCGGCGCGGCGACGCTCCTGAAGTCCAACGTGCGGGTCGAAGGCGACACCGTGGTGCTGTCGTTCCGGGCCAAGGGCGGCAAGGAGGTGCGCAAGGCGGTCGCCGCGCCGCGCCTGACGGCGGCGGTGACCAAGCTGCTCGCGGTGCCCGGCCGCCGGCTGTTCCAGTACCGCGACGACGAGGGCGCGATCCGGATCGTGCGGCGGCAGGACATCAACGTGTTCCTGCAGGACATCGCCGGCGACCGCATCTCGCTGAAGGACTTCCGCACCCTGTGCGCCTCCGCCATGGTGCTGGAGACGCTGGCCCGCACCGTGCCGGCGCCGACCCCCCGCGGCCGCCGCCGGCAGGTCCTGGAGGCGGTGCGCCAGGCGGCGGACAGCCTCACCAACACCCCGGCGATCTGCCGTAGGAGCTACGTGCACGAGACGGTGGTCACCGCCTTCGAGACCGGCGTGCTGGAGGGCTTTTCGGCGACCGTGAGGCAGTGCCGCACCGCGACCCGGCGCGAGCAGCTGGTCGCCCAGGTGCTGGCCGGCATGGTGACGTGAGGTTGCGGCCGGATCGGCCCGACCTCGACCGCTGCCGCCGTATCGCTGTCGAACGTATTCCTGTCGACCGCGTCCCTCTGGACGGCGGTCCTGTGGACGGCGTCGCGCTGTGCGATGGCGCCGTGGACGATGGTGCTTTGGACGATGGTGCTTTGGACGATGTCGCTGTGGAAAGACGGCGCCGTGGAAAGGACCGCCGCCTGCGGCTCAGCCGTGCGCCTGCTCGGCGATGATGTTGATGCGCTCGGCCGGAATGAGGCCGAAGAGCTTCCGCGCGATGGTGCCCTTCACCCGGTGGACGGGCAGGGTGCCGTCCGTGCGCCACACGGTGACCTTCGGCGTGAGCCGGCCGTCGCGGCCGTTCCAGCTCACGAGATACTCGGAAATCAGGCCCTTTTTCTTGATCGTCTCGAGGAAGCGGACGATCTCGTCGTGTCCGTGAAGCTGCTGCTCTTGTACGAACATGGAGGGCTCGCTCGCCAACATCGTGCCGTGATCCATCATCAGCACACCACAGTTTCGCAGACGCGCAAAGTCATTTTCGCACCCGCGAATTTTTTTCCATCTTGTGCCAGAGGCGTGATGCCGAAGCGGAAGGCAATCGCGCACGGAAAGGACTGCGGCACCGTTGTTCGGTGCTCTCCATGCATCAACGTTCGAGGCGTGGAATCGTTCGGGGTGCGGCGCAACAATACGGGGTCGCCGGGTGTATCCCGGCGACCTGTCTCGTGAAACGCGAATGGGCCAGGACGCCTGCGGGCGTCAGACCACGGCGCGGTCGGACGGCGTCGCAGCAGGCTCGGCGGGCGTCTCGGCCGTGGCCTCGATTGTCGGCCCCGCATGCTCGTGATGGTGCTCGTGCTCCGATCCGCCGACGCCGGCCGGGAGCTGGAGCACGGTCGCGATCTGGCCTTCGCACAGGCGGGTCAGCAGGACGACCTGTCCGCTCGGGAACTCGAGGGCGTCATGGTGCTCGTAGGGGTTGTCCATGTTGATCTGGCGGAACCGGGCGACCCGCTCCTTCAGCTTCCGGCTCGGGAAGAAGCCGAGAGCGTGATCGCATTCGACCTCGCGGTCGAAGGCGAGCTCGGTGCCGGGCAGGATGCAGACCGCCACGTTCGGCACCCCGACCTCGGAGAACCCGCGGGTGATCGAGTTGTTGAACTTGGTGGTCACCAGCTGATCGCCGACCTTCGCGGCACGCGTCGCGACGTGTTGCAGGCTGTAGTCGCACATCGATGGTCACTCCTTCGAGGCTTGCGGGCGGCCTTGCGGCGCTCGCCCGCGCGGGGGTCCGATCCGACGGACCAGGATGCTTCGGCATCGATGGCGGCCGTCGATCGGCGCGGCCGGCCGGCTGTCCGGATCAAACCGGTACAGCCTCCTGCAAACGAAAGCGGGGGCGTGCACCGGCGTTCCCGACGCAAAAAAATATCTCAAGCTTGCCATGGGTTAATGAAAGAGCGTTTTACTTTCTCGGACAACGTACTCGGCGAGCCGATCGCGTGTTCGTGATCGCGTTGTTCGAGTCTTTCTAGAAATCGCGGGGCCCCGGCTCCGGTTCCTCGGTAGGGAGACTTGGTCGATATGCCGACACAACTCGGTGAACACGCGTCTCGATCGGTGGGCGGCGCGGCGCCGACATGATTTGCTCGTCTTTGGGCGAAACCCTGGGTGGGACGCCGGGCGGACCGCACCGAGCCTCGTCGCCGCGCCGCGGAACGCCGCCGCCGACCGCCCGTTCCACCAGGGTCGCTCCGCCGGGAGGTGATGCCCCGGCCGGACCGGGCGCTTCGGCGCGAGGAGGGATGAAGCAGAGCGACGATGAAGCAGAGCGACATGGCCATCGGTGCGGGCAGTCTTCGCGCGGTCGACCGCAGGCCGCACGAGTTCCTGTGGCGGCGCCTGTCGGGCTTCGCGGCCCTGTCCGACCAGGAGCGCTCGATGGTGCGACAGAGCTGCGCGGCGCCCGGCGAGGTGAGGGCCGGGGTCGAGCTCTATGTCGAGGGCGAGCCGCTGGCCAAGCCCGGCGCACTGCTGGCCGGCTGGGCCTGCCGGTTGCGGATGCTCTCCGACGGCCGTCGCCAGATCTTCGACTTCCTGCTCCCGGGGGACCTGTTCGGCCATCCGCTCGGGGCGGCGCCGGTCGCCACCACCTCGGCCGTGACCCTGACCCCGGTGTCGATCGCCGGCACCGGCTGCCTGTGGGAGATGGCGCGCGAGCCCGACCGCTTCCCGGGCCTGGCCTGCGCCTGGGCGGTCGCCCAGGCCCGCCAGGAGGCCTGCCTGCTCGACCACGTGGTCCGGCTCGGCCGCCAGACCGCCTACGAGCGCATCGCCCATCTGCTGGTCGAGCTCGGCCACCGGCTCGACGAGATCGGTTTCCCGCTCGGCTCCTTCGTGCCGATGCCGCTCACCCAGGAGGTGATGGCGGACGCGCTCGGGTTGAGTGTGGTCCACGTCAATCGCACGCTCCAGCAGCTCAAGCGTGAGCGGCTGATCGAGACCCGGGCCGCCTCGGTGCGGCTGATCGAGCCCCGGGCGCTCGCCGAGATCGCCGATTTCCGCCCGCCACGCCGCCTCCCGGTGTCCGGCTGAGGCCGCGTCCGGCGCCGTGCGGGGCAGTCCGGCCCCGCCGAAGAGGCGCTTGCCCGCTCCCGGCCGTCCCCCTACGATCCGCGCCAATTTTCAACGGGCGGAAAGCTTTTCCAGGAGGACAGTGCCCATGCGTTGCGAGACCCGTTCCCGGCCCAGCCGGCGTGATGTGTTGGCCGGCGCCACGGCCGCCGGCGCGGTGCTGGCGGCGCCCGCGATCGTGCGGGCGCAGGCCAAGGCCCTGAAGGTGGCGGTCGTGCTGCCACGGTCGGGCCTGTTCGCGGCGGCCGGGCAGTCCTGCCATCGCGGCGCCGTGGTGGCCCCGAAGGTGCTGGCCGATCTCGGCTACGCGGTCGAGCTGATCAACATCGACTTCGAGTCCAATGTCGACGTGGCGCGCACCCAGACCGAGCGGGCGATCGCCGAGGGCGCCCAGGCCGTGGTCGGCGCCTTCGAGTCCGGCGCGACGCTGGCGATGGCGCAGGTGTGCGAGCAGCGCAAGGTGCCGCTCGTCATCAACATCGCCTCGGTGCCGCAGCTCACCGAGCAGGGCTATCAGTATCTGGTCCGCAACTTCCTCACCAATGCCCAGCTGGTCGGCAACGGCCTCAAGCTGGTCAAGGACCTGATGGCGGCGACCAACGTCCAGTTCAAGAACGCCGTGTTCGTGCACGCCAACGACACCTTCGGCACCGCCCAGCGGGCCGCCATGGACAAGCTGTTCCCGGCCGCCCAGATGCCGTTCCCGCTGGTCGAATCGATCGCCTACGACCCGAAGGCGCAGGACCTCGCCGTCGAGGTGACCAAGATCCGCGCCGTCGCGCCGGAGCTCGTGCTCGTCACCACCCGCTCGTCCGACGCGATCAAGCTGGTGCGTGACATGGTGCGGCAGCGCTACGAGCCGAAGGCGATCATCTCGCCCGGCTCGCCCGGCCTCTACGACGAGGAGTTCTACCAGGCGCTCGGCCCGCTCGCCGACTTCCACATCTTCAATCTGCCCTGGGCGAACGCCAAGTCGCCGGTCACCCAGGCGCTCGCCGCCGCCTACAAGACCGCGCATCCCTCGAACCGCTTCGAGGTCGATTGCTTCAACGCCGGCTTCACGTTCGAGGCGATCATGATCGCGGCGGACGCCTTCAAGCGCGCCGGCACGGCCGATGGGCCGACGCTGATGAAGGCCGTGAAGGCGACCGACATCGCCGAACACGTGATGACGGGCGGCCCGATCCGCTTCGACGAGAAGGGCCAGAACAACGACATCCAGGCCTCGGTGGTGCAGAACCGCAACCGCACCCCGACCGTGGTGCTGCCGCCCGAGGTGGCGGTCGCCGCCCCGGTGCTGCCGATGCCGCCCTGGCAGGGCCGCTCCTGATCGTCCTTCGGCGGGCCGGACCGCTCCGGCCCGCCGCGTCCCGCGCGATGCGCATCCGCGCCGGCCGAGAACGGAGGTTGCGCCCGGTCGCCGACCTGGGGTAACTCCTCCGTCACACTTCCGGCACCTGTCCGTGGCGGGGCCTTTCGGGGCCGCCGCCCGGGTGGGTGCGTTCACGTCAGTTCATCCCGATGCTCTCGATCTGGCTCAACGTCGTCGTCCAGGGAATCCTGACCGGCCTGCTCTACGGCCTGATGGCGCTCGGCCTGTCGGTCATCTTCGGGGTGGTGCGGCTCGTCAATTTCGCCCACGGCGAATTCGCCGTGGTGGCGATGTACGCGGCTTTCGTGCTGTTCCGGGCCTTCGGGCTCGACCCGCTGATCGCGATGCTGCCGATCGCGCTCGCCTTCTTCGTCGTCGGCTTCGCCCTGCAGCGCACCCTGATCAACGCCTTCGTCGGGCGGCCCGAGCACGAGCAGTTCATCCTGCTGGTCGGCGTCGCGATCGTGCTGGTCAACGCCGTGCTGATCGTGTTCGGGCCCGACGCCCAGCCGGCGAACCTGCCCTATGCGTTCGACAGCTACATGATCGGCCCGCTGCTCGTCGACAAGGTGCGGGTCTACGCCGCCGTGGCGGCGCTCGCGGTGTGCGCGGCGCTGTTCGGCTTCTTCCGCTTCACCCGCACCGGAACGGCGATCCGCGCCTGCGCCGACAACCTGGTCGGCGCCGCCGTCGTCGGCCTCGACGTGCGCAAGCTCTACGCCATCACGTTCGGGATCGGGCTCGCCTGCGTCGGCGCCGCCGGCTCGCTGATGATCACCATCGCCGACGCGGTGCCGAGCCTCGGCCCGGCCTACACGCTGCTCGCCTTCACGATCGTCATCATCGGGGGCCTCGGCTCGATGGCGGGCGCGCTGGTCGCCGGGCTGCTGATCGGCGTCTCCGAGGCGCTCGCCGGCTTCCTCATCGCCCCGTCGATGAAGAGCATGTTTTCCTTCGCCCTCCTGGTCGCCGTGCTGGTGCTGCGGCCGCAGGGCCTGCTCGGAAAGAAGCCGGCATGATCTCGCTGTGGCGCGACATGAACGGGCGCGGGCAGGTGGCGGTCGCGCTCGCCTTCCTGGTGCTGCTGTTCGCTCCCGTGGCGGCGACCCGCTATCTGCTCTCGGTCCTCACCCTGATCCTCTATTTCGTCTATGTGGGGCAGGCCTGGAACCTGATGATGGGCTATGCCGGGCAGCTGTCGCTCGGCCACGCCCTCTATGTCGGGCTCGGCGGCTACATCTCGGCGGCGCTGTGGGTGCATTTCGGCATCGGGCCGTGGCTCGGCGTGGTGCCCTCGGTGGCGATCGCCGCCGCCTTCGGCGCGGCGATCGGCTGGCTCGGCTTCCGGTTCGGCATCGAGGGCGTCTACTTCTCGCTGCTCACCATCGCGTTCGCCGAGTTCACCCGCATCGGCTTCGACCACATCGGCTTCGTCGGCGGCGCCGGCGGCCTGTTCATCCCCTACGAGGAGAGCCGGCTCGGCGAGTGGTGGAATCTGCGCGGCAGCCAGGTCTTCTTCTACTATCTCGCCTTCGGGATGGCGGTGCTGGCCGTGCTGCTGACGGCGCTCCTGGCGCGCTCGCGGCTCGGCTACCAGTGGCTCGCCATCCGCGAGGACGAGACCGCGGCGCGCGCCCTCGGCATCGACGTGTTCCGGGCCAAGATGAAGGCCGTGCTGATCTCCTCGTCGATGACGGCGGTCGGCGGCGTGTTCTACGCCTTCTACTACAACAGTCTGTTCCCGGCGCAGCTGTTCGACATGAGCCGCTCGATCGAGCTGATCCTCGGGCCCATCGTCGGCGGCACCGGCACCGTGTTCGGCCCGGTGATCGGCGCCTTCGTGCTCACCCCGCTGGGCGAGATCCTCATCGCCGTCACCGAGAAGGCCGGCATCAACGCGCCCGGCGCCAAGGCGATCTTCTTCGGCCTCATCCTGATGGCGATCATCTATCTGGTGCCCACCGGGGTGTGGCCGTGGCTGTCGCAGCGGCTCGGCTTCGCGAGGCGCCGCTCGTGAGCGCGCTCCTCTCGGTCGTCGACGTCGGCAAGCGGTTCCGCGGCCTGATCGCCGTCGACCGGGTGTCGTTCACGGTCGAGGCCGGCGAGATCTTCGCCGTCATCGGCCCGAACGGCGCCGGCAAGACGACCCTGTTCAACATGATCGCCGGCGTGCTGGCCCCCAACGAGGGCACCATCACGTTCCGCGGCGAGCGCATCTCGGGCCGCACGCCCGACGCCGTCTGCCGGCTCGGCGTCGCCCGCACGTTCCAGATCGTCCGCCCGTTCCCGGCCCTGACGGTCGAGGACAACGTGGTGATCGGCGCGCTGCTGCACCGCACCGAGATGGCGGCGGCGCGCCGCCACGCCCGCGACGTGCTGGCCACCCTCGACCTGTTCGACAAGCGCGATTTCCGCGCCTCGGCGCTCACCCTGCCGGACCGCAAGCGCCTGGAGCTCGCCCGGGCGCTCGCCACCGACCCCAAGCTCCTGCTGCTCGACGAGGTGATGGCGGGCCTGCGGCCGACCGAGACCGACCGGATGGTCGAGATCCTGCGCGGCGTGAACCGCGACATGGGCGTCACCATCCTGCTGATCGAGCACGTGATGCGGGCCGTGATGGCGCTCGCCGGCCACATGCTGGTGCTGCATCACGGGGCGCCGATCGCCAAGGGCAAGCCGGAAGACGTGGTGCGCGACCAGAAGGTGATCACCTCCTATCTGGGCCAGGAGTCGATCTGATGCTCCAGGTCCGCGATCTCGACGTGTTCTACGGCGACGCCCAGGCGCTCGACCGCGTCTCCTTCGAGGTGGCCGAGGGCAGCATCGTCGCCATCGTCGGCGCCAACGGCGCCGGCAAGACGTCGCTGATCCGCACCATCGCCGGCATGATCCGCCCGGCGCACGGCCGCATCACGTTCCGCGGCGAGGAGATCGCCGGCCTGCCCAGCCACCGGGTCTGCAATCTCGGCATCGGCCAGGTGGCCGAGGGCCGCCAGATCTTTCCCAGCCTGACGGTCGGCGAGAACCTGGAGATGGGCGCGCTGCTGCCGCGCGCCCGCGACAAGCGCGACGGCCAGCTCGCGCGGGTCTTCGAGATGTTCCCGATCCTCGAGGAGCGGCTGAAGCAGACCGCCGGCACGCTGTCCGGCGGCGAGCAGCAGATGCTGGCCATCGGGCGCTGCCTGATGGGCCAGCCCGACCTCGTGATGTTCGACGAGCCGTCGCTCGGCCTCGCGCCGGCGATCGTGCACGAGGTGCTGCGCACCATCCGCGACCTCAACGCCGCCGGCCTCACCTGCGTGCTGGTCGAGCAGAACGTCGCGATGTCGCTGAAGCTCGCCGACCGCGCCTACGTCCTGGAGAACGGCCGCATCACGCTCACCGGCACCGGCGAGGACCTGCTCGCCGACGACCGGGTGCGCCAGGCCTATCTCGGGATGTGAGGGGGAGCGCCACGTTCCCGGACCTCTCCTCCGCCCTCACCCCGAGGAGCCCGCGAAGCGGGCGTCTCGAAGGGCGAGGGCGGCCTCCTCGAAACAGCCGGGCCGAATGGTTCGAGAGGCGCTCCTGCGGGGCGCTCCTCACCATGAGGCGCGAGGCGGTCGGACGCCGCCCCCGTGCCGCCGCCCTCACGCCAGCGGCGCGCCGATCTTCACCGTGAGGGTGCCGACGCCTTCGACCGCGCAGTCGAGCGTGTCGCCCGGGACCGTGGCGGCGACGCCGGCCGGCGTGCCGGTCATGATGATGTCGCCCGGCGCCAGCGCGACCATCTCGGACAGCTTCGAGATCACCTCGGGCACGTTCCAGATCATCTGCTCGAGGTCGCCGTCCTGGCGCAGCGTGCCGTTGCAGGACAGCGTGATGCGGCCCTTCGACGGGTGGCCGATCTCCGACGCGGGCTTCAGCGCGCCGCACGGCGCCGAGGCGTCGAACGCCTTGCCGATCTCCCACGGCCGCTGGATCTTGCGGGAGGCGATCTGCAGGTCGCGGCGGGTGAGGTCGATGCCGACCCCGTAGCCCCAGACGAGATCGAGCGCGTCCTCGGTCCGGATGTTGCGGCCACCGCCCTTCAGCGCGACGACGAGCTCGACCTCGTGGTGCATGTCCTTGGTGAGCGGCGGGTAGGGCACGGTGGCGCCGTCCGGCACCACGGCGTCGGCCGGCTTGGCGAAGAAGAAGGGCGGCTCGCGCTCGTCGTTCCCCATCTCGCGGATGTGCTCGACATAGTTGCGGCCGACGCACCAGATGCGGCGGACCGGGAAGAGCTGGTCCGACCCGGCGACGGACAGGGTCGCCTGCGGGGCAGGATCGATCACGTAGCTCGCGCTCATTGAGACGTCTCGGTGAGGGTGGCGGGGGCGCCGGCCGGCGGCCGGACGGGGCACGGCCGCCCCATATCACATGCGCCCCGGCCGTCAACGCGGGCAGGGCCGGACGGCTGCCTAATCGGCGGGCTGCTGCAGTCGCCAGGCGAGGAACTCGCGAAACAGGGCCTCGCGCTCGGCGTCGGTCAGCGGATGCGACGGGTGCTCGGGGGCGCCCCGGCCGTCGACGCCGCGGCCGGTCGCGGCCGCGACGGGCGCCCCGGCGAGCGGCTCGGCCGGCGTCGCTGCGGCGCCGGGCGGCAGCGGGGTCGCCGGCACCGGGGTGGCCGAAACGGACGCCGGGCCGCTGTCGCTCGCCTCGCCGCCCGCGGGCGATGCCGCGCGGGCTTCGCCCGGCGCCCTGAGATACCAGCACTTGCGGTTGTTGGCGTGGTCGAGCCGGTAGTACCAGCGTCGCCCTTCGGTCGGCGTGTCGTCGGGGGCGGCGAGGCAGTCGGGCGCCGCGACGGCCGGCGCGGTGGTGGAGGCGAGCACGGCCGCGCAGGCGACCGCCGACAGGACGGCGGCACCGGTGTGGAGCGGGCGGAAACGGGTACGGGACATGACGAACTCCGGTGCGCGCGCCGGTGCAGGGCGGCAGGCGGCGCGCGTCCGGGCCGAGGTCTCCCACGGATCGGGTACGGATGTAGGGCGCAATTGCGCAATCTTCCCGGCATTCACCGGTTCGTTCCGCCCCACCCGGGGCGCGGTTGCAGGAGCCGGCGCGGAGGCGACGCGGCAGGCCGTCACGCCTCCGCGCCGGGGGCGTCCGGCACCAGGGCGTCGAGCTGGCGCAGGAGCTTGCGCAGGCCGGGCTCCTGCACGGCCTTGGCGGCCTCCGCCAGCGTGAACCAGCGCAGCTTGCGCTGGCCCTTCTCGCGCCAGCGCTTGCGCTGTCCCGTCACGGCCAGCGGAAACACGTCGACCTTGCAGCGGGTCGCGACGCCGCTCTTCAGGCGCTTGTCGTAACGGTAGGAGCCGATCGCCTCCGGCCCGGCGCGGCCGATCAGCCCGGCCTCCTCCAGCGCCTCGCGGGCCGCCGAGGCGTGCGGCTTGGCACCGCGGATCGGCCAGCCCTTCGGGATCACCCAGCGGCGGGTCTCGCGCGACGTCATCAGCATCACCTCGGTGACGCCGCCTTCGGTCCGCCGATAGGGCACGGCGGCGTACTGGAGGGGCCGCTTGGCTTTCTCCTTGGAGGGATCCCGTGTCTGTCGTCGGGCCACCGCACGTCCTCAGCCGAAGAGACCACAGAGAAGATAGAACGAGGCGCCGATCACGCCAGCCGCCGGCATGGTGACGATCCATGCAACGACGATGCTGCCCGCGATGTTCCAGCGCACCGCCGACACCCGTCGCGCCGCCCCGACTCCGACGATCGCGCCCGTGATGGTGTGGGTCGTCGACACCGGAATGCCGAGCCCGGTCGCCATGAACAGCGTGATGGCGCCGCCGGTCTCGGCACAGAACCCCTGCAGCGGCGTCAGCCGGGTGATCTTCGACCCCATGGTTCGGACGATGCGCCAGCCGCCGAACAGGGTGCCGAGGCCCATGGCGGCCTGGCACGTGATGACGACCCAGAACGGGACGTGGAAGCCGCCCTCGAGGTGCCCCTGTGAATACAGCAGGACGGCGATGATGCCCATCGTCTTCTGCGCGTCGTTGCCGCCGTGGCCGAGCGAGTAGAGCGAGGCCGAGACGAACTGCAGCGAGCGGAAGGCGGTGTCGACCGCGAACGGGGTCTGCCGCACCAGCATCCAGGAGACGATCAGCACCAGGAGCAGGGCCAGCGAGAAGCCGACGAGTGGCGACAGGACGATCGCCGCGGCGGTCTTGCCGAGGCCGGAGAACACGACCGCGCCGGCGCCGGCCTTGGTGATGCCGGCCCCGACCAGTCCGCCGATCAGCGCATGCGACGAGCTCGACGGGATGCCGAACACCCAGGTGATCACGTTCCAGGAGATCGCGCCCATCAGGGCCCCGAACACCACCCGGGCGTCCACCACGCTGGCGTCGACGATGCCGGTGCCGATCGTCTGGGCGACGTGCAGGCCGAAGAACAGGAAGGCGACGAAGTTGAAGAAGGCGGCCCAGGCAACCGCGTAATGCGGCCGCAGCACCCGGGTCGACACGATGGTGGCGATCGAGTTGGCGGCGTCGTGCAGGCCGTTGAGGAAGTCGAACAGCAGCGCCACGCCGATCAGGCCGATCAGCAGCGGCAGCGCGAGCGTCGCATCCATGCCGGCCGCCTCACACCTGCTCGACGACGATGTCGCTGATCTTGTTGGCGACGTCCTCGAACCGGTCGACCACCTTCTCGAGGTGGCCGTAGATCTCGATGCCGACCATGAACGCCATGGCGTCGCCGTGGCGGTGCTGCAGGAAGAGCTGCTTGCGGCCCTTGTCGTGGAGCTGGTCGGCGCGCTCCTCGATGCGGGTGATCTCCTCGGTGAGGGCGTTGATCTGGGCGACGTTCCTGCCGATCGCGCGGAGCAGGGGGACCACCCGGCGGACCAGCTCGGCCGCCTGCAGGATGATCTCGCCCATCTCGGTCATGCAGGGATCGAAGCGGTCTGCCTCGTAGAGCGTGATCACCTTGGCGGTCTGGTGCATCTGATCGATGGAATCGTCCATCGACGAGATCAGGCCCTGGATGTCGCCGCGATCGAACGGCGTGATGAAGCTGCGCC
The DNA here is from genome assembly GCF_030813915.1 of Rhodoplanes tepidamans. GTDB lineage: Bacteria > Pseudomonadota > Alphaproteobacteria > Rhizobiales > Xanthobacteraceae > Rhodoplanes > Rhodoplanes tepidamans. The sequence goes on from NZ_JAUSUJ010000001.1 coordinate 313,840, forward strand.
GCACCGCCATCAGCACCGCCCGGGTGATCTCGTCCGCCTCGGTCTCGCGCTCGACGATCACCCGGCAGTAGTGGGGAATCTCGGCACCGCCGCGTAGCACCCCGCGTAGCGCCTCGGCGCCGGCCACCACGGTCTCGGCGTGGCGGGCAAACAGATCGAAGAAGCGCTCCTCCTTGGGCATGAGCGCCTGGAACCAGCCGAGCATTCCGTCCTTCCAGCGATCGGTGCCGGGCGCCGCGACCGGAGCGTCGGGGGCGGCCCGCAGGGGAACGATCCGTCCGGAGGCCTCGCCGGGCGGCGAGTCGCGGACGGAGCCGCAGCTATGGACCGGACGGGCGTGCGAGTCAGCTCAGATATGACACTAATATGACATTCGTGACCATGGCAGGAGCGCCCCGGGCAGGCGCAGGGCAGGCCCGCGCCGGCGGCAGCGGTCGCGAGGCCGGCGCCCCGGGGGGCTCGCAGGGGCGCCGGCCGGGCCGGTCAGAAGTCGAGCCGGTCCCGCACCGCCTCGATGCCGGCCCTGGCGCAGGCGTCGTCGGCCTCGCCGCCCGGGGCCCCGGAGACGCCGACCGCCCCCAGCAGTGCGCCGCCGCCCTCGACCATCAGGCCCCCACCGAGCACGACGGCGCCGGGCAGGGCGCGGACGCCGGCCTGCGGCGTGCCCGGCTGCGTCGCCCCGACGAGCTCGGTCGTGTCGGTGCGGAAGCTGACCGCGGTCCACGCCTTCCCGATCGCCGTCTGCGGCGTGTGCGGCCCGGCGAAGCGGTCGCGCAGCACGACCTGGGTCAGGCCCGAGCGGTCGACCACCGCGACCGCGACCTGGAAGCCGCGCTGCCGGCAGGCCTCCAGGGCGGCGCGGGCGAGGTCGAGCGCCGTCTCCGGGCTCATGGTCTTGGTGGTCACGACGGCGCCCTGGGCATGAGCGGGTCCGAGCGCGAGCGGCCCGGCAGGCAGGCTGGAGACGAGCAGGGCAGCGAGCAGGGGACGGATCATCGGGGCCTCTCCGGGCGTTTCGGGACGTTTCCGGACGCCATGGTAGTCGCCTGCCGCGGCACGCGCCAAGCGGGTGCCGCACCTCTCGCCGCCGTGCCCTCACATCACAGGTTCATGGTGCCGAGCTTGCGCTGCCAGTCGAGGGCGTGGCGGACGATGGTGTCGAGGTCGTCCCAGCGGGGCTGCCAGCCGAGGATCTCGCGGGCGCGGTCGCAGGCGGCGACGATGGCGGCCGGATCGCCCGGGCGGCGCGGCGCCAGATCGACCCGGAAGTCGACCCCGGAGACCCGCTTCACCGTCTCGATCACCTCCAGCACCGAGAAGCCGCGCCCGTAGCCGCAGTTCAGCGTCGCCGGCGCGCCGCCGGAGCGCAGATGGCGCAGCGCGTCGGCATGCGCCGCCACCAGGTCCGAGACGTGGATGTAGTCGCGCACGCAGGTTCCGTCCGGGGTCGGATAGTCGGTGCCGAACACGTCGATCTTCCCGCGCAGGCCGAGCGCCGCCTCCACGGCCACCTTGATCAGGTGGGTGGCGTTCCGGGTCGACTGGCCGGTGCGCATCAGCGGGTCCGCCCCCGCCACGTTGAAGTAGCGCAGGATCACGTGGCCGAGCCCGTGCGCCGCCGTGGCGTCGCGCAGCATGATCTCGGTCATCAGCTTGGACGAGCCGTAGGGCGACATCGGCGCCAGCGGATCGCCCTCGGCGACCGGCACCCGGGCCGGGTTGCCGTAGACGGCCGCCGTCGAGGAGAACACGAAGTGCTTCACCCCGCCCGTCACGGCGCAGTCGATCATGCTGCGCGAGTTGGCCGTGTTGTTGCGGTAGTAGCGCAGCGGGTCGGCGACCGACTCCGGCACCACGATCGAGGCGGCGAAGTGGACGATCGCCTCGACCCCGTGCTCGGCGATCAGCCGCGACACCAGCGCCGCGTCGCCGGTGTCGCCCACCACCAGGGCGGCCTCCGGCGGCACCGCGAAGCGGAACCCGGTCGACAGGTCGTCGAGAACCACCACCCGCTCCCCGGCATCCACCAGGGCGTGCACCATGTGGCTGCCGATGTACCCGGCGCCGCCGGTCACGAGTATGCTCATGGTGTTCCTCCGTCCCCGCCGCGGTCGCCGTATCCATAGCGGCGCAGCCGGCGCTCGGCCAGCGCCGCCGGTCCCGCGCCGCGGGCCCGGGTGCCCGGCCGGGGCGGCCCCGGTGACAACCGGCCCGCCTCTGTATATGAGAACCGCGCTCGCGGTGACCCAGCGCGGTTTCATGGTCGACGTCCTGTTCATCAAGACCTCGTCGCTCGGCGACGTTGTCCACAACATGCCCGCCGTCACCGACGCCCGCCGCGAGCGGCCGGCGGCGCGGCTCGTCTGGGTCGTCGAGGAGGCCTTCGCGCCGCTGGCGCGCCTGCATCCCGGGGTCGACGAGGTGGTGCCGGTCGCCTGGCGGCGCTGGCGGCGGGCGCTGCACCGGCGGGGAACGTGGGCGGAGATCCGGCGCTTCGTCGCGAGCCTGCGCGACCATGCCTACGACGCCGTGATCGACACCCAGGGGCTGGTCCGCACCGCCGTCATCACCCGCATGGCGCGGGGCGTGCGGCATGGCTACGACCGCCGGAGCGTCCGCGAATCGCTCGCCACCACCTGCTACGACATCCGCCACGGCGTGGCGCGCCACCTCCATGCCGTCACCCGCAACCGGCTGCTCACCGGCCTCGCGCTCGGCTATGCACCCGCCGGCGCGGCCGACTACGGGCTCGACCGGGCCGCGCTGTCGCCGCCGTCGGAGCGGCCCTACGCCGTGATGCTGCACGCCACCGCCCGCACCGAGAAGGAGTGGCCGGAGGCCGACTGGGTGGCGCTCGGCCGGTCGCTCGCGGCCCGCGGTCTCGACGTCGTCCTGCCCTGGGGCACGCCGGCCGAGGAGGCGCGCGCCCGCCGGCTCGCGGCCGCGATGCCGCGCGCCCGCGTGCCCGACCGCAAGCCGCTCGATCAGGTCGCCCGGCTGGTCGCCGGAGCGACCGTGGTGGTCGGCGTCGACACCGGGCTCCTGCATCTCGCCGCGGCGCTCGGCGTGCCGCTGGTCTCGATCTTCGTCGGCAGCGAGCCGTCGCTCACCGGGCCGACCGGCACCGGGCCGATCGTCACGCTCGGCGGCGACGGCGCCCGCTGCGGCCTCGCCGAGGTCGAGGCCGCGGTCGGCCGCGTGCTGCCGGCCCCCGCCGCGACCTGAGCAGCCTTTACAGCCGAAAAGGACTGCCGCGGCCGCAGCGTGCGTCCGTGAACGAGACGGATCGTGTCGTGGTCGCGAGAGGCGAGTTGGGGAGAGGCGAGTTGGGGAGAATGGTGGGCGCTGTAGGGATTGAACCTACGACCTCTCCCGTGTGAAGGGAACGCTCTCCCGCTGAGCTAAGCGCCCGTACCGAGGGTGGCGAAGTAAAGGGCGGGGCCCGCCCTGTCAAGCGCCGGGTCGGCGCGGCGGCCGCGCATGGCGGGCCGTCCATCGCGCGGCCGCGGCGCAGGCCTGCGCGACGCGGGTCCGGCCTGCGCCGGCGTCACTGCGGCGGCAGCGGGGTGGCCGGGGTGACGGCGGTGGGCGGCGGCGGGGCCTCCGGCTCGGGCTCCGGCGCGCTCGGCCGCGGCGGGCGGGCGGCCGAAGGCTGCGAGGTGCGCGGACGCTGGGCGCTCGGCCGACGCCGCGGCGGCGCGGGCGGCGCCACCGCCTGCAGCTCGACATAGACCGGGTTCGGATCGAGCGTCACGGTGGTGCCGGCGAACTCGCGCTCGCTGCCGCTCGCCTCCGAGCGGACCACCTGGACCGGCACCGTGGTCGACTGGTAGCCGGGCAGCGCGAAGGCGACCGTCATCTCGCCGGTGAGCGGCGCCGGCAGGGTGCACGGGGTGCGGCAGCTGCCGCCGGTCGAGAGCGTGGCCTCGGCGCCGGGCGGGTCGCTCTCCAGGTTCAGGACCACGGTGGCCGGGCCGCCGAGCCCGAAGCTCGGCACCTGGAAGTTCGACAGAGATTCGCACCCGGCGAGCAGGAGGCCCGCGGCCGCGACCGCCAGAACTCGGTTCGAAACGGTGGTCATGGTTCGGCGTCCCCCAACGCCCAGCCGCGACATTAGGCACGCGGGCGGAGCGGCGCAACCGTCGGCGGCCGGGAGGTGCCGCGGGGGGCCCCCGGCCGGATCAGCCCGCCCGCAGGCCCAGGAGCTCGGCCACGGCGGCGGGCAGGTCGGCATAGCGGCTGATCACCCGGTCCGGATCGAAGCGCGCCACCGGCACCTCGGTGTAGCCGAAGTCGACCGCCACCACGGGTACGCCCGCCGCCTTGGCGGTGGCGATGTCGGTGGCCGAATCCCCGACCATCACGGTGGCGGCCGGCGAGCCGGCGGCCGCCGCGATGGTGCCGAGCAGCGCCTCGGGATGCGGCTTCATGACCGCGAAGGTGTCCTGGCCGCAGATCACCGGAAACCGCCCGGCGAGGCCGAGCGCCTCCAGGAGCTTCACCGACAGCCGCTCCAGCTTGTTGGTGCACACGGCGAAGCGGCAGCCGAGCCCGGCGAGCGAATCGAGGGCGTCCTCGAGCCCCGGGAAGGGCCGCGACAGCGCGGCGATGCGGGCGGCGTAGTCGTCGACATAGACGGCGTAGAGGCGGTCGATGTCGGCCGGGCCGCTGGCGCGGCCATGGGCGCTGAGGCCGCGCTCGATCAGCAGCCGGGCGCCGCCGCCGATGAAGCGCCGTGCCTCGTCGAACGGCACGCTCGCCATGCCCTCGCGCACCAGCAGGCCGTTGAGCGTGTCGATCAGGTCGGGCGCGGTGTCGACCAGCGTGCCGTCGAGATCGAAGACCACGAGAGGGGACGGGGCGGGCTGGTGCATGGACGGCCTCGGCTGGCCCGGCGCCCGGGCCTCCCGGTCTCTAAGCCGGCCCGGGCCGGCGGCGCAAGCGCGCCGGCCGTGCGGGGCGGGATCGGCCCTCCGATCCGGCCGGAGCCGGGGCGAATTCGCGCGCGGCCCTAGGCGGATCGCCGGATCGGGGCTACATAGCGGGCAACCGCCTCTCTCACGGACCCAGTCCCGCGCACCGCCATGAATCCCGATTCCCTCAAGCGCGAGGCCGCCGCCCGCGCCCTCGATTTCGTCGAGCCCGGCATGCGGCTCGGCCTCGGCACCGGCTCGACCGCCAAGCACTTCGTCGCGCTCCTCGGCGAGCGGGTGCGGGCCGGCCTCGACGTGGTCGGCGTGCCGACCTCGGAGGCCACCCGGGCCGACGCCGAGGCGGCCGGCGTCCGGCTGTCGACCCTCGACGAGACGCCGGCGCTCGACCTCACGGTCGACGGGGCCGACGAGATCGCCCCCGGCCTGTCCGCCATCAAGGGCGGCGGCGGGGCGCTGCTGCGCGAGAAGATCGTCGCGGCGGCCTCGGCCCGGATGATCGTCATCGCCGACGAGACCAAGTGGGTGGCGACGCTGGGCCGCTTCCCGCTGCCCGTCGAGGTGGTGCCGTTCGGGGTGGCGCCGACCCGCATCGCGGTCGAGGCGGCCGCCGCCGCGGCCGGCTGCCCCGGCAGGGCGGAGCTGCGCCGCACCCGCGAGGGCCACGCTTTCGTCACGGACGGCGGGCACTTCATCCTCGATCTCGCGCTCGGCCGCATCCCGGACCCGCTGGCGCTGGCCGAGCGGCTCGCCGCCGTTCCGGGGGTCGTCGAGCACGGCCTGTTCATCGGGCTGGTGCGCACCGCGATCATCGCGGGCGCCGCCGGCATCCGCATCGAAAACGCTTGAACCGAGCACGCTCGGCACGTCGTCAACAGGGGGTTCCCATGCAGCTCGTCCCGCTTCTCCGTGCCGCCGCCGTGGCGGTGCTCGCCTCCGGCGCCCTCGGGCTCGGGCCGGCGCAGGCCCAGCAGCCGGCGCCCTCCGCCGTCGCCGCCGCGCGCGAGCTGATCATCCTCAAGGGCGGCAACGCGATGTTCGACCCGATCGTCGCCGGCGTGATCGAGTTCGTGAAGAACTCCTACGTGCCGACCAACCCGCAGCTCGCCGGGCCGCTCAACGAGGTCGCCGCCAAGCTGCGCAAGGACTACGACGGCAAGCGCGCCGAGCTGCTCGGCGAGGTCGCCAAGGTCTACGCCGAGAAGTTCACCGAGGCCGAGCTCAAGGAGCTCGTCGCCTTCTACAAGTCGCCGCTCGGCAAGAAGATGTCCACCGAGGAGCCGGTGGCGATCGACCAGAGCCTCAAGAACGCGCAGGTGTGGGCCGACTCCTTCTCGGGCGAGGTGATGAGCAAGTTCCGCGAGGAGATGAAGAAGAAGGGCCACGACCTGTGACCGCACCGGAGCGGCAGGTCGACCTGTTCGTGATCGGCGCCGGCTCGGGTGGCGTGCGCGCCGCCCGGATCGCCGCCGGCTACGGCGCCCGCGTCGTGGTCGCCGAGGAATACCGGGTCGGCGGTACCTGCGTGATCCGCGGCTGCGTGCCCAAGAAGCTCCTGGTCTACGCGGCGCGCTTCCGCGAGGCGTTCGAGGACGCGGTCGGGTTCGGCTGGAGCGCGACCGCGCCGACCTTCGAATGGGCGGACCTGATCGCCAACAAGGACCGCGAGATCGCCCGGCTCGAGGCGGCCTACATGACGACCCTCGGCAAGGCCGGGGTCGAGATCGTCAAGAGCCGCGCCGTGCTGGAGGACGCGAAGACCGTCCGGCTGGAGGCGACCGGCGAGCGGATCCGCGCCGAGCACATCCTGATCGCCACCGGGGCCACGCCGCATCTCGGCCCCGCCATTCCGGGCATCGAGCACGTGATCTCGTCCAACGAGGCGCTGCATCTCGACACCCTGCCGGCGCGCGTGCTGGTGCAGGGCGGCAGCTACATCGCGGTGGAGTTCGCCTCGATCTTCGCCGGGCTCGGCTCGCAGGTGACGCTCGTCTATCGCGGCGACAACATCCTGCGCGGCTTCGACGACGACGTCCGTCAGCATCTGCGCGTCGAGCTCGAGAAGCGCGGCATCCACGTTATCACCGGCAACACGGTGGCCGCCGTCGAGCCTTGCGGCAGGCATTTCACGGCGCATCTCTCCGGCAGCATGCAGGTCGCCGCCGACGCCGTGATGTTCGCGATCGGCCGCCCGCCCGCGGTGCGCGGCCTCGGGCTCGAGAGCGTCGGTGTCCGGCTGGCGCCGAACGGCGGCATCGCGGTCGACGAGTACTCGCAGACCTCGGTGCCCGGCATCTGGGCCGTCGGCGACGTCACCAACCGCATCAACCTCACGCCCGTGGCGATCCGCGAGGGCCACGCCTTCGCCGACACGGTGTTCGGCGGCAAGCCGACCCGGGTGGATCATCGCTGCGTTCCCACCGCGGTGTTCTCCGAGCCGGAGGTCGGCACGGTGGGGCTGAGCGAGGCGCAGGCGATCGCCGAGATCGGCGACGTCGACGTCTACAAGACGAGCTTCCGGCCCATGAAGGCGACGCTGTCGGGGCGCGACACCACGGTGCTGCTCAAGCTCCTGGTCGACGCCGCGACCGGCCGGGTGGTCGGCTGCCACATCGTCGGCGAGGGCGCGGGCGAGATGATCCAGCTCGTCGGCATCGCGGTCCGCATGGGCGCCACCAAGGCCGACTTCGACGCCACCATGGCCGTGCATCCGACCGCCTCCGAGGAGCTGGTGACGATGCGCCAGCCGACGCTGCGGCACCGAAGGAAGGCGGCCGAGTAGGGGGCGGGCCGACCGGGACACGGGGCGCGGACCCGCCGGGGCGTGCGGGTCCGGATGGGCTCAACCGTTGATGCCGGAAGCCTCGCGGCCTAAATTGGCGGGGGACCGAGCACCGGAGGGCCGCCATGGGCCTGAACATCGAGACCGAGGAGGCGCTCCGTCTGGCGGAGGCGCTGTCCCGGGCGACCGGCGAGAGCATCCCGGCCGCCGTCACGACGGCGCTGCGCGAGCGGCTGGCGCGGGTGCGGCGGACAGCGCGCCGCGTTGGAAGGAGCCTTGGCGATCGATGGAGCATGGGGATCTTCTCTACGACGAGAATGGATTGCCCAAATGATCATCGACACCTCGGCCTTGATCGCGGTTTTGAAGAAAGAGCCGGAAGAAGAGGAGTTCCTCTTCGCGATCGGAAATGCCGAGGTGCTTCGCGTGTCGGCGGCGACCTATTTCGAAGCGGGCCTCGTCGTGGACCGCAACAACGATCCGGGACTCAGCGGGAATCTGGACGAGCTGCTGGAAGAAGCCGCCGTGATCATCGAGCCGGTCACCGAGGCGCAGGCCGGCCTCGCCCGGCAGGCCTACCGGGACCTCGGCCGGGGCAGCGGCCATCCGGCGCGGCTCACCTTCGGCGACTGCTTCAGCTACGCGCTGGCGAAGGCGGCCGGCGAGCCGCCGCTGTTCAAGGGCGACGACTTCGGCCGCACCGACGTCGCGCCGGCCCTCCCGCCGGCGGGCTGAGCGGGCCACGCCCCGTTCCGCGGGCGCGCCGCGGCTCTCGCCCGTCGGGCTGGCCTCGCGGCGCATCGGTCGTGTATAAGGCGCTCCGCGCGGCGGAACAGCCCCCCGGGAGGACACCCGGCCCGCGCAGGACGAGGACGAGACCATGCCCGAGCGGTGGACCCCCGACAGCTGGCGCCGGAAGCCGATCCAGCAGGTGCCGGACTTCCCGGACATGGACGCCCTCGGCGCCGTGGAGAAGCAGCTGTCGACCTTTCCGCCGCTGGTTTTTGCAGGCGAGGCCCGCAGCCTGAAGCGGCAGCTGGCGCGGGTCGCGGCGGGCGAATGTTTCCTGCTGCAGGGCGGCGACTGTGCGGAGAGCTTCGCCGAGCACGGCGCCAACAACATCCGCGACTTCTTCCGCGTGTTCCTTCAGATGGCGGTCGTCCTCACCTACGCGGCGGCGTCTCCCGTCGTGAAGGTCGGGCGCATCGCCGGCCAGTTCGCCAAGCCGCGCTCCTCGCCGACCGAGACGCGGGGCGGCGTCGCGCTGCCGAGCTACCGGGGCGACATCGTCAACGACAACGAGTTCACGGCCGAAGGGCGGATTCCCGATCCGCGCCGGCAGATCGAGGCGTACCGGCAATCGGCCGCGACCCTCAACCTGCTGCGCGCCTTCGCCCAGGGCGGTTACGCCAATCTGGGCAGCGTGCACCAGTGGATGCTCGGCTTCGTCAAGGACTCGCCGCAGTCGCGCCGCTACATGGAGCTGGCCGACCGCATCTCCGAGGCGCTCGGCTTCATGCAGGCCTGCGGCCTCGACCTCGAGCGGCATCCGGAGCTGCGCGGCACCGAGCTCTACACCAGCCACGAGGCGCTCCTCCTCGGCTACGAGGAGGCGCTGACCCGCGTCGATTCCACGAGCGGCGACTGGTACTGCACGTCCGGCCACATGCTGTGGATCGGCGACCGCACCCGCCAGCTCGACCATGCGCATGTCGAGTACTGCCGCGGCATCAGGAACCCGATCGGGCTCAAGTGCGGGCCGTCGATGAAGGCCGACGACCTGATGCGGCTGATCGAGGTGCTCGATCCGGAGAACGAGCCGGGCCGGCTCACGCTGATCTGCCGCATGGGCGCCGACCGGGTCGGCGAGCTGCTGACTCCCCTGGTCCGCGCCGTGGCGCGCGAGAAGCGCAACGTGATCTGGTCGTGCGATCCGATGCACGCCAACACGATCTCGTCGGCGTCCGGCTACAAGACCCGGCCGTTCGACCGCATCCTCCAGGAGGTGAAGGGCTTCTTCGCCGTGCACGCGGCCGAGGGCACGATCGCCGGCGGCGTCCACCTGGAGATGACCGGCCAGAACGTCACCGAGTGCACGGGCGGCGCCCGCGCCATCTCGGACGAGGACCTCAACAGCCGCTATCACACCTTCTGCGATCCGCGGCTGAACGCCGAGCAGTCGATCGACCTCGCCTTCCTGCTCGCCGAGCTCCTCAAGAAGGAGCGGCTCGCCCGCCAGGTGCCGATGCCGGCCGCCGCGAGCCTGTGACGGTCTGATTTGCGAGCGGAGCCACACACTCCGCTCGTTCCCGCGCAAGCGGGACTCCAGGGGATCTGCCGTGCCGCTCCTTGGTCCCCGCTTTCGCGGGGACGAGCGGGGCGAGGCGGTCGGCGTGCGCGCGACATTGGCCCGCTCGCCTCGCCCCCTTCACGCCGCGTTAACCCCTCCGGCGAACTCGTGCGGCCGGGCGCCCGCGTTCGGCAATGAATCGATAACAAGTCGGTTCAAATTGTCTCCATTCACGGTGGCGCAGGGGGGGCCGGGTGAAGAGGGACAGGAGCCGACCGCTTCGTGCCGCGACCGCGGTCGCGGCCCTGACCCTCGTCGTTCTTCCCGCCGACGCCGCCGAATGGCCGCGGCTTCCGTCCGAGCCCTCGGGCGAAGCCACGGTCTGGGATCCCGGTCCGCGCTGGCCGAGCCTTTCGTCCGATCGGGCGGAGGCGATGCCGGCCGGGGCCGAGGCGGAACCGCGACGGGCACAGCCGTCGCCGACCGCCACAGGCCCGACCGGGCCGGCACGGCCGCGCACCCGCGCCGTCTCGCTGCCGCAGGCGGCCGACGGTGATCCCGACCCGCAATGGCCGGGACTGGCGGGCGAGGGGGCTGCCGTTCCGGACGCTTCGGCCGCGCAGGAGAGGCGGGCACAGCCGTCGTCTCCTGCGGCCGACCGCGACATCACCGCCTCGATCCGCGCCCCTGCGATTCGCCCGCCCGTGATCCGCGCACCCGCGACGATCCCGGCCCTGGAGGTCGCCTCGTCCCCGCCGTCCCCGCCGACCGATCACTGGGGCCCGGCTTGGCCGGACCTGTCCGGCGCGCCGCGCGCCGCCGTCGCGACACCGGATCCCGCGACGACCGGCGCGATCGCCCCGATGCCCGTCAAGGCGCCGGCCGCGGCGCTGCGGCCCGCCTATGTGGTGCCCGCCGTCACGGTGCGGCCGTTCGCGATCGAGGTCGGCGGCCGCTACTGGTACTCGAGCGGCAAGGTCGACTTCGGCTTCCGCAACGGCTCACCCTATTACGGCGATCCGACCTCGACGCTCGACTGGCGCAACGTGAAGGGCCATGCCGGCGAGGTGTTCGGCCGCATCGCCCACCAGCCCACCCGTCTCTTCGTGAAGGGCGTGATCGGCGGCGGAACGCTCGACGGCGGCACCATCGTCGACCGCGACTTCTTCGCCGGCCAGCTGAAGTTCTCCGACACGACCAGCGACGTCACCGGCGACAGCCTGCGCTACGGCATCGTCGATGTCGGCTGGTCGTTCGACGTGCCGCGCGCCGGCTGGCGGGTCGGCGGCTTCGTCGGCTATCACTACTGGAACGAGAAGCTCGGCGCGTCGGGTCTCGTCACCAATCCGGACGATTTCGGCGGCGCCTACTGGGGCGTCCCGCCCGGCACCAGGCTGGTGTCCGATTCGACCGCGGTGTTCGTCTACGAGCCGACCTGGCACGCGCTGCGGCTCGGGGTCGACGGCCGCTGGGAGTTCCTGCCGGGCTGGTCGGTGGCGGGCGAGGTCGCATGGGTCCCGATCGCCCGGCTGGAGAACAAGGACAGCCACCTGCTGCGCCAGAGCATGAGCGATCTCGGGCCGGCCCCCAACGTGATCTCGCGCTCGTCGCGCGGCTGGGGCGTCGAGGCGGAGCTGTTCCTGAACTACGCCGTCACGCCGTTCCTCGAGCTCGGTGTCGGCGGTCGCTGGTGGGGCCTCAACGCCGATTCCGGCACCGTGACGTTCGGCCCGAACAACGCGACCTTCGATCTGACCAAGTTCGAACAGCAGCGCTACGGCGTGCTGGTGCAGGCGAAGGGCCGGTTCTGAGAGCGCCTGCCGGGACGAGCCAGCGGCCCGCCCCGGCCCGGCAGCGGACGCCGATCAGATCGCGTCCTTGAGCTCCTTGGCGGCCCGGAACGCCACCTTCTTGCTCGCCTTGATCTTGATGGCCTCGCCGGTGGCCGGGTTGCGGCCCATGCGGGCGGCGCGCTTCTTGACCTGGAGAATGCCGAGGCCGCCGATGCGCAGGCGGTCGCCCTTCTTGAGGTGCTTCACCACCAGCCCGACGAAATCGCTGAGAATCGCCTCGGACTGCTTCTTGGCGATCTCGTGCTCGCCGGCGATCGTCGCGGCGATGTGCTTGAGCGTGACGGTCGGGGCCGTCGTCGTCGCTGCCTTGGCCATCTTTAATCCCTCCTCTTTGGACCGATGGACGCCAGAACTGCCCGTCACATAGACGATTCTCGCGCCTTGGCCAGCGCCAAATGGGAGAAACGCCCATGTTTTAGGGGTTTTCACGGGGTCTGATAGCGATTCGCCCCGCGCCGCAGGCGTTTTCGCGCCCCTTCGGTGGCGAATTCCAGCCCTGATCGCGCCCCTGCGATGCCCGCTTGACTTCGTTCGGGAGGGGCCCTAGGAGAACGGCTCCGAAGTTCGGGGGCGTAGCTCAGTTGGTTAGAGCGCCGGCCTGTCACGCCGGAGGTCGCGGGTTCGAGCCCCGTCGCTCCCGCCAGCCGGACATCGGAATTTTCCTACATCCAGGACGTGGCCGCAGCGGCCGGACCGCTATCGGCCGGTCGCGCCGAACGCGGATCCCGCAGCCGCCGCCGCACGCGACGTGATCGTCGCGTCTCGTCAGGTCCCGGCGTCACGGCCGTCTCGGCCGCCGGGACCGTCCTCCGTCGGACGCTGCGCATGCGGCCACCGACGAGCCGCCCATGAAAAAACGGCGGCGGGCGGTCGGCCCGTCGCCGTGAGGCGTGCCGCAGGCGGAGGCGCCTACTTCTTCTCGATGCCGGCCGCCGCGACCACCTTGGCCCACTTGGCGACCTCGCGGGCGATGCGGGCCCGGAAGTCGTCGACCGAGCAGCCCTGCGCCGCCATGCCGTACTTGGTGCTGGCGGCCTGGATGTCGGGCAGGGCGACCACCTCGTTGACGGCGCGGTTGAGCAGGGCGACGATTTCGGGCGGCGTCGCGGCCGGTGCGGCGAGGCCGTTCCAGCTCGTCACCTCGTAGCCCGGCAGGCCGCTCTCGGCGACCGTCGGCACGTCGGGCAGCGACGGCGCGCGCGTCGTCGCGGTCGTCGCCAGCGCGACGATCTGGCGCTCCTCCAGCGGTCCCTGCAGGGCGGCCTGGTACTCGAACAGCACGTCGACGTCGCCCTGGATCATCGCGGTGACGAGCTGCGGCGTCGTCTTGAACGGGATCGCCGTCACCGTGATGCCGGCCATCGACTTGAACAGCTCGCCGGCCAGGTGCTGGTTGCTGCCCGGATTGATCGAGCCGAAGTTCAGCTTGCCGGGCGACGCCTTGGCCGTGGTGATGACGTCCTGTACGGTCTTCAGCGGCGATCCCGCCTTGGTGGCGATCACCAGGCCGTAGGCGGCCGTGGTGGAGATCGGCACCAGGTCGCGCTCGAGATCGTAGGGCAGCGACTTGAACAGCGACTTCGCCGCCGTCAGCCCGCCGCCGATCATCGCCAGCGTGTAGCCGTCCGGAGTCGAGGCGACCACCGAGTTGATGCCGATCACGCCGGCGGCGCCGGGGCGGTTGTCGATGATGAACTGCTGGCCGAGCTTCTCGGACAGCTTCTGGGCCACCATCCGCATGGTGACGTCGGCGATGCCGCCGGCCCCGTACGGGACGATGATGCGCACCGGCCGGTTGGGGTAGCCGGCCTGGGCGCGTGCCGTCGTCGGCACGGCCCCGGCGAGCGCCGCGGCGAGGCCGCCGAGCATCAGGCGGCGCCGGTCCGGGCGGAGCGGGCTGGAGACGGGGCCTGGGGTCATGTCTTCCTCCGGAGATCGTTGTCGGCCGGGGCGCCGCCGGCGCCCGTGAGCGTCGGTCAGGCGGTGACGGGCTCCGCCGCGAGGGCGGGATAGAGGCGCCGGGCCGTGCCGGCGAAGATGCTGGCGCGGTCGGCCGCGGAGAGGCAGGAGAGGGCGGCGCGGGCGGCGTCCAGGATGCGGCTCATCGGGCCGGCCTCGGCCGGAAAGTTGGAGCCCCAGGCGATGCGCTCCGCCCCGAAGGCGGCGACGAGCCGGGGGAAGAACGCCTCCGGCCGCGACGCGCCGGCGGCGGCTTCGCGCACCGTGCGGCTGGTCAGCTTGAGGACGACGTTCGGCCGGTCGGCGAGGCGCCACAGCCAGTCGGCCTTCTCGTAGGGGGCGCCGTCCGAGAGGTCGACCCGGGCGAGATGGTCGAGCACCACGGGCACCCGGCGGAAGCGGTCGAGCAGGAGGGCGAGCTGGTCGACGCCCTCCGGCCGCATCTGCACGCAGACCGGCAGGTTGGCCGCCTCGGCCCGTTCCCAGATCGGGAAGCTGCGCGGATCGGCGAGCCAGCCGGCCTGGCCGGGCTGGGTGGTGCCGGTGGTGAACAGGCGCAGTCCGGTGAGCCCCTTCGCCACCCAGCGGTCGAACACGGCCGGCGCGTCGGGCGCGAACAGATCCATCGAGAACACGCCGGTGAAGCGGTTCGGGTGCGCCGCGACCGAGTCGGCCAGATAGGAATTGTCGAAACCGTAGGCGGTCGAGGCCTGCACGACGGCGGCCTTGGCGACGCCGGCCTCGTCCATCGCGGCGATCAGGTCGGCGGCCGTGGTCGGCCGGGCATGCGACCAGTCCGACTGCTTGCCGCCGAGCGGCGCCAGCGGGTAGCGCGCCGTATCGGGCGAGATCACATGCGTATGGATATCGATAATGTCGGTCATGCGCGGCTCCTCGATGCCGCCATGTCAGCATTTTCTTGCGCCCGATGCGCATTCCAACGCTGACCGCATCCATGAGTTTCTGCTAAGTTCGTTTCTCGCAGTGCAACAGCGGGGACGATCGCGTGGAGGACACGAGGCTCGGCCGCCTGCGCGCCTTCCACCAGGTGGCGACGGCGGGCGGCATGACGGCGGCGGCCGGGGCCCTGCACCTGACCCAGCCGGCGGTCAGCCGTGCCGTGCGGGCCCTGGAGGCGACCCTCGGCACCGCGCTGCTGGAGCGGCGGGGCGACGGGGCGGTGCCGACCGCCGAGGGACGGGTGCTGGCGGTGCGGACGGCGCGCTTCTTCGCCCAGATCGCGGCGGCGATCGGCCAGGCGACGGGGCGGGATCCGGCCGGCGACGCAGTGGTGCGGATCGTCCGGTCGCTCGGCGACGCGCATCTGCGCAGCCTCGCGGCGATCCGTACGGCGCAGACGTTTCGCCGCGCGGCAGCGTCGCTCGGCGTCGCCGAGCCGACCCTGCACCGGGCGGCGCGCGATCTCGAGCATCTGCTCGGCGTCGCGCTCTATCGCCGGACGCGGGACGGGATCGGCCTGTCGCCCGCCGGCTCGGAGCTCGCCCGCCGGCTCGCGCTCGCCGCCGCCGAGATCCGGGCGGCGCGCGAGGAGCTCGATCTGCGGCGCGGCAGCGCCGCCGCCACCGTCGCGATCGGGGTGCTGGCGCTGGCGCCGGCCCGCCTGGTGGCGCGCGCCGGCGAGGCGGTGCTGCACCGGCGTCCCGGCGTCCGGGTGACGATCCGCGAGGCGCCGTACGCGGCGCTCGCCGCCAGCCTGCGCGGCGGCGATCTCGATCTGGTGTTCGGGGCGCTGCGGGCGCCGCCGCCGTTCGACGATCTGGTCGAGGAGCCGCTGTTCGAGGATCCGTACCGGATCGCCTGCCGGCGCGGCCACCCGCTCGCCGGCCGGCCGGGGCTCACCCCCGCCGATCTGCGGCCCTACGGCTGGGTGGTGCCGACCGCCAGCCTGCCGCGGCGCGCCGTCATCGACCGCATGGCGGCCGAGTGGGAGCTGCCGCGGCGCGGCGCCATCGAGGCGGACTCGCTCGGCGGCATCGTCGCCGTGCTGGCGGAGAGCGACCGGCTCAGCCTGCTGCCGCGGGCCGGCGTCGCCAGCGAGGACGGGCCGGGCGGGCTCGCCTCGCTCGACCTGCCGATTCCGCATCCGCGCCGGGTGGTCGGCCTCACCACCCGGGCCGACTGGCTGCCCACCGCCGTGCAGGCGGAGTTCCTGGACCGGCTGCGCGCGGTGTCGCAGAACGCATGACGCCGCCGGATCGCTCCGGCGGCGCCGCTGTCGTCCGGTGACGAGCCGCGCTCAGGCGACCAGCCGGCGGCCTTCGATCAGCCGCATGTCGAGGACGTCCTCGGGCTTCATCGGGATCAGGGCGACCCCGACGTCGCGCTTGTAGCCGTTCCAGCGGGCGGTCTCGGCCTCGGTGCCGAAGCCGGCCTCGACCTTCTTGCCGACGGTGGCGAAGTCGCCCGGCAGCAGTCCTTCGCGCACCCACAGCGCGACCGCGCCGCACGGGCGGTGGACCTCGAAGGCGAAGCGGCCGAACGGCGAGGCCGGGCCGTGCGCCAGCGTCTGGTCGACGACGAGGCGCCGGCGCGACAGCGCCCGGGTCATGAACTCGAACGAGTCGATCAGGCCCGGCGGGTTGAGGCCGGCCACGATGGCGATCTCGTCGCGATGCGGGACGCCGGTGCCCGGAAAGGCGTCGAAGGCGCGCTGCAGCACCTTCATCGAGAGGACGACGCCACCGAAATGGTCCTTGTCGTGGAAGGACTCGAGGTCGTCGAGCGTGATGTCGAGCTCGCCGGCGTAGTCGCGCAGCTTGATGGACAGGGTCATGACAGGTCCTTTCCGGCTCAGCCGTGCACCACGGGGCCGATCTCGAACAGATCGCAGGCGGGCGAGGTCATCACGCGCTCCGCCATCTCGTGGCGCAGCGCGTCGAAGCGGGCCACCTCGGCCTCGCTGGCGAGCCCGCCCGACGTCTTGGAGGCGAGCGCCAGGAACTCACCGGTCAGCGTGCCGTCCTTGAGCCACAGGCTCACCGACGTCCCCTTGTAGTGGACCTCGAAATAGAAGTGCTCGCCGCACACCGGCTGGCCCTTCTTGGCGCCGCGGTCGATGATGGCGCGCTGCCGGCTGAAGGCGCGGGTGGCGCATTCGAGGCCGTCGACGACGCCCGGGCCGTCGACGCCGACCACCACCTGGATGCGGCTGCGCTCCGGCGGCTCGCCGGGCGACACCAGCGGGAAGGCCGTCTCCAGCACCTTGTAGGCGACCGCGACGCCGCCCGGATGGGGGCCGCCGTGAAACCTCAGCATCTGCTCGTAACTGATGGCGACGCGGTTCTGCTTCAGACCGCGCATCTCGAGAACGTGCTGCGTCATCGTCTCTCCTTTCGAGAAAATCGAAGCTGTCGTGACAATCGGAGCGTCTCGTCTCATCCCGGCTTGCCGTCCACGCGGGGCGCCAGGAGCCAGGGGCCGAACACCGCGAGCCAGGCGAGAAAGCCGCCGGCCCACAGGGCGCTCGGCAGCACCACGCCGAGCATCGGCATCGCCTCGGGGGCGATCTCGGGCACCGCGACGCGGGCGACCGTCGCGGCGACGATCAGGGCGGGGGCGATCCACACGGCGCGCGGCAGCGGGAAGCCGCGGCCGGTGTGGCGCAGCGACACGACCGACATCACCGTCACGACGGTGAGCGAGGCGGCGCCCATGCCGAGCAGGTGGCGCAGGCCGGTCGGATCGAAGGGCGCGCCCAGCCCCGCGGCGCCGAGCCCGGCGAGGCCGGCCGCCATGAAGCCCTGCGCCAGGTAGAACAGCAGCACCTGCGGCCGCCATAGCGCAGCGCCGCGGTGCAGCTCGACCATGCGGTCGAGCTGGGCGCAGGCGGCGGCGAGCGCGATCCAGCCGGTCACCGGGTCGCGCGGCGCCACCGTGTCGGCGATCGCGAACAGGACGAGGGTCGCGGCGGCGAAGTGGCGGCGTCCGGGCGACAGGCGCGGCGGCCCCTTCTGCCCGGTCTCGTGAAGCGCGGCGCCGAGCGTCACCGGCAGGATGCGGCCGAGCGCCAGCGCGATCGCCACCAGCATCAGGTCGAGGCCGAGCACCACGGCGGCGTCCGGCGTGCCCGGCATCGCGCCGAGCCGCGTCATGTGGAACCAGACGTTCGCGGCCAGCACCCCGATCATCACCAGGCCGAGATCGACCGGCCGGCGGGTCGCCGTGGCGAGCGCCGGCAGCGCGCTGCCGAACACGGCCGGCAGGAAGGCGAGGTCGGCCAGCGCGACGAGCGAGGCCGGCAGGATGCCGTCGAGCCAGAAGGCGATGCGGCCGGCGAGCCAGACGAGCACCAGGGCGGCGAGCCGCCGGCCCGTCACCGGCGGCGTGCCGGTCCAGCTCGGGAAGGCGGTCAGGGCGAAGCCCGCCATCGCGGCGGCGAGGCAGCCGAACACCTGCTCGTGGGCGTGCCATGCCGCACTGCCGACCGTGCCGGCACCGACCAGCCCGGTCCAGATCACGGGCAGCGGCAGCACGGCGGCGACCGCGGCGACCGGCACCAGCAGGAAGAACGGCCGGAACGCATAGGCGAGCACGACCCCGCCGGCCCGGCTCTGCTCCCCCGGCGGTCTCATCGCGACGCCTCCGGCTCGACGGCGAGCGCCCTGGCGGTCGCCGGATCGGCGAGCAGGCGGCCGACCTCGGCATGGACGAAACCGTCGTCGCGCGCCGCGTGCGGCACCGCGATGTCGTGCAGGGCGGCGACCCGGGCCGGCCGCGGCGACAGCACGACGATGCGGTCGGCCATCCGCACCGCCTCGGCGAGATCGTGGGTCACCAGCACCGTGGTGAGGCCGCGGGCGTCGATCAGCCGCTGCACCAGCGCCTGCATCTGGCGGCGCAGGCCGACGTCGAGCGCGCTGAACGGCTCGTCGAGCAGGACGAGGTCGGGGTCGATGGCGAGCGCGCGGGCCAGCGCCACGCGCTGACGCATGCCGCCGGAGAGCTCGTGCGGAAACTTGTCGCCGTCGTCCTCCGACAGGCCGACGATGCCGAGCAGCCTCTCGGCGCGCGCGTCGCGCTCGGTCCGGCCCATCGGCAGCGCCTTGAGGCCGAAGGCGATGTTCTGGCGCGCGTCGCGCCAGGGCAGCAGGCAGGGGTCCTGGAACGCGAAGGCGGGCCGCACGAAGGCGTGGACGATGCGGCCCTGGTCGGGTCGCGACAGGCCGCCGATCATCGCGAGCAGCGTGCTCTTGCCGCAGCCGGACGGGCCGATCAGGCAGCCGACCTTGCCGGCCGGCAGGGCGAAGGAGACCTCGGTCAGCACCGGCTCGGGCCCGAAGGCGTGCGACACGGCCTCGACGACGAGGCCGGGGGACGATGTCGCGGCGGTGCTGTCGGGTGCCGGCGTCATGCGCGTCAGATCCCCGGCATGTCGCGCGCCTCGGCGCCCGGCAGCTCGCGCCGCCAGGTGAGCAGGCGGCGGCGCAGCGGCTCGAGCAGCAGGTACTCGATCGCGAGCAGCAGCGCGACGACGACCAGGATCCAGGCCATCGCCTTGACGGTGTCGACCTGCACGCGCGCCGTGGCGAGCCCGTCGCCGATGCCGCCGGCGCCGCTCAGGAGCTCGGTCATCACGGCGATCTTCCACGACAGGGCGAGCGCGGTGGCGACCGCCGGGAACAGGTAGGACAGCATGTGCGGCAGGTAGACGTCCCACACCAGCACGCGGCGCGGCACCCGGAAGGCGCGCGCCATCCGGCGCAGCGCGCCGTCGAGGCTGCGCACGCCCTCGGCGGCGCTGGCGAACACGATCGGTGCGCTCGTCACCAGCACCGTGAACACGACCGCGAGCCCCGAGCCGCCGAACCACAGCAGCGACAGCACCACCCAGGCGATCGCCGGGATGCCGAGCATCAGGGTGGCGATCGGCGCCAGGAGCCGCCGCATCATGTCGGAGAGGCCGGCGAGCGCACCCAGCGCGCCGCCCACCACCACGCCGCCCAGAAACCCGACCAGCGCGTTGCGGCTGGTCTCGACCACGGCCGGCCACACCCGGCCGTCGAGCGTCATCCGCCACAGCGCCGCGAAGGTC
Source organism: Rhodoplanes tepidamans (assembly GCF_030813915.1). Taxonomy (GTDB): domain Bacteria; phylum Pseudomonadota; class Alphaproteobacteria; order Rhizobiales; family Xanthobacteraceae; genus Rhodoplanes; species Rhodoplanes tepidamans. The sequence continues at coordinate 333,707 of NZ_JAUSUJ010000001.1, forward strand.
TCGCGCGGCGACGGCAGCACCAGCGTGCCGTAGGCGGCGTGGCCCGCCTCCCACAGCGCGACGAGCAGCAGCAGGCTGGCGGCGGCACCCCAGCCGCCCCACACGTAGTCGAGCGCCTGGGCGAGCCGCGCCCGCAGCGTGATCATCCGGTGCCTCCCCAGTAGAACCGGGCGGGCGGCGGTGCGCCGCCGAGCACGTTCGGGGCGACGCCGACGAGATCCGCATAATAGCGCTCGATGTCGTCGCGGGCCGCGGCGGCGGTGACGACGTCGAGCCGGAAGTGCGGCAGCGACGCCTCGACCACGGCGGCGGGCAGCGCCAGCGGCTCGCTGCCGAGCCGGCCGGCCGCTGCCGGGTCGGCCCGCACCCAGTCGACCGCCGCACCGCAGGCCGCGTGCACGGCCGCGACCAGCTCGGGCCGCGCCTGCAGCAGCGCCTCGCTCGCGGCGAGCCCGGCCTTGGGCAGGCCGCGCGTGCGGCCGGTCAGCGCGCCGTACACCGCGGTGAGATCGGCGATGCGCCGCATCGGACGGTCGGACTGCGCGGCCCGCATCAGCACCGCGGTGGCGACCGGCTCCGGCACCGCGGCGAGGTCGGTCTCGCCGGCGAGGAGCTTTCGCGCGGTCTCGGCGGGCGTGGCGACGTAGTCGAGCACCACGTCGCGGTCCGGATCGAGGCCGAGCCGGCGCAGCACCAGGCGCAGGATCAGGTCCGGCGCCTCGCCCCGGAACGCCACGGTGACGCGCCGGCCGGCGAGCGCCTCGACCCCCGTGACGGCGGGATCGCGGCCGATCAGGAACAGCAGCCCCCAGGCCAGCACGCCGACCAGGCGGATCGGGGCGCCGGCGTTGAACAGCGATGCGGCGGCGTCGGTCGGCAGCGCGACGAGGTCGTAGGCGCCGGTGCGCACGCCGGCGCGCAGCTCGTCGAGGGTGCGCCAGACCTTCAGGGCGGGCGCAGCGACATGCGGCGCGAGCGTGCCCGCCGCGATCCCCCGGGCGAGCAGCACGGTCGGGGTCGCCGGCATGCCGGCGATCACCAGCCGGTCGAGCCGCGCCGCCGCCGGCGCGGCCGGGTCGGACGCGCCGCTGCGGCCGACCGCGAGCATCGATGCGACCGCGGCGAGGCCCGTCACCGCGGCGCGGCGGGAGACCGCGCCGGTGCCGTGCGCGCCCGCGCAGGAGCTCATGCGCCCGGGCCCCAGTAGAACCTGTCGTCGGGCAGCCGGCCGCCCAGGATGTCGGGCGACATCTCCATCAGGGCCGTGAAGTAGTGCTCGAGGTCGGGCCGCGCGTCGGCGGCCGCGACCACGTCGAGGCGGAAATGCGGGATCGACCGCTCGACCACCGGGGCGCCGAGGTCGAGCGTGGCGGCGCCGAGTCGGCCGGCCTCGGCCGGATTGTCGAGCACCCAGCGGGCCGCGGTCCGGCAGCCGTCGTGAATCGCGCGGACGATCTCGGGATGCGCCTGGACGAAGTCCTCGCGCACGCCGAGGCCGGCCTGGGAGATGCGCGGCGGCCGCCCGGTGAGGCGGCCCCAGACGGCGGTGAGGTCGGCCGCCCGCCGCACCTCGATGCCGGCCTGGGCGCCGCGGATCTGCGACGCCGTCGCGGCCGGCTCGGAGATCACGGCGAGTGCGGCGCGGCCGGCGAGCAGGAGCTGCACGGCCTCGGTCGGCGTGCCGACATACTGCAGCTTCACGTCGGTGTCGGGATTCATGCCGAGCTTGCGCAGCGTCATCCGGAAGATCAGGTCGGGCGCGTCGCCGCGAAACGCCATCAGCACCGGCTTGCCGGCGATGTCCTCGATCTTCTGCACCGCGTCGTCGCGGCTCATCAGATAGAGAAGGCCCCAGGTGACGATGTTCATCAGCCGCACCGGGACGCCGCGGTTCAGCATGTTGGCGCACGAGTAGGACGGCGTGCCGAACACCGCCATGTCGCCCGACACGACGCCGGCCCGCATCTGGTCCGGGGTGCGCCACACCTTGAGCTGCACCTTGTCGGCGAACTGCGACAGGGTTCCGGTCTCGACCAGCCGGGCCATCACCACCGACGGGGTCGCCGGCATGCCGTTGATGGTGAGGCTCGCGAGCTTCGCGGCGGCCTCGGCGCGGCCGGCGAAGAGGCCGGGCAGGAGCGTCGCGGCGCCGGCCGCGGCGAGGCCCGTCAGTGCGTCGCGTCGGGTCGGAAACGCCATGCCGTGCTCTCCTCTGCGACGAAACGATCGCGCGCCGCCGGCTCCGTCACGGCCGGAGGCGCAGGGCTGGATAGTCGGTCGCCGGGACGGCCGGCATACGAGAAAGTACCGAGCGATTTTGGAATTGTCCGAAAATGCAAATCCTTCCAGGCAGGCTTGACGCCGCCTTGCGGGCAGAGGAGTGCTGTGGTCTCCCGCCGGTCCCGCCCCGATCACCCCCGCACGGACTTCATGGCCCAGCGTTCCGTCGTTCCCGGCATCCTGTTCATGATCGGCTGCACGATCATGTTCGCCATCGGCAGCGCCGTCTCGAAATGGCAGCTCGCCGACTATCCGGTCGGCGAGATCCTGTTCGTGCGCGCCCTGGTGTCGCTCGTCACGGTGTCGATCATCATCCTGCCGCACACCGGGCTGGCGGTGTTCCGCACCACCCGGCTGCGCGACCACACCAGCCGCTCGGTCACCCAGGCGGCGGCGCAGACCTGCATCATGGTGGCGCTCAGCCTGATGCCGCTCGCCAGCGTCATCGCGGTCAACTTCTCGGCACCGCTGTTCGCCACCCTGTTCTCGGCCCTGATCTTCAAGGAGACGGCCGGCCGGGCCCGCTGGGCCGCCCTGGTGGCCGGCTTCGCCGGCGTCCTCATCGTCACCAATCCGGGCGCCGACACGTTCCAGATCGGATTCCTGTTCGCGATCGGCAACGCCGTGCTGTACGGCCTGGTCACGGCCGGCGTCCGCAGCATGACACGCACCGAGTCCGCCGGCACCCTCACCATGTGGCAGATGGTGATGCTGACCGGCATCTTCACCGCGGCGCTGCCGTTCGGCTTCGTGGTGCCGAGCTTCTGGGACGGCGTGCTGATGCTGGTGAACGGCGTCTCCAACGCCATCGGCCAGTACTGGTGGACCAAGGCGCTGCATCTCGCGCCGGCCGGTGCGGTCGGGCCGTTCTACTACCTGTCGCTGGTGTGGGCGATGGTGATCGGCTTCCTGGTGTGGGGCGACATCCCGACCGTCCACCTGCTGCTCGGCTCCGCCGTGGTGGTGGCCTCCGGCCTCGCCCTGCTGTGGCACGAGGCCGGCCGGAAGGGCTGAGCCGGGCGGGGGACGGCGGTTTCCGACGGCGTGTCCCGGACAAGGCGCGTCGGGCCGGAAGCCTGATGCGCCGCAGAGCCGGGGCCCAGGGCGGCACGGCAGGCGCCTCCACCAGTCGCCTGGGTCCCGGTTCGCGGCGCGTTGCGCCGCGCCCGGGACACGATGCGTCGCCGTTGCATTCCTCCGCCCGTGGCCCTAATCCAGGGCGCATGTTCACAGGCATCGTCACCGATATCGGCACCGTCCTCGCCGTCGCGCCGCGTGCCGACGACCTTCGCCGCCTCACCATCGCGTGCAGCTACGACCGCGCGTCCATCGTGGACGGCGCCTCGATCGCCTGCAGCGGCACCTGCCTGACCGTGGTCGCCGCCGGGGTGGAGCAGGGGCGCACCTGGTTTTCGGTCGACGCCGCGGCCGAGACGCTGCGGCTCACCACGGTCGGCCGCTGGACGGCCGGCAGCCGGGTCAATCTCGAGCGCGCCCTGAAGATCGGCGACGAGCTCGGCGGCCACCTGGTCACCGGCCATGTCGACGGCCTCGCCGACCTGATCGCCCGCGAAGACCTCGGCGAGATGGCGAAGATGACGTTCCGGGCGCCGACGCCGCTCGCCCGCTTCGTCGCCACCAAGGGCTCGGTGACGCTCGCCGGCGTGTCGCTGACCGTCAACGAGGTCGACGGCGACGCCTTCTCGGTGCTGCTCATCCCGCACACGCTGCAGGTGACGACGCTGGGCGACCTCGCGCCGGGCGATCCGGTGAATCTCGAGGTCGACCTGATGGCGCGGTACGCGGCCCGGCTGGCCGAGACCGCGAGCCCCGCAGAGGCGGTCTGACGTCGTCGGGGTTGCGAGCGGTCCCGCCGGCTTGCTACTGACGGCGCGACCGAGGAACCCATGGCCGGACCGAGCACAGCGACACGCACCATCGAAGAGCCCCTGCCGGGCGCGCGCATCCTCATCGTCGAGGCGCGCTACTACGGCGCCATCGCGGATGCGCTGCTGGAGGGGGCCCGCCGGGTGCTCGACGCCGCGCAGGTGGAATGGGACATCGTCAGCGTCCCGGGATCGCTCGAGGTCCCGCAGGCGGTGGCGATCGCGCTGGAGGCGCCGGTGCACACCCGCCGGCTGCCGTTCGACGGCATCGTGGCGCTCGGCTGCGTCATCCGCGGCGAGACCAGCCACTACGACATCGTCGCCGGCGAATCCGCCCGTGCGCTCATGGATCTGGCGATTCGCCACCGGGTGCCGATCGGCAACGGCATCGTGACGACCGACACCCACGCCCAGGCGATGACCCGCGCCAACCCGGACGAAGGCGACAAGGGCGGCGTCGCCGCCGCCGCCGTGACGTCGCTGATCCGGGTGAAACGCCACCTCCAGAGCCCGCGGGGCGACCGGTGAGCCGCGAGCCCAAGCCGGTGCGCAAGGCGAACCGCCGCGGCGCCGCGCGGCTCGCCGCCGTGCAGGCGCTCTACCAGATGGACATCGCGGCGACGCCGCTGCACGAGATCCTGGCCGAGTTCGAGAGCCACTGGATCGGCCGCGAGGTCGAAGGCGACCAGTACCTGCCGGCCGAGGCGGGCTTCTTCCGCGACATCGTCAACGGCGTCGTCGAGGGCCAGCGCAAGCTCGACCCGCTGGTCGACCAGGCGCTGGAAGCGAGCTGGCCGCTGAAGCGGGTCGAGGCGATCCTTCGCTCGGTGCTGCGGGCGGGCGCCTGGGAGCTCGACAAGCGCCGCGACATCCCGGCCCGGGTGGTCGTGTCGGAGTATGTCGACGTGGCCAACGCCTTCGTCGACCGCGACGAGACCGGAATGGTCAACGCCGTGCTGGACGAGATCGCCCGGCGGCTGCGCGCCGCCGAGTTCGATCCCGCGCCGCAGGGCTGAGACGCAGCCCCGCGCTCAGCGCCAGCCGCCGAGCGTCCAGGCGCAGCCCGACATGCCGACGCAGCCGGTGCCGTAGGTCGCCGCCGTCGCGGCTGGAACCACATAGGTCGGATAGGCGTAGATGCGGCGCGCGTCGGTCGCGTAGATGGTGCCGTCCTGGGCCGGCGTCGCCCAGCCGACCGGGCCGTAGGCGCCGTACGGCACCGGACCCGCCACGGGCACGACGCCGTACCGGGCCGGCGGCAGCCGCGGCCGCCACGACACGTACCATCCCTGCCCGGGCTGCCACGAATAGCCGTAGGCATGCACGGGGGCCGGCCGCGCGTGCCGGTGCCAGGCCTTGCCGTGTCGAACCTTGGCGTATGGATGATGCGCCGGGTGATACGCGCCCGGAGGTGCGTGCGGCGCCTGCGCGGAGGCGTCGGCGGCGAACCCGACGGTGGCGGCGAGCCCCGCCGCGAGGATGATCCCGGTACGCGACATCTTCTGGTCCTTTCGCTCGGAACTGGCCTTCGACCGCAACGGCGGCGCCCGGCGCCGACCGGCCGCACCCGCATGGGCCGTTCTCGCACGGAAGCCTGAAGGCCGAGATAACGCCGCGCGGCCGCGGCCGCGGACCCGGCGGAAACCCGTACGGCGCCGGACGTCGCCCCGCGTCAACTTGTCCCGGATCGGGAAAGGGCGGGTCGTTAAAGAGGGTTTCTTCTCCAACAGAAGATATTAATGTACTAGCTCCATTCTAAAGTCGTCGAAGACGGCAACCATTCGACAGTACATTTCGGAATACAGCAATGGCTCGCAAGTACGAGCTTAAAAGGCGCGCGATCCGCCAGGATGCGACGCGTCAAAAGATCGTCTCGGCCGCTGTCGATCTGCACTGCAGCATCGGTCCGACCCGCACCAGTATTCTGGCCATAGCGGAACGTGCCGGGGTCGAGCGTCCGACCGTCTACCGGCACTTTCCGACGCTCGAGACGCTGTACGATGCCTGCGCGGAACGGTTCTGGAGCGACAACCCGCCGCCGGACCCGGAGGCGTGGACGGCGATCGCGGATCCCGAGGAGCGGCTGCGGCACGGTCTCGGCGAGCTCTATGTCTTCTTCGAGCGGCTCGCTCCGGCCTTATGGAACATCATGCGGGACGTCGAGGACGCGCCGGACCTGCGCCGCTTCTGCGCCGACCATGCCGGGCACTGGGTGCGCATGCGGGAGATCCTGGCGGCTCCGTTCGAGGTGCCGCCGGAGCGGCAGGCGCAGCGCGACGCCGCCATCGCCCACGCGGTCGATTTCTTCGCGTGGCGCGCCTCGCGCCGGCAGGGCACTGCCAGTCCGGAGATCGTCGACCTGATGATCGGAATGGTGCGCGGCGGCTGCGGCTGAGGCTCGCGGCCGGCCACGACAAACGGTCCGGGGCGTGACGCCGCGGCCGCCGGCCGGTCGTCCGCCCCCGCCGCCTCGGCCGCGGGGGCGCTGCTCGTCACGTGGCCCGGATCACATCGTCCGGATCACGGCCTCCGCATCACATGTACTGTCCGCCGTTCGCCGCGATGTCGGTGCCGGTGATGTAGCCGGCGCTGTCGGACGAGAGGAAGACGACGATGTCGGCGATCTCGTCCGGTGCGCCGAGGCGGCCGACCGGGATCAGCGGCAGGATCTTCGTGTCCATCACCTCCTTCGGCACCGACAGCACCATCTTGGTGCCGAGATAGCCGGGCGAGATGGTGTTCACGGTGACGCCCTTGCGGCCCACCTCGAGCGCCAGCGACTTGGTGAAGCCGTACATGCCGGCCTTGGTCGCGGCGTAGTTGGACTGGCCGAACTGGCCCTTGGCGCCGTTCATCGACGAGATGTTGATGATCCGGCCCCACCCGCGCTCCAGCATGCCGTCGATCACCTGCTTCGACATGTTGAACACCGAGTAGAGGTTGGTGCGCAGCACGGCGTCCCACTGCTCGAACGTCATCTTGCGGAACATGGAGTCGCGCGTGATGCCGGCGTTGTTGACCAGCACGTCCACCGGACCGACCTCGCTCGCGACGCGGGCGACGCATTCCTTGCAAGACTCGTAGTCGGCGACGTCGACCTGATACGCCTTGAACTCGCGTCCTTCCTTCTTCTGGTTCTCCAGCCACTCGTCGACGTGCTTGTTGCCCGGCGAGCAGGTGACGGCGACGCGGTATCCGGCAGCGTGCATCTTCACGCTGATCGACTCGCCCAAGCCCCCCATACCGCCCGTGATGACTGCAACGCGCATGGTCCGAATTCCTCCTTGTTGAATGCGGCGACCCTCGTCCCCCGGATCGACGACCGGGACGTCTCTGCCTCTGTTCGTCCGCCGGCCCGCCGAGGCGGGCCGAGGCGTGTCTTCGGCGTTTCGCTCCGTGCCTCGGCGCTTCTCGCGCCGGTGTCCGGACGATTGGGCGCGCGCCGTCGGGGGTCGATACGGCGTGCACCGGCAATGCAATTGCGATTATGACAGTCAGGCGAGTTTGGGCGATTGCGGCGGGCGCCGCAAGGTGCAGGCACCGTCCGCCGCGACTCTTTGGTCGTATCGTTCCCTGCGACCAAAGCGCCGGGGCCGCCCGGGATGGCGCCGGATGTCGAAGACGACGGTCGACAGTCGCTGAGCGAAGCAGGGTCCGGCGAATTCGTGCGGACGGCACCTGCCCCTATGCGCTGCTCGCAGAGCTTCTTTACCGCTCTGCAAGGTTCTACCCCCCTTACTAATGCGCGGAGACGAGCGCCACCGAGACCGAAAAACAGTCGGCGCCCGTGCTCGGAGGAATGACATGCGGGGTCTTCGTTTGCGCGTCGGCGCCAAGCTGACGCTGTCGGCCATGGTGGGCATCGCCCTCGTCTCGGTGCTCGTCGGAAACGTCTTCTTCAGCGGTCGCGACACGATCGCGGCGACCGAGACGGCACTGACGCGGCAGAAGCTCATCCAGGACGCCGGTCGGGCCCAGGTCGCGTTCGAGCAGATGCGGGTCTCCTACCGGGAGATCAAGATGGCGCGGTCCAAGGGGGAGGTGGACACCGCCCTCAAGAGCTTCCGCGAGACCGCGGCCGAGGCCGCCCGGTATCTCGGCGACATGCGCGGCGCCGTGCTCCTCAAGGAGAATCTCGACCGGATCGACCGCGCCGCCAGCCTGATCTCGGCCTACGACAAGGCGGTCGAGGAGATCGGCCGGCTGCAGGAGAAGATCTTCGAGCTCTGGGTCGCCCGGGACCAGGTGCTCGGCGTCTGGAACAAGTCGTTCGATGCGTTCGTCGGGTCGAAGGTGCTCGAAGCCCAGCCGAACGGGGCCGATGTCGAGGCGCTGGTCCGGCAGGCGGATTCTGTGTCGAAGACGGCCCGCATCGTGTCCTGGCGCTACGATGCGACCGAGCTTCCGGCCCAGGCCGCCCGCATCCCGCCGCTGCAGAAGAAGGCGCAGGAGATTCTGCGTCAGGGGCGGGCCAAGCTGACCGACCCGACCCTGGTCGCCGAGCTCGACGGCCTGGACAAGAACCTCGCCCGCTTCTCCGAGGTGATCGACAATACCGTCGCGGCACGCGCCGCCCAGGGCGAGGTCCTCGACAAGCGCCTGCGTCCGATCGTCGGCGAGATCGACAAGCTGATCGACGACACGGTCGCCTCCACCACCCAGACCGTGAAGGCCGAGGCCTCCGACCTGATCTCCGGCGTGAGCCGGGCGACCACCATTTCGGTCGTGCTGGGCCTCCTCGTCGTCGCCGTGCAGATCGGCTCGGCGGTGTTCGGCGGCCTGTCGATCGGCAAGCCGGTCCGCCGCATCGGCGAGGTGCTGCGCAGCCTCGGCGACGGCAATCGCGCCGTCGAGATCCCCTACACGGCCCGCCACGACGAGATCGGCGAGGCGGCCCGTGCGGCGCTCGCCTTCCGCGACAATCTCGCCCGGGTGGAGCAGCTCGAGGCCGACCGCAAGGCGATCGAGGCGCAGACCGCCGAGGAGCGGCGCGCCGCCATGCACCGGCTCGCCGGCGAGTTCGAGGCGGCGATCGGTCAGATCGTCCAGCGCGTCTCGCAGGCCTCCGGCGCCCTCGAGGCGGCGGCCGGCGCCATGACGGCCACGGCCGAGAAGACCGAGACGCTCGCCGGCAACGTCGCGGCGGCCTCCGAGGAGGCCTCGGCCAACGTCGCCGCGGTGGCGTCCGCCACCCAGGAGATGACGTCGTCGGTCGGCGAGATCGGCCGGCAGGTGCAGGACTCGAGCCGCATCGCCGCGCACGCCGTCGCCCAGGCCCGCACCACCGACCAGCGGATCACGGCGCTGTCGCAGTCGGCCGGACGCATCGGCGACGTCGTCAAGCTGATCACGGCGATCGCCGAGCAGACCAACCTGCTCGCCCTCAACGCGACGATCGAGGCGGCCCGGGCCGGCGAGGCCGGCAAGGGCTTCGCCGTGGTCGCCCAGGAGGTCAAGGCGCTCGCCGCCCAGACCGGCAAGGCGACCGGCGACATCTCGGCCCAGATCGCCGAGATGCAGGGGGCGACCCAGGATTCGGTCGTCGCCATCAAGGAGATCGGCGGCACCATCGGCCAGATCGCCGAGATCGCCGCGGCCATCGCGGCCGCCGTGGAGGAGCAGGGCGCGGCGACCGCCGAGATCGCCCGCAACGTCCAGCAGGCGGCCAAAGGCACCGACGAGGTCGCCCGCCACATCACCGACGTCAACCGGGGCGCCACCGAGACCGGCGCGGCCTCCGGCCAGGTCCTCCTCTCCGCCCGCGAGCTGTCCAAGGACGGCGCCGCCCTGCGCCAGCAGGTCGACAAGTTCCTCGGCGCCGTGCGGGCCGCCTGAGCGGGCGGGGTCTTTCCACGGATCGAACCGGAACGGGCGCCCCTGCGGCGCCCGTTTCCGTTTCACATCCGCTCTGTTTCAGATCCGGTCGGGTGGAACGCGCCCGTCGTCCTACGGTCCGGACCGGCAGGGGCCGCGGGCCCGGAATCCACAGCGACGGGGTCGGTGGTTCACGACGGGCGGAGGTGAGGACGCGGTCCGGGGTCGCCGCGGCGTGGCGCCCCGGAACGACGGCCAGTTCGCCTGGCGCCCGTGCTACTTCCCCCAGTGCAGGAACAGCCCGACGTCGCCCGGGACGCCGCCGGGGAAGTCGACGATGCGGGCGGTGAGGCCGAAGCCCTTGGGGCGCAGCTCGTCCTTCCAGCGCAGGAAGACGCGGGCCGGCAGGCCGCGCAGCGTCGCGGGCCATTCGGGGTCGGGCACGTTCACGGCGCGGCCGTGGTCGGTGCACAGCTCGCAGGGGAAGCGCAGCAGCATATGCTCGGCCTCGCCCTTCTCGGCGGCGATCCTGGCCTCGTGCAGCATGCGGCTCCACATCGCCTCGGTGAGCTCGGCGGCGAGCATCTCGTTCGCCTCGTGATGGCGCTTCTCCTGCGCCTGCCGATGCGCGTCGGCGCGCAGCGCGTCCTCGTCCTTCTCGTGGCTCTCGACGAGGCCGCGGAAGCCGGCGGCGGAGAGCTCCTCGTCCGGCTTCGGGGTGGTCGGGGTGGTGGCGGGCGCGGCGGCCCCGGGCGTCTTCTGGTGCATGCGGGCCTGCAAGGCGGTGAGGTGTTCTTCGGCGGCGGTGAGAGGGTCGGGGCTGCGCTCGGACGGCGGCGGCTCGGCCGCATGGCCGTTGCCGGCGATCGCCCGCACAAGGTCGGCCCGGCTGACGATGCCGACCATGCGGCCGGCCGCGACCACCGGGGCGCGCTTGATCCGGTTCTGCGCCAGCACGGCCGCCACTTCGACGATGTCGGCGTCCTCCGGCACGGTGACGACCGGGGCGGTCATGACCTCGCCGGCGGTGCGCTGGTCCTTCTCCAGGTGGGCGACGAATTCGGGGCTGAGCTCCTCGCCCTCGGCCAGGACGCGCAGCCACCAGTCGCGGCGGGCCTCGCGGTCGCGCTGGTCGCGCGGGATGAGGTCGCCCTCGCTCACCATGCCGAGCAGCGCGCCCGCCTCGTCGACCACGGGCACGGCGCTGATTCCGTTCTTGTGCAGGATCTTGGCGACGGCGCGGGCGGGCGCGTGGGGGGCGACCGTGATCACGGTCCGGGTCATCACATCGGCGGCTTTCACGGGTTCGGGTCCTGTCGATCTGGGCGGGCGCGGGGCCGGCGGGCGGCTCGGTTCCCAATTGGGACCCAAGCCCGGTGCGATGACTTTGACCTGGAGCAAGATTGACTTGGAGCAAGATTTTTGCGGGCCGGCCCGGTAGCATGTCCGCAGGCGGCGAGCGTCGTGCCTTTCCGGGCCGCGCTTCAAGACCGCCGGTCAACCATTCTAGGGAGAGCGGCCATGAAAGGAACGAGCGTGCGCAATACGACGTGGGACGAGCTGGAGGTGGGCGCCGTGGCGGCGCTCGACCGGACCTGCACGGCGAAGGACCTGACGCTGTTCGCGCACGTTTCGGGAAACCTCAATCCGCTCCCGGTCCCGGCCGCCATGGAGGTCACCACGGGCGGCGAGCCGGTCGCCCCCTCGCTGTGGGTGGGGTCGTTGGTGTCGGCCGTGCTCGGCACCCTGCTGCCCGGCGCCGGCACGCTGTACCGGGCCCAGAGCTTCAACTTCGTCGAGCGGGTTCGGGTCGGCTCGCGCCTCCGGATCGAGGTCAAGTGTATCGAGAAGCGCGAGAAGCCGCTCGCCCTGTTCGAGACCACGATCCGCGAGGCGGACGGCCGCCTGGTGGTGCAGGGCGTCGCCGAGGTCGAGGTGCCGACCGAGACGATGGTCACCGAGGCGGGCGAGCTGCCGCAGCTCATCCTCGACGACCACGAGCATTTCGCCCCGCTGATCGCGGTGGCCAAGCGGCTGCCGCCGCTGCCGACCGTCGTGGTCGGGCCGGACGACCGCCACGCGCTCGGCGGCGCCGTGCTGTCGGCCGACGAGGGGCTGATCGTGCCGATCCTGGTCGGCGACGGCGGCCGCATCCGCGCCGCCGCCAAGGATCTCGGCGTCGACATCGGCCGTTTCGAGCTGATCGACGTGGCGGACGACCGCGAGGCGTCGAAGCGCGCCGTCGGCCTGATCAACACCGGCAAGGCCGCGGCCATCATGAAGGGCAACGTCAAGGCCGAGGCGCTGCTCAACGCGGTGATCAAGCGCGACGGCGGCCTGCGCGGCGTCCGCAAGCTCAGCCACGCCTTCGTGCTCGACGTCCCGACTCTCGACCACCTGCTGTTCATCACCGACTGCGCCGTCAACATCTCGCCCGACCTGGCGACCAAGGTCGACATCGTGCAGAACGGCATCGACCTCGCCCGCGCCTGCGGCATCGAGACGCCGCGGGTCGGCGTCCTGTCGGCGGTCGAGACCGTCAACCCCAACATCCCCTCGACCCTCGACGCCGCAGCGCTCTCCAAGATGGCGGAGCGCGGCCAGATCAAGGGCGGCATCGTCGACGGCCCGCTCGCCATGGACAACGCCATGGACGTCGGGGCGGCCAAGACCAAGGGCATCACCTCGCTGGTGGCCGGCCGGGCCGAGGTGCTGATCGTCCCCAATCTCGAGGCCGGCAACATGCTGGCCAAGGAGCTCACCTTCGTGGCGCGCGCCGAGTCGGCCGGCCTGGTGATCGGGGCGCGGGTGCCGATCATCCTCACCAGCCGGGCCGACAACGACCGCGCCAGGCTGGTCTCCTGTGCGCTCGCCCAGCTCTATATCCACTGGTGCCGGACCGGCCGGTCCGCCTGCTCGATGCCCGGCTTCGTGAAGGCCGCCGAGTGAACGCATCCGGGGCGCCGGCTGCCGCCGGCGCTGTCGGGTCGCGGTCGGCGGAGCCGGTCGCGAGGGTGGAAACGACGAGCCGTCAGGGGGCGTCCATGGAGAGCGTCGCGCGAGGGACCGTGGCTGCGCCGGCCGCACCGTCCCTGAGTACCGACCGGCTGTTCTCGCGCACCATGGTCGATGCCGGCGAGCTCGCCCGCCAGGGCGAGCGCATGATGCAGCGGGTGGCCCAGGCGGCCGAGCGCTTCGGCTGGGACCACGGCCTGCGGCTGCAGGGCCAGCTCCGCACACTCGGCCATGTCGGCGACCGCATCTGTGCCTACACGTTCGGGCCCGGCGTGATGTCGCTCGAGGCGCGCGACTACGCGCTGGTCGCCGTGCAGCGGGCGGTGCGCAACACCAACCCGCTGGTCGCGCCCCTGGTGCCGCTGATCGGCCTCGCCGGCGCGCCGGCCTCGCCGCCCGCCGACAACGGCTTCCTGCTCGCGGAGCGCGCCTGGTCGGAGCTGGTGAACCAGGCGCTCGACCTGCAGCACGACATGATGGGAGTCTGGCTCGATCTCGGACGCGAGGCGCTCGGCGCGCTGCCCGGCTTCGGCCCGGCCGCCCGCGGTCCGGCTGTCCGCGCCGCGGCCGCCAGCACCCCGGCCGCCGGCGGAGCGGCAGCCGCGCGATAGGACGGCGAGGACAGGAGAGACTGAGTGTGAGGCGTCACGGTCGGTCGATGCTTCGATCGCTCGTGGGCGGGGTCGCGGTGGCGGCCGCGGTCGGGCTGCTCCCGATCGCCGCCGGGTCCGCGTCCGGTCAGCCGTCCGAATCATCCGTGCGCCCTGCGCCCGGGCCGTCGGCCGACGCCACGATCGCGACCGACTTCGCCAGCCTCACGGCGGCGGCCGCGACGACCCGCGGCACCCTGCAGCCACTGGAGCACGCCCTCGACGCGCTCGCGGCCCGCCGCCGCGCCGAAGCCGGCGATCTCGGGTTCTCACGCGCCCGCGACAGCCTCGGGTCCCACCGGGAGGCGCTGGCGCGCTTCGCCGTCTTCGCGGCCCTCGTCCCGTCCTGGCACGATCTCGGTCACGAGGCGGGTCTGCTGCTCGCCACGGTGAAGCCCGACGATGTCGATGCGCTCGCCGCGGCCGTCGGCGGCACCGCGGGGCACGATGTCGGGACGGCGCTCGCCGCCTATCGGCAGGCGGTCGGAGTTCTCGCCGCGGCGGCGGCGCCGCTGCGCGAGCGGCTGGCGGCCGCGCGCGACCGCGACCGCCTCGCCGGCGAGGCGCGCGGCGGCCAGGACGATCCACGCTATCGCCAGCTCGTCGCGCAGTACGGCGAGACGCTCGCCGACGCGTCGGTCTATGTCCCGTCCGCGCCGCCGGAGCTGCACCGGCCCAGGACCGCGCCGGCCGAGAAGGTGTTCGACGTCGCGCTGCTGTGGGACGAGGCGGAGGACGAGTGGTTCCGGCTGCCGGGCGACGTTCCGGTCGAGGAGATCTTCCGCGACGTGTTCATCGCCGCCGGCAAGCGGCCGACGCCGGGCCAGCTGAAGTATCTGGCCGGCATCCATCCGCAGATCACCGCCCGCCGGGCGACCGTCGACGCGCTCGCGGCATGGCTGCGCGCCGCCGCGACCGGTGAGGGGCCGGCGGCGCAGGCGTTCGCCGCTGCTCCCGACGCCGCGTCGATGCGGGCCGCGCTCGACGAGCCCTGGCGGCTGCGCGCCCGCTACGTCTACGACGCCGCCTATCGCCAGTCGACGCTCGCCGCGGTCGACCAGGTCCGCAAGGCGCTGGTCGGGCAGGGGGCCGCCGGCACGGCAGCGCTGCGGTCGCTCGACGCGCTCCTCGATCGCCACGCGCTCACCCTCGAGTCGCAATGGGCCGTCGCGGTGCCGCCGGCCGTCGGCACCGTCAGGGTGACGGCCTGGTTCCGCGACGATCCCAAGACCCGCTTCGTCAGCACCTGGCGGTTCGACAAGGAGCAGGTGCGCATCGAGATCGACCAGGGCCGCGCCAACGGGGTCCGCCGCGGCAACATGGTCGAGACCGAGGGCTCGATCCCGGGCCGCAACTGCGTCGCCACCGACCGCCGCAGCTTCGCGCCGAACGGCACCCTGACCTTCTCGGCGAGCTACCGTTGCATCCGCGACGACGGCCGGATCGAGGTCAACGACCGGATCGGCGCCGGCACCTGGGAGGTCGTCCCGGCCGCCGCGTCACCGGACGGCAAGCCGCCGGTGGAGTCGAAATCCGAGCCGCGGCGAGAGCCGGCGCGGCGTCCGCGTTGACGGTGGCTCGCCTCGTCTTCCCTCTCCCGCGAGGGGAGAGGGGTGAATCCGAGGCGATCGGCGGGACGCGGACCGAGGGTCACGCGGCCGCGTCGACGACGCTCCAGCCGAGGCCCTCGTCGGAGCCGAAGGCGCGCAGGCTGCCCTCTCCGGGCACCGGGATCTCGGCGGCGGGCGTCGGCGGCGTGTCGACGAGGGTCACGCGCTCCTCGTTGGGCGGCAGGCCGTAGAAGGCCGGACCGTTGAGCGAGGCGAAGGCCTCGAGCCTGTCCAGCGCGTTCTCCTGGGCGAACACGGTGGCGTAGCATTCGAGCGCCGCCGGCGCGTTGAACAGGCCGGCGCAGCCGCACTCGGCCTCCTTCAGGTGCCTGAGATGCGGCGCCGTGTCGGTGCCGAGGAAGAACGAGGGATCGCCGCTCGTCGCCGCCGCCCGCACCGCGAGGCGGTGCACCTCGCGCTTGGCGACCGGCAGGCAGTAGTAGTGCGGCCGGATGCCGCCGCGGAAGATGGCGTTGCGGTTGATCATCAGGTGCTGCGGCGTCACCGTGGCGCCGATCAGCGGGCCGCCGGCGCGCACGTAATCCACCGCCTCCCTGGTGGTGACGTGCTCCATCACGACCTTCAGGCCGGGGAAGCGCCTGCGGGTCGGGTCCAGCACGCGCTCGATGAACACGGCCTCGCGGTCGAAGATGTCGACCGTCTGGTCGTTGACCTCGCCGTGCACCAGCAGCGGCATGCCGGCCGCCTCCATCGCCGCCAGCACCGACGCGATGTTGGCGACGTCGGTGACGCCGTGGCTCGAATTGGTGGTCGCGTGCGCCGGATAGAGCTTCGCCGCGGTGAAGACTCCGTCGCGGAAGCCGGCGATCAGGTCGGCCGGGTCGGTGCCGTCGGTCAGGTAGCAGGTCATCAGCGGCGTGAACCTTACGCCCGCCGGGATCGCCGCGACCACGCGCTCGCGATAGGCGGACGCCATCGCGGCCGTGGTGACGGGCGGGGTCAGGTTCGGCATCACGATGGCGCGGCCGAAGCGGCGCGCCGTGAAGGGAACGACGGTGCGCAGCACCGCGCCGTCGCGGAAATGAACGTGCCAGTCGTCCGGACGCCGGAGCGTGATCGACGCCATGATGTCTCTCGTGATCGTTGCAGGGTGCGCCCGGCGTGCGGGGCGCATGCGGTCGCCGTCGGGCGACGGCCCGCGGACCCTACGACCGCGCAAGGCAGGGATCAATGAGGGCCGGGCGGGAAGGGCGGAAGGCCGCACGATCGCGGCCGCCGGGCGTGTGCATCGGAGGCCGGCGCCGTATAGTGGGCGGATGGCCGCCAGTTCCCCCGAGCTGAAGGCGTTCCTGGTCGCGACGCCGTTCTTCGGTGGGCTCCAGGCGGCGAGCCTCGATCTCCTGATCTCGATGCTGGCCGAATGCCGCTTCGAGGCCGGCGCCACGGTGGTGTCGGAAGGAGAGCCGGGCCATTCGATGTATGTCGTGCAGTCCGGCGAGCTGGCGGTGTGCAAGCGCGGCCACGCGGGGCGCCCGCTTTCCATCGCGCGGCTCGGGCCCGGAGATTTCTTCGGCGAGATGACGCTGATCGAAGTCCAGAACAGATCGGCGACCGTCGTCGCGGAGAGTGCGACCGTGCTGTACGAGCTCACGGCCCGGAACCTCTACACGTACTACAGGGCCGACCTCCGCGCCTACGCGATGGTGATGCAG
Source organism: Rhodoplanes tepidamans (assembly GCF_030813915.1). Lineage (GTDB taxonomy): Bacteria > Pseudomonadota > Alphaproteobacteria > Rhizobiales > Xanthobacteraceae > Rhodoplanes > Rhodoplanes tepidamans. The sequence goes on from NZ_JAUSUJ010000001.1 coordinate 350,635, forward strand.
AACATCAATCGCGAGCTCTGCCGGCGGCTCCGCCGCGCCGACGCGCGCATCGCCGAGCTGGCCATGGGAAGCCGATCGTAGCTGCGGCCGGTCGCGGCGGAGCTTCGGGGCTCGGCGGGAGTCTCCGGGCGAGACACACGGGTTTCGCTTGCGTTCCGTCCTGGCCGGGGGCTGTCCGCTTTCACATCCGCAGGCAGGCCGTCACGCCGACGGCGCCCTGGCCGGTCCTGCTGCAGGTCCAGGCCGGGTCGGAGAGCGGGGCCGGGCGGAAATGGGCGGCGGCGGGGCCGTGCAACTCGGGCTCGTGGACCCATAAGAGCCCGGTGCGGGCGGGCGCGGCGGACCATGTCGCCGCGAGCCGCCGGACGTCCTTGCTCTGGACGGCCTGGACTGCGACCGGCATGTCCGCCCGGCGGAAGAAGAAGCCACCCAGCTCCTGCACGAAACGCGGGTCCATCGCGTCGACCAGCGGATTGTCCCAGACGAAGACGACGCGCTCGGTGCCCGCCGCCATCATCGCCTCGGAGGCCGTCTGGATCTCGAGCTCGCGCTTGTAGGGCGGCACGGCGCCGTCGGCGGCCCAGGTCGCGGCGACGATCCCGAACAGGAGGACGTAAGCGAGCCCGCTCGCCGCGATCCGCCGGCTCATCTGCTCCGCCACCAGGACGGCGCCCAGAAGAATGCCGGGCGCGCACGGGACCAGATAGCGGATCGTGAAGGCCGGCCGGACCGCCCCGATCGCCAGCATGACGGCGAGGGCGCCGGCCGAGGTGGCGACGACGACGAGGGGCGGCGGCAGAGGCGCGCGATCCGCTGGTCCGCTCGCGAGGCGCCGCGCCAGCAGCACGATGCCGGCCAGAACGGTGCAGGCCGCCAGGGCCGGAATCCCGAACAGGAATCCGGCGACCACCGGAATGTGGCGACGATCGACGATCGGGTACCAGGCGAATCGCGGATCGGCGAAGCGGATCAAGGTCTCGGCGTGCAGCGCCATCCAGGCGGCGACCGGCACGAAGGCGAGCAGGGCCGGCCAGGTCCGGATCGCGCCCCGGCGGTGGACGATCAGATAGGTCAGCCCCTGGACGCCGATCAGCGCCCCGGCCTGATAGTGCGTCAGGATCGTCAGCGCCCCGAGGCCCGTCCAGGCCAGAGCACGGCGGATGGTCGGCGCCGTCAGCAGTCGCGCATAGGCGACCGTGGTGCCGGTCGCGAGCGCGAGCAGCAACGTGTAGCAGCGCGCCTCCTGGGCGAACATCAGGCCGGGCCACCACAGGGCCAGCAGGGCGCACCACAGCAGACGGACGTCGCGGCTGATCGAAGACGTCGGGACGAGCACGATCAGCGGCGTGAGGAGGCCGCAGACGAGGCTGGGGAACCGCAACGCGGCATTGCCCAGGCCGGCGATGCCGGTCCAGGCGTGGATCAGGACGTAGAAGAGAGGCGCGTTCGGGTCACCGAGGGCCGCCAGGGCCATGTCGCGGACGCTCGATTGCGACGCGACGACGCCGGTCACGGCCTCGTCCATCCACAACGGCGCGTCGCTGCCGGCCACCACGCGGATGACGGCGCCGGCGACCAAGGCCAGGGCCAGGGCCAGGGCCCCGAGCAGGAGCGTCCGCTCCCGGCGTCGCGAACGCTACCGGGTCGGGGACCGGCCGCTGTCGTCGAGCTCAGCGTCGCCCATGATCGCCTGCTGTTCAGGCGCGATCGTGCACCGCGAGGTTTAACGCCCGGTGATCGGGACATCCGCGATTGCGCGGGCGACGCAGCGCACGGGGCCCGACCCCGTGATCCGGAAAGGGAAGGTCAGCGCCACTTTTCCACGGATACGGCCGGCGCTTCGGCGGCGGCCATGGTGCGCCGGACCCAGGTCTGGAACGCCGCCGTGCAGGCGCGCTGCATCGACGGGGTGGCCGGGCAGCGGTCGGCGACGACGCAGTTCGGGTTCGCCGTGCAGCGCCCGGCGACGGTTCGGCGCAGCACCGGGGCGAGGCCGGCCGCGATGCTGTACGGGCGTTCGCCGGTCCCCATGACGATGGGCTGCCGCACGTCGCCGGTCGCGTCGTCGTCGTGCGCGGCGATCGACCGGCCGCCCGCGCATCGGTGGAGCGAATCGAAAAGGGGAAGCATGGAGCGGGGGTTCTCCGTAGCCACGTTGACGCTTGTTATACGTCGGGCCGCCGGGACCGGATCGCGGCCCGCCGATCACGACATGGGGAGCGACGATCTGTGCCGATCGAGGCGCGCAGATGACGCGACCGACCGATTCGTACCGACGCACCCGTGCAGAAGCCGATAGGCGAAGACCATCTATGCGAAAATCATGCCTCGGCGCGCAGCGTCGGGCGGGCCGCCGGTTGCCGTCCGGCGGTGGCGCGCGTCCTGGTCGGCGGCGGGTCGTTGGCGAAGGACAGGGCGGCGGCCGAGAGCGTCATGCCGTCGTCCTGATTGAGCACCTTGCCGTCCGAGATCACGCCGGTGATCGCCTTGACGATGGTCCGGGCCGCCGGCGACAGGCCGATGCCGTGCCGCCACACGACCCGGATGGTCCGCTCCAGCACCGGGTCCTTCAACGGCCGGTAGGCGAGCAGGGGATGCTCGCCGGGCGGCAGCGCCAGCCCGGGCAGCGCCGTGATGCCGACGCCCTGCTCGAGCAGGCCGTAGATCGTCACGAGGTTCGACACTTCGGACGCGATCGACAGCCGCACATTGTGGGGCGCGATCGCATTGTCGATCAGGTTGCGGATGCCGTGCTCGAGCGTCATCGCGATGAACGGATGGCCCTGCAGCTCGGCCCAGGTCACCTCGGCCTTCTGGGCCAGCGGATGCGACTTCGGGAACGCGCCGTAGAACCGGTCGCGGCCGATCACCACGCCGTCGAGCGACGGTGCCGCGGTCTCGAAGCTGCCGATGCCGAGATCCGCCTGGCCGTCCAGGACGGCCGTGGTGATCGCCGTCAGATTGACGTCGCGCACCACGACGCGCAGGCCGAGCCGCGAGGCCTCGCCGGCGATCACGGCCGGCATCAGCCGGAAGGCGATCGAGGGCAGGCAGGCGACGACGACACGGCCGCGCTTGCGGGCGGCGGCCTCCTGGATGTCGGCGATCGAGGTGTCGATCTGGCGGAGCAGGTGGCGGGCGGTCGGCAGGAAGCCCATGCCGAGGCCGGTGAGCTTCACGCTGCGTGTCGTCCTGTGGAACAACGCGCTGCCGATCTGCTCCTCGAGCTGCTGAATCGAATGGCTGAGAGCGGGCTGCGAAAGAGCGAGGGTGTCGGCAGCCGCAACGAAGCTGCCCTTGTCGGCCACCAGGACGAAGGCGCGCAGTTGCCGGATGGTGACATTATTTCGGTTCATCGAATAATCGTTTAGATCATTCGATTGGAAGACGCAATCGGAACCGTCGCATATATTTCGCGCGGACGACGGACGTCCCGGCGGCCGCACCTGGTGTCAATGCGGTCTCGGGAAAGTTCGACATGGCGGAAAGTGCGCGACCCGACGTTCTCCTCGTCCCCCTCATCGACGTGAACTGGCTGGTCTACGCGCCGTTCGATCCCGGTCGCGATTTCCGGGTCGATCCGCCCAAGGTCGAGCAGAGCGTCGGCGAGACCCGCGGCCTGTGCCGCATGCTGAAGGACATGACGGGCGGCAAGTTCATCCTGTCGCCGCACTCCGGCACCTATTGCCGCACCGGCTATTACGACGGCGAGATGCTCGACGTGTACCGCGAGGCGGTGGAGGGCGGCGCCGAGCTGTCGATCCATCTGCACGAGGAGATCAAGGGCCAGGGCACGCGCTACATGGAGCGCGACCACATGACCACGGTCTATCTCGACTGCAAGCGCCGGCTCGAGAACGCCGGCATCAGGCCGGTGGCGTACCGGGGCGGACACTACGCCTACACGCCGTTCATGAACGAGCTCCTGCCGCAGACCGGCGTGTTCATCGACTGCTCGTGCTCGCCCGGCGGCAACCACCCGGACCGCGAGGCGATCTGGGTGCATGCCGAGACGACCGGCTGGTATCTCCCGATGAATCCGCGTCTGCCGGCCGCCGGCCAGGCGCGCTCGCAGGTGTTCGAGATCCCGATCGGGGCCGACGGCGACGGCGCCGCCTACAAGAACCTCCTGCATGTCGAGCAGTCGGAATTGTCCAACCTGCAGCGCGTCTTCAACGTGATCCGCGAGCGGGCGCAGCGCACCGGCGAGCAGCAGATCGTGCACTCGCTGTTCCACACCGGCTCGGTCGGCGAGCCGGCGTGGATCGAGCGATTCAAGCAGTTCCTCGCCTGGGTGCCGAACAACGGGGCGAGGTTCGTCACGACCGTGGAGGCCAAGGCGGCGTTCGACGCGCGCGCGAAGGAGAGGGCGGCGTGAGCGGTCTGTGCCTGCTGGTCCAGCCGATTCATCCGGGCGGGATCAGGATCCTGGAGGAGGCCGGGCTCGAGGTCCGGCAGGCGAGCGCCGCGACCATGGACGTGGTGGCGCGCGAGGCGAAGGACGCGGTCGCCGCGATCACCCGCAACGCCGGGTTCAACCGGGCCGCCATGGAGGCGGCGCCGCGGCTCGCCGTGCTCGGCAATCACGGCACCGGCTACGATCCGGTCGACGTCGGCTACGCCCGCGAGATCGGCCTGCCGATCGTCTATACGCCGACCGCCAACGTGCAGTCGGTCGCCGAGCACGCGATCGCGCAGATGATCGCGATCATCAAGCGCGTGCGCGAGTGCGACCGTGCGGTTCGGGCCGGCGACTTCGACTACCGCTATGCCCGCGATTTCCACGAACTCGCCGGCAAGCGGCTGCTGATCTTCGGCTTCGGCAAGATCGGCCGGCGCACGGCGGAGATCGCCCGTCTCGCCTTCGGCATGCGGGTGGAGGTCTACAGCCCGAGCGCCGACGACGGCGATATCCGCGCGGCCGGCTGCGTCCCGGTCGGCGATCTCGGGCGGGCCCTCGCCGAGGCCGACATCGTCTCGCTGCACCAGCGGCTCACGCCGCAGACCCGCGGCATGTTCGACCGCGAGCGGCTGCGCGCGATGAAGAAGGGCGCCGTGCTGGTCAACACCGCGCGCGGCGCCCTGGTGGTGCCGGAGGCGCTGATCGAGGCGGTCGACGGCGGCCACCTGCGCGGTGCCGCCATGGACGTCTTCGAGACGGAGCCGCTGCCCGCCGGCCATCCCTACACGGCCTGTGACGGCATCCTCCTGTCGCCGCACACCGGCGGCGCGACCGAGGAGGCGCTGGAGCGCACCGCCGTCGAGACGGCCCGGCAGGTCGTCGACGTCCTGGCCGGCCGCCGGCCCGAATACCTGGTCGATCCCGACGTGTGGGCGCGCCGCCGCGTCGCCGCACCGGCCTGACCGACCCCATCGTTCCCGGACTCCTTGGAAAGTCACGTCATGATCAAGAGCAACAAGGTCAAGGCCCTGCAGCGCGAGGGCAAGCCCGCCTTCGGCACCTGGATCACGCTGTGCCCGCATCCGCGCGTCGTGAAGATCCTCGCGACCTCGGGCTTCGATTTCGTCATCATCGAGATGGAGCACACCGACTTCAACATGGAGACGGTGGGCATGCTGTCGATGTACGCCCGCGAGTGCGGCCTCACCCCGATCGTGCGGCCGCCCGGCACGCTGAAGCCGCACGACCTCACCCGGCCGCTCGACGCCGGTGCGCAGGGGCTGCTGCTGCCGTCGGTCGAGACGGCCGAGCAGTTCATGGAGATCGTCAGGGGCACGCGCTACTATCCGATCGGCAGCCGGCCGATGAACCTGCGCGGACCGCACACCGATTACTTCGCCGGCGACCCGAAGCAGATGCTCGCCCATCTCAACAGCGAGACCATGCTGATCGTGATGGTCGAGACGCAGAAGGCGATCGCCAATCTCGACGCGATCCTGAAGACCGGCGCGGTCGACTGCGTGATGATCGGCCCCGACGACCTGTCGCAGGATCTCGGCATCCCGGCCGAGATGCAGAACCCGATCCTGCACGAGGCGTACGAGAAGGTCTTCGCGATCTGCAAGGCGAACGGCGTGCCCTACGGCCTGTCGGCGCAGTCGCCCGAGATGGCGGAGAGCTGGGTCGCCAAGGGCTGCACCTGGATCCCGTACCAGAACGACGCCGCCATGGTGCTCAACGCCGCCCGCGCCGTGGTGCCGAAGCTGATGAAGGCCGGCGGCCGCGCGTGAGCGCGGCCGGGAGGACGGCGATGCACGGAGCCGCCGACGATCGCCGCGCCGAGGCGCTCGCCGACGGCTCGCGCCTAGCGGCCCGCCTGTTCGATGCGCTCGCCGGCGGCACCGCGGATCCCCCGGGCGTCACCCGCGCGGCGTATGGCGCGGGCGAATGCGCCGCCTTCGCCCTGATGGCGGAGGCGGCCGGGGATCTCGGCGGCGATCCGGTCTTCGACCCCGCCGGCAATCAGTTCCTGACCTTCCGGGGCGCCGACCGCGGCCGCACCGTCTATGTCGGATCGCACCTCGACTCGGTTCCGCACGGCGGCAATTTCGACGGCGCCGCCGGCGTGATCCTCGGGCTCGCCGCGGCCGCGGCGCTGACCCGGCTCGGCACCGTCCCGGCGTTCGATCTCTGCGTGCTCTGCCTGCGGGCCGAGGAGAGCTGCTGGTTTCCGCACAGCTACATCGGCAGCAAGACGGCGCTGGGCTGCCTGCCGCCGGACGTGCTCGACGCGGTGGTGCGCAGCGACACTGGCCGTTCGCTCGCCGGGCACATGCGCGACCTCGGCTTCGATCCCGAGGCGGTGCGCCGAGGCGCGAGCCGGATCGATCGCGCCCGGACGGTCGCCTATCTCGAGCCGCATATCGAGCAGGGACCCGTGCTGGTCGCCGAGGGCCGGCCGCTCGGGCTCGTCACCGGCATCCGCGGCAGCTTCCGGTTCCGCGAAGCGGCCTTCCACGGCGCCTACGCGCATTCCGGCGCGACGCCGCGGACGCTGCGGCGCGACGCCGTGGTCGCGGCGTCCGAGTTCGTCATGGCCATGCAGGCTCTGTGGGAGCGCATGGAGCGCGACGGGCACGACCTCGCCGTGACGTTCGGCATGATCGGCACCGACCCGGCCCAGCACTCCTTCTCGAAGGTCGCCGGCGAGGCCCGGCTGTGCATCGACGTGCGCAGCCAGAGCGAGGCGACCCTGGAGGAGGTGCGCCGGCGGCTGGTCGAGACCGGCCTCGACGTCGCCGCCCGCCGGGACGTCCGGCTGGAGCTGGGCCCGCTCGGCGGCAGCACGCCCGCCGTGATGGCGCCGCGGCTGCTGGCGCAGATGCGGGCGGCCGCGGCGACCGCCGGGATCGCGCCGATTGAGATGGCGAGCGGCGCGGGCCACGACGCCGCGACCTTCGCCAACGCCGGCGTGCCGACCGGCATGCTGTTCATCCGGAACCGGAACGGCAGCCACAATCCGGACGAGGCGATGGACATGGGGGATTTCGACGCGGCCCTGGCCCTCGTGGTGGCGCTCCTGGAGCAGCCGGCCGAGCACTGGGGCTGAACCGGCCCGCCGTCGTGCGGCGGCATCGTCATACGGCCGTTTTGACGCACTGCAATATCTTTTGACCGGGCGCGTCCGCCGTGCCTATCATGCGGGCGTTCGCTCACAATTGTTCATCGGCATCGCGCCCGCCGGCTCCGCCGGCCGGTGTGTTCCCAGGAGATCGTCATGAAGACCGGGACGCCCTTTGAAATGCCCGCTGACCTCCGCAAGATGACCGAGCAGAGCATGGAGCAGGTTCGCTCTGCGATTAACAGCTATCTCCAGTTCTTCCAGCGCGGCGTGCCGGGCATGCCGATGCTGGGCGGAACCGAGCTGAGCAACAAGGTTCTGAGCTATGCCGAACGCAACGTCGCGAGCGCGTTCGACTTCGCCCAGAGCCTGATGGCCGCCAAGGACGTCCAGGAAGTCCTGAAGATGCAGACGGAGTTCCTGCAGACCCAGATGCAGGTCATGACCGAGCAGGTGAAGGACCTCAGCGAGACCGCCATCAAGGCGGTCGCCGACACGACGACGAAGATGGGCAAGCCGGGCGGTTCGCCGTCCTGACGCCCGGTCCGGCCGCCGGGCTGCCGGCGGCCGCGACGCCACCCGTTCGACACCGACGCCGGACCGCCGGACCGCCGGACCGCCGGTGCGGCGTGAGCCGGCGTCTCCGGCGCCCGGCGGGTCTGCCGCCGGGCTTGACGCTGCGACGGAAAGCCTGCCCGCCGGGTCGGGCACGCGCCTGTCGCGACCCCCGGCGACATGTGCTTGTATGCGCGGGGGCCGGTTCCGGCCCGTCCGTCAGCAGAAGGTCACGACAAGCACATGCGAACGATCACCATGGGGGTGATGGCGAGCCTGCTCGCCGTCGGGACGGCCGAGGCGGCGATCGAGATCTCGGCCGCCCGCATCGAGGCCGGCGAGATCGTCGTCATCGGGCGGGTGACGCGCCCGAACGAAAAGGTCACCTTCGACGACCGCTTCGAGGTCGTTTCCGGCAAGGACCGCCGCTTCACCTGGCGGGCCGCCTATCATCCGGGCGACTGCACCGTGACGGTGAAGTCCGAGCCCGACACCCGCGACATCGTCGTCGCCAATTGCGGTCAGGCCGGCCCGAAGGGCGACAAGGGCGACCGTGGCGAGGCGGGAGCGCCGGGAGCTGCCGGTGCGCCGGGCGTGGCCGGCGCCGCCGGGCCGCAGGGACCGGCCGGTCCCACCGGCCAGCAGGGCCCGGTCGGGCCCAAGGGAGACCGCGGCGAGGCCGCGCCTGCCGCGGCGCCGATCCGCGTCGTCACCAAGTCCTGCCAGGGCCAGGCGCCGTGCCAGGCGAGCTGCGAGGCCGACGAGGTGCTGCTGACCGCGGTGCCGAATCCCGGCGAGCGCACCCTCGTCGCCGCGACCTGGGCGGGCGAGACGGTGCCGGCCGAGGCACGACTCGTCTGCGCCAGGACCAAGTAGTTCCGACGGCCGCCGGCGCGCCGCTCCGGCGGCGGGCCGGCGTATCGCATGCCGGAACGCGGCTTCGCGCGGCGAAGCGCGCGGTTGCGCGCCACGGCATCGCTCCGTAACCTGACCCGCGTCGACACGGCGAACGCCGTGCGGCGAACAAGCGTCGTTCGAAGAACGGCGAGACAAAAAAGTCGTCAGGGAGGAGTCATGACCAGCTCGAACGGCGCGGGCGCCGCATCGCGGCCCCGTGCGATCGTTTCACGTCGCTTCGTGCTCGGCGGGGCCGCGCTCGGCCTCGCCGCCCCCGCCATCCTGCGCAGCGGTCCCGCCTTCGCGGCCTATCCGGACCGGCCGCTCCGCATCGTCGTCGCCAACTCGCCCGGCGGGCCGTCCGACATCATCGCCCGCATCGTCGCGGCGGCGCTGCAGGACCAGATGGGCGGCACCGTCTATGTCGAGAACAAGGGCGGCGGCGGCAGCAATATCGGCATGGGCCACGTCGCCCGCGCCGAGCCGGACGGCACCACGATCCTGCTCGCGACCAGCGCCTTCGTGGTCAATCCGAGCCTCTACGACACGCTGCCCTACGATCCCTTCAAGGACTTCTCGGCGATCTGCGAGCTCGCGACCTCGCCGAACGTGTTCGCCGTGATGCCCAGCCTCGGCGTCTCCACCATGAAGGAGTTCGTCGCGCTGGCGAAGAAGAGCCCGGAGAAGTTCAACGTCTCGGTCCCGCCGGTCGGCACCACGCCGCAGCTCGAGGCCGAGGTGCTGAAGTCGATCGAGGGGCTGCAGGGCATGGCGACGGTGCCGTTCTCGGGCGGCGGCGAGGCCCTCAAGGCGCTGCTCGGCGGCACCGTGCAGCTCTCCTCCGGCGTGCTCGCGCCGGCGCATCCCTACATCAAGAGCGGCACCATCCGGGCGCTCGCCGTCACCGGCGAGCGGCGCTGGCACGACCTGCCGGAGGTGCCGACCATGGTGGAGGCCGGCTGGCCGGGATTCGTGTTCGAGACCTACACGGCCCTGCTGGCGCCGGCCGGCACCGCGCCGGACTTCGTGCGGCGGATGGAGCAGGAGACGCTCGCGCTGCTGGCCAAGCCGGAGATGCGGGAGAAGCTCACCCGCTCGGGCTTCGAGGTGCAGGCCAAGACCGGCAGGCAGCACATGGAGCGCGTCGCACGCGAAGTCGCGATGTTCCGCGACGTCATCACCAAGGCCGGCATCAAGGCGAAGAGCTGAGGGCGCGGCGACTCGAGCCTCGCCGCCTCGTCCTGAGGTCCGGCGCAGCCGGGCCTCGAAGGATGCGGCCCCGGCGCATCCGGACCGGCTACGGCCGATCTGGACATCGATGGTGGGCAGGCCGGTCGAATTCGGCTTGCCCGTTGGCCGCGTGGTTCGAGACGCGCTCTGCGGAGTGCCCGCACCACGAGGGGAAACGAAGGCGTTCGTCGCCTGTGTGTCTCGGAGCATCCAACGTGAACATCGCGAGCGTCGAGCCGATCGCCGTCGGCCTGCCGATGAAGAAACCGGTGATCATGGCGGGCGAGGAGGTGCGGCGCGCCGACAACGTGCTGGTGCGCGTCGTCGCCGCCGACGGCACGGTCGGCTGGGGCGAGGCGGCCTCCGCCCCGACCATGACGGGCGAGACCATCGAGAGCATGACGGCGGCGATCCGCCATCTCGCGCCGGTGCTGGACGGGCGCGATCCCGCCGACATCGACGGCGCGCTGGCCGCCATGGACGCGCGCATGTACGGCAATCACGGCGCCAAGGCGGCGCTCGAGATCGCCCTGCACGACCTCGTCGGGCGCGCCACCGGGCGGCCGGTTCACGCGCTGCTGGGCGAGCGGAGGCGCGACCGCGCGGCGCTACTCGGCGTCGTCGGCGGCGGCGACCGCGCCGGCGACCTCGCCGACGCGGCCCGCAAGGCGACCGACGGCTACACGGCGTTCAAGATCAAGGTCGGCGTGGACACGCCGGAGCGCGACGCCGAGCGCACCCGCGCCATCTGCGCGCTGCTCGACGGGGAGGCGCTGGTCTCGGCCGACGCCAACCAGGGATTCTCGGTCGAGCAGGCGCTGACCTTCGTGCGTGCCGTCGCGGACGCCGGGCTGGACTTCGTCGAGCAGCCGGTCGTGGCGCACGATCTCGCCGGCATGGCCGAGATCGCCGCGGCGACGCCGATCGCGCTCGGCGCCGACGAGGGCATCCACGGCATCGACGACATCCGCCGCCACCACGAGCGCCGGGCGGCACACGGCGTCAGCCTGAAGGCGATCAAGCTCGGCGGCCTGCGTGCCGTCGTCGAGGCCGGCCGGCTCGCCGACCGGCTCGGCATGGGCGTCAATCTCTCGTGCAAGACGGGCGAGTCGAGCATCGCCTGCGCCGCGGCCCTGCATGCCGCGGCCGTGCTGCCCGGCCTCGCCTGGGGCCTGACGCTCACCTGCCAGGCGCTCGGCAGCGACGTGACGGCGCATCCCGTCGCGATCGCGCGCGGCCATGCCGAGGTGATGGATCGCCCCGGCCTCGGGATCGAGGTCGACGAGGCGATGATCCAGCGCCACCGCATCGCCGTGCCGCTGCGCAGCGTGGCGTAGCGGGGGCATCCCCGACGTCCGCTCGTCCCGTGAAAGCGGGCCCGACCCTCCGCTCGTCCCCGCGAAGGCGGGGACCCAGGGCGACACGGCGAGAGGCTTCGGACCCAGGGCCCTGGATCCCCGCTTGCGCGGGGATGAGCGGAGGTCGGGGCAAGTCCTGCGGAGCCTCGACCTCAGTTGCCCTTCACGCCGGCGGCCCGGATCACCTTGCCCCACTTCTCGACCTCGGCGACGAGCTGGGCCTTCAGCGCCGCGGGTGTCGCCTGGTCGAGCGGCACCGGCTCGGTGCCGAGGCTGGCGAAGCGCTCGATCACCTTGGGGTCCCGCAGCGCCGTCTGCAGGGCCGGCACCAGCTTGTCGATCGCCTCCTTGGGCAGGCCGCGGGGCGCCCACATGGCGTGCCAGGCCGACACCTCGAAGCCCCTCAGGGCCGTCTCGTCGAGGGTCGGCAGGTCGGGCAGCGAGGAGACGCGGGCCTTCGTCGTCACCGCGTAGCCCTTGATGCGGCCTTCCCTGATGTGGTTCGTCGTGTTGGTCGTCTGGTCGCACAGCAGGTCGATCTGGCCGCCGAGCAGGTCGTTCATGGCGGGGCCGGTGCCGCGATAGGCGACGGGCGCGAGCTGGACGCCCACTTCGCTCATGAACAGCAGCGAGCAGAGATGCGCGGCCGAGCCGACGCCGGCATGGCCGAAGCTCGCGGTCGCCTTGTTCGCCTTCATCCACTCGATCAGCGCGCCGATCGACGTCGGGGGCAGGGCGGCCTTGGAGACGATCGTCATCGGCACGTCGGTGATGCGGCCGACATGGTCGAAGTCGGCGACCGGATCGTATTTCAGCGTGTCGTAGAGGGCCGGCGCGGTCGCGTGGGCGATGTGCCAGATGGCGAGCGTGTAGCCGTCGGCCGGCGTGCGGGCGATGCGGCCCATGCCGAGGGTGCCTCCGGCCCCGCCCTGGTTCTCGACGAGGACGGTCTGGCCGAGCGTCCTGGTCATCGATTCGGCGATCAGCCGGGCGACCGTGTCGGTCGGCCCGCCGGCGGCGGCCGGGACCAGGATGGTGATCGGCTTCGTCGGCCAGCCGCTCTCCGCCTGCGCCCCTGCACCGAGCCCCAACAGGGCGAGGCCGGCCAAGGCGGCGTGAAGGATCGTTCGCACGGCCCGTCGCGGGCCGTGACGCATCGACGAACAAAGCATGGGCTCCCTCGTGCGCGAGGGCGGTGGCCTTGCCGGCCGTTACGAATTGTCGCCGACGAGCGCCTCGCAAACCGCGTCGGTGACCATTGCCGTGGTCGCGCTGCCACCGAGATCCGGCGTGTGCAGCCGCGGATCGGCGGTGACGCGCTCGACGGCGCGCATCAGGCGCGCGGCGGCGGCGGTCTCGCCGAGGTGCTCCAGCATCATCGAGCCCGACCAGAAGGTGGCGATCGGGTTGGCGATGCCCTTGCCGGTGATGTCGAAGGCCGAGCCGTGGATCGGCTCGAACATCGACGGAAACGCGCGCTCCGGATTGATGTTGCCGGTCGGCGCGATGCCGAGCGAGCCGGCGAGCGCCGCCGCCAGATCCGAGAGGATGTCGGCGTGCAGGTTGGTCGCCACGATGGTGTCGATGCTCTCCGGCTTCGTGACCATGCGCATGGTCATGGCGTCGACCAGCATCTTGTCCCAGGTCACGTCGGGGAACTCGGCCGCCACCTCGGCGGCGATCTCGTCCCACATCACCATGGCGTGGCGCTGCGCGTTCGACTTGGTGACGACGGTGAGCAGCTTTCGCGGACGCGACTGCGCCAGCCGGAAGGCGTAGCGCATGATGCGGGTGACGCCGACCCGCGTGAACATGGCGACGTCGGTCGCCGTCTCGTAGGGGAAGCCCTGGTGGACGCGCCCGCCCACCCCGGCATACTCGCCCTCGGAGTTCTCGCGCACGATCACCCAGTCGAGCTCGGGCCCCGAGACGGCGCGCAGCGGGCTCGTGATGCCGGGCAGAATCCGGGTCGGCCGCACATTGGCGTACTGGTCGAACGGCTGGCAGATGGCGAGCCGCAGCCCCCACAGGGTGACGTGGTCCGGCACGTCGGGCGCGCCGACCGCGCCGAAGAAGATCGCGTCGTGCCCGCGGATGCGGTCGCGGCCGTCCGCCGGCATCATCACGCCATGCTTCTTGTAGTAGGCGGAGCCCCAGTCGAAATGGTCGACGGCGAGCCGGAAGCCGCCGTCGCGCTCGGCGCAGACGGCGAGCGCCTGCAGGCCGGCCGCGATCACTTCCGTCCCGATTCCGTCGCCCGGGATCGCCGCGATCCGATAGTCCCGCATCGTCCGTCCGCCCTCTCGTCCGTCGCCGGCCGGGCGCCGCGCCGTGCGTCGCCATGGGGCCGGATGCATGCCGACTTCCATGCAAGTTGGCGAATCCGCTATACTGCCGCGGCGTCGGGCTGTCAATCTTCCATAGGAGCTTCCATGCAACAGGAGAGCGGGATCGCGAGCCGGAGGGGACGGCCGTGACGACTCCGGGCAGGAGCGGGGCAGGCGGCGTCGCACCGGCCGCGCCGGCCGAGAGCGGCGCGTCCCTGGTCGAGAACGCCTACCGGGCCCTGAAGACGGCGGTGCGCGACAACGTGTTCCCGCCCGGCTACCAGGGCTCCGAGCAGGAGATCGCGCTGCGCCTCGGGATGAGCCGCACCCCCGTGCACGAGGCGCTGATCCGCCTGCAGGAGGAGGGCCTGGTGCGGGTGCTGCCGAAGCGCGGCATCCAGGTCTGTGCGCTCTCGCCCGACGACATGCGCGAGATCTACGATCTCGTCGCCACCCTGGAGGGGCGCGCCGCCGAGGCGATCGCGGCCGGCGACGCGGCGCTGCGGACGCGGGCGCTCGATGCGCTCGACGCGATCAATGCCGACATGCGCGCCGCCCTCGACCGTGACGACCTCGACGCCTGGGCGCAGGCCGACGACCGCTTCCACCGCGCCCTCGTCGAGCGCTGCGGCAACCGCCGTCTCGCCCGCGCGGTCGGCACCGTGATGGACCAGTCGCACCGCGCCCGCATGGTGACGCTGCGGCTGCGCGTCAAGCCGATCCGCTCGCTCAAGGAACATCTCGCCGTCACGGCGGCGATCCGCAAGGGCGACGCGCCGCGCGCCGGCGCGCTCGCCCGGGCCCATCGCGAGCACGCCCGCGACGAGCTGCTGCCGCTGCTCGAGACGCTCGGCATGCGGCATCTGTAGTCCGGCACGGGCGGTCCTCCGGGAGCCGGCCGCCGCGTCGTCCCCGACCGGAGTGGCCACGCGCCGCCGGCGGGCTACGCGTTTTCCCGGACCGCGGGATCCCGTAAACAAAAACGCGGCCCGATCCGGAACGAAACTGCGCGTCCGGGCCGGTGAAATATCACAAGATGTCGTATTCGCCCCGAGCCGTCGTTTCGGCGGATGGCGGGCATTCGTCCGCGCCCCCTACGGCACCGAAATACGTAGTGATATATCACTGGCCATCGAGGTTCGAACCGCTGCGCGACCTGACCGGGCCGGGCGGTCTCGCCGGAACCGCAAGATTCCGACGTCTCCGTGACGACCCATCTCGCCTGACACGCCCCCGGTATCAGACGACCGAAGCGCTCCCGTGCTCGTGCCTCTGTCGGACATGTTCCTACGAGGTCGTCATGAACGCAATCACCGAGAACGCCACCGCACAGGAGCCGTGGGCCGGCTTCGCCGCCGGGCCGTGGCAGAGCCAGATCGACGTACGCGGTTTCATCCAGGCGAACTACCGCCCGTATCTCGGCGACTCGCGTTTCCTCTCCGGTCCGACCTCGCGCACCCTCGGCGTCTGGGCGAAGCTCACCGAGCTCCTCGCCGAGGAGCGCAAGAAGGGCGTGCTCGACGTCTCGGTCGATCGTCCCGCCGCCATCACGGCGCACGCGCCCGGCTTCATCGATCGTGACGCCGAGCTGATCGTCGGCCTGCAGACCGACGCGCCGCTCAAGCGCGCCATCATGCCGAACGGCGGCCTGCGCATGGTCGAGATGGGGCTCGAGGCCTACGGCTACGAGATCGATCCGGCCGTGAAGGAGACCTGGACCAGGCACCGCAAGAGCCACAATCAGGGCGTCTTCGACGCCTACTCGCCGGAGATTCTGGCGGCCCGCAAGTCGGGTATCGTCACCGGCCTGCCGGACGCCTACGGCCGCGGCCGCATCATCGGCGACTACCGGCGCGTCGCGCTCTACGGCACCGACCGGCTGAAGGCCGACAAGCGCCGCGAGCTGCACGAGATCGACGACGCCGTGTTCGACGAGGCGACGATGCGGCAGCGCGAGGAGCTCAACGAGCAGATCCGCGCCCTCGACGAGCTCGCCGAGATGGCGGCGAGCTACGGCTGCGACGTGACGCAGCCGGCGCGCACCGGCCGCGAGGCGGTGCAGTGGACCTATTTCGGCTACCTGGCCGCCGTGAAGGAGCAGAACGGCGCGGCGATGTCGCTCGGCCGCGTCTCGACCTTCCTGGACATCTATCTCGACCGCGACATCGAGCGCGGACTCCTGACGGAAGAGAGCGCCCAGGAGCTGATCGACGACCTCGTCATCAAGCTGCGCATCGTCCGCTTCCTGCGCACGCCCGAATACGACACGCTGTTCTCCGGCGATCCGACCTGGGTCACCGAGTCGATCGGCGGCATCGGCGAGGACGGCCGTCCGCTCGTCACCAGGACGAGCTTCCGCTTCCTGCAGACGCTGTTCAACCTCGGCCCGGCGCCGGAGCCGAACCTGACGGTGCTGTGGTCGACGCAGTTGCCCGAGGGCTTCAAGGACTACTGCGCCAAGGTGTCGATCGAGACCTCGTCGATCCAGTACGAGAACGACGACGTGATGCGGCCGCACTGGGGCGACGACTACGGCATCGCCTGCTGCGTCTCGCCGATGCGGATCGGCAAGCAGATGCAGTTCTTCGGCGCCCGCGCCAACCTCGCCAAGGCGCTGCTCTACGCGATCAACGGCGGCGTCGACGAGAAGTCCGGCATGGTGGTGGCCGAGGGCTTCACGCCGATCGAGGGCGACGTGCTCGACTACGACACCGTGGTCGCCAAGCTCGACCCGATGATGTCGTGGCTCGCCAAGACCTACATCAAGGCGCTGAACGTCATCCACTACATGCACGACAAGTACGCCTACGAGCGCATCGAGATGGCGCTGCACGATCGCGACGTGCTGCGCACCATGGCGTGCGGCATCGCCGGCCTGTCGGTCGCCGCCGACAGCCTGTCGGCCATCAAGCACGCCAAGGTGAAGGTGGTGCGCAACAAGGCCGGCCTCGCGGTCGACTACGTGATCGAAGGCGACTACCCGGCCTACGGCAACAACGACGACCGCGCCGACTCGATCGCCGTGTGGCTGGCCGAGACCTTCATCGAGAAGATCAAGGCGCAGCCGCACTTCTACCGGAACGCGATGCCGACCCAGTCGGTGCTGACCATCACGTCCAACGTGGTGTACGGCAAGAAGACCGGCAATACGCCGGACGGCCGCCGCGCCGGCGAGCCGTTCGCGCCCGGGGCGAACCCGATGAACGGCCGCGACAAGAAGGGCTTCATCGCGGCCGGTGCGTCGGTGTCGAAGATCCCGTACGCCTGCGCGCTCGACGGCATCTCCTGGACCGCTTCGGCCACGCCGACGGCGCTCGGCCGGGTGCCGGAGGAGCGGCAGAAGAACCTCGCGGCCTGCCTCGACGCCTTCGCGGGCGCCATGGGCCACCACGTCAACGTCAACGTGCTGAACCGCGAGACGCTGCTCGACGCGATGGAGCACCCGGAGATCTACCCGCAGCTCACCATCCGGGTCTCCGGCTACGCCGTGAACTTCGTCAAGCTGAGCCGCGAGCAGCAGCTCGACGTGATCAGCCGGACGTTCCACGGCTGCATGTGACACGGCCGGCGCCGCCGCTCCGGCGGCGGCGCCGCGGCGGCGGCAGCGCCGCGAAGAGTTCGTCGCGAGGGCGCCCGGTCCGACACTCCTGATCACGGGCCGGGCGCCGACGACGAACCGGAGGAGAGACCCCCGATGACCTTCACATCCTCCCTGGCCCGCGGACACGGCGACGCACCCGCGTGCATCGTCGTGCCGCCGGCCGCAGGGGTCGCCGGCGAGGCGCCGGTCGGCTTCCTGCATTCGGTCGAATCGGGCGCGGCCGGCGACGGCCCGGGCATGCGGTTCGTGTTCTTCATGGCCGGCTGTCCGCTGCGTTGCCTGTACTGCCACAACCCGGACACCTGGAAGCTGAAGGCCGGGCGCCGCATCGACCTGGACGAGGCGCTGGCCGAGATCGCGCCGTATCGCGGCTTCCTGCGGCTGGCCGGCGGCGTCACCGTGTCGGGCGGCGAGCCGATGACGCAGGCCCGCTTCGTCGGCGCGCTGCTGACCCGCCTCCACGACGACCTGCGCCTGCACACCGCGCTCGACACCACCGGGTTCCTCGGCCGCAGCGTCGACGACGACTGGTTCGACCCGGTCGACCTCGTGCTGCTCGACGTCAAGCATTCCGATCCGGCCGTCTACAAGCGGATCACCGGCCGCGATCTCGCGCCGACCCTCGACTTCGCCCGCCGCATGGTGCGGCTCGGCAAGCCGATGTGGATCCGTTACGTGCTGGTGCCCGGCCTGACCGACGGGGAGGCCGAGATCGCGCGGCTCGCCGATCTCCTCGCCGGTCTCGGCCCGCTGGTCCAGCAGGTCGACGTGCTGCCCTATCACCGGCTCGGCGTGCACAAGTGGGCCGAGCTCGGCCGCGCCTATCCGCTCGACGGCACCGAGCCGCCCTCGCGCGAGGCGCTCGACGCGGCGATCGCGATCTTCCGCACGCGCGGCCTGAAGGTGCGGTGAGGCGGTCGGTTTTCGGTCGTCCCGGGGCGCGGCCGCAGGCCGCGCGCCTGCGGTTCGCGGTCCGGCACGACGGTTCAGGCGAATCCTGCGCGACGAGGCGCTGCCTGGTGGTCGCGTCACCGCACTCCTCCTGATGGTGACGATCGCCGGCGGGACGTAGAGTCACGTGTTCACCCGCGGAGCGCTGCGCCGATGTTCGCCTGGGCCGACCTCGTCCTCATGCTGCTGCAGCAGACCTGCGTGTATCTGGTCATCGCCTATCTGTTCTCGAAGACGCCGCTGTTCCTGCCGCTGATCCAGGTGACCGTGCAGCCGTGGCGCAAGGTCGCCTGCTGGGCCGTCTTCTCGATGTTCTGCATCATGGGGACCTATTTCGGCCTCCACATCGGCGAATCGATCGCCAACACCCGTGCGATCGGCGCGGTGCTGGGCGGCATCCTGGGCGGGCCGCTGGTCGGGCTCGCGGTCGGCATCACGGGCGGCTTGCACCGCTACTCGATGGGCGGCTTCACGGCGCTCGCCTGCGCCATCTCCACCATGTCGGACGGGCTGATCGGCGGCCTCGTCCACTCCTATCTGCTGCGCCGGCACAAGATCGGGCTGCTGCTGTCGCCGCCGCTGGTCGCCGCCGTCACGCTGTTCGCCCAGCTCACCCAGATGGCGATCATCGTCGCGGTGGCGCGCCCGTTCGGCGACGCCGTCCAGCTCGTCGCCGAGATCGTCCTGCCGATGACGGTGGCGAACACCATCGGGGCGGCGATGTTCATGAGCATCCTGCTCGACCGGCGCAAGCTGTTCGAGACCCACTCGGCGGTGTTCTCGGCCAAGGCGCTGAAGATCGCGGCGCGCGCCGAGGGCGTGCTGCGCAGCGGCTTCGACGCCGAGAACAGCACCACGGTGGCCCGCATCCTCTACGAGGAGGCCGGCGTCGGCGCGGTGGCGATCACCGACCGCGAGAAGATTCTCGCCTTCATCGGCATCGGGGCCGACCACCACGTGCCGGGGCGGCCCATCACCTCGGCCCAGACCAAGGAGGCGATCCGCGACAACAAGGTCATGTACGCCGACGGCAACGAGGTCGCCTACACCTGCTCGATCGACCCGAACTGTCCGCTCGGCGCCGCGCTGGTCATCCCGCTGCAGGGCGAGGACGGCGAGGTGCTCGGCGCCATCAAGCTCTACGAGCCGAAGTCGAAGCTGTTCTCCACCTTCAACCGGGCGCTGGGCGAGGGCGTCGCGCGCCTCCTGTCGGCCCAGATCCTGGCCGGACGCTACGAGCGGCAGAAGCAGCTCCTCGCCCAGTCGGAGATCAAGCTCCTGCACGCCCAGGTTAACCCGCACTTCCTGTTCAACGCGCTCAACACGCTGTCCGCCATCATCCGCATCGATCCGGCCGAGGCGCGGCGGCTGGTGCAGAACCTCTCGACCTTCTTCCGCAAGAACCTCAAGCGGGCCAGCGAGGAGGTGACGCTCGAGGACGAGATCGAGCACGTCCGCGCCTATCTGGAGATCGAGAAGGCCCGGTTCCGGGACAGGCTCGACGTGACGCTGGCGATTCCGCCGGACCTCGCCGCCGTCCATCTGCCGGCCTTCTCGCTGCAGCCGCTGGTCGAGAACGCCATCAAGCACGGCACCTCGCAGGTGCTCGGCACCGGCCGTATCCGCCTCGGCGCCCGCCGCGACGGCGAGGACCTCGTCGTCGAGGTGGAGGACAATGCCGGCCTCTACGAGGCGAAGGCGCCGCGCAGCGGCGGCCTCGGCATGACGCTGGTCGATCGCCGCCTGCGGGCCCGCTACGGCGAGGCCTATGGCGTCTCCGTCGCCTGCCAGCCGGACGTGGCGACGCGGGTCTCGCTGCGGCTTCCCTGCGCGACCGCGACGGTTCCGGAGTCTCCCGTAGACGCCGCGACGGCCGCCTGACCGCGGTGCCCGCGGCGGCGCGCCGCCGCTCGGGGCCGCGCCGCCGCCTCTCACCCGCCGGATTCCGCCGTTCGCCGGAAGGCGCCCCCGCGGGCGGGCGCGCGGCCCTAGGGTCGAGCATCCAGATGCAAGGATCTCGACCGTGGACAACGCACTCTCCTTCGTCTTCGCCACACTCTGCGTGCTGGTGATCTGCTATCGATTCTACGGGGTCTTCTTCGTCCGCAAGGTGCTCGGCGCCGACGACAGCGAGGTGACCCCGTCCCATGCGCTCGAGGACGGGCGCAACTACGTGCCCACCAAGACGTGGGTCAATGCCGGCCAGCACTTCGCGGCCATCGCGGCGGCCGGCCCGCTGGTCGGCCCGGTGCTCGCCGCGCAGTTCGGCTACATGCCGGGCTTCGTCTGGCTGCTCGCCGGCTGCGTGCTCGGCGGCGCCGTGCACGACACCGTCGTGCTCTTCGCCTCGATGAAGCACAAGGGCACGTCGCTGTCCGAGGTCGCCAAGGCCGAGCTCGGCACCGTCGCCGGGTGGTGCACGGCGCTCGCCATGCTGTTCATCATCACCATCACGATGGCGGGCCTCTCGATGGTGGTCGTGCACGCGCTCGAGCGGAACCCGTGGGGCACCTTCGCGGTGTTCATGACCATACCAATCGCGATCGCCGTCGGCCTGTTCGAGCGGCTGGGCGGCAACCACAAGATCGCCACCTGGTTCGGACTCGCCGCCATCCTGGCCTCGGTGCTGGCCGGACCCTACGTGCAGGAGAGCGCGCTCGGCGCCTGGTTCAGCTACAACCACGACACCGTCGCGATCGCGCTGCCGGCCTACGCCTTCCTCGCCTCGGCCCTGCCGGTGTGGCTGCTGCTCACGCCGCGCGGCTACCTGTCGAGCTTCATGAAGATCGGCGTGTTCGGCGCGCTGGTCGTCGGCGTCGTCTTCATCAACCCGGAGATCCGCTTCCCGGCCTTCACGGACTTCATCCACGGCGGCGGCCCGGTGCTGTCCGGCCCGGTGTGGCCCTTCATCTCGATCACCATCGCGTGCGGCGCCATCTCGGGGTTCCACGCCTTCATCGGCTCCGGCACCACGCCGAAGCTGGTCGACAAGTGGAGCGACATCCTGCCGGTCGCCTTCGGCATGATGCTGGTCGAGTGCATGGTCGCGGTGCTGGCCCTGATCGCCGCCACGGCGCTGCCGATGGCCGACTACTTCGCCATCAACGCCGCGCCCGAGGTGTTCGCCAAGCTCGGCATGCAGGTCGTCGAGCTCCCGCGGCTGCAACAGGAGATCGGCATGGATCTGGCCGGCCGCACCGGCGGCGCCGTGACGCTCGCGGTCGGCATGACCGAGATCTTCACCAAGGTGCCGTGGTTCTCGACGCTGGCGTCCTACTTCTTCCAGTTCGTCATCATGTTCGAGGCGGTGTTCATCCTCACGGCCATCGACAGCGGCACCCGCGTGTCGCGCTACCTGATCCAGGACATCGTCGGCGACCTGTGGGCCCCGATGAAGCGGCTCGACTGGGTGCCGGGCTCGATCGGCGCCTCGGTGCTGGCCTGCGTCCTGTGGGGTTACCTGCTCAACTCCGGCGACATCAACTCGGTGTGGGCGCTGTTCGGCGTGTCGAACCAGATGATGGCCTCGCTCGGCCTGATGATCGGCGCGACCATCATCCTGCGGCTCTCGGCGAAGCGGATCTACGCGCTCACCTGCCTGCTGCCGCTCGCCTACCTGTTCGTCACCGTCAACTACGCCGGCTGGTGGATGATCGCCAACGTCTACCTGAACCCGGCCGCGAAGGGCTACAACCCGGTCAATGCCGGCATCTCGGCCATCATGATGGCGCTCGGCGTCGTCATCCTGGTCGCCTCGGTGAAGCGCTGGATCGCCATGTATCGGACCCAGCACCGGACCGACGGCTACGACCTCGGCGACGTGCCCGCCGAATACAAGGTGCCGGCCGAATGAGCCGGGCGACGTCGTGAGTCTCCGGCCGGTCCGCTCCGCGGGCCGGCCGTTTTCTTGTGGGGGACAGGGCGGGAGAGCCGGCTTTGTTCCTGCCGTCATTCCGGGGCGCGGACCGCAGGTTCGCGAGCCCGGAATCCATACGCCCGGTCGCGGTGGCTCACGAAAGACAGGGGTTACGGGTCCCGGGCTCGT
Organism: Rhodoplanes tepidamans; assembly: GCF_030813915.1. Lineage (GTDB taxonomy): Bacteria > Pseudomonadota > Alphaproteobacteria > Rhizobiales > Xanthobacteraceae > Rhodoplanes > Rhodoplanes tepidamans. The sequence continues at coordinate 373,122 of NZ_JAUSUJ010000001.1, forward strand.
CGCTGACGCGACGCCCCGGGACGAGGGAGTCGGAGAACGGGGGCGACGGTGCAGATGGAGAAGCTCGTCCTACCCGATTCCCAGCCGCTCCTTCAGGACGCCGAGGAAGCGGCGGCTCACCGGGATGGTGCGGCCGCCCACCGTGACGATGCTGGCGAGCCCGCCTTCGCCGAACGCGATGTCGCGGATGCGGTCGGCATTGACCATGTACTGGCGATGGCAGCGCATCAACGGGGTGCGTTCCTCCAGGGTCCGCAGCGTCAGCTCGGTGAAGTGCTCCTCGCCGTCGGTGCCGAGGACGTAGACGCCGCTGGTCCGCGACACGATCGCCTCCACCTCGTCGATCTTCATCAGGCGGATGCGGTTGAGCCCGGTGCAGGGGATGTGACGCAGCGCCTGCGCGGCCTCGGCCGGCAGCGGCGGTGCGCCGGCGGCCGGCCGGCGCAGCCGGTCTAGCGTCTTGGCGATGCGGCCCTCCTGCACCGGCTTGAGCAGGTAGTCGAAGGCGTTCGCGTCGAAGGCGCGCAGCGCGTATTCCTCGTAGGCGGTGAGGAAGACGATGCGGGGCATGCGCTCGGGGTCGATCATGCCGAGCATCTCGAGCCCGGAGATGCGCGGCATCTGGATGTCGAGGAACACGGCGTCCGGCTGCAGCCGGTGGATGGCGGCGATGCCCTCGACGGCGTTGGAGCACTCGCCGACGATCTCCACGTCGGCCTCGCGCGCGAGCAGCATGCCGAGCTCGGCGCGCGCCAGCTCCTCGTCGTCGATGATCAGGATGCGCATGGCGGGGTCGGGATCCGGGCGATGGTCTCGCGCCGCCGGGCCGAGACGGCCGCGCGCGACGCGGTCGCGACCCTAGCACAGCGGCGCCGCGCGCGCGACGCGGTGCACCTCGCCGATCGGTCAGTCGGTCCGGCCGAACCGCACCAGCATCGCGGCCGAGCAGGCGAGCCCGATGCAGCCCAGCACCGCCGATGCGATCAGCGCGGCAGCGGCGCCATAGGCGTCGATCACGGCCGCATAGGCGACCGGCGCCACCGCCGAGACGAAGAAGCTGGCGGTCATCAGGCGGCCGACCAGGGCCCCGTAGGTGCGGGGATCGAACAGCACCAGCGGCTGCGTCCCGCGCACGATGGTGAGCAGGCCGTTGCCGGCCCCGTAGGCCAGCGCGAACACGGCCGCCGCGAGCGGCGCCACGCCGCCGAGAAGACCCACCATGAACCCGAGCGGCAGCAGCGCGGCGGCCAGCGTGCCGAGCCGAAGCGGATCGGTGCGGGCGCCGAGCAGCACCTCGGCGAGCCGCGCCGCCGACTGGCCGATGCCGCGCAGCGTCGACAGCCACACGGCGAGGCCGGCGGCGAGGCCGAGCCCCGCTATCATGCCGATCATATGGGCCGACAGGCCGGCGGCCAGGAAGGACGTCACCGTGACGCCGGTGCCGTACAGCAGGGCCGCGATCCGGAAGTCGCGCGGCGTGGCGGCGCGCGGGGCAGGGGCGGCCGCGCCTTCGGCCGGCCGGTCGATCGCCCGCGTGTCCGGGATCGCGCGGTGGATCGGCACGGTGGCGAGCGCGAACAGCGCGTAGCCGAGCGCGGCGCCACGCCAGCCGAAGACGTCGGCGAGCGTGGCGCCGATCGGCCAGAACACCGTCGAGGCGAGGCCGCCGAGCAGGGTGATCTGCGAGATCGCCGGTCGCGCCGCGCCGCCGCCGATCCGCACCAGGGCCGCGAAGGCCGCCTCGTAGAGCGTCATCCGCATGGCGAGGCCGAGGCAGGCCCAGGCGGCGAGATAGGAGATCGGACCGGCCGTGGCGGCGAGCCCGGCGCAGCCGAGCGCCGCGAGGAGCGAGCCGGCCGTCATGATGCGGGCGCCGCCCAGCCGGTCGACGGCGCGGCCGACCGGGGCGGAGGCGAGGCCCATCACCACCAGGGCGAGGGCGAAGCCGCCGTGCACGGCGGTCCGCGACCAGCCGAGATCGGCCGCCATCGCGTCGCCGAGCACGCCGACCAGGTAGTAGGTGACGCCCCACAGCACGAGCTGCGCGGCGCCGAGCGCCGCGACGAGGTTTCGCGTGATCACGGCGCGTGCGCCGCCGGGGGCGTTCGGTCGCCGTCGCCGAGCGGGCGCTGCATCAGCACGGTGTCGAGCCAGACGCCGTGCTTGAAGCCCACCGCCCGCAGCACGCCGACGAGACGGAAGCCGGCGTGCTCGTGCAGCCGGATCGAGGCGCGGTTCTCCGAATCGCCGATCACCGCGACCATCTGGCGGAAGCCGCGGGCCGCCGCCTCGTCGATCAGCCGCGCCAGCAGGGCGCGGCCGACGCCGCGGCCCTGCTGGTCTGGCGTGACATAGACCGAGTTCTCCACCGTGCCGGCATAGGCGGGACGAGACCGGTACGGGCCCGCATAGGCGTAGCCGACGATCGCGCCGGCGCTCTCGGCGACCAGGTAGGGAAAGCCGCCGCCGACCAGCACGTCGCGCCGCCGCGTCATCTCGGCGAGGTCGGGCGGCTCGAGCTCGAAGCTGGCACGGCCGTGGCGGACCGCGGCGGCGTAGATGGCGGTGACGGCGGGAAGGTCGGCGGCGGCGCAGTCGCGCAGCCGCAGCGACGCGGACGACGACACGGACGGAAGCGGAGCGGACACGGATTCCTCGCAGGCCCCGCGGCGGGGCGAAGGCGATCTTGCATCCGCGGCGTCTCCAATGGAAGCTTATGCAGCTTATGCATCCGATAAGGAATGCTCGGGATGAAGGGTGTCACGCTCGACCAGCTCCGCACCTTCTGCGACGTCGCCGCGCTCGGCAGCTTCTCGGCCGCGGCGGAGCGCGCCGGCCTGACCCAGCCGGCGGTGAGCTTGCAGATCCGCATGCTGGAGCGGCGGCTCGGGGTGCGGCTGATCGAGCGGCTCGGCCGCCGCGCCCAGCCGACGCCGGCGGGGCGCGACCTGCTCCTCCATGCCGGCCGCATCGGCGACGAGTTCGCCGAGGCTCTCGCGGCGCTGGCGCCGCACCGGGCCGGAACGGTGGGCCGCGTGCGGATCGGCACCGGCGCGACCGCCTGCATCTATCTCCTGCCGTCGCTCCTGCGGGCGCTGCGGCGGCGCCTGCCGGGCCTCGAGATCACGGTCGAGACCGGCAACACCGACGTCATCCTCGACCGGCTCGCCGCCAACGCGCTCGACGTCGCCCTCGCCACGCTGCCGATCAGCGGCCGCAGCTTCCACTTGGGGCCCGTCTACGAGGACGAGCTGGTCGCGGTGGCGCCGCCCGGCACGGCGCTGCCGCCGCGCGTCGGCGCCGCGCTGCTCGCCGACAAGCCGCTGGTGCTCTACGAGGCCGGCGGCAGCACCCGCCGGGTGATCGACCGCTGGTTCGCCCGTGCCGGCCGCACGCCGAAGCCGGTGATGGAGCTCGGCAGCGTCGAGGCGATCAAGGAGCTGGTCGGCGCCGGCCTCGGCTGGGCCGTGCTGCCGCGGCTCGCCGTCTCGGCAGCCGAAGGGCGGGGCCGCGTCGTGGTGCGCCCGCTGTCGCCGCGGCTGAGCCGGACGCTCGCCGTGGTGCTGCGGCGGGACAAGCGGCTCGACCGCGGGCTGCGCGCCGTGGTCGACGCGCTGTCGGGGCTGGCGTCCGACGGGGTGTCGGCGCCGGCGCGGCGGCCGCGCGGCGCGGCGCCGCGAACCGGCGGCTGAGCCGGCGGGAGGGGGCGCCGGTCTTCCTTTCGAAGGCGTTGCAGGAAATGCGCGAATGAGGCCGACTTTCTCCGATCGAATTAAGCGGATGTTTGCACGGGCGGCGGTAGACCGGGCCTCGTCCAACCCAGAACCGGGAGATCGGACATGCTCGATCTGGCCCGCGGCCCCAGCCCCCGCCCGCCCTTCGGTCCGGCCCTCGCTGCCCCCGCAGCCGCGGCTCCCGCCGCCGCCCTCGGCGTGCTGGTGATCGACGACGATCCGGTCCACCGCATGGTGCTGTGCAAGACCGCCGAGCGGGCCGGCTTCGTGCCGACGCCGGCCGCCTCGTTCGGGGCGGCCGTGGCGTGCCTGCGCCGTGGCTCGTATTCGGCGATCACGCTCGATCTCTCGCTCGGGACCCGCAACGGGCTCGACGTGATGCACGCCCTCGTGGAGATGGGGTGCCGCACCCCGATCGTCATCGTCAGCGGGTCCAACGCGGCGATGCGCAGCGAGACTGCGTCGATGGCAGCGCTGATGAGGCTCGACGTGCGCGAGGCGCTGCCGAAGCCCGTCGACCTCACGCTGCTGCGCCAGCTGCTGGTCCGCATCCGCCAGACGGCCGAGGCGGGCGCGACCGCTCCGCTCCCGGCCTGATCCCGGCGCTCCTCACTGGCCGATCGTGATGCCGCCCTTGCGGATGATGTCGCGCCAGGTGGCGACCTCCGACGAGATGAACCTGGCCGCCTCGTCCGGGCCTAGCATCACCGGCTCGGCGCCGAGCTCGACGTAGCGGGCGCGTAGCTCCGGGTCCTTCATGGCGGCGTCGTGCTCCTTCTGGAGCCTGGCGACGATCTCGGGCGGCGTGCCGCGCGGCGCCATCAGGGCGAACCAGCTGCCGGCCTTGTAGTCCGGCAGGCCGGACTCGGCGACCGTCGGAACGTCGGGCAGGGCGGGCATCCGCTTGTCGCCGGTCACGGCGAGGGGCTTGATCTGGCCGGCGCGGACGCCGGCGAGCACGTTGGGCAGGAGCTGGAAGCCGAGCTGGGTCTCGCCCGAGATCAGGTCGGCCGACATCTGCGGTCCCGCCCGGTACGGCACGTGGACGATCTGGGCGCCGGTGATCTGCTCGAAGCTCACCCCGGCGAGATGCTGCGAGCTGCCGATGCCGACCGAGCCGTAGTAGAGCGACTTGGGGTTCGCCTTGGCGTAGGCGACGAGCTCCTTCAGCGAGTTCGCCGGCACCTTCGGGTTGACCACGATGACGTTGGGCAGCACCACGCTGAGCGTGACCGGGGCGAAGTCCTTCTCCGGGTCGTAGCCGAGATTGGGCATCAGCGTCTTGTTGACGGCGAGCGGGCCGGAGCCGGCGTAGAGCAGCGTGTAGCCGTCGGGCGCCGCGTTGGCGACCACCTGGCTGCCGATGTTGCCGCCGGCGCCCGGGCGGTTGTCGACGACGAAGCGCTGGCCGATCGTGTTGCTCATCCGCTCGAGCACGACGCGGGCCAGCACGTCGCTGGCGCTGCCGCCGGCGAACGGTACGATCACGGTGATCGGCCGGGTCGGGTAGGGATCGGCGGCAAATGCCGTCGTAGCCGTGATCGTGAAGGCCGCAACCGCGGCAACAAGTGTCCTCGTCATGGTCGCTTCTCCCTGAAACCGAGCCGGCGGAGTCTTGGGCCCCGTCCGGCGTGTGAGATCCAACAAAGGTCCCTGCTTCTCCGTCATTGCCGGGCTCGACCCGGCAATCCATCACGCTGTGAAAGATGCTCTTTGTCCGAAGGGATGGATGCGCGGGTCGAGCCCGCGCATGACGAGTCTGAGCGTGCGACGACCGCCATGACGAATCGCCGTGCGCCGGCCGATGCTCCTCGCGATCACGGCTTCTTCACCGTCCCCGGCAGGCCGTAGTCCGCCCAGCGCCGGCCGACGGCCTCGAGCTCGTCCCTGGCCGGCCACACGGTCGGCGGGAACCGGGCGCCGCCGAGATCGGGATCGGGGTCGTAGTCGAGGTTGATGGTGGCGTCGATCAGCAGCCGGTTCCACTTGCCGGTGCCGAACAGCGCGGCGTTGCGGTCGCGCCGCCGGGTCGACGGGTCGAGGCCGGCCCCGAAGGTCGACGGCATGATCACCACGTCGTCCTCGCCGGCGTTGACCCGGTAGGCGATCGCCCAGTCGACGGCCGCGTAGTCGTGGATGTCGATGTCGTCGTCGACCACCGTGATGTGCTTGTAGCGCACATGCGCGGCCGACGAGCCCCAGATGGCATTGGCGGCCTGCTTGGCCTGGCCGCGATAGCTCTGCTTCATCTGGATCAGCAGATTGATGCCGGCGTGCACGGGCGGGCACCACACGTCGGTGATGCCGGGCACGCCGGCGCGGTCGAGCACGTTCCAGGCGGTGGCGGCCCGCATGATCGAGCTGCAGACGGCGTTCTCGGAGAAGCTGCCGGGCAGCGAGCCCTCGATGGTGCCGCGCAGGATCGGATCGTCGCGATGGGTGATCGCCGTCACTTTGATGGTCGGCTTGGGCGAGCGGTCGCCGGCGACGTAGCCGGTGAACTCGGCGAACGGCCCCTCCATCACGTAGGTCGCCGGATCGAAGTCGATGTAACCCTCGATGACGATCTCGGCCGTCGCCGGCACGTAGAGATCGACGCTCTCGCACTTGACGAGATCGACCGGCGCGCCCCGGATGGCGCCCATCACGTCGTACTCGCAGGTGCCCTTGGCGATCGGCGCGCCGCCGCAGAAGCCGAGCGTCGGCTCCCAGCCGATCGCCACGGCGACCGGCATGCGGGTGTGGCCGGCCTGCTCCCAGGCGGTCATGTGCTGGCCGATGTTCTGGGCCCGCCACAGCAGGACCGGGATCTGGTCGCGGCTCGCCACCATGCCGCGATAGATGCCGACATTCATCACGTTCGTGTTCGGGTCCTTGGTGACGACGCCGCCGTAGGTGAGCAGATAGCGGCCGCCGTCGACCTTGTTCCAGAACGGCGACGGGAAGTCCCACAGGTCGATCGCGTCGCCCGTCACGATGTTCCGCTTCACCGGGCCGGTGTCGACGATGCGGGGCGGGATGCTGCCGGTCAGGATGCTGCGGCCGATCTTGACGAGCTCGCGCGGATGGGTGTCGGGCGACAGCCCGAGCATCATGGCGACGCGCCGGTAGCTGGCGAGGCCGCCGCCGAAGATCGTCCCGCAGCGGGCGCCGGCGCCGTCGTAGTCCTTGATGCGCTCGAACAGCAGCGCCGGGCCGGTGCCGGGTCCCTGCGCGAGCCGCAGCACGGTGCCGAGCTCGATGTTCCAGTCGACCTCGGTCGTCACGCGATGCAGCTCGCCGGCCGCCTCCAGTGCCGCGATCCATCCCCTCATGTCGCCATAGGCGACCGGCGTACGCTCGACTGTCATTCCTTCACCTCGCATCTCGGCCGGAGGAATCTCCTCCCGCCGTCGTTCCGGAAGCCGACCGCAGGTCGGCTGTCCGGAATCCATAGCCCCTGTCCGTGTGCATGGATTCCGGGCTCGCCGCTTCGCAGCGCCCCGGAATGACCGAGGCCGATGTTAACGCACTCGTTCTCACTCCGGCAGCGGCTTGCCCCTGGTCTCTGGCAGGAACGGCGCCACCGCGAGGCCGAGCAGGTAGATCGAGGCCAGCACCATGGCGGCCTTTCCGAAGCCGCCGAACGCGACGATCATGCTGCCGGCGAGCAGCGGCCCCAGGAAGGCGATGAAGCGGGGCGCGTTGAACGCGAAGGCGAGCGCCGTCGCCCGCATGCGGGTCGGGTAGAGCTCGGGCAGCCACACCGGCATCCAGGTGTACTGGCCGTTGGAGAAGATCGCGTTCAGGTAGGCGAACAGGAGCAGCAGCTTCAGGTCGGTGGTGCCGAAGAACAGTAGCGGCGTCAGCGCCAGCGCGATGGCGAAGAACGCCATGGTGACGACCTTGCGGCCGAGCGCGTCGGCCAGGAAGCCGAACGCCACGTATCCGGTGATCGAGCCGGCCGTGTAGGCCATGCCGGCGTAGCTCGCCCACTGGGCCGCCTGCAGGCCGGCCTGCTGGGCCGTCGACCCGACGAAGGGCGGCACCCAGGTCGAGATGCTCCAGAAGCCGACCGTGGTGGTGAGCGACATCAGGAACACGATCACGGTGCGACCGCGCGTCTCGCGGTCGGTGAACAGGTCGTGCAGCGTGAACTTGGTGAGCTGCTCCTCGCCGGCCGACAGGCGGGCGCCGGCGCGGCGGCTCGCCTTGGCGGCGGCGCGGCGGCTGTTCGCCGCCTCCCACCGCTCCGATTCCGGAATCGAGCGGCGGATCCACAGCGTCACCAGTGCCGGCAGGACGCCGATCAGGTACATCCAGCGCCACGAGTCGGGGCCGAGCGGGGCGACGAACAGCCACACCAGCGAGGCGATGAAGAAGCCGATGCCGAGCCCGCACTGCATCAGCCCGGCGCCCTTGCCGCGGGCGCGATCGGGCCACATCTCGGCCATCATGGAGGAGCCGGTCGCCCACTCCGAGCCGACCGCGATGCCGACCAGGAAGCGCAGGATCGCGAAGGACCACCAGTCCCAGGCGACCGCCGACAGGCCGGTCATCACCGAATAGGCCAGGATGGCGAGGACCATCATCCGCTTGCGGCCGATGTAGTCGGCCGCGATGCCGCCCAGCATGCCGCCGATGCCCCAGCCGAGCAGATTGATGGCGATGACGGTGCCGATGTAGAACGGAATTTGCGCGTGCAGCGACGGATCGAGGAGCTGGCGCATCGCCGGCCCGGCCGTGAGAATCAGCGCGTAGTTCTCGAAGCCGTCGAACAGCCAGCCCAGATTGGCGGCCAGCAGCGTGTTCCACTGGCGGCGATCGAGGCTCCTGTACCAGGGGCCTTCGCCGGAAGTGCCGAGCGTCGTCGGTTGCACCGTCACGGTCGTCTCCTCGCCTTTTTTGATTGTGGGGATCGCATCATGCCGCCGCGGAGGCGCGCATGCGGGAGGCCGCGCTCTTCACGGCGCGTATGATCTCGGGATAGGCGGCGCAGCGGCACAGATTGCCGGCCAGGAAGTCGCGGATCTCGCCCTCGCTCGGGTTCGGGTTGCGCTCCAGCAGCTGGTGCGTCATCAGCACGAAGCCCGGCGTGCAGAAGCCGCACTGGAAGGCGCCCTCGTCGATGAAGGCCTGCTGCACCGGGCTGAGCGCGCCGCCTCGGTCGAGACCCTCGACGGCGTCGACGCGCCTGCCGTCGACGAGCTGGGCCAGCGTCAGGCAGCCCGACATCGCGACGCCGTCGACCAGCACGGTGCAGCAGCCGCACAGGCCCTGGCCGCAGCTTTCGCGCGCCCCGAAATGATCGAGCCGGCGCAGCAGGTCGACGAGATCGAGATGGCTCTCCACCGTCGTCGTCACGGGCCGGCCGTTGAGCGTGAACCTGATTGTCCTGGCGGTCTCGGACGCGTCCATGGTGATCGGGACTCCTGAAAGGGCGTTACATCCTGGGCCGTCATTCCGGGGCGCGCCGAAGGCGCGAACCCGGAATGACGGATGCTCTCATTTGGCGTCCGTGCCCGTGTTGCCCTCCGCCTCGCGCAGCGCCCGGAACACCGCCTCGGGCGACAGGGGCAGGGCGGTGAGGCGGATGCCGACGGCATCGTGGATGGCGTTGGCGATCGCCGGCGACACGCCGAACGTGGCGCTCTCGCCGACTCCCTTGGCGCCATAGGGGCCGCTGTGCTGCTCGGCCTCGGTGATCAGGCTCTCGATCTCGTCCGGCACGTCGTGCATGCCGGGGATCTTGTAGTCGGCGAGCGAGGCGTTGGTGACCTGGCCGCCGTCGAGATCCATGTTTTCGAACATGGTGAAGCCGAGCTGCATCAGCGCCGCGCCGGAGATCTGGGTCTCGACGATCTTCGGGTTGAGCGGCCGGCCGACGTCGCAGGCGTTGACCATGCGCAGGATCCGCACGTGCCCGGTCTCGGTGTCGACCTCGATCTCGACCCCGGTGCCTCCGACCATCCAGAACGGCGTCACGTTGTCGGAGAGGCCGGTCTCGGGGGCCGGGGACTTGTAGTCCGGGATGTAGGTGCCGACCCCGATGATGTTGCCGGCCTGCATGCCGTACTTCTTCTTGAACAGGTCGGCCGGGCCGTAGTTGCTGCCGGGCGGCAGGCCGAGGCTCTTGGCCAGCGCCTCGATCTGGTCGCGGGCGTGCTCGGCGGCGAGCTTGACGGCGTTGCCGGCGTGGAAGGTCGAGCGCGAGCCGAGCGTCGCCATGTCGTAGGGCGTCACGTCGGTGTCGGGATGGACGACCTTCACGTCCTCGGTGCGCAGCGCCAGCGTCTCGGCGACGATCTGGGCCATCGCCGTGTCGGAGCCCTGGCCCATGTCGACGGTCGAGAGATAGAGGTTGGCGCTGCCGTCGGCGGCGACGTTGACGATGGCGACCGAGGTGGTCGGCGCGATCGACGCCTTGAAACCGACCGCGATGCCGCGTCCGCGCTGCGTCGTGCCGCTGCCGCGGTCGAACGGCTTGTCCCAGTCCATGCGTCTGGCGATGTCGTCCAGCACGCCTTCGATGGCGGCGTCGCGCAGCACCGTGCCGGTCGCCTGCGGCCGGCCCTCGCGCAGGATGTTGCGGCGGCGGAACGCGACCGGATCGACGCCCAGCCCGCGGGCGATCAGGTCGGTGTGGCTCTCGTAGGCCCAGACGAGCTGCGGGATGCCGAAGCCGCGCAGCGCGCCGGCCGGCGGCCGGTTGGTGTAGAGCGCGTAGGAATCGATCGCGACGTTGTCGATGTCGTAGGGGCCCGGCGCCGTGAAGCCCGACTTCTGGGTGACGCGCGGGCCGATGTCGGCATAGGCGCCGCCGTTCCAGAACACCTCGCAGCGCCGCCCGGTGACGTGGCCGTCCTTGACCGCGCTTGCGATGCGGAACGTGCTGGCGTGCTTGGTGATGGTGTAGAACTGCTCCTCCATGGTGAGCGACCACTTCACCGGCCGCCTCGTGAGCAGGGCGAGGCACGCCACCAGCGCCTCGAGCTTGATGTAGAGCTTGGCGCCGAAGCCGCCGCCCAGATACGGCACCTTGACGCGCACCCGGTTCTCCGGCCAGCCGAGCAGGCGGGCGATCTCGATGCGCACGAAGCTCGGGCTCTGCGACGCCGTGTGAATGGTCAGCGCGTCGTCGCCCGGCTCGGCGAGCGACACCATCGGCTCGAGCGGCGTGTGCATCACCTGCTGGGTCTTGAACTCGTGCTCGAACACCCGGTCGGCGGCCGCGAAGGCGGCGTCGACGTCGCCGCGGCGCAGCCGGTAGTCGAGCGCGACGTTGGTGTCGCGCCGGCCGACCAGGTGCTTGAGGTCCGGGAACGTGCCGGCCGGCTTCAGCACCTCGTGGACGACAGCCGTCGAGGTCATCGCCTCGATCTCGTCGAACACCGGCTCCATCGGCTCGTACTCGACGACGACGAGTTGGGCCGCCTCGGCCGCGACATACGGATCCTCGGCCAGCACCGCGACGACCGGCTCGCCGACGTGGCGGACCTTGTCGATCGCCAGCACCGGCTGGTCGTGAAAGGCCGGGCCGTACCAGGGATCCGGCACGACGGTGCGGATGTCGTCTGCCGTCACCACCCGATAGACGCCCTCCAGCGCCTCGGCGGCCGCGGTGTCGATCGACAGAATGCGGCCGTGCGGCACGGTCGAGCGCACGACCTTGGTGTGCAGCATGCCGGGGACGACCAGATTGTGGACATACTCGGCGCGGCCCGTGACCTTGCGGCGCGCCTCGAGCCGCGGCACCGAGCGGCCGACCTGACCGGCCGGCAGGGGGCGATGGATGGTCATGACACGGCTCCGTCGTTGACCGCCTGGGCGAGGGCGCGCTTCAGGTGGACGCGCAGGAGCTGGGCCTTGTAGTCGGCCGAGCCGCGCGCGTCCTCGACCAGCTCGACCTCCGCCACGGCGGCGTCGGCGGCGCGGGCGAAGGCCGTTCCGTCGGCGGCGGCGCCGACGAGGGCGGCCTCGGCGCCGGCGAGGCGAGTGAGCTTTTCGGTCGCGGCGGAGACGACGAGGCGCGCCTCGGCGATCACGCCGCCGGCGCGGCGCAGCGACACCGCGACGCCGAGCGCCGGCCAGTCGTCGGCCGAGCGGGTCGTGCATTTGAGATAGGCCGAGGTCCAGCCGCGCTGGCTCGGCAGCTCGACCTCGGTGATCAGCTCGCCGCGCCCGAGCACGGTCTCGTAATAGCCGGAGAACAGGTGCTCCACCGCGACCTCGCGCGTGCCCTGCGGGCCGGCGATCGCGACGCGGCCGCCGAGCGCCGCCAGCACGGGCGGCAGGTCCATGTGGGGGTCGCCATGGGCGAGGTTGCCGCCGACGCAGGCGACGTTGCGCACCCGCACGTTGGCGAGGCGCTTCATCGCGCCGGCGATCACCGGGGCGACCCGGATCACATCCGCCGAGTGCTCGACCGCGGTGAGGGTCGCCATGGCGCCGATGCGCAGGCCGCCGTTCGGGCCCGCCGCGATCGCCGCGTGGGCGGCGCCGATGCGGCCGAGATGGACGAGTCGGCTCGGCCGGAACACACCGGTCTTCATCATCAGCATCAGGGCGGTGCCGCCGGAGAACGGCCGCACCCTGTCGTCGTCGGTGTCGAGGAGCGCGATCGCCTCGGCGAGCGACCCCGGATGGACGAGCTCGAATCCTCTCACGCGCGCGCCTCCGTCGCAGATCCCGCGGCGCCGGCACCGCCGCCCGGGCCGCCGTCGCCTCCCTGGCCGGCGTCGCCGGCCGCGAACTTGTCGTTGAGGTTCTTCACGAAGGACTTCTCCATGTCCTTCGCCTTGGCCTTGAGGACCGGCTGGCCGATGCTGCCGAGCTTGCCGGCGAGCGCCACGTCGATCTCGTAGGCGACGGCGGTGCCGTCGGCGGCGTCGGAGAGGGTCGCCGCGGCCGTCGAGGTGAGGCGGCCGACGACGCCGATCGGCGTGCCCTCCGCCCTGGCGACGATGCGCTCGGGCGCCACCTTTTCGACGAAGCTCACCTCGACCGCGAACTTGAACTTGATGTAGGCGATCCGGGTCTCCAGCGTCGCCGTGTAGCGCCCGTCGTCGACGGCGACCAGGTCGCGCACGCCGTCGACGCAGGAGGCGAAGAACTGCGCGTCGTTGAGCCGGTCGTAGACGACCGCGCGCGGCGCCGGCACCGTGAACGCACCGGAGAATTTCATCGGGCGGCCTCGATCAGCATGCGCAGCTCCGCCGCGATGCGGTCCGGGTTGTCGAGCGGGGTGAGATGGCGGCCGCCGGCGATGACCGTCAGGGTCGAGCCGGCGATGCCGGCGTGCAGCGCCTCCGCCATGGCGGGCGGCGTCGCGTAGTCCTCCTCGCCGACGACGATGCGGGTCGGCACCGCGATGCCGGGCAGGGCGGCGCGCAGGTCGGCGGCGCCGAGCATGCGGCAGGTCTCGGCATAGGCGGCGATGTCGTTCTTCAGGAAGGTGTCGACGGTGTGCTGCACCACGTCGGGGTGACCGGCCCGGAAGGCGTCGCCGAACCAGCGCGTGGTCTGGAAGCCGACCAGCGCGGCGAGACCGTCGGATTTCGCCTTGCCGGCCCGCTCGGCCCATTGCTGCGGCGCCTCGGCGCCGTACCAGGCGGTGGTGTCGATCAGGCCGAGCCCCTTCGTCCGCTGCGGGTGCCGCGCCGCGAAGGCGAGCGCGACGCAGCCGCCCATCGAGGCGCCCGCCACCACGGCCGAAGGCCAGCCGGCGCGGTCCATCAGGTCGGCGAGGTCGTCGCCGAACTGCTCGACCGTGTAGGGGCCGGCCGGCTTGCCGGAGGCGCCGTGGCCGCGGCAGTCGAAGGTGAGGAGGGTGGCGGCGTCGCCGAGCCGGGCGACCACCGGCTCCCAGAAGGCATGATCGGCCGCCAGCGAATGAACGAGCGCGACCCGGCCGGGGCCGGTTCCGTCGATCCGGTAGAACAGCTCGGTTCCGTCGCGCACGGCGGCGCGACCTGCGGTGCAGGCCTGCACGTTTTCTCTCCCCTGTGATCCGCGCTCTTGTCGGCGCGGTTCGCGGCCCGAGCGGCGAGGCGCGGGCCGCGGAACGGGCCGCCGGCGCGGCGATGCGCGACGGCGGTGTCGAGGGGAGTAGACCGCCGCGACCCGGACCCGACAAACGAAAGCTTTTCAGCGGGCCATTAATTTTTCTAATCTGAAGGTCCGACGGACCGGAGGGTCGGCCGGTCCGAAGGGCCGCGCGTGCACACCCCGGTATGCATGCAAGGCTCGCGCGCGGCCGAGGGGCCCGCCATCTTCGTCGCGGAGTGTCACGATGTTGCGGCGTCTTCCGTCGATGTCCGGGCTGCGCGCCTTCGAGGCGACGGCCCGGCACCTGAGCTTCACCCAGGCGGCCACCGAGCTGAACCTCACCCAGGGCGCGGTGAGCCACCAGATCAAGAACCTGGAGGACATGCTGGGGCTGAAGCTGTTCGTGCGCGACGGCAACGCCATCCGGCTGACCGAGGCGGGGCAGGAGTATCTCACCTCGGCGCGCGCCGTCATCACCGAGCTGATGGTGGCGACCGACCGCGCCATCGACCGCCAGCGCGGCGACGTGCTCACCGTCGCCTGCCTCGGCACTTTCGCGATCAAGAGCCTGATCCCGAACCTCGCCGACTTCATCGACCGGCATCCGAGCATCGGGCTGCGCGTCCGCACGCTGGTGCCGCTGATCGAGATGGACCCGCAGGACTACGACGTCTCGATCCAGTACGGCACCGGCGCCGACTGGCCCGGCATGGTGGCGCACAAGATCGGCGCCGAGGAGCTGTTCCCGGTGTGTGCGCCGTCGCTGCTCGCCGCCGGCCGCGGCCTGTCGTCGCCCAAGGATCTGGCGCGCTGCACCGTCATCCGCACCGCCTCGCCGCTGATCCTGCGCGACGACTGGCCGCTGTGGCTGGAAAAGGCCGGCGTCTCCGGCATGAGCTTCGCCGCCGAGATCACCTGCGACCTTCTCTATCCGTCCTACCAGACCGCCATCGAGGGGCTGGGGGTCGCGATGGGGCGCAGCTCGGTCGTCAAGGGCGACATCGAGCGCGGCCGCCTGGTCGAGCCGTTCGCCATCCGCCTGCCGTCGTCGCTCGGCTACTACGTCGTTACCGGCGCCGAGCGCGCCAAGCTCGCCAAGGTGAAGCTGTTCACCGACTGGGCGCTGGAGCGCCTGCGCGCCGCCACCGCCATGCCGGCGGCCGGCGCCGCGCCGCATCCGAGGCCCCGCGCGGCGGCGGCGCCGGCCCGCCCTCGGCGCCGCGCCTCGTAGCGCCCCGGCCTCACTTGAGGGCGAGGCGTCGGCCCGGCGCGGTGGCCGGCGGCGGCGCGGCGGCCGGGGTGAGGGCCAGGGTGAGCCACACGTTCCAGCCCTCGGGTCGGTGCTCGGCCTCGAACTCCCTGTAGGCCTTCAGGTTCAGATAGCCCTGGATCTCGCCCATCGGGACGACATAGCCGATCTGGGCGCCGACGCTCATGACCCGCGACTCGAAGCAGCCGACCCGGTCGCCGGCGCCGCTGTCGCAGGAGAGCTGCTGATACAGATAGCCGACGAGTCCGAGCTGGAGCTGCCTGGTGACGAACTGCGAGGCACCCCAGTCGAGATGGAAGTCGACGCCGTTCCGGTATTGCGTGTCGGGATTCTCGAAGTTGTAGGTCAGGCCGGCGACGGCCGAGAACTCGTGCCCGGTGGCCGGATTGAAATAGGTGTAGCCGAAGCCGCCGTCGATCGCGCCGTGGCCGATGCCGAGATTGGCGATGCTCCTCGGGTCGTAGCTGCCGACTGGGATGTCGCCCGTGACATAGGCCATGGTGTTGTGGACGCCGGCGTTCCAGCGCAGCGTGAACTGCGGATAGAGGTCGCCGACCCCGGTGTCGGCCTCGCCGATGCCGTAGAAGCGCGAGCCCGAGATCGCGAACGGGCCGACGAGCGCGGTCGCGTTCAGGAATGCGTCGATCGAGGTGGCGTTGCGTCCCGTCACCGTCATCAGGCCGATGGTGGCCTGACCGCCGAGCACCGGTGAGGCGAACGTGTAGGACGGGATGACGATGGCGAGGTCGGCCTTGCCGGTCAGGCTCGCCTCGACATTGGCCGCGACCGTGACGGGCAGTCGGCCGGCGCCGATCTCGCGGGCGCGGGCGACGCCGCCGCCGGCCGTGACGGTCGTGTGATAGTAGATCGAGGTGAGCGAGAAGCCGGGCTGCAGCGGTGCCGCCGCGAGGCTGCCGAAGATGCCGGGCAGCCAGAAGCTGATGCCGCCCTCGTCGGCCCGGGCCGGTCCCGACGGCAGCGCGAGAAGTGCGGCCGCGACGGCTGCTGCGAGGTGTGCGATGCCTCGACGGCGCGCTGTTCCGGACATGTCGTCCTCCCCGATCGGCCATACCCCGTGAACGTCGACCGTAGCGGGGCCGCCGCCGACGACTATGCAGATCCGGCCAGGGCGCCGCGCAGCGGGCGTTTCGGCAGGGTTGTGGCCGACCGACAACAGTCGCGGGGGTGGCGCCGGCGGGCGCTGCGACGGCCGCCTCAGCGCAGGGCGCCGTCGAGGCGCCGCATCGTCTGCGACGGCAGCTCGCCGAACAGCGTCCGGTAGGTCATGGCGAAGCGGCCGAACTCGGTGACGCCGTGGCTGGTGAGCACGTCGGTCACCAGGCGGCCGCGCGCCAACGGATCGAGCAGCGCGGCATGCACGCGGTTGAGCTGGCGGACCTTGAGATAGCGGGCCGGCGGCATGCCGTACACGGCCCGGAAGGCGCGCCGCAGGGTGCGCTCGCACACCCCGGCCGCGGCGCAGAGATCGACGAGCGCCGGCATCGGCGCGGCGTCGTCCTGGCCGCCGCCCGCCAGGGCCCGCTGGACGATTCCATGGTGGTGCGGCGCGGCCTCGCGCGGGCCGCCGAGGCTCGTCACGATCGCTTCGACCAGCGCCTCACGCACCGCCGCGGCGGCGAGGTGAGCGTGCTCCGGTCGCGTCTGCGCGCCGGGCCCGAGCGGGGCCGCCGCGACGGCGTTCAGGATCCGCCCGAACGCGGCGGCGTCCGCCGCGACCAGCGACGCCCGCGCCTGCTCGGTGTGGCCACCGAGCCGGTCGGCCTCTGACGGCGTCACGGTGGTGAGCGGCAGCGTGACCGAGATCCAGCTGTGCGGCACGGCGTTGCTGAAGATGAACGCACTGCCCGGCGGCAGCACCGCGATGCCGTGGCGCGCGACCGGCATGCCGTTCAGCGAGACGGCGTGGCGGTCGAGCGAGCTCTGCATCACGAAGATCACGACACCGGGCTGCGCGACGAGCCCGTCGGCCACCATGCCGGCACCGCAGCGCCCGTGCTGGATCACGAGGTCGCCGCACAGACCGTTGCGCACCGACCATTCGGGCTGGCCGCGCCCGGTCAGCAGGAAGCGAACCTCCGCCTCGCGGACCGCGCGGGCGAAATCGATGAAGGCCGACGACGAGGACACGGCGACGCGATCCGTTTAGGCCGAGCTGACTAATGCATCATGCGGTGGGCCGCAGAGCCGCCGGGCATCGTCCGAACCGGCGTCACGGCCGCCCGCTCCACCACAATTCCTCGGTGATCGGCATAGCCGTTTCCGGTGCGCGCTCCGATCACAAGCCCGGCATCGAGCAGCCTGCGCCACAGGTTTGTCCGGTCCTGCATATTGCGCGGCGATCCGGGGCGTTAGCGTTCGAACGGAGATGTGCGTTCGGGCGGCGAAGGCCGACCCGGCCGGGGGTCGTCGCGGCATGCGCCTCGTGACCGACACGTACGACGCGCCATGGAAGCTCGCCGCGCAGGGCGAGCCCGACGTCCATGCGTTGGCGAAACCGCAGGCGCGCACTGCGGTTTCGACTGCACGCATCGCTTCTACTTGCTTTCACCTCACGAAGGAGGCCGTCCCGACGGGACGGAGCGCGGCGGACTGGGTCGCGGCGTGATCGACGCCGCGACCCTCGAGCGCGTCGCGGCATCGTGCATCGCCGGCCCAGGTCGTGTTCGGTTCCGCCACGTCGGAGCGCCTGCCGGCCTTCTGCCGGACCTGCGGCCGTCTGACCGGCTGCCGGGGCGAATGCCCGCGCGACCGGCCGATCCGCGCGTCCTCGGAGGCTTCTCGACGGGACAGAATTTGAGGCTTCATCTCCGCGCGCTCGCCCGCGCGCGAGCCGGTTCCTGTCCGACGGCGTGATCAGGACAGTCGCAGCGGGCCGTCCGACCGGGTCGACACGCTCAGCCGGTGATGCTCCGCGCCTTCCCGCACCGGGACGGCGAGCTCGTTGTCGGCATCGTCCGAGACGATGATGGTCGCCTTCACGGTCAGCCACCAGGCGTCGGCCCGGACCAGCTCGAAGGCGATCGACTGCGCTTCCTGCACCGCGTCGGCGTCGGACGCGAACCGCCCGTCGAGCTCGTTCTCGAGCCGCCGATCGTTGACCAGCAGACGAAACGAATAGCGACGTCCACCCGGTCCGCGCGGCATCGGCTTCCCCCCGAAACACCCTCGTTCGACAGGCTAGCATCGTTCGTCCGCAGCCGGGCCTTCGGATGATTCCGAAGGCCGCCGGACCTGCCTACCGTCCTGGCACGGCGGCCCCGGGACGTCGGGCCGCGTCCCGGGGCGTGGCCCCGGGCATCGCGCCGGCGCCGATCCGAGCGGACAGATAGGACAGATCCTGTTTGGCGAGGCGCGGCGAGGCGCCGCAGCTTTGAGCACGATGGCGCACATAATCGCAGGAAATGGCCAGGCACCGGGCGACCGTGCCCGTCATATCGGCAGTCGCCGCGTTGACAGAAGCTGTCTGCTTTTTGATACAATTAGGCCGTGGTGGCGCCCCTACGGCGGCCGCCGAACGCCGCTGGTCGCGCGGCCGAACCCGGAGCATCGCCTTGACGGCCGCGGTCGAGCTTCTCAAGACACGCCGGCTCTATCTGCTGCTGCGCGACCGCATCGTCACCGGCGCGGTGGGGCCGGGCAGCCGGCTGCCGAGCGAGCCGGCGCTGGCGCAGGAGCACGGCGTCTCCCGCGTCACGGTGCGCCGTGCCCTCGATCTCCTCGCCGAGGAAGGGCTGGTGCGGCGCCGGGTCGGCTCCGGCACCTTCGTCGAGGATCCGCCGGCGTCGCGGCCGATCGTCGCCGACTTCTCCAACGTGCTCTCCAATCTGATCGAGATGGGGCGCGCCACCGCCGTCAAGCTGCTGTCCTTCGCCTATGTGGCGCCGCCGGCCTCGATCGCCGAGCCGCTCGGCCTGGAGCCGGGCGAGCGGGTGCAGCGCTCGGTGCGGGTGCGGCTGATCGACGGGCAGCCGTTCTCCTATCTGACCACCCACGTCCCCGAGCGCATCGGGCTCACCTATTCGGAGCGCGATCTCGCCACCATTCCGCTGCTCGAGCTGATGGAGCGCTCCGGCATCGTCGCCGAGCGGGCCACCCAGTCGATCAGCGCCACGCTGGTCGGCCCCGAGACGGCGGCGGCGCTCGACCTCGCGCCGGGCTCGCCCGTGATCTCGCTGACCCGTGTCGTCTACGAGCCGTCGGGCCGCGGCGTCGAGCACCTGCACGCGCTCTACCGGCCCGACCGCTACGCCTTCCAGATGGACTTCGTCCGCACCGACGTCGCCGGCGCCCGCCGGTGGACGCCGACCGTGGTGCAGGCGAGCCGGACTGCCTCCTCGCCTCGTCCTTCCCGTCCGAAGCGGACCGCCAGCCAGAAAGGGACCCGCCCATGACATCGTCCGACCACCGGCGCGATGCCTCGCTCTCGCGTCGCGCACTCCTGCAGGCCGGCGCCGCCGGCGCGGCCCTGATCGCGGCACCGGCGGTGCTGCGGGCCCAGGCCCCGGCCGTGAAGCTCGGCATCATACAGCCGGTGACCGGCGCGCTCGCCGAGGCCGGCGAGCTCGGCCGCCTCGGCGCCGAGCTGGCGATCGCCGACATCAACGCGGCCGGCGGCCTGAAGGCGCTCGGCGGCGCCAGGATCGAGATGGTGTTCGCCGACAACCGGTCGAACCCCGAGGCCGCGGCCCAGGAGGTCGAGCGGCTGCAGGGCGAGAAGGTCGCGGCGATCGTCGGCGGCTTCGGCAGCGGCCTGTGCATGACCGCGACCCAGGCGGCGGCCCGCTACGACCTGCCGTATCTGGTCGATGTCGGCGTCGCCGACTCGATCACCACGCGCGGCCTCAAGAACACCTTCCGCATGGCGCCGAGCTTCAGCATGGCGACCTCGGTCGCGCTGAAGAACCTCGTCACCCTCAACGACGCGGCCGGCAAGCCCGCCAAGACCGTGGTGATCGTGCACGAGGACGGCCTGTTCGGCTCCGGCCTCGCCAAGCTGCTCGGCACCGAGCTGCCCAAGCTCGGCTTCGAGGTGCTGGAGACGATCTCGCACCCGACACCGGCGCGCGACATGTCGAACATCGCGCTGCGCATCCGCTCGCTCAAGCCCGACCTCGTCATCCCGTCGAACTACTACGGCGAGTTCGTGCTGCTCGCGCGCACCATGCAGCAGCAGCGCATCCGGCCGAAGGCGATCTACGCGATCTTCGGCGGCGCCGCCTCGAGCCTGCGCTTCGTCAAGGAGTTTCCGCAGGCCGCCGACGGCATCATCGACTGCAACCACTGGCACGATCCGAAGAACCCGCGCTCCGCGGAGATCCGCAGGCGCACCGAGGCGGCCGGCAAGTCCTACGTCTACAATGTGCCGCTCAACTACTCGGCCGTGACGTTGATGGCGGAGGCGATCGAGGCGGCGGGCAGCGTCGAGTCGGCCAAGATCCTCGAGGTCCTGTCGAGCCGCGATTTCGGCAGCGGCGTGATGCCCTACGGCCGCTCGAAGTTCGTCGAGGGCCAGAACGTCAGCGCGCTGCCGCTAAACACCCAGATCCAGGACAACGACGTGAAGGTGATCTATCCGGACGCCTTCGCCCAGGTGAAGCCGGTCTTCCCGCTGAAGGCCTGATCCCGCGCGCGGCGACCTCGCCGCCCCGACATGCCCCGCGGCGGAGCCTCGCTCCGCCGCCCCACCCCGCGCGACGGCGGAGGCCGATGTACTCGACCGAGATCGTGCTCGAGGCCGTGCTGAACGGCCTGCTGACCGGCGGCGTCTACGCGCTCGTCGCGCTCGGCCTCACGCTCGTCTACGGCGTGCTGCACATCATCAACTTCGCGCACGGCGCGCTGCTCACCTGCGCCATGTTCATGGTGTGGGCGGCGTGGGCGTGGCTCGGCATCGACCCCTACGCGGCCGTGCTGGTCGTCGGCCCGCTGATGTTCGGCCTCGGCTACGGCATGCAGCGGCTCGTGATCGGCCCGGCGAGCCGGCACGACGACGGCAACATCCTCCTGGTGACGCTCGGCCTCGCCATCGTGCTGGAGAACGCGTTGCTCGCCGGCTTCAAGTCCGACACCCGCACGGTCGCCACCGACTACGCCCTCGAGGTGGTGTCGATCGGACCGCTGCTGCTGTCGCAGCCGCGCCTGGTCGGATTCGCCGTGACGATCGTGATGACGGCGCTCCTGTGGCTGGTCCTCAACCGCACCGACATCGGCAAGGCGATCCGCGCGGTCGCCCGCGAGAAGACCGGTGCGCGCCTCGTCGGCATCGACGTCGACCACGTCTACGCGGTGACGTTCGGCATCGGCTGCGTCTGCCTCGCGGTCGCCGCGAGCCTGCTGATGCCGACCTTCTACGTCAATCCGCGCATCGGCGGCGCCTTCGTGCTGGTCGCCTTCACCATCGTGGTGCTGGGCGGGATGGGCTCGGTGGTCGGCGCCCTGCTCGGCGGGCTGCTCATCGGCGCGGTCGAGAGCCTGTCGAGCCTCTATCTCGGCGACAGCCTCGGCCAACTCGGCATCTTCCTCATCTTCATCGTGGTCCTGCTCGTGCGGCCCACCGGCCTGTTCGGAGCGCGCGTATGACCGCGACCGACCTTCTGCGCCCGCTCCTCGTCGTCGCGGTGTTCGCCGTGGTGCCGTGGCTCGGCGTCTCCAACGCGACGCTGAACTTCCTCGTCTACATGCTGATCGTCGCGCTCGCCGCGCAGGGCTGGAACATTCTCGGCGGCTTCGGCGGCCAGTACTCGTTCGGCCACGCCGCGTTCTTCGGCACCGGCGCCTACGCGACCGCGATCCTGCAGGTGCAGCTCGGGGTCAACGCCTGGGTCGGCCTCGTCTGCGGCGTCGCCGCCGGCGTCGCGGTCGGGCTGTTCGTCGGGTTCCTGTCGTTCCGGTCCGGGCTGCGCGGCTCGTACTTCGCGCTGGTGACGCTCGCTTTCGCCGAGGTGTTTCGCGTCGTCGCCAACGCAGCCGGGTTCACGGGCGGCGCGGCCGGCCTGCTGATCAGGCTCGAGCCCGGCGTCGCGACCCTGCAGTTCGCCGATCGCCGCATCACCTGCATGCTGGTGCTCGGCTTCGTCGGCCTCGGTCTCGTCATCTCCACCTGGCTGACCCGCTCGCGCTTCGGCGCGCATCTGATCGCGGTGCGCGAGAACGAGCAGGCCGCCGAGGCGCTCGGCGTCGATCCCATGCGGGTGAAGCTCGGCGCCATCGCGCTGTCGGCCGCCCTCACGGCGCTCGCCGGCTGCCTCTACGCGCAGTACTTCCTGTTCATCGACGCGACCATCGCCTACGGCCCCTGGATCTCGGTCGAGGCGCTGCTGGCGCCGCTGGTCGGCGGCGCCGGCACGGTGTTCGGGCCGCTGATCGGGGCGCTGGCGCTGCACGGGCTCGGCGAGGCGACCAAGGGCATCGCCGGCAGCGTGCCGGGCATCGATCTCGTCGTCTTCGGCGTGGTGCTGATCCTCGTCATCGCCTTCCTGCCCGGCGGCCTGATGGGCGGCCTCGCGCGGCTCGCCGGCCGCCTGCGCACCATCGCGCGCGGCCGCCGGCCCGCGGTGGAGGCCTGACATGCTGGTCGCCGAAGGCCTCACCAAGAAATTCTCCGGCCTCGTCGCCGTCGACGAAGTGTCGCTCGCCGTCGCCGAAGGCTCGCTCACCGGGCTGATCGGCCCGAACGGCGCCGGCAAGACCACGGTCTTCGCCATGCTGGCCGGCTTCTTGCACCCGACCGGCGGGCGCGTCCTGCTCGACGGCGCCGACCTGACCGACGAGCCGCCCTACCGGCGCGCGCGGCGCGGCATCGCCCGCACCTTCCAGATCACCCAGCCCTTCGCCGGGCTCTCGGTGCACGAGAACATCGCGGTCGGCGCCTATCTGCGCCACGCCCGTCGCGCCGACGCGATGGACCGCGCCGCCGCCGTTGCCGAGCGTGTCGGCCTCTCGCACGAGCTCGACAAGCCGGCCGCGGCCCTGACCGTCGCTGGCCGCAAGCGGCTCGAGGTGGCGCGCGCGCTCGCGACCGAGCCGCGCCTCCTGCTGCTCGACGAGGTCTTGGCCGGCCTCAACCCGTCCGAGGTGCGCGACATGATCCCGGTGCTGCGCGCGATCCGCGACGACGGCGTGACGATCTTCATGATCGAGCACATCATGCAGGCGGTGATGAACCTCTGCGAGACCGTCTACGTGATCGCGCAAGGCAGGCTCGTCGCCGCCGGCACGCCGCAGCACGTATGTGCCGAGCCGCAGGTGATCGAGGCCTATCTGGGGCACGGCGCCGCCGCCCGCATCGCCGCCGGAGGCGTCCATGCTCGAGGTTGAGGGCCTGGAGGCCGGCTACGGCGGCACCACGGTGCTGCGCGGCATAGACCTGCGGGTCGACGAGGGCGAGATCGTCGCCGTGCTCGGCGCCAACGGCGTCGGCAAGACGACGCTCAACACCGTGCTGTCCGGCGTGCTGCCGGCGCGCGGCGGCGAGATCCGCTTCGACGGCGTCCGCATCGATCGTCTCGCCGACAGGCGGATCGTCGAGGCCGGCCTGATCCATGTCCCGGAGGGGCGACGGATCTTCCCGAACATGAGCGTGATCGAGAACCTCGAGCTCGGCTGCTACCGCCGCGGCCGGGCGAACCGGGCCGCCAATCTCGAGCGGGTGTTCACGACGTTCCCGCGCCTGCGCGAGCGGGCGTCCCAGCTCGCCGGCACGCTGTCGGGCGGCGAGCAGCAGATGCTCGCCATCGGCCGTGGGCTGATGGGCGAGCCGCGGCTGCTGATTCTCGACGAGCCGTCGCTCGGCCTGTCGCCGCTCCTGGTCGAGGAGATGTTCGAGCTGATCAAGCGCCTCAACCGGGAGGGCCTCGCCATCATGCTGGTCGAACAGAACGTGGTGCAGTCGCTGGAGATCGCGGCGCGCGCCTATGTGATCGAGAACGGCGTCGTCGCCCTCTCGGGCGCCGCCCGGGAGGTCGCCGCCGATCCGGATCTCCGCCGCATCTATCTGGGGTTGTGAGGACCAGACCGTGTGGACGAAGACTCAGCCGAGATCCCCGGCCTGCTCCCTCCCCCCTTGTGGGGGAGGGGTGGGGAGGCGAGTGGCCGTTGGCGCCTGCGGGTGGGGCTCACCCCCCTCCCTGTCTCTCCCCCACGAGGGGGGAGGGACCGCAAGAGTCGCCGGGGCCGAACAAGCAGGACAGAAACCATGACCCTGAAGCAGCGGCTCGACATCGGCGCGGCGGTCGTCGCGCCCGGCGTCTACGACGCGCTCACCGCCTCGCTGGCCGCCGCGGCCGGCTTCGAGGCGCTGTACCTCTCCGGCGCGGCGATCGCCTACACCCGGCTCGGCCGGCCCGACATCGGGCTGGTCGGCATGCCGGAGGTCGCCGAGGTGATCGCGCTGGTGCGCGACCGGGTGCCGACGCCGCTGATCGTCGACGCCGACAACGGGTACGGCAACGCCCTCAACGTGCAGCGCACGGTGCGGTCGTTCGAGCGGGCCGGCGCCGCCGCGATCCAGCTCGAGGACCAGGCGTTCCCCAAGCGCTGCGGCCATCTGCGCGACAAGACGCTGATCTCCGCGGCCGAGATGGCCGGCAAGGTGAAGGCGGCCGTCGACGCGCGGTCGAGCGCCGACACGCTGATCGTCGCCCGCACCGACGCCGTCGCCGTCGAAGGCTTCGAGCGTGCGGTCGAGCGGGCGCGGCTCTACGCCGAGGCCGGCGCCGACGTGCTGTTCGTCGAGGCGCCACGGTCGCGCGACCAGCTCGAGCGGCTGGTCGGGGTGCTCGGCGGCGTCCGGCCGCTGCTCGCCAACATGGTGGAGGGTGGCGACACGCCGCTGATGCCGGCCGCCGAGCTCGGCGCGCTCGGCTTCCGCATCGTCATCTTCCCGGGGGGCATCGTGCGGGCCATCGCCCGCACCGCCCAGGCCTATTACGGCTCGCTCGCCGCCGCCGGCTCCAACGCGCCGTTCCGCGACCGCATGTTCGACTTCGGCGAGCTCAACGCGCTGATCGGCACGCCCGAGATGCTGGCGCTCGGCGCCGGCTACGACCGCTTCCGCCGAGACCCGTCCGGCACCACCGAGGAGACCGCTGCGTGACCGCCATCGATCCCGTCACCCTCGCGGTGCTCGGCGGCCGGCTGGAGCAGATCGCCGACGAGATGGACGCGACGCTCTACCGCTCGGCCTTCAACCCGATCATCGCCGAGGCGCGCGACGCCTGCCACGGCCTCTATCACGCCGAGACCGGCGACACGCTGGTGCAGGGCACCAAGGGCCTGCCCATCTTCGTCGGCGCCATGGCGTTCGCCGTGAAGTCGGTGATCGATCTCGTGGCGAAGCGCGGCGGCCTCGCGCCCGGCGACACCTTCCTGTTCAACGATCCCTATGACGGCGGCACCCACCTGAACGATTTCCGCCTGGTGCGGCCGGTGTTCCGGGGAGGAAGACTGTTCTGCTGGCTCGCCTCGGTCGGCCACTGGCTCGACATCGGCGGCAACGTGCCGGGCGGCTACAATCCGAAGGCGACCGAGTGCTTCCAGGAGGGCGTCCGCTTCCCGCCCGTCAAGCTGATCACGGCCGGCGCCATGAACCAGGACGTCCTCGACATCCTGGCCGCCAACACGCGGGTGCCGCTGTCCAACTGGGGCGACCTCAATGGCCAGCTCAACGCCCTCGATCTGGGCGAACGACGCTTCCATGCGCTGCTCGACGAGTACGGCGACGCGACCGTGACGGCCGCCTTCGACGCCTTCTCGGACCGCGCCGAGGCGCTGATGCGGGCCGCCCTGCGCTCGCTGCCGGACGGCACCTACACGTTCGAGGACTTCTTGGACAATGACGGGATCAAGGACGAGCGGCTCGTCATCGCGCTCGACCTGACGATCCGCGACGGCACCATGGTGCTCGACTTCTCGCGCTCGTCACCGCCGCCGCAGGGCCCGATCAACATCTCGCGCGCCACCACGGTGGCGGCCTGCTACGTGGCGCTCAAGCACGTCTTCGTCGAGGTGCCGGCCAATGCCGGCTGTCTGCGGCCGATCGACTTCGTGATTCCCGACACGACGCTGCTCGGCGCCAAGGCGCCGAAGCCGGTCGCCGGCTACACCGAGACGATCCTGCGCCTGATCGGCGTGGTTTTCGGCGCGCTCGCGCAGGCCGACCCGGCGCGCGCCACGGCCGGCCCGTTCGGCACCATCAACGCGCTGTCGATCGCCGGTCACCGTGCGGACGGCAGCCGCTGGGTGATGTTCTCGTTCTTCGGCGGCGGCCTCGGCGGCAACCCGCAGAGCGACGGGCTCAACCACGCCAACAACCCGATCTCGACCGCGACGATCCCGCCGCTCGAGATCCTGGAGGCCGCCTATCCGGTGAAGTTCACCCAGTGGGCGCTGCGGCCCGACAGCGCCGGGCCCGGCGCCCATCGCGGCGGCTTCGGTGCCGTCTACGAGATCGAGGTGCTCTCGGACGCCCAGGTGTCGCTGCTCGGCGAGCGCGGTAAGGTCGCGCCGTTCGGCGTCGTCGGCGGCGGCCCGGCGGCGCTGAACCTGTTCCACTGGCAGACCGACGACGGCGAGCGCTCGCCCCCGATGGTCTCCAAGGTCACCGACGTGACGATCCGGGCCGGCCAGCGCGTGCGGCTGGAGACGCCCGGTGGAGGAGGGTGGGGCGATCCGGCGGCCCGCGACCCGGACCGCGTCGCCCGCGACGTGCGGTTCGGCCTGCTCGCACCGGCGGCCGCCTTGGCGCAGTACGGCGTCGTCGTCGACGCCGACGGGCGGATCGCGGCGGGTGGGCTGCCGGGCGGCCCGGCGGGTCGTGACCAACGCGAAGGAGAAGCGGCGTGATCGAGGCTCTCGGCCGGACCGTCGGCGTCGACGTGGGCGGCACCTTCACGGATCTGTTCTTCTACGACGAGGCGGAGCGTCGCTTCCGCACCGCCAAGGTGCCGTCGAACCGCGGCGACGAGGCGGTCGGGTTCATGGGCGGCCTCACGACCTTCGGACCGGTGTCGGAGCTTTCCTCGATCGTCCATGGCACCACGGTCGGCACCAACGCGCTCCTGGAGCGCAAGGGCGCCCGCATCGGCCTGATCACGTCGCGCGGCTTCCGCGACGTGCTGGAGATGCGGCGGCGCGACCGCCGCCACACCTGGGGCCTGTGGGGAGACTTCGAGCCGGTGGTCGATCGCGATCTCAGGCTCGAGGTGGCCGAGCGCACCCATGCCGACGGCACCGTGGTGACGGCGATCGATCCCGAGGAGGTGATGGCGGCCGCGCAGGCGCTCGCCGCCAAGGGCGCACAGGCGCTCGCCATCGTGTTCATCAACGCCTACGCCAATCCGGCCAACGAGCAGGCGGCACTCGCCGCGGCCGCCGCGGCATGGCCGAACGCCAACATCGCCTGCTCGAGCCAGATCCTGCCCGAGATCCGCGAGTTCGAGCGCACCTCGACGACCGCCCTCAACGCCTATCTGCAGCCGGTTGTCGGCAGCTATCTGGAGAAGCTCGACGGCGCCCTGCAGGCCGGCGGATTCGCCGGGCGCTTCCACATCGTGCAGTCGAACGGCGGCATCATGTCGACGGCGACGGCGCGCCGCCTGCCGGTGCGCACCGCGCTGTCCGGTCCGGCCGCCGGCGTCATCGCCGCCGCGGCGATCGCCCGCGCCGCCGGCTTTCCGGACGTGATCACGGGCGATCTCGGCGGCACCTCGTTCGACGTGTCGCTGGTGGTCGGCGGCGAGACCGCGCTCGCCCCGCAGACCACCATCGACTTCGGTCTCGTCGTGCGCACGCCGATGATCGAGATCACCACGATCGGCGCCGGCGGCGGCTCGATCGCCCATGTCGACGCCGGCGGGCTCCTGCAGGTCGGCCCGCACAGCGCCGGCTCGCGGCCCGGGCCGGTGTGCTACGGCCAGGGCGGGGACCGGCCGACCCTCACCGACGCCAACGTCGTGCTCGGCCGCATCAACGCGGCGCGGCCGATCGGCGGCAAGCTCGCCTCGCTCGATGTCGAGGCGGCGAAGGCGGCGATCCTCCGCGACGTCGGTATCCCGCTCGGCCTCGACGCTCACGCGGCCGCGGAGGCGATCGTGCGGGTCGCCGACGCCAAGATGGCGGGCGCCATCCGCCTCGTCTCGATCGAGCGCGGCCACGATCCGGGCCGGTTCGTCGCGGTGCCGTTCGGCGGCGGCGGCGCCCTGCACGTCGGCGCCCTGATCAAGGACGTCGGCCTCAAGGGCGCACTGGTCCCACGCTATCCGGGCGTCACCTCGGCGCTCGGCTGCGTCATCGCCGACATCCGCCACGACCAGGTGCAGACCGTCAACCTGATGCTGGCCGGTCTCGACGCCGCGGCCCTCGACCGCCGCATGGTCGCCGAGGCGGCCGCGGCGCGGGCCGTGGTCGAGGACGCCGGGCTCGCCATGGAGCGCATCGACCTCGTCTTCGAGCTCGACATGCACTATCTCGGCCAGACCCACACGGTGGCGGTGCCGCTGCCGGTGGCGGTCGCGGACGGCACCACGGGCGTCTCGGCCGGGCTGATCCGCGACGCGTTCGACCGCGCCTATCAGGCCTCGTTCAGCCGGCTGCTGCCGGACGTGCCGGTGAAGATCGTCAACCTGCGCACCGCCGCGATCGGCCGGCGGCCGCGCTTCGATCTCGCCGCGCTGGCGCCCGGGCCGGAGGCGTCTGTCGAACGGGCCCGGCAGGGCACCCGGCCGGTGTGGTTCGCCGGCGGCTGGCACGAGACCGCGATCTACGCGCGGCTCGATCTGCCGGTCGGCACCGTGGTGCCGGGCCCGGCCGTGCTGGAGCAGCCCGACGCCACGACCGTGATCGATCCCGATCTGGTCGCCCGTGTCGACCGGCTCGGCAACGTGATCGTCGAGCGCAAGGAGGGGCAGCCGTGAGCGTCGCCGCCGTGCCGGTCGAGAGGACCGCGCTGCTGATCGTCGACCTGCAGAACGACTTCCTGCATCCGGACGGCGCCTATGGCCGGGCCGGGCAGGGGGTGCCGGAGATCGCCGCGCTGCCGGCCCGCATCCGGCCGCTCGCCGCGGCGCTGCGGGCCGCCGGCGGCCTCGTCGTCTCGACCCAGTTCACCCTGGTGCCGGGCCGCGCCGGCGAGCCTCTGATCTCGCCGCATCTGCGCCAGCTGCGGCCGTTCCTGGCGAAGGGCGACTTCCTGCCCGGCGCGTGGGGCCACCGGCTGGTCGACGAGCTGCAGCCGGCCGACTTCTCGGTCGAGAAGATCGCCTATTCGGCCTTCTACATGACCCGGCTCGAATGGGTGCTGCGCAAGGTCGGCATCGAGCGGCTGATCGTCTGCGGCATCGTCACCAATGGCGGCGTCGCCTCGACGGTGCGCGACGCCCATGTCCGGGACTTCGAGCTCGCCGTGCTGGAGGATGGCTGCGCCGCCTTCTCGCCCGCCGTGCACCGGACCGCCGTCGAGGCGCTGCGGCCCGTCGCCCGCATCGCCACCGTCGCGCAGGTGCTCGAGGAGATCCGCTCCGAGGCCGGGCCATGAGCGTCCGGCCGGCGTCCAGCACGCGTTTCGAGGTCGAGATGCCGGTGGTGGTGATCGGGGCCGGCGCCGCCGGCCTCGTCGCCGCGCTGTCGGCCCGGGCGGAGGGCGCCGACGTGCTGGTGCTGGAGCGCGACCCGGTGCCGCGCGGCTCCACCGCCATGTCGGCCGGGCTGATCCCGGCGCCGGCGACGCGCTGGCAGGCGAAGGCCGGCATCGTCGACACGGTCGAGCTGTTCGCCGCCGACATCCTGGCGAAGGCGCAGCGCGAGCCCGATCCGGCCCTGGTGACGCATCTCGCCGAGACGATCGGGCCGACGCTCGAATGGCTCGCCGACGCCCACGGCCTGCCGTTCGACGTGATCACCGAGTTCCTCTATCCGGGCCACTCCACGTTCCGGATGCACGGCCTGCCGAGCCGCTCGGGCACCGAGCTGATCGAGCGGCTCGCCGCCGCGGCCGAGGCGGCCGGCGTCGAGATCCTCACGCAGGCGCGGGTGGCGACGCTCCATGCCGATCCGGACGGGCGCGTGCGCGGCGTCGGCATCGTGCGGCCGGACGGGACGACGGACGCGGTCGGCTGCGGCGCGCTGGTGCTGGCCTGCAGCGGCTACGGCGGCAACAGGGCGCTGGTCGAGCGCCACATCCCGGCGCTCGCCGGGGCGACGTTTTTCGGCCATGCCGGCAACCAGGGCGATGCGCTCGTGTGGGGCGAGGCGCTCGGCGCCGCGACGCGCCATCTCTCCGGGCACCAGGGCCACGGGGCGATCGCGCATCCGCACGGCATCCAGATCACCTGGGCGACGATCACCCAGGGCGGCATTCAGGTGAACCGCGACGGCCGCCGCTTCGCCGACGAGGCAGTGGGCTATTCCGAGCAGGCCGCCGCCGTGGTGGCGCAGCCGGACGGCATCGCCTTCACGATCTTCGACGAGCGCATCGCCGCGACCGCCCGCGGCTTCGAGGACTTCCGCCAGGCCGAGCGGGCCGGGGCCGTGCTGAGCGCGGCGACGATCCCCGAGCTGGCGGACCGGATCGGCGCGCCGGCCACGGCGCTCGCCGCGACGCTGGCGGCCGTGGAGGCGGCCCGCGCCGCCGGCGTGCCCGACGCCTTCGGCCGCGACGTCGCGCGCACGCCGCCGCTGGCGCCGCCCTACCGGGCCGTCAAGGTCACCGGCGCGCTGCTGCACACCCAGGGCGGCCTCGTCGTCGACACCGACGCGCGGGTGCTGCGGCCGGACGGCACGGCACTGCCGAACCTGTTCGCGGCCGGCGGCGCCGCCTGCGGTGTTTCGGGATCGCAGGCGAGTGGCTATCTGTCGGGCAACGGCCTGCTCGCGGCGGTCGGCCTGGGCCGCGTCGCCGGCCTCGCCGCCGCCGGGCTCGCGGCCGCGGACCCCGCTGCCGACGATGCGGCGCAGCGAAGCCCGGCCACCTGCACGGACCCCGACGCTGCCGGCCGGGCCGGCTGATCACGCCATGACCCGATCCACGACGACACGATCCACCACTCCGCCGCCCCGCACCCTGTTCGACAAGCTGTGGGACAGCCATGCCGTCGTCACCCGCGAGGACGGCCAGACGCTCCTGTTCGTCGACCGGCATTTCCTGCACGAGGGCTCGCACCACGCCTTCGCGCAGCTGGCGGCGCGGGGCGCCGCCGTGGCACGGCCCGACCTCACCTTCGCGGTCGCCGACCACTACGTGCCGACCCGCGGCCGTCCGGCGATCGCCGACGACAGCGTCCGCGCGATGGTCGACCGGCTCGCCGGCAACACGGCGGTCCACGGCATCCGGCTGTTCGGCCTCGACGACCCGCGTCAGGGCATCGTCCACGTGGTCGGCCCGGAGCAGGGGCTGACGCTGCCCGGCCTGGTGACGGTGTGCGGCGACAGCCACACCTCGACGCACGGCGCCTTCGGCACCTTCGCGTTCGGCATCGGCGCGTCCGAGGTGGCGCACGTGCTGATCACCCAGACGATCTGGCAGCGCCGGCCGAAGCGCATGCGCATCCGGATCGACGGCACGCCGGCGCCGGGCGTCGGCGCCAAGGACATGGCGCTGACCTGGATCGCCCGGCTCGGGGCCGACGGAGCGCAGGGGCACGCGATCGAGTATGCGGGCTCGGCCGTCACCGGCCTGTCGATGGAGGGGCGGCTGACGCTGTGCAACCTGTCGATCGAGGGGGGCGGCCGCTGCGGCATGGTGGCGCCCGACGCGACCACCATCGCGTTCCTGCGGGGGCGCCCGTTCGCGCCGGAGGGCGCCGCGTTCGATCGCGCCGCCGCCGACTGGCTGGCACTGGCGAGCGACGCCGACGCCGCCTTCGACACCGAGGTGTCGTTCGCGGGCGAGGAGATCGTGCCGGTCGTCACCTGGGGCACCAGCCCGCAGGACGCGCTGCCGATCGACGCCGCCGTGCCGGACCCGGACCGCATCGCCGATCCGGCCCGCGCGAGCCACGTGCGCGACGCGCTCGCCTACATGGATCTGGTGCCGGGCCGGCCGCTCGCCGAGGTGGCGATCGACCGGGTGTTCATCGGCTCCTGCACCAATTCGCGCATCGAGGATCTGCGCGCCGCCGCCGCCGTGCTGGCCGGCCGTAGCGCGCGGGTGCCGGGCCTCGTCTCGCCCGGGTCGTCGCTGGTCAAGCAGCAGGCCGAGCAGGAGGGGCTCGACCGCGTTTTCGTCGCGGCCGGCCTGGAGTGGCGCGACTCCGGCTGCTCGATGTGCGTCGGCATGAACGGCGACCAGGTGCCGTCGGGCGAGCGCTGCGCCTCCACGACCAACCGCAACTTCAAGAACCGCCAGGGGCTCGGCGCCCGCACCCACCTGATGTCGCCCGCCATGGTGGCGGCCGCCGCCGTCGCCGGACGGCTCGCCGACGTGCGGCCGCTGCTCGCCGGGAGGATCTGATGGAGCCGTTCCGCCGCCTCGACGCCGTCGTCGCCTGCCCGCTGCCGCTCGCCAATGTCGACACCGACCAGCTCATCCCGGCGCGCTTTATGAAGCAGCCGCGGGCTGCCGGCTACGGCGGCTTCCTTCTGCACGACCTGCGCTTCGACACCGACGGCACGTCGCGTGGGCTCGCCCTCGACGATCCGGCGTTCGCGGGCGCACGCGTGTTGGTGGCGCGGCGCAACTTCGGCTCCGGCTCGTCGCGCGAGGCGGCCGTCTACGCGCTGGTCGACTTCGGATTCCGCTGCGTGATCGCGCCGAGCTTCGGCGACATCTTCGCCTCCAACGCGGTCAACAACGGCCTGCTGCCGGCACGGGTCGACGACGCGGCGGCGGAGCGCCTGCTCGGCCGCACCGCGGCGGGACACCGCGTGTCGATCGACCTCGCGGAGCGCACCATCGGCTGCGACGGCGAGACCATCCCGTTCGCCGTCGACGACGTGTGGCGGACCAAGCTGTTGAACGGCTGGGACGACATCGACCTGACGCTGAGCCACACGGAGGCCGTCCGCGCCTTCGCGGCGGAGCGGGCGGCGATGTATCCGTGGAGCCTGCCGCGCGATCGGGGATGACGCGCGGCCGGGCCGTCAGGCGGGGGAGGTCGTCAGCAGTGGCGGGGGCAGTCCTGGTCGATCCGGGCCTGCGCCATCAGGATCACGCTTCGCTCGTCCTGCTGGGGGGTGGTGATGGTTTCGACGACGCCGTAGGTGCCGGGCGCATAGATCTCGGCCTTCCAGGTCTCGTCGCGTTTAGTGATGATACGGTAGCCGCGGTAGTTGCAATCGGTCATCTCGTCCTCCCGAGATGCAGCGGAGCCTGCACGAAGATTCTGACCAGACGCTGGAGATCTCGTGTCAAAAGGCGAAAAAATCATCAGAATGATTACTGATGAGGCAACTACGGGGTCCGTCCGCACCGCCAGGGCGGTCGCAGCGCCGCCCGCGCATGGGCCGGTCCCAGGCCCGGAGCGCCGCAGCAGGCTCGGCCGTCCAGCGTTGCCCGCGGCGCGACGGGCCCGACGCGAGCCGCCACGCGACCGGGCCGTGTCGCATTCTGCGACAGGCGGAATGGTCGGGAGGAAATCCTAGAAACTGGGACAGAGTTCATTGAACGTCTGGGCGGGCGTCTCGCCGGCCCGGACGCGCCCCGGCCCCGGCCGGTCGCTCGCGACGGTTTCTCCTGTCGCGGCAGGCCTGTGCCGCCGCGATGCCGGACGCCGTGCCGTGCCGGGGCACCGGACCGTGGCCCCGACGAGGCGGTGCGCCTCCCATGCGCCCGAGGAGGGGGAGGTTCTCGGAAAACGCATCGCTCTCATTGTTTAGGTCAATTCCAGGGCCGGAACCCTGCAGTACCATCGCGCTAATCAAGTCTCTGCGGCTCGTCCCCGAGGGAGGTCGGCCCGGAGCCCGGTTGCTCCGCCCACGTCGCGCCTCCTGCTTCCCGGACGGATCGGTGTGATCCGCCCGTCCGCAAGTCCGACCGTAGCTCCTGCGATGGGTGCGCCTATGGTGACGGGCAGATCCGCGCGAGATCCGCAGACCGTGCTGAAGGCGCGGCAGCGCTTTCTCGTGGAAGGCGTCGTCCCGGCCCGCGGGATCCCCGGATCGATCGGGCGGTCGTGGGTGCGTTGCGCCGCGCTCGGCCTGAAGATGGACTTCCTGCCGCGCTTCGAGCCGCTCTCCTACCGCGAGTTCCGCGACGTCCACAGCCGCAACGACGAGCTGGTCCGCGCGGCCCGGGTGGAGATGGACGCGCTCGACGACGACGCCCGCATGACCGGAGCGATCGTCATCCTCACCGACCCGACCGGCATCGTGCTGTCGCGCACCGGCAATGTCGAGTTCGCCGAGCTCGCGTCGCGCGTCGCGCTCCGGCCCGGCATTCCGTGGAGCGAGGAGAACGTCGGGACCAACGCCATCGGCACCGCGATCGCCGAGCGTCAGGAGGTCCGGGTGGTCGGCGCCGAGCACTTCTTCGACGTCCACCGGGTGCTGAGCTGCTCGGCCGTTCCCATCTTCGGGCCGACCGGCGACATCGTCGGCGTTCTCGATCTCACCAACGCCTCGGAGATTCCGCAGACCCACACGCTCGCGCTGGTCCGGCGTGCCGCCGAGCAGATCGAGTCGCATCTGTTCAACGACCGCTTCCGGGATCACGAGCAGGTGCACTTCCACTGCGATCCGGGCCTGATGGGCACGCTGCACGAGGGACGTCTCGCCTTCGAGGACGACCGCGTGGTCGGTGCGAACCGCCGGGCGCTGCGGCTGCTCGGTCTCGACTGGTCCGATCTCGGCGCCAAGCGGTTCGGCGACCTGTTCGACGTAGCGCGCGGGCACATCATGCGGGCGCGCTCGCCGGAGGGGACCCGCTTCGCGACGACGGAAGGCCGCACCCTCTTCGGCCGCCTGCATCCGCAACGCCGACCGAAGCTGACGCTGCGCGTCTCGTCCGACCGCGAGCTGCTGCTCGCCCAGGCGATGCCGGTGTTCGACGAGGCGACGCTCAAGAGTCTCGGACGTGCCACCCGTCTCGCCGACGCCGGGCTGTCGATCCTGGTGCAGGGCGAGACCGGTACCGGAAAGGAGATGTTCGCTCGCCGCCTGCACGCCGCCAGCCGGCGCCGCGAAGGCCCCTTCGTGGTCGCCGACTGCGCCGTGACGGACGGCACCGCGCTCGCCGCGGCGCTGTTCGGCGACGCCGAGGATCCCGACCGCGTCGCGGCGGACGGGGCGCTCCGGCGCGCCGAAGGCGGTGTCCTGCTGCTCGACGAGATCGACGCGATGCCGGTCGGCCTGCAGGAGCGGCTGGTGCGGCTGCTGCGGCATCGCGGGGCCGGGCGCGATCCCAACGTCGAGGCGCCTTTCGATCTCGCTTTGGTGTCGGCGACCCGCCGCCGCCTCGGCGACCTCGTGTCCGCCGGCGCATTCCGGCAGGATCTCTTCGCGCTCCTGGCCGGCTACACGGTCGACCTGCCGTCGCTGCGCGACGATCCCGGCCGCGCGGCGCTGATCGCCGAGGCCTGGGAGCAGATCGCCTCGCCGGGCGAGACGCATCGGCTGACGCCGGAGATCCTCGCGGCGCTCACGGCCTATCAGTGGCCCGGCAACCACCGCCAGCTCGTCGGCACGCTGCGGGCGCTCGCCGTGCTGGCGGCGGCCGGCGAGGTGATCGAGGTGGCGACGCTGCCGCAGGAGATGCGCGAGGCGCGCGCCGAGCCGCGGCCGGAGACGCCGCCGTGGCCCGAGCAGGCGGCCGGCCTCGACTCGATCACCCTCACCGCGATGCGGGCGGCGCTCGCCGCCGAGCAGGGCAACATCTCGCGGGCGGCGCGCCGCCTCGGCATTCACCGCTCCACGCTGTATCGCCGGCTGTTCGGACCGGGCCGCCACACGGCGGCCCCGGACGGCGACCAGAACCCCGCCGGGTGACGCGGTCGGCCGGACAGGCCGCGGCGTTCACGATCCGGCGCTCGCGCGTCGTGATCAGCTCGTGACGCGCGACGGAACCTGATCAGGTCCGCGTGAGGGATCGAATCGCCACGCCACGCCCGGAGCGCCGGCTTCGTCCCGTCAGTCCGATATGTCCGCGCGGCGCGTCGGAGGATCCGGCGTCCCCGACGACGTCGCGCTACGGCGTTGTCGCATCCTGCTCCAGGTGTCGCAGCCTGCGACAGTATCGGCGTGAAAAACAAAGTCGAACGGGCGCCCGATACGTAATGTGATGTATACCTCGTCGAGAAACCCCGATGTTACGGTTCCGTCGGTGCTCCGCTCCGCTCGTCGGGATCGCGGGCGCCGGTGTCGCGGAGAAGCAGATCGGACCGCCCGGCCACGTCGGTGGCCGGGAACGGTCGGGCTGTGCCGCCGTTCGGCGGCGTTCCGCGTGGGGGTTCGGACGGCGCCCGTCACGGCGCCCCGGACTGGGGAAGGGGAGAGAACCATGAAAGTCACAACCCTGATCACGGTGGCGACCACGTGTCTCGCCACCACGGCGTTCGGCGCCGACCTCGCATACAAGGCACCCAGGCTCGCGGCGGTCGAGCCGCCGAGCCCGTGGGACATCGCCTTCGGCGGATCGATCGTCTCGGACTATCTGTTCCGCGGCCTGACGCAGTCGGCCCACGATCCGTCCGCATCGGTGTTCTTCTCGCCGATGTACAACGTGAACCAGAACCTCCAGTTCTACGTCGGCTTCAGCACCGAGAGCGTCAAGCTGCGCAACTCGCCGGCGGCCGAGGTCGACGTCTGGGGCGGCATCCGCGCCAGCTTCGGCCCGGTCGCCTTCGACGTCGGCGGCTGGAGCTACAACTACCCGGGCAAGGAGGACTTCTACGTCGCCGACTGGGCGGCGCCTTACCCCGGCATCGTGGCGGCCGGCGGCGTTCCCGGCAACTTCGTCGAAGCCTACGGCAAGTTCACCTGGACGGTCGCGCCGTGGCTCGCGGTCGGCGCCAACGTCAACTACAGCCCGGACTTCCTCGCCACCACGGCCGAGGGCACCTATGTCGCCGGCCTCGCCAAGATCACGGCGCCGGCCACCGTGCTGCCCTCCGGCATCGGCGCCTATCTGTCCGGCGAGTTCGGTCACCAGTATCTCGGAACGACCGACGGCGGCGCCGATCTGCCGGACTGGAACACCTGGAACGTCGGCGTCGGCTTCACCTGGAAGGCGTTCACGCTCGATCTGCGCTACACCGACACCGACCTCTCGAAGGCCGACTGCTTCACGCTGACCGGCGATCCCCACGCGACCCTGCTGGCCGGCGGGACGATCGAATCGAACTGGTGCGGCGCGCGCTTCACCGCCAAGCTGTCGGCGGCGACCACGGTCTTCTCGCTGATGAAGTGACGAGAGACCGTCGGCGGCTCTGAACCTCCCGCATCTGGGCGGCGGTCTCTTTCGGAGGCGCCGCCCCTTTTTCGTCCCGAGACGCCCGTCCGAGCGATGCAGCGCCGGGCGGGCGGCAGGTCGTCGGGACGGGCCTGTCGCAGTCTGCTGCAGGTGTCGCAATTCGCGACAGATGTCGCGACGGCGAAGTCTGTTTTCGATTGCTCTCTACGTACTCGAGGATATGTCTCGACGTGGAACGATTCTTATAATTCACGGCATCGAACGCAGACGACGGTCGGGCCGGCGCGATGATCATCGGGGCGACGCGAGAACGATCGGCCGCAGTGCCGTCTCGACACGGGCCGGGCCACGGCGCCGATCCTGTCGTGATCACGACGACGTGGCCGGTGGATGTCGCGCCCGGGCGGACCGCCCCGCAGCGCCACGAGGTGCGCGATGCTGCCTGACCGGAGCCTGAGCGGAATCGTCGAGCGCATGCTGAGCGGACCGATGGGCCGTCATCTCGCCGTGCGCCATCTCGCCGCCGGCCAGCTCGTCGACGGTGCGGTCGAGGAGGAGGACGCCGGCGAGGGCAGCCTGATGGTCGTCCGCCGCGGGCGGCTGCGCCACTTCGTCTCGTTCGAGGGCAAGGAGCTGACGCTGTTCATGCTCGAGCCCGGCGACGCCGTCTACCTGCACGCGGGCTCGGCACTCGAGGTCAAGAAGGACGCAGAGGTCGTCGTCATCGTCACCACGACCCTGAGGACGCTGGCGCGCACCGATTCCGATCTCGCCCTCGCGGTGGCGCCGCTGATCGACCGTCTGCTGCAGAAGTCGATCCGCATGATCGAGGACATGGCCTTCCACGGGGTCAAGCACCGGCTGATCCGGGCGCTGTGCGAGGCGGCGGACCGGGACGGCCGGCCGGTCGCCCACGGGGTCGTCCTCGACGCGCCTCCGCGCGCCGAGGACTTCGCCATGCAGATCGGCGCGACCCGGCAGTCGGTGTCCACCGTCATCGCCGAGCTCGGACGCAGCGGCCTGCTGCGTCGATTCGGCGCCGGCTCCCTGGTGATCTCGGATCTCGGGCGGCTGCGGGAGCAACTCGCCACCGAGCGGTGACGCGCGGCGGCCCCATCGAGAAGGACGATCCGAATGTGCGACGCCTGCGGATGCGGATCCCGGCACGTCCACGAGCACGATCATGGTCACGGCCATGATCACACGCACGATCACGGGCACGGCGGCGGCGAGGTCGTCGCCGTCGGTGCCGGGCTCCTCTCCGCGAACGACCACATGGCTGCGCACGTGCGGGCGCATCTCGACCGCCACGGCATCCTGGCCGTGAACCTGATGTCGTCGCCCGGTTCCGGCAAGACGAGCCTGCTCGAAGCCACCATCGCGGCGCTGCCGCCCGGCATCCGGGTCGCCGTCATCGAGGGCGACCTGGAGACCGAGAACGACGCCGAACGTATTCGCCGCCACGGCGTGCCGGCCGTGCAGATCTCGACCGGGGTGGTCTGCCATCTCGACGCCGGCATGGTGCACGACGCCCTGGACGGATTGTCGCTGCGCGAGGTCGACATCCTGTTCATCGAGAACGTCGGCAACCTGGTCTGCCCCGCCGACTTCGCCATCGGCCAGCACCGCAACGTCGTACTGCTCTCGGTGACGGAAGGCGACGACAAGCCCGACAAGTATCCCGTGATCTTCCGCAACGCCGACCTCGTGGTCCTCACGAAGACCGACCTGCTGCCGCACATCGACGACTTCGACGTCGACCGCGCGCATGCCGCGGTCGGCCGGGTGCGCGGCAACGGACCGATCGCCGAGATCTCGGCGCGCACCGGTCGCGGGATCGACGCGTGGACGGCGTGGCTGACGGCGGAGCTCGCCGCCCACCGGGCGGCGCTGCGCGCGGCCTAGATGACGGCTTCGTCGTCGGCATCCCCGCCGAGACGACGAGGGGGCGGCCCGGCTCGACGGTCTCGAGCCGGGCCGTTTCGTCTTTGCGAAGGTCTTCGGCGGAGATCGTCGGCCGCGGGCGTCACGGAGCCGCGTGACCGCGGGCGTCGTCGTGCGTGCCGATGTCGGCTGCGGCCCCGATACCTTCGAACGACTCGACATGCAGCTCGCGGCCGTGAGTCACGTCGGCGTCGCTGCCGCCGCAGGCCGGGCAGACGAACCGGAAGCGCGGCACCGCGTAGTCGCGCCCGCAGGTCCGGCAGCGCGCCGCCGTCTCGACCGCGACGACGTCGAGGCGCGCGCCTTCCGCGACCGTGCCCTCGGCGAGGATCTCGAAACAGCCGCGGATCTGGCGTGGGTCGAGCCCGCGCAGCCGGCCGATCACGACCTTCACCGAGACGATGCGCGCGATGCCGGCGCCGGCGGCGCGATCGACCAGGATTCGAATCAGGCCGTCGACGACCGCCGCCTCGTGCATGCGGGTCTCCCGAGTCGCGGCGCGGCGCCGGCGCGCGACCGCAGCATGTACCATCATACGCCGGTCCTCGGCGCCCGGCGAGCTGCGCGATTTGCACCGCAGCCGTGCCGGAGTGTCGCGCGATCGTCGCACCGGGGCGCTTCGGGTGTCGCGATATGCGACGTCGGGCGCCGCCCGGAACGGCAAATGATCAGAACGACTTCGGTCGAATGCTTACCTGTCGGCCAGCCGACATACAGGTGGGCTCCGCCGGCCTAGCGTGCCGATCGACCGACGCGATGTTCCGGAGGATTGGCGCGATGCTCTCCCAGACGACGATCGATCCGCTGGCGGTCGCGTGGATCGGCGCGATCTTCCTGTTCTTCGGCGAGGTCGGTGCGCTGGTGAGCCTGCCGCGCCTGACCCGCACGATCCTGGTCTCGACCGTGGCCGAGATCGGCTACGTGCTGATCGGCCTCGGGCTCGGCGGGCCGGCCGGCGAGGCGGGCGCCTGGATGCACATCGGCAACCAGATCGTGATGCGCGGCCTCGTCGTGGTGGTCGGCTGGTATCTGATCCGTCGCACGCGCTCGTCCTGCCTCGACGATCTGCGCGGCACCGGCCACCGCATGCCGGCGATGGCGACCGTGTTCGCCTTCGGCATCTTCTCGGTGATGGGCCTGTCGCCGTTCAAGGGCTCGTTCTCCAAGTTCCTGATCCTCTATGCCGCGATCGAGCAGGGCCACTGGATGCTCGCGGCGGTCGGCACGCTCGCCACCATGGTGGCGGCGACCTACTACATGCTCGTCGTGCAGCGCGTCTGCCTCGAGCGACCGGTCCGGCAGGTGACGCTCGCCGCCGCGCCGCGGATCGCCGTTCCCCTCGCCGCGCTTCTGACGGTCGCGACCGTCGCGATCAGCCTGTGGCCGGAGCCGGTCCTGCACGCCGCCGAGGCCCTCGCCCATATCGGCGACGGCGCCGCCGTGCCGGTGTTCGAGAGCCCGTGGTCGGTGCTGGTGCTGGTGCCCTATGTGGGCGGCTTCGTGGTGTGGGGACTCGGGCGCCTCTCGACCCGGGCGCGCGACGCGGCGGCGGTGGTCATCGCGGCCGCGACCGTGGTGCTGGTGGCGGTCGACGCCGACCTCGACCCGGCCTCGCGGCTGTTCGCGCTGCTGTTCGCCGGCATCGCCTTCCTGATGGTGGTCTACTCGGTCGACTACATGGCGCGCTCCGAATGGAGCAACCGCTACTACTTCTTCGCCCTGCTGATGACCGGCTCGCTGATCGGCGTCGCCACGTCGCACGAGTTCGGCAACTTCTACCTGTTCTGGGAGCTGATGACCTGGACGTCGTACTTCCTGGTCGTCCACGAGCAGACCCCGAAGGCGCTGCGCGCCGGCCTCGTCTACTTCCTGATGTGCGCGTCCGGCGCCTATGTGATGCACTTCGGCATCCTGCTGGTGCATGCGCAGATCGGCTCCTTCGCCTTCGCGGATCTCGTCGCGCGGGCCGGCTCGCTCGCCCCGGCGGCGGGGCAGGCGGCGGCGGCCTGCTTCTTCGTCGCCTTCGCGGTGAAGACCGGCCTCGTGCCGCTGCATGCGTGGCTACCGCTCGCCCACCCCCAGGCGCCGTCGTCGGTCTCCGGGCCGCTGTCCGGCATCCTCACCAAGGCCGGCCTGTTCGGCATGCTGAAGGTGCTTTGGCTGGTGTTCGGGGCGACGGCGATCTCGCGGGTCAGCCCGGTCGGGTTCGACGTGGTGCTGATGGTGCTCGGCGCCGCGACGCTCGCCTACGGCGAAATCCGCGCGCTGCTCGAGGGCGAGCTCAAGCGCATGCTCGCCTGGTCGACCCTGGCGCAGATCGGCGAGATCGCCGCCGTGCTCGGCATCGGCACCACCCTCGCCGCCGACGCCGCACTGCTCCACGTCACCAATCACGCGGTGATGAAGACCCTGCTGTTCTACGCCGCCGGCGCGTTCCTGCTGCGCACCGGCCTGCGCCGGATCGAGGATCTCGCCGGGCTCGGCCGCCGCATGCCGTTCACGGCCGGGGCGTATGCGCTCGCCTCCTTCGCCATCATCGGCCTGCCGCCGTTCTCCGGCTTCACCTCCAAGTTCCTGATGGTCTACGCGGCGGCGAGCGCCGGCCGGATCGAGATCGCCGCGCTCATGCTGCTCGGCGGCGTGGTCGG
The DNA here is from genome assembly GCF_030813915.1 of Rhodoplanes tepidamans. Classification (GTDB taxonomy): domain Bacteria; phylum Pseudomonadota; class Alphaproteobacteria; order Rhizobiales; family Xanthobacteraceae; genus Rhodoplanes; species Rhodoplanes tepidamans. The sequence continues at coordinate 415,101 of NZ_JAUSUJ010000001.1, forward strand.
CCTCGTCTACTACCTGCGGGTCGTCCGGGTTCTGTTCTTCGAGCCCTACACGGGCGACGCCGCGGTACGCGAGGCGCCGGCCAGCATGCTGGTCGCCATCGGCGTGCTGGCCGTAGCCATCGTGCTCGGCGGTCTGGTGCCCGGCGTCCAGCTCGCGCTGGTCGCCGAGGTCGGCGCCGAGCTCGCCGCCCGCAACGGTCTCGCCCCCGCCGTGCTGCCCGATCTGGTCATCGCCTGGCCGGCCGGCGCCGTGATCGCGATGGTCGGGGCAGGGGCCGTGTGGCTGGTCGGCCGCCGCTCGGTCGCCTGGGCGGGCGGGCTCGCGGTCGCCGTCCTGGTCGCCGCCGCGGTGGGCGTCGCCGCCGAGCCCGGCCGCTACGATCTGCTGTCGTTCTGCTTCGCCCTGCTGATCGCCGGCGTCGGTGCCCTCAACATGCTGCACGCCACCGCCTACATGGCGCACGGCCATGCCCAGCCGCGCTTCTACGCCGCGGTCCTGGTGATGATCGCCGGTCTGATCGGCATGACGGCGGCCACGGACGTGTACGGCTTCTTCGCCTTCTGGGAGCTGATGAGCAGCTGGGCCCTGTGGGCCGCGATCATCCACGAGGAGGCTCCGGCGGCGCGCCGCGAGGGCTTCAAGTACGTGCTGTTCAACACGGTCGGGGCGAGCTTCATGTTCCTGGGCTTCGCCCTGCTCACGGCCCGTACCGGCAGCTTCGACCTCGCCGGCATCGGCGCCGCGCTGCCCGGCCTGCCGGTCGCCGCCTTCGGACCCGCCGTGGTGCTGATCCTGCTCGGCATGGTGATGAAGGCGGCGCAGCTGCCGTTGCGGATCGACTGGCAGATGCATCCGGCGCTCGCGCCGACCCCGGTCAGCGGCTACATCTCGGCCGTGCTGCTCAAGAGCGGCCCGTGGGGCGTGCTCAAGCTGACCGTTCTGTTCGGCGGCGCCGCGATGCTCGGCCGCATCGGCGGCACTGTCCACGGGCAGCCGGTGATCATGCAGGCGATCGCCGTGATCGCCGGCCTCACCATCGTGTATGCCGGCGCCATGGCGATGGTGCAGAACGGCATCAAGCTGCTGCTGATCTACTCGACCGTCTGCCAGCTCGGCTACGTTCTGCTCGGGGTCGCGCTCGGCACGCCGCTCGGCGTCGCCGGCGGGCTGATGCACTTCGTCAACCACATGCTGCTCAAGGACACGCTGTTCCTGGTCGCCGGGGCCGTGATGGTGGCGAGCCACGCCACCATGCTGGACGAGCTCGGCGGGCTGGGCCGGCGCATGCCGTTCACCTTCGGCATGTTCCTGGTCGCCGGGCTGTCGCTCGCCGGCATCCCGCCGCTCGCCGGCTTCTCGTCGAAGTGGGTGATCTTCCAGGCGTGCTTCCAGTCGGGCCACTGGCTGCTCGGGTCGGCCGCCATGGTGTCGAGCCTGTTCACGCTCGCCGCCGTGCTGAAGTTCGCGCATGCCGCCTTCATGGGGGCGCCGACCGCCAAGGCGCTGGAGGCCCGCGAGGCGCCGCTCGCGATGCTGATCCCGATAGCGGTGCTCACCGGCGCCAGCCTGGTGGTCGGCGTCGTTCCCGGCCTGCTGCTGGTGCCGATCGCCGCCATCCAGGCCGAGCTCGGCATGGTGCCGATCGCCGCCAGCCTGGTCGGGCCGCTGCCGGGCGCGGAGGCGTGGAGCCCCGGGCTCGTCTCGGTGCTGGTGCTGATCCTGGCCGCCGTGCTGCTGCCCTGGCTGCGGCTCGGCCATCGCGCCGGGGTGGTGCGCACCCACGTGCACGAATGCGGCGTCGGCGACCTCCTGCCGGAGGCGACGCGGGTCGGCGCCGCCAGCCTGTTCGAGACGCCGGACGCGGCGGTGAGAGCACTGTTCGCGCCGCGCCGGACCCGCGGCGGCGACCGCGCCTGAGGAGCCCGCCATGCCGACCGAACTCGTCGTCCTCGTCTCCGTCCTGGTGTTTCCCGGAGGACTGTTCGCCTTCGCGCTTGGCCTGGCGCTCAAGGGCGTCGATCGCCGCGTCGCGGCGCGGTTGCAGGGCCGCGTCGGGCCGCCGCTGCTGCAGCCGGCCTTCGACCTGGTCAAGCTCGGGTTCAAGCGTACCATGGTGCCGGACACGGCAGTACCGGGCGTGTTCCTGGCGGCGCCGCTGATCGGGGTCGTGGCGATGGCGCTCGCCGTCGCGCTGGTGCCGATCGCCGGGGTCTATATGCCCGACCCGCGGCTCGGCAACCTGCTGGTGCTGCTCTATCTGCTGTCGGTGCCGGGCATCGCCCTGATGATCGCCGGCTCGGCCTCGGGCTCGCCGTTCGGCGCCGTCGGCTTTTCGCGCGAGATGGCGCTGATGCTCGCCTACGAGGCGACCATCGTGCTGGTGGTCGCCGCGGTCGGGCTGCGCACCGGCCACGCCGAGGGGCAGGTCGTCACCTTCTCGCTCGCCGAGATCGTCCGTCACCAGCAGGAGCACGGCGCCTATCTGCTCGATCCGGTGATGTGGCCGGCGGTCGCCGCTTTCCTGTTCTTCTATCCGGCTAATCTTGGGATCGTGCCGTTCGACATCCCGGAGGCCGAGACCGAGATCCTGGAAGGCCCGCTGCTCGAGTACTCGGGCCCGGCGCTGGCGCTGTTCAAGGTGATGTCGGCGCTCAAGACCGTGGTGGTGCTGTCGCTCGGCATCGCGCTGTTCTGTCCGGTGGCGCCGGACGGGATCGCCGGCTTCGCCGTCTGGCTCGCGATGATGCTCGGCCTGCTGGTGGTCGGGATCAGCGCGGTGCGTGTCTCGATCGGCCGCATGCGCATCGACCAGGCCTTCTCGTTCTTCCTGAAGTGGCCGCTGCTGCTCGCCGCCGCGAGCCTCACGGTCGTCGTGGTGGTGTGACGGAGGCGGAGATGCTGCTCGCCCGGAACCTCAAGCGCATCGCCGCGCGGTCGCCCTGGCTCTACCGGATCAACAGCGGCTCGTGCAACGGCTGCGACGTCGAGCTCGCCACCACGGCGTGCATCCCCCGCTACGACGTCGAGCGGCTCGGCTGCCAGTACTGCGGCTCGCCGCGCCACGCCGACATCGTGCTGATCACCGGTCCGTTGAACCGCCACGTGAAGGACGCGGTGCTGCGCCTGTGGGAGGAGATCCCGGAGCCGAAGGTGACGGTGGCGGTCGGCGTCTGCCCGATCTCCGGAGGCATCTTCCGCGAGAGCTACGCCGTCTGCGCCCCGGTCGACCAGTACCTGCCGGTCGACGTCAACGTGCCGGGCTGCCCGCCGCGGCCGCAGGCGATCATCGAAGGCGTCGCCAAGGCGATCGAGATCTGGCGCGCGCGGCTGTGAGGAGAAACCCATGAACGTCCTGTCGCTTCTCGGCCGCAACCTGACCCAGGGCCCGTACACGGAGCCGTTCCCGTTCGGCCCGGCGCCGACCGCCAAGCGCTTCCGCGGCCGCGTCACCTTCGATGCGGCGACCTGCGAGGGCTGCAAGATCTGCGAGCGCGTCTGCCCGGCGGGCGCCATCAGGTTCAGCAAGGCCAAGGACGGACTCGCCTTCGCGGTGTGGCACAACAGCTGCGTCTTCTGCGGCAACTGCGAGTTCCACTGTCCGACCGGCTCGGTCCACCAGACCACCGACTGGCATCTCGCCCACGAGCAGGCCCGCAAATACGCGATGGTCGAGTTCGGGCTGATCCCCAACCAGACCTGCAGCGAGTGCGGTGCCACGGCGCTCGCCACCGCGCCGTCGCTGCGCGGCATCGCGCCGCCGCTGTCCGCCGAGGAGGCCGTGACGCTCAAGTCGCTGTGCCCGAAGTGCCGCGCCAGGTTCCTCAAGGCTCGGAGGGCGAAGCCGTGAGCCGCATTCCCGACGACATCGAGACCCGGCTGCGCGAGGCGGCGCCGCGCGGCGTCGACTACGCGTCGAGCACCGATCCGCATGGCGTCACCGTCGCCTGGGCCGGGCTGGCCGACCGCGAGGAACTGCTGTCGGTCGCCCAACTCCTGCACGGACTCGGCGCCCGCCTGTCGATGATCTCGGCCTCGCAGCCGCCGGCCCCCGAGGACGAGGAGGAGGACGACGACGGGGAGGCGGAGGAGGGGGCCGAGGCGGCCGCGGAGGAGGCGCCCGCGCCGGTGAGCTTCGGCGGCACGCCGCTCGACGGCACCTCCTACGAGCTCGCCTATCACTTCGACCTCGGCGGCGACACCCTCACCGTGGTCGCCTACCTGCCGGCCGGCGGCTCGGTCGCCTCGCTGACGCCGCTGTTCCGCACCGCCGACTGGAACGAGCGCGAGCTGATGGAGTGCTACGCCGTCACGGTGCGCAACCACCCGGATCCGCGCCGCCTGTTTCTCGACGCGTCGATCGACCCCGCCGTGCTGGAGCGGCTGATCCCGTTCTCGACGCTGGTCAACGCCGCCTCGACCAAGGGGCTGTGGGAGAAGATCATGACCGGACACGCGGGTGCCGCATGAGCACCGTTCCCGAGACCTACACGATTCCCGTCGGGCCCCTGCACGTCGCGCTCGAGGAGCCGATGTACTTCCGGATCGACGTGCACGGCGAGACCGTCACGCATGTCGACATCAACGCGGGGCACGTCCATCGCGGCATCGAGTACCTGACTACCAAACGGACGATGCTGCAGAACGTAGTGCTCACCGAGCGAATCTGCTCGCTGTGCTCCAACAGCCATCCGGAGACCTTCGCGATGGCGGCCGAGCAGATCGCCGGCATCGCGATCCCCGAGCGTGCCGCGATGCTGCGCGTCGTCGCCGCCGAGGTGAAGCGGATCGCCTCCAACCTCTTCAACGTCGCGCTGCTCGCCCATCTGGTCGGCTACGAGACGCTGTTCATGCACGTCATGCAGGTGCGCGAGATCGCCCAGGACATCAAGGAGACGGTGTTCGGCAACCGCATGGATCTCGGCGCCATCTGCATCGGCGGCGTGCGTTACGACCTCGACGAGGAGACGACCGGCTTCCTGGTCGCCGCGCTCGACCGGCTGGTTCCCGAGATCGAGGCGATCGTCGCCACCTACCGGACCAACGGCTCGATTCTCGGCCGCACCCGCGACGTCGGCGTGCTCACCCGCGAGCAGGGGCTGGCCTGCGGTGTCGTCGGCCCGGTCGCCCGCGCCTCGGGCATCGCCTACGACGTGCGCGCGGTCGCGCCTTACGCGGCCTACGACCGGCTGCCGCTCGAGGTCCACGTGCTGACCGACGGCGACGTCTGGTCGCGCGCCATGATCCGGCTCGCCGAGGCGTTGACCGCGATCGACCTGATCCGCGCCTGCCTGCGCGACCTGCCGGACGGGCCGACGCGCCTCGCCGAGACCCCCGACATCCCGCCCGGCCGGGCTATCGCCAAGAGCGAGGCGCCGCGCGGCGAGCTCATCTACTACCTCAAGACCAACGACAACCCGCAGCCCGAGCGGGTCAAGTGGCGCGTGCCGACCTTCATGAACTGGGACGCGCTGCGCTTCATGCTGGCCGACGCCAAGATCGCCGACATCGCCATCATCGTGAACAGCATCGATCCCTGCGTGTCCTGCACGGAGCGCTGAAGACCCCGTCGCCGCCGCCGCCACGTCGGGCGGCGCCGGGCTCGTACAGAAGGAGACCAGACATGGCCCACATGATCATCACCGACACCTGCACGGCCTGCGGAAGCTGCGAGGACGTCTGCCCCAACAAGGCGATCAGCCACAAGGGCAAGGTGTTCACCATCAATCCGAAGAAGTGCAAGGACTGCGTCGGCTCCTTCGACGCGCCGCAGTGCGTCGACGTCTGCCAGTCCGGCTCCTGCGTCCCGGTCGCCGCCTGACCGGCCGTGCCGTCGCGCCCTCCGTGGGCGCGACCCGCGGCCGGACGGCATCCGGCGGGACAACCTCGGCGAAAGGAGCAGGCCGTGGACATCTACGAGGAGCTGATCCGGGAGCGCGAGGAGGGGCGGCCGTGCGCCCTGGCCACGATCGTCAACGTGGTCGGGTCGATTCCGTCCTACGCGTCGGCCAAGATGCTCGTCCGCGAGAACGGAACGATCGTCGGCACCGTCGGCGGCGGCCCGGCCGAGGCCGAGGTGATCGTGGCGGCCCGCGAGGTGATCGCGACCGGCCGCCCGCAGATGCTGTCGTTCAGGCTGCACGACAATCCCGAGATGGACAGCGGGATGGTGTGCGGCGGCAGCCTCGACGTGTTCGTCGAGGCGATCCGGCCGGCGCCGATTCTCTATCTGTTCGGTGCCGGCCATGTCGGCGTCGTGACGGCACGGGCGGCACGCCTCGCCGGGCTCGAGGTGGTGGTCGTCGACGACCGCACCGAGTTCGCGAGCGCCGAGCGGTTCCCCAATGCGCAGGCGATCCATGTCGGCGAGTTCGAGGCGGTGATGGCCCGCCTGTCGCCGAACCGCCGGTCGCTGATCTTCATCGCGACGCGCTGTCACGAGATCGACGGCCGGGTGCTGCGCTGGGCCGTCGCGACCCCGGCCGAGTATGTCGGCATGATCGGCTCCAGGCGCAAGGTGGCGACGGTGTTCGAGAGGCTGGTCGCCGAGGGCCTCCCGCCCGAGCAGCTCGAGCGGGTCCACGCGCCGGTCGGGCTCGATATCGGCGCCGACACCCCGGAGGAGATCGCCATCTCGGTCGTCGCCGAGATGGTAGCGCACATCAGGGGCGCGGCGGCCGCCCGCCCGCTGATGCGCAACATGACCGGGCCCGTCGACCGGGTCGTCCGCAAGACGCCGGCGAGCGGGTCCGGGAAAGACCGCACGGCTGCCTGAGGAGGCTCCGTGCGCACCATCGTCCCAGGAAAGGCAGAGATGCTGCCGATCTCGACAGGAGTGGAGACGTGAAGAGACGAACGCTGAACGTGAACGGCGTCGAACGCTGGCTCGTCGTCGACGACGACGCCACGCTGGCCGACGTCCTGCGCGAAAAGATGCTTCTCACAGGCTGCAAGGTCTGCTGCGAGGACGGACAGTGCGGCGCCTGCACGGTCGTCATCGACGGCAAGCCGATCCGCGCCTGCACGACGCCGATGCACAAGGTGTCGCCGAGCGCGCGGATCACCACCATCGAGGGCATCGGCACGCCCGAGAACCTGCATCCCCTGCAGATCGCCTGGATGGCGCACGGCGGCGCCCAGTGCGGCGTCTGCACGCCCGGCTTCATCATGTCGGCCAAGGTGCTGCTCGACACCAACACGAGCCCGACCCGCGAGCAGGTGCGGGCGTGGTTCAATCGCAACCGCAACCTGTGTCGCTGCACCGGGTACAAGCCGCTGATCGACGCCGTCATGGACGCCGCCGCGATCATGCGCGGCGAGAAGCGCGCCGAGGACGTGCTCGACAAGCCGAAGGAGGACGGCTCGATCCTCGGCACCCGGTACATCCGCCCGTCGGCGGTCGCCAAGGTCACCGGCACCTGGGACTTCGGCGCCGATCTGGCGCTGCGCATGCCGGAGGGCACGCTGCGCCTGGCGCTCGTCCAGGCCAAGGTGTCGCACGCGCTCATCAAGGGCATCGATACGTCGGAAGCCGAGACGATGCCGGGCGTCGAGAAGGTCATCACCTGGAAGGACGTCGCCGGCAAGAACGCCATAACCGGCCTGATCACCTTCCCGACCAACAAGGGCGACGGCTGGGACCGCCCGATCCTCTGCAAGGAGAAGGTGTTCCAGTTCGGCGACGCGATCGCCATCGTGGCCGCCGACACGGTCGAGCACGCCCGCGCCGCGGCCGACAAGGTGAAGGTGGACCTCGAGGTGCTGCCGGCCTACATGTCGGGCTTCGCAGCGCTCGCGCCCGACGCCATCGAGATACATCCGGGCGTTCCCAACGCCTATTACGAGCAGGGCGTCGTCAAGGGACAGGACACCAGGCCGTTCTTCGACAGCGCCGCGGCCAGCGTCGACATCACCACCTATTGCAGCCGTCAGCCGCACCTGCATCTCGAGCCGGACTGCGGCGAGGCGTTCGTCGACGACGACGGGGTCCTCACCATCCTATCGAAGTCGATCGGCGTGCACCTGCACCACGCGATGATCTGCCCGGGCCTCGGTCTCCCGCCCGAGAAGCTGCGTCTGATCCAGAACCCGACCGGCGGGACCTTCGGCTACAAGTTCTCGCCGACCATGGAGGCGCTGCTCGGCGTCGCCGCGCTCGCCACCGGCAAGCCGGTGTCGCTGGTCTACGACCAGTACCAGAACATCACCTACACGGGTAAGCGCTCGCCGGCGAACATCAACATCCGGCTCGCCTGCGACCACGACGGCAAGCTCACCGCGATGGAGACCGACTGGTGGCTCGACCACGGTCCGTACTCCGAGTTCGGCGACCTCGTCACCCTGCGTCAGGCGCAGTTCACCGGTGCCGGCTATCATCTCGAGAACATCCGCGGCCGCGGACGCACCGTCGCCACCAATCACGCCTGGGGCTCGGCGTTCCGCGCCTACGGCTCGCCCCAGTCCTTCCTCGCCTCGGAGATCGCCATCGACATCCTGGCCGAGAAGATGGGCGAGGATCCGTTCGAGTTCCGCTACAAGAACCTCTACAACGAGACCTCGACCACCCCGACCGGCCAGAAGCCCGAGGTGCTGGTGCTGCCCCAGCTCTTCGACATGATCCGGCCGAAATACTACGAGGCGAAGCGGCGCTGCGCCGAGTTCAACGCCGCCAACACCGAGAAGAAGCGCGGCGTCGGCGTGTCGCTCGGCATCTACGGCTGCGGCCTCGACGGGCCGGACAGCTCGGAGGCCCGGGTCGAGATGACGCCGACCGGCTTCGTCGTCCACTCCGGCTGGGAGGATCACGGCCAGGGCGCCGATCTCTCCGCCCAGACCATGGCGCACGAGGTGCTGCGCGTCACCGGCGTCAGGCCGGAGGACGTCAAGCTGGTGATGGCCGACACCTTCGGCCCGAACGGCGGCCCGGCCGGCGGCAGCCGCTCCAACGTCTTCTGCGGCAACGCCATCCGGGTCTCCGCCGAGATGATGCTGAAGGCGATGACCAAGCCGGACGGGACCTACAGGACCTACAAGGAGATGGTGGCCGAGAACATCCCGCTCGCCTACGACGGCAAGTGGGTCGCGGCGGCGTGCACGGACTGCTCGGCCGACACGGCGCAGGGCAATCCGTTCCCCATCTACATGTACGAGGTGTTCCTGCCCGAGGTCGAGGTCGATCTCGAGACCGGCGAGGCCAAGGTGGTGAAGTTCACGACGTCGGTCGACGTCGGCACGATCATCAACAAGGCCACGGTGGACGGCCAGATCTACGGCGGCCTCGCCCAGGGCATCGGCCTCGCGCTGACCGAGGACTTCGAGGATCTGGAGCTGCACACCACGCTGCGCGACTGCGGCATCCCGTATCCGAAGGACGTCCCCGACGACATCGAGATCCTCTATCTCGAGACGAAGCGGCCGGACGGCCCGTTCGGTGCGGCCGGCGTCGGCGAGGCGCCGCTGACGGCGCCGCATCCGGCGATCCTCAACGCCGTCTACAACGCCTGCGGGGTGCGGATCTTCCGCGTCCCGGCGCTGCCCGACGCCATCAAGGCGGGCCTCGACGCGCTCGCCGGCGAGACGTCGCGCAAGAACCTGGAACCGGCCTGACGTCGCCCGGTTCCACCGCGTCCCCCGTCCGCCCGGCCGCGGGCGGGGGGCGCAAGTCCGGGGGATCGAGCGTCCCTCTCGTGTCGATCCCCCATCTCTCGCCGCGCCGGAGGACCCGCGCGGACGGACGAGACAGCCGCCATGGATCCCGCGCAGGTCAAGGCCTGGGAAGCCCGCTGCACCGAGGAGCAGCCGCCGGCGTGTCGCGCCGCGTGCCCGCTGCGGGTCGACGTGCGCGCCATGGCCGAGAAGATGAAGGCCGGCGACTTCGTCGGCGCCTATGCCGTCTACGCCACGGTCGTGCCGTTCCCGGCGATCCTCAGCCATGTCTGCGACCACCCCTGCGAGGCGGCGTGCCGGCGAGCCGAGGCGGGCGGGGCGCTGCGCATCCGGGCGCTCGAGCAGGCCTGCGTCGAGGAGGCCTACGGCACGGCGCGGCGGGTGATCCAGAAGGCCCGCAAGCCGAAGCGCATCGCCGTCGTCGGCGCCGGCCTCGCCGGCCTCACGTCGGCGTTCGACCTCGCCATGAAGGGCCATGCCGTCACGGTCATCGAGGCGGATGCGCACGCGCTCGAGACGCTGCGCCACGCCTATGACGAGACCATCCTCCCGGCCTCGGCGATCGAGGTGGAGATCGGCGGGCTCGCCAAGCTCGGCGTGACGGTGAACTGCCGGGCCCGCGTCACGGCGGGCGACGGGCCGCTCGGGCTCGACACGCTGGTCGCCGGCAACGACGCGGTGCTGCTGGCGCTCGGGGCGCGCCCGGCCTCCGCCTTCGCCGAGGCGCTCCGCCTCAACGACAGCGGCCGCATCGCGGTCGATCCGGAGACGCGCACCACCAGCCGGCCCGGCGTCTTCGCCACCGGCCTGCACGAACGGCTGGGCACGGCGTGGTCGCCGCTCCGCTCGATCACCGACGGCCGCCGCGCCGCCGCCTCGATCGACCGCTTCCTGCAGGGCGCCTCGCTGACCGCCGGCCGCGACGAGGAGACCGGCACCTGCCTCTACGTGAACGTCACCGCCCACGCGCCGCAGCCGCCGGTCGCCGCGGCGCAGCCGGGCGGTGCCTACACGCACGCCGAGGCGATGGCGGAGGCGGCGCGCTGCTTCCCGTGCCGCTGCCTCGAATGCGTGAACGCCTGCGCGTACCTCGCCCGTTACGGCGCCTATCCGAAGCGCTACGTGCGCGAGATCTACAACAACGACTCGATCGTGATGGGCAACCGCAAGGCCAACCGCATGATCGACTCCTGCACCCTGTGCGGCCTGTGTGCGGAGCTGTGCCCGAACGATCTCGCCATGGGCGAGGTCTGCCTGGAGGCGCGGCGCAGCATGGTGCGGCGGGGCAAGATGCCGCCCTCGCATCACGACTTCGCGCTGCGCGACATGGCCTTCGCGCGCTCCGACGAGGTGACGCTGGCGCGCCATCAGCCCGGGCACGACGCCAGCGCGGTCGCGTTCTTCCCGGGCTGTGCGCTCGCCGGCTCGTCGCCCGATCATGTCGCGCGGCTCTACGCGCATCTGTGCGGCCGCCTGTCCGGCGGGGTCGGCTTGGTGCTGGATTGCTGCGGCGCGCCCTCGCACTGGTCCGGCCGCGAGACGCTCCACGCCGAGGTGAGGACCGGGCTCGTCGCGACCTGGGAGCGGCTCGGCCGGCCGACGCTGATCACGGCCTGTGCGAGCTGCCTCCGGCACATGGACGATCTCCATCCCGATATCGAGGTGCGCTCGCTGTGGCCGCTGCTCGCCGAGGTCGGCTGGCCGGAGGGCGCGCGTGCCGCGATCGCCGGGCCGCTCGCCATCCACGATCCCTGTGCCGCGCGTCACGACGCCGCGTCGCAGGACGCGGTGCGGAAGCTCGCCGCCGGGCTCGGCGCGACGGTGCACGAGCTCGGCGGCGCGGCGCGCACCACCTGCTGCGGCTTCGGCGGGCTCGTCACCTTCGCCAACCCGGAAGTCGCCGACGCCATCGTCGACCGCCGCATCGGCGAGAGCGACGACGACTACCTGGTCTGGTGCGCCATGTGCCGCGACAGCTTCGCGCGTCGCGGCAAGCGCGCCGCCCATCTGCTCGACCTCGCGTTCCCGGCGGCGGACGGCGGCGATCCGGCGGAGCGGCCGGATCCCGGCTTCTCCGGGCGGCGCGACAACCGGCGCCGGCTGAAGGTCCGGCTGGCGCGTGACCTCTGGGGGGACGACGTGAGCGAGCCGGCCGATCCGTCGCGGGAGCGACGGCTGATCATCGATCCGGCGGTGCGGGCCGACATGGAGCGCAAGCTGATCCTGGTCGAGGACGTCGATCGGGTCGTGCTGCACGCCGAGACGACGGGGCAGAAGCTGAAGGATCCACGCACCGGCCGCAGCATCGCGTCAGCCCGGCTCGGGAGCCTGACCTGCTGGGTCGAGTACGAGGTCGGGCCGGTCGGCGTCGTCGTCCACCGCGCCTACGGCCACCGCATGACCGTGGAGTCGTCGTCGTGACCCCGGACGCGGCCACCGTCGATCTCGTCTGCGCGGCCTGCGACCGTCCGCTGGAGATCGGCCGCGTGGTCGCGTCGTACATGGGGCAGACCTTTCCGGTCGACCTGCCGCGCTGCCCGGTCTGCGGCTTCGTCTACGTCTCGGAAGAGCTCGCCTCCGGCAAGATGCTGAAGGTCGAGCAGGCGCTGGAGGACAAGTGATGTCCGACGCGTCGCTCTGCCGGGGGCTGTTCGGCAGCGGTCTCGTCCACGAGGCGGACGGAACGCCGCTGCGTCCCGGCGGCCTGCTGCTCACCGAGCTGATGCTCCGTCACGCCCGCTTCGCCGCCGGCGCCACCGTGCTCGACGTCGGCTGCGGCCAGGGGGCCGGCACCGCGTGCCTGGCGGCGCGCGACCTGCGGGCGATCGGCATCGACCTGTCGGTGCCGGCGCTGCGCGCGGCGCGGCGGCACGCGGCGGGCGCGCGCTTCGCCGCCGCCTCCGGGGTGCTGCTGCCGCTGCGGCCGCGCAGCGTCGACGGCGTGCTGGCCGAATGCTGCCTGTCGGTCGTCGGCGAGCGCCGGCGCGCGCTCGCCGAATGGCGCCGCGTGCTGCGTCCCGGGGCGCGCATCGCGATCAGCGACGTCTACCGCCGCGCCGCGGCCGGCGACGAGAACGACCGCCCCGCCGGCATCGCGAGCTGGCAGACGCTCGCCCGCGAGGTCTGCGGCGCTGGCTTCACCATCCTGCATTTCGAGGATCGCTCCGAGGTCCTGAGGGAGTGGGTGGCGCGCTTCATCTTCGCCTACGGCTCCCTCGATCCGCTGTGGGGCGACGCATGCGACCGCGGCCGCGGCCGCGACGGCGGGCGGCGACCCGCCCTCGGCTACTACGTGATGGTCGCGAGCAAGGCGGTCCGCCGCCGCCAGGGGAGAGCACGATGAGCACGGACGCGTCCTTCCGCATCGCCGAGCTGCTGCTCGACGGCTTCAAGTGCAGCCACATCCTCGTCCTGCTGGCGCTGGAGGCGCAGGGCCGCGCCGATCCCGACCTGGTCCGCGCCATGTCGGGCCTCGCGGTCGGCATGGGGCAGGGCTTCAACTGCGGGGCGCTCTCCGCCGGCTGCTGCGTGATCGGCCTCTATGCCGGCCGCGGGCCGGCCGACGCCGCCGAGGACCCGCGCTTCGCCGACGCGCTCGACGCGCTGTCGGGCTGGTTCCACGCCATGGCGAAGGAGCGGTACGGCGGCATCGACTGCGCCGACATCATGAAGTTCGATCCGGCCCTCAAGGCGGAGCGCTGTCCGGGCCTGATCCTCGACACCTGGACCAAGGCGACCGAGATCCTCGCCGCGCAGGGTTTCGATCTCGACCGGCCGCGGCCGGTCGGCGACGCCGATGCGGCGCCTCCGACGGCGTGAGGAGGGGCCGATGTCCTGCCGCCCGCGCGCCGTTCCGCTCCGCCCCGAAGTCGCCGCCGTCGTGCTCGCCGCCGGCCGCTCGACCCGCATGGGGGCGTTCAAGCCGCTGCTGCCGTTCGGCGGCGCCGCGACCGTGCTCGATCACGTCGTCGGCCGCCTGCGCGCCGCCGGCATCGACCGCATCCACGTGGTGGTCGGCCACAAGGCGGACGAGACGACCAAGGCCGCGGCGCGGCTGGGCGCCGTCGCGGTGCGCAACCCCGATGTCGACCGCGGCATGTTCTCGAGCGTGCAGGTCGGCATCGGCTCGCTGCCAATCGGCGTCGCCGGATGCCTGCTGCTGCCGGTCGACATCCCGCTGCTGCGCGCCACGACCCTGGCCCGCATCGCCGCCGCCGCGGTGGAGACCGGCGCCGCCATTCTCCATCCGGCCTTCCGGGGCGTGCGCGGGCATCCCCCCTTCATCGCCGCCGCGCTGTTCGACACGATCGGCCGGGCCGATCCCGGCGGCAGCCTGCGCGGCGTGCTGGAGGCTCACGAAGCGGCCCGTCCCTCGGCGGTGCGCGAGCTCGTGGTGTTCGATCGCGGCAGCCTGCGCGACATGGACCATCCGGCCGACTATCGGTGCCTCGTCGCGGCGCTGGCGCACGATCGCGCGCCCGACCCGGAAGAGTGCGAGGCGATGCTCGACGCCGCCGCCACCGGCGCGTCGGTGCGGGCCCATGGCCGCGCCGTGGCGGCGCTCGCCGTGACGCTGGCCGAACGGCTCGTCGCCGCCGGCCTGCGCCTCGACGTCGACCTGGTCCGGGCCGGCGCGCTGGTGCACGACATCGCCAAGGGCCGCGACCACCACGCCGAGACCGGGGCCGCGATGCTGCGCGCCTTCGGCTTCCCCGAGGTCGCCCGCATCGTCGCCCGCCATATGGAGATCGCGTTCGATGGCGAGACCCTCGACGAGGCCGTGATCGTCCATCTCGCCGACAAGCTGGTCGCCGGCGAGCGCCGCGTCACGCTCGCCGAGCGCTTCGCCCCCGGGCTCGCGCGCTTCCGCGACGACCCGGCCGCCATCGCCGGCGCGCGGCGCCGGCTCGCCACCGCCGAGGCGATCCTCGACGCCGTCGTGCTGCGGCTCGGCGGCCGCCGTGGCTCGGCGGCCGCGATGCGTCCGCCTGCCGTCGCGGCACGGCGCGCCACCGGGAGGGCCGCGCCATGACGTCCGCCTGCTGCACGTTTCCCGACGAGCCGACCGAGAGCGTCTGCCCGGTCTGTCTCGCCACCATCCCGGCGGTGCGTCGCGCCGTCGGTGACGCCGTCCACCTCGTCAAGACCTGCCGGTCGCACGGCACCTTCTCGGTGCCGGTGTGGCGCGGCCTGGCGAGCTACGTGCGATGGGGCGAGGGGGCGCGCGCCCTGGCGCGGCCGCCGGTCTGCGCCACGCCGGTGGACAAGGGCTGCCCGCACGATTGCGGCCTCTGCCCGGATCATCGCCAGCAGAGCTGCTGCGTGCTGCTCGAGGTGACGTCGCGCTGCGATCTCGCCTGTCCGGTGTGCTTCGCCTCGGCCAGCCGGCACGGCCGCGACGCGAGCCTGGCCGAGATCGACGGCTGGCTCGACGCGCTCGCCGAAGCCACCGGGGCCCGCGTCCATGTCCAGATCTCCGGCGGCGAGCCGACCGTGCGCGACGACCTGCCCGAGATCGTGCGGCGGGTCCGGGCGCGCGGCTTCGACTTCGTCCAGCTCAACACCAACGGCGTGCGGCTCGCGCAGGATCCCGACTATGTCGACGCGCTCGCCGCGGCCGGGCTCGACTGCGTGTTCCTTCAGTTCGACGGCGTGAGCGACGCCGTGCACCGGCGGATCCGGGGTGCGCGGCTCGCCGCCCTGAAGGAGCTCGCGGTGGCGCGCTGCGGCAATGTCGGCATCGGCGTCGTGCTGGTGCCGACCGTGGTGCCGGGCGTCAACGACCGCGAGATCGGCGCCATCGTCGATTTCGCGGTGGCGCGTTTGCCCGAGGTGCGGGCCGTGCACTTCCAGCCGATCAGCTATTTCGGCCGCTGTCCGGAGCCGTCGGCCGCCACCCGCATCACCCTGCCCGAGATCGTCGACCGGCTGGTGGCGCACGGGTGCGGCACCCTCCGGTTCGACGACTTCCGGCCCGGCTCGGTGGAGAACCCGTACTGCTCGTTCAGCGGCCGCTTCCGGGTCGACGGCTCCGGCCGGCTGCGGGCCGAGCGCGACGCCCCGCGCTCCTGCTGTGGCGTCGCGGCGGAGCCCGGGCCGCCGGCGGGCGAGGCCGGCTCGTGCTGCAGTCCGGCGCGCCCGAGCGCCGACGTCGCGCGGGCACGGCGCTACGTCGCCGGGCAGTGGCGGGCGCCCGAGCGCAGCGACGCCGCCGGCCTCGATGCGTTCGACACCGTGCTGGCCGCGCGCTCGCGCACGCTCGGCCTGTCCGGCATGGCGTTCCAGGACGCCTGGACGCTCGACCTCGACCGGGTCCGCCAGTGCCACATCCACGTCGTCGCGCCGGACCGGCGGATCGTGCCGTTCTGCGCCTACAATCTCACCGACCTCAGCGGGCGCTCGCTCTACCGGCCCGCCGCTCCGGCGCGGCCGGCGCGGGCCGCCGTCGTGGCGGCGCGCGTCCTCGCGGGGGCCTGAGATGGGCGCGGCGACGCTCGACGCGTGGACGGCGCGCCGCATGGGCCTCGCCCTGCCGCTCACGCGCGAGGCGGTCGAGGCGTGGCAGGTCGCCCGCCTCGCCGAGCGGGTCGCGGCCGCACGCGCGACGAGCCCGTTCTACCGCACGCGGCCGGACTGGCCCGACCTGTCGATCGCCTCGCGCGAGGACGTCGCGCGGCTGCCCTTCACCCGGCCGTCCGATCTGCTGCGCAACGATCCGCCGCTGGTCGCGCTGTCCCAGAGCGAGGTCGCCCGCATCGTCACGCTGCCGAGCTCGGGCACCAGCGGCGTTCCCAAGCGGTTGCACTTCACGGCGGACGAGCTCGAGGCGACGCTCGATTTCTTCGGCCAGGGCATGGGCCTGTTCACCCGCGCCGGCGACCGCGTCGCCATCCTGTTCGCGGGCGAGCGGCCCGGCAGCGTCGGCGACGCCCTGTCGACGGCGCTGCGGCGGCTCGGAGCGGTGCCGATGCCGATCCCCGCGACCGCGACGGCCGCCGAGGCCGCCGCGATGATCCGGGCGGCACGGCCGATGGTCGTCGCCGGCCCGCCGGTCCGCCTGCTCGCCATCGCCCGTGAGCACGCCATCGACGGCGGCGCGCCGGTGCGGCTGCGCGCGGCGCTCGCCAGCTCCGAGCGCCTGTCGCCCGCGGTGGCGCGGGCGCTCGCGCAGACCTGGGGCTGCGGCGTGCACGACCACTGGGGCATGACCGAGACCGGCTACGGCGGTGCCGTCGACTGCGCGCGGCATGCCGGATGCCATTTGCGCGAGGCCGATCTGTTCGTCGAGATCGTCGATCCCGACACGGGCGCGCCGCGGCCGCCGGGCGCCCTCGGCGAGGTGGTCGTCACCACGCTGCAGCCGCGCGCCGTGCCGCTGGTGCGATACCGCACCGGCGACCTCGCCCGGCTGATCGAGGCGCCGTGCGCCTGCGGCTCGGTGCTGCGCCGGCTCGCCGACTTCTCCGGCCGCATCGGCGCGGCGGTGCCGCTGCCGGGCGGCGGCGCCCTCACGCTGGAGGGGCTCGACGACGCGCTGTTCGCCGTGCCGGCCGTGGCGGACTTCACGGCCCGGGTCGACGGCGGCGATCCGCTGGCGCTCGACCTCGCGGTGGCGATCCCGGCGCGTCTGTGCACGCCGCGGACCTTCGCCGCCGTGCGGCTCGCCGTCGACGGCGCGCCGCCGCTGCGCGCCGCGATCGCTCGCGGCGCCGTGACGGTGCGGGTCGCGCTGGTCGGTGCCGTCCGTCACGACGGCAAGCGGCGGCTGCTGGGGAGGGCGGCATGACGCGCTCCGTCCTGCTGGTCCGTCACGGCGAGGTCGAGGGCGACGGGGCCGAGCGCTTCGTCGGGCGGACCGACCTGCCGATGAGCGCCGCCGGCGAGGCCCGCATCGTGACGCTCGCGGCGGGGCTCGCCGGCCGGCCGCTCGACGCGATCTGGTGTAGCGGCCTCGCGCGCTCGCGCCGCACCGCCGCGCTGCTCGCCGCCGGCCGCGGCATCCCGGTGCGGGTCGCGTCCGCGCTCGCCGAGATCGACATGGGCGACTGGGAGGGGCTGTCCCGCCGCGCCGTGGCGGCACAGCAGCCGGGCGCCTACGCGGCGCGCGGCCGCGACCTCGCCGGCTTCCGGCCGCCCGGCGGCGAGAGCTTCGCCGACCTCGCCGCCCGGGTGCTGCCCTGCTGGCGCACCATCCTGGCCGGGCCCGAGGACGCGGTGGCGATCGCCGGGCACGCCGGCGTCAACCGGGTGATCCTGTGCGACGTGCTCGGCCTGCCGCTCGCCAACCTGTTCCGCCTCGCCCAGACGCCGGGCGGCGTCACCCTGATCGAGATCGGCCGGCAGGGGCCGGTGGTCCGGCTGCTCGACGCGCTGTCGGCGCCTGCAGCGGCCCTCGCGCCGGCGCAGCCGGCGGTGCCGTCCGCCAAGCCGTCCGCCATGTCGGCCGGCGCCGTTCCGGAGACGCTGCGATGCTAGACGCCTGCGGCCGCGCCATCACGTATCTGCGCGTCTCGGTGACCGACCGCTGCGACTTCCGCTGCCGCTACTGCATGGCCGAGCACATGCGCTTCGCGCCGAAGGCCGACGTGCTCGGCCTGGAGGAGCTCGACCGCCTGTGCTCCGCCTTCGTGCGGCTCGGCGTGCGCAAGCTGCGGCTCACCGGCGGCGAGCCGCTGGTCCGCCGCGGCGTCGTCGACCTGATCGGCTCGCTCGCCCGCCATCTCGCCGAGGGCGCCCTCGACGAGCTGACGCTGACCACCAACGGTGCCCAGCTGGCGCGCCACGCCGCGGCGCTCGCCGCGCGCGGAATCCGCCGGGTCAACGTGTCGCTCGACACGCTGCGCCCCGACGTGTTCCGCGAGGTCACGCGGCGCGGCGAGCTCGCCGACGTGCTCGGCGGCATCGCGGCGGCGCGGCGGGCCGGCCTCACCGTGAAGATCAATACCGTGGTGCTGGCCGGCATCAACGACGACGAGATCGGCGACGTCCTCGCCTGGGCGCACGGGCAGGGGATGGATCTGGTGCTGATCGAGGTGATGCCGCTCGGCGAGGTCGACCGCTGGGGCGGCGACCGCCTCGTGCCGCTCGGCCTGGTGCGGGCGCGGCTCGCGGCTCGCTACACGCTCGTCGACATCCCGTTCAGCACCGGCGGGCCGGCCCGCTGGGTGCGGGTCGCCGAGACAGGCGGCCGGCTCGGCTTCATCGCGCCCCGCGTCCACGACTTCTGCCGGACCTGCAACCGCGTGCGCCTCACCTGCACGGGGCGCCTCTATCTCTGCCTCGGCCGCGAGAACGCCGTCGAGCTCGCGCCGCTGTTGCGTGGCCGCGAGAGCGACGCCGCGCTCGACGCGGCGATCCGCGCCGCGGTCCTGAGAAAGCCGAAGGGCCACGACTTCGCGGGGCGTGCGGACGCGGGGTCGCGCCCGGCGCTCGCCCGCCACATGAGCGTGACCGGGGGCTGAGATGCGGCGGGCCGTGCCGGCCCGCGCCGCAGTCCGCCGAGCGATGTGAAGGAGCCTTCCATGTGCCTCGCGATACCGGCCCGGGTGACGGCGCTGCTGCCCGATGGGATGGCGAAGGTGAGCCTCGACGGGGTGAGCAAGGTGATCTCGGTGGCGCTGGTCGAGGGCGTCGCGCCGGGCGACTACGTGGTGCTGCATGTCGGCTACGCGCTGGCGAAGATCGACGCCGCCGAGGCCGAGCGCACCCTGGCGCTGCTCGCCGAGGCGGGCACACGGCCGCCGGCGGCCCCCTGACGGGTGGCGATCCGGCTGCTTCGCCCATCCGGCATCGGCGGTATCACAGTCGGGACCGGCGGCCCGGCGCCGCGACGGGGCCAGTCGGTGCGGTATCGAAGGCGTTCGAAAATGCGTTCGGACACGGGCGGTTCACTGGCACGCCCAAGGGGATTACCCATTCTTGGAGGAAAATGCCGAGTTTCAGAGACCTGGCTCGATCGGGCTCGCTGCTCGTGATCGACGTTCTCGCAAAGCACTGCACCGCCGACCGAACAGTGGGACTCGAGGTCTCGCCGATGTCGTCGAGGATGTGCTCCAAAAAAATGCACAATCGTTCTGCTTGACCGGTGTTGCCGGTCGGCTCACCCTTGCGGAGGACATGACGACTTCAGATGCGTCGCCGACAGCGACGTGATCGAACGGAGCATGGCGGGCCGTATGATCGCCACCGAAACGGCATCGTCCTCGATCCCATTCGCGGATGTTTGTGTTGTCGGTGCCGGCCCCGTCGGCCTCGCCGTGAGCCTCGAATGCGAAGCGCGCGGGCTTCGGGTCGTGCTCCTCGAATCCGGTCTGCAGAGGAACTGCTCGGAAGCGCAGGCGCTAGCCGCGCTGGATATCGTCGACGAACGCAGGCATGCGCCTGCGGCCAGGACCGTCTGGCGCGGGCTCGGCGGAACGTCCGAGCGGTGGGGCGGCCGCTGCGTGCCTCTCGAAGACATCGATTTCTCGCCGCGGCCCGCCATCCGCGACACTGGATGGCCGATCGGATACGCGGAGTTCGGCCGGCACTTCGAGCGGGCCGCCCGGTTTCTCGACTGCGGCAAGGCCGAGTTCCGGTCACGTCTCGATCTTCCAGGCAGCCCCCACGAGATCCTCGTCTCGAACGTCGAGCGATGGAGCCGACAGCGGCGGCTTCGGATCGTTCACGGCCGCTGTCTGAAACGCTCCGAACGACTGCGCGTCTATCTCGGCTGCACGGTCGTCCGCATCGTTCGGGCCGAGAACGGCGACGCGGAAGCGCTCGTCGTGCGGAGCGGCGATCACGAGCACCACGTTCGCGCCGGCCGTTTCGTCCTGGCGGCGGGTGGAGTCGAGACGACCCGCCTTCTCCTCAACACGCGAATTCATGCGGGCGAGCGCTTCGGAGGGCCTGCGCTGGGGCGCTACTACATGGGGCATCTCGCGGGATCGATCGCCCGCGTCGAGATCACCGACCGGTCCTTCGCAGACTCCGTCCAGTTTCGACGCGATCCCGACGGCGTGTTCGTGCGCCGTCGGCTCACCGTCGCTGCCGGGCTCCAGGACTCGCTCGGGCTGCGCAACATCTCGATGTGGCTCGACAATCGTCCCCTCGGCGATCCGTGGCATCGCAGCGGCATGCTCTCGGCGATTCATCTTCTGCGAGGCGGTGTCGACGATCTCTCGGCCGGACCGGCTCCGGCGATGGTGCGGCGCCTTTCGGCCAGCCGGCGCATCGACCACGCAGCCAACGTCGCTTCACACCTGCCGGATGCCGCGACGGGCCTCGCCAGGCTGGCGGCCTCGGTCCTGCCGGGTATCACACGCGGTCCCCACTTCTTCCACAGAACCCCGGACGATCGTTATTCGCTTCGGTTCTCGAGCGAGCAGACGCCGCTGGCGGAAAGCACCGTCACTCTGTCGGAGGCGCGGGACCGCTACGGCGTGCGCCGTGCCAAGGTGGATCTGCGCTTCGCGCCGCGGGACTTCGCGTCGGTGGTGGAGGCGCATCGCATCGTCGCGCGATGGTTCGGTCGAACCCGCCTCGGACGATTCGAGTTCGTGTCGCCGGAAGACGAGCTCGAACAGAGCGTGTCGGACCAGGCGTGGGACGGCTTTCATCAGATCGGAACCACCCGAATGTCGCGGGATGCGCGGTCGGGCGTCGTGGACGAGCAGTGCCGTGTTCACGGCACCTCCAACCTCTATGTCGCGGGGCCGTCCGTATTCCCCACGAGCGGTCACGCCAATCCGACGTTCTCGGCCGTCGTGCTCGCGGTCAGGCTCGCCGAGCATCTCGCCTGGGCGGCGGCGAAGCCGATCGCCGACGCGATAACGCCCGCACGTGCGGGATGACGGCGCCTTGCGTCGCACTCATGACCGCCGTCGAGGCCGACCGGACTCCGCGGCAGCGACCGTCCGGGTCGATCACGAGTGGTTCTTGTTCTGAAGCTCCGTGAGACTTCCGTGCAGATCCGCGCGCTGGTCCCGGGCGCCCGGCTCGCGTGCGGATCTCGGCGCGCCGAACCGACGGCCCGTCGCCAAGCGGAAAAGAACGACAGCGAAGTATCCGACCTGAATCGCGACCGCGGCGACCACCATCGAAACGAGGATCTCCGAGAGCGGCAGCCCGAGCCACGCGATGCCCCCCGCGTACAGAGCGAGCGCCGCGACCGAGGCCAGGACGAGGCCGGGCACGGCGAGAAAGAGCCCGAGGAGGCAGCCGAAAAGAAAAAAGACGGCGAGGCTTGTCATCGCGTCCTCGTGCAACGCGTCGGTCCGCGACGCGTGTTCGTGCGGCGCATCCCGCGCGGGGATCGAGGCCGTTCTTCGCGCCAGCCGATCGGGACACGAGGTCAGTATGCCGAGTCGACGAATCGTCCGAAAGAGGATTTCTCCTTAAGGTGAGGCCAATAGCGGTTGTTCAACGCACCGCGATACAGTCCCGGCGTCCGAATTCCGGACAATCGGCTCATTGTGGAACGAATCGGTACGTCTTGCGCTACCGCCTTACCGTAGGCGGCAAGCTTCGGAGTTCTTACGACTTCGTGAAGGATGTTTCGACTTCGTGGCGGGCCTGCCGGACGCGTCGGCGATGTGCCCGCGTCGCGGCTCCCCCCATGCCGTGAACGCCGGGGCACGCTGTTCGGAGACCGACGTGCACGTCACCTCGGTTCGGCCGGGCGCAGCGCGCCGACCGTCGACGTGGGGGGCCGGGTCTCCTTCTCGACCCGGAGCACGTCGCCGGGCGCGAGCGGAGTGTTCTCGTCGGCGGCGATCTCCGCGCGCGTCGATCCGGTCGTACGGACGACGGAGAACACCGGAACCCGGACGGCCGAGGCGGCGCGCTCGAGCGTGAGCCGCGGCGCCGTCACGGTCGCCTCGTCGATCAGCGCGTTCGCGGTGTTCAGCCTGGCACCGAGCTGCTCGATCGCGCCGCGGGTCTCCTGCAGCTCCGCGACGATCTTGGCGCGCCTCTCCTTGCGCAGGTCGGTGGCGTCGCGCGCGGCCTTGCGGCCTTCCTGCTGGGCGCGCAGGGACGCCGTCTCGAAGTCGAGCAGCTTGCTTTCGAGCTCCGCCACGGTGCGCTGCATCGAGAACTCCCGCGCGTTCACGGCCAGTCCCTTCTCGACCAGCGACCCGACGTTCTTCAGCTCGCGGTGGGCCAGGGCGATCTGCTTCTGCTGGCTGGCGATCTTGTTGGTGAGCGACGTGACCTCCTTGGCGTACAGCATCTCGAGCTCGGAGAGCGCCGTGAGCTGCGACTGCAGCGCGTCGCGTCGGGACCGCAGGAGGGTGGTCTCGTCGGCGATCAGTCGCGTCGATTCCTCGTCCTGCGGCAGCTCGGACGGGTGGCGGAGTGACGGCTTGTCCTCGAGCTCCGCCTCGAGGCGGGCGCGGCGGGCGAGATTGCGTCGAAGTTCGAGGCGGGCGCTCTCCAAGCTGCCGGCGGCGACGATTCTGTCGCGCTCCAGCCGGATGAGTCCCGCCTCCGAGACGCGTTGCATGCCGCCCGCGAGCCCGAGCAGCTGCAACGGCGTGAGATCCGGACGATAGGCGTACTCGCCGGGCCGCTCGACCTCGCCCACGACATAGACGGGCCTGTACTGCACGATCTCGACGGCGGCGTCCGGCCGGCTGGCGAGGCCCGCCCGGCGCTGGAGCGCGTCGGAGATGGCGGTCGCGACGTCACCGGTGGTCCGGCCGGCCGCGGGGACCTCGCCGATCAGCGGAATCGCGAGATTGCCGGCCATGTTGACGACGTATTCGGCATTGAGGGGAAGCCACTCCTGATACTCGCCCTTGCCGGCACGCCATTCGATGACCTTCAGGCGGAGCTTGTCCTGCGGGCCGAGCCTGTAGGGCTCGGCCGGCGCCGTCGGCGGCCACAGCGCGACCGCGGCGGCCAGGAGGGCCGAGACGAACCGGCTGGTGCGGCGGTCGAGCCGGTCGACGAGGCGATGGCGGACCGCCGTTTGCACTCCGCTCGCTCGTCCTTCGATCTGGTTGGTCATCCACAGCTCCATCGATCTGGTTCTCGATCGTCGCCCGGCAAAGGACGCCGACCGTGGTCGTCCGCTCCGGCCCTCAACCGCGCACGAAGGCCAGCACCCGGCCGGCCGTCGCGCGGAGCGGGACCGGCAGCCTTCCGGCGAGCCCGAGCAGCAGGGCGATGTCGGCCTCCGGCAGGGCACGGGTGGCTCTCAGCGCGACGATGTAGGCGCCCACGGCCGCCGCCACGGCCACCGGAAGCGCCGCCGCGTGCCGGGCCGCCGCCACCACCGCGAGGGCGACGAGGGCGGCCACGGCCGCCGCGATCGCCAGGCGGCCCAGCGCGCCGAACGGAACCGGGCACTTCAGGCGGGTCACCACGAACCACAGGCCGACCGTCACCATGGCGAGCTGGATCACGGTGCGCGATACGGCGGCACCGATCACCCCGAAGGCGGGCACCAGCAGCAGTCCGGCGGCCAGGGCGAGCGCCGCGCCGAACAGCGAGCTGAAGAACACGAAGTCGTTGCGCTCGACCGCCTGCACCAGGTTGGTGGCCATCACGCTCGTCACCCCGACGGCGGCCGCGCAGGCGAGGATGATGGCGGCCGGTACGGCGGGCGTGAACGCGTCGCCATAGACGAGCGGCAGGAGCAGCGGCATCACGGCCGCCATGCCGAGGCAGGCCGGAAACGCGAGCGCGGCGAGCAGGCGCGTGCCGGTCGCCATGGCGTTCATCAGCGCGGTTTCTTCGCGGCGGCCGTGCTGCTCCGCGAAGAAGGACAGGACGCCCGTGGTGAGCAGGAGCGGCCCCTGCGACGCGAGCGCCGTGAGGGCGAGCGCGACGGCGAACATGGCGACCGCCTCGTGGCCCCAGGCCCGCTCGAGGAAGAAGAACTCCGCGCGTGACCACACCAGCGCATTGGTGATGTTGGCGGCCCAGGCGTAGCGGGAGAATCGGCGGACGCGATCGCGCACCATGTCGTCCGGCGGCCCTCCTGATCCGGACAGCCGGCGTGCCGCCGCAGCGGCCGAGAGGACCTGGCCGGCGGCATAGCCCGCCACCGCTCCGACCACGCCGAACAGCAGGCTCCCGGCGGTGACGCCGACGATCTGGAGGACGAAGGACGCGAGCGACAGGCGGGCGATCGTGCCGAAGTCCTGGAGACCTCGCAGATAGGCGAGGTTGAACGCTCCGAACGCCTGCGCCGCGACGAAGGCGACGATCAGCGGTCCGAGCATCGCGGTCGCCGGGCCGGTGGCCGTGCCAACGATCCACGTGGTCGGGGTCCCGCGCAACAGAAGGCCGGTCGCCAGCGCGATCACCGCGACGGCGGCGACGGAGGCGGTCAGAACCCGGAGCAGGTGCTGCGAGATGCGGCGGGCCTGGTCGGCCTCGCCGCGGCCGCGCAGCTCCGAGACGTACCGGACGACGGCCGACGAGGTGCCGAGATCGACGACGGGGACGGCCATCAGCACGAGCCACACCGCGTACGAGACGACCCCGGATCCCTCCGCCCCGAGGGCGCGCGCGACCACGACGCCGCTCAGGAAGCTGCCGAGCGTGGTCGCGCTGCCCGCCAGTGCGCCGAGGACCGAGTTTCTCGCGAGGTTCGACGGCACGGTGGATCGTCACCTCATCTCGCCGAGACCAGGCCGGCCGCGAGCGGCCGGCGAAGGCTCTCGGCCTGGTGCTGTCCGCCGGGACCGGTGTCTCGGGACACGGCCGGTCGGCAATCTTCCAGGATCGCTTCGAAACGTGAGAGCTGTCGCTCGATGTCGAGCTCCGGGCGCGCCGCGTGGGCGAGCGCCGCCGCCGATTTTTCGGCATAGTAGGTGTGATCGTGCCACAGGCGATCGACCTCGGCGCTCCAGCGTGCGACGTCGGCGTCCATCGCGAAGATGGTTCCGCCCGGCCCGACCGACTCCGGCAGTCCGCCCCGGTCGGTCGCCACCACCGGAATGCCGCTGAACTGTGCTTCCGAGACGACGCGCCCCCATGTCTCCGCCTCCCACTGGCTGGGGACCATCAGCAGCCGGGTGTCGGCGAAGATGGCCTTCGGATCCGATCGCCCGCGCAGCGTCAGATTGGGGCGTCGCGCCACGGCGCGCCGGAGAGCGATCTCGGCCCGCACCGACAGCGGCCAGCCCTTGACGAAGCAGAACCGGACCGCGGGGAGCCGGTCGACGACCGCCAGCGCAAGATCGACGCCCTTCTCGGGAACCGGGTTGATGAAGGTGACGAAGGTACTCCGTCGCTCGGTCCGGTATCGGCTCGCGCGGAAGACAGGCGGAATCACGTCGGAGGCGAGGCCGTAGCGCGCCTCGAATCGGCGCGCCGTGAAGCGGGAGTTCGAGACGTATCGCGCCACCGGGAGAACGCGCGGATCGCAGCGGGGATCGACCTCGGTCCATCGCTCGAAGCCGAGGCCGTGATGATAGACGACGATCGGGACGTCGCGCCGCGCCAGCGCCTCGATCATCGCCAGGGGATGCCCGTTCTGGATCACGGCGACGTCGGGGCGGTCGATGTCGGCGATCGCCCGGGCCGGAGCGCGCGCCCGGTACACACGGTAGCCGAGCGCATCGTCGGCGACGAAGGAGCGGCCGCAAAGCCTGCTCGTGAGCGCCCTCGTGGCACCGTCGACGTCCCGGCAGGAGAGCTTAGCCAGCACCGCGACGTCGTGCCCGCGCCGGATGAGCTCGCCCGCCATCTCGTGCGTGTTGGTCTCGAGACCGCCGAGCACCTGAGGGAGATGAGGCGTTCCGCTGGCGAACAGGATCTTCATCGGCGTTCCGTTCCTCGACGTCGTGTCGCCGGAAGCCCGGGAGACGCATCCCGTTCCGGATCGCATGTCCGCCCCGCGACGCGGGCCGTCCGCCGGCCGCAATCGCCGCGGCTATTTCGGCTTCCAGGCCCGGACATAGTCCACCACCATGAATGACGGGCTCGGTGCCGCGTCGATCGGCCATCCTCCGCCGAGGCCGAGGTCGAGCAGCAGATACATGGGCTGACGGTGCTCCTTCGGAGTCGGCGTCCGCCACACCTCGCGCCGGTCGAAATAGATGCGGATCCAGTCGGGATCGATGCCGGCGCCGTAGGTGTGGAAGTCGTCGTAGAGCGAGCCCGCGGCGACCGGGATGCGTCGGTGCTCGCTGCGGCTCTCCTTCGGAACGCGCCGGTTCCACACGTGCACGGACGCGGTGTAGCGCTCCGGTGCATGGCCGTAATGCTCGACCACGTCGATCTCCGACGTGTGGGTGGTGCGGTCGAGACCGATCAGCCAGAATGCCGGCCACAGTCCCTTTCCCGGCGGGAACCTGGCCCGCATCTCGAAGTAGCCGTACTGCTGCGCGAAGCCGTTGCCGTTTCGATCGACGGAGGCGAGCAATCCCGAGGACCAGCGCCCGCCGGCGCTCTTCCGCGCCTCGATGCGCAGCAGCCCCCCGTCGACCGTGAACGGGAAGCCGGGTTTCGGATCGGCGAACTTCGCGTCGCCGAAGTCGCCGTTCCACGGCGTATGCGCGATCCACCGCGTGCCCGGGCCCCAGGCCGACACGTCGAGCGAGTCGAAGGGCTCGTCGAATGTCATCACGTAGCGATCGAGGTCGATCTCGCTCCCGGCCTCGCCGGTGTCCGCGGCATCCTCGCTGCTTCGGGCGGAGGCGCCGAGCAGCACCGCGAGCATCAGCACGGGCAGGAGCACCCACCGTCGCGCCACGGAGGGACCGCTGCGCCGCGAGATCGGGGATCCCGATGCGGACGAGGCGGCGTAAGCCCGGTCGGGTCGCTTGCTCATGGCACGGACGGGTCCTGAAGAACCCGTGCACCGCGGACCGGACGCTCGTCCGCCGAAGCAGGGCGTCGGGACAGCCGCCTGCCGAGCCAGGCCGTCAACGGGCGCTCCAGCACGACATGGACGATGCAACCGACCGCTATGGCCCCGGGCACGGCCAGGATCACGAAGGCGAGGGGGGCCCGCTCGCCGACCAGCGCGAGCCACAGCTTGTTGAATCCGATGATCCAGAAGAAGTGGAACAGGTAGATGCTGTAGGACGCGTCGCCGAGCCAGACGAGCGGTCGCTGCCAGGCGGTCTCGCGATCCTGCCCGGCGAATGCACAGACCGCGACGGCCGCGACACAGAGCAGCCAGAACGCCGACCGCCACGCGAGAGGCGATTGCGCCGGTGCGACGAAGGCCACGAACATCGCGATCGCCAGCGCGAGCGCGACACCGGCCTTGATCAAGGCGAGCGTGGTGGCCCAGGGCGCCTGGACGCCCGCTTCGCTGCAGCGCCCGACCAGGACGCCGAGGGTGAACAGGAGGATGATCGGATCCGAGATGTAGGTCGCCACCGTCGTCGGCGACGACGTGTCGCTCAGCGGCTTCAGGAGGGTCCCGGCCGCCACGATGGCCAGCATGATCAGCGCGAGGATCGACAAGCCGCGCTGCCGCCGCCAGACCATCACGAGGGCGAACATGACATAAAAGAACATCTCGTAGATCAGCGTCCAGCCGACGCCGAGAACCGGCCGGATGCTGGCGGCCGGAACCGGATCGACATACGGCAGGAACAGGAGCGACGCGGCGATCTCGTCGAGCGGCGGTGCCCTGCCGGTCCGTGCCCGCAAGGCGATCTCGACGAAGGTGGCGATCCAATAGAGCGGAACGATGCGAACGATCCGTTTCAGCAGGAACCGGACCCGGGCGCCCGGACGTCCGAACTCGCCGTCCGTCGTCCGAACCATGATGTAGCCGCTGATCACGAAGAAGACCCAGACTCCGACGAGGCCGACATGCTCGGCCGTGGCGACGATCCGATCGGAATAGCCGGCCCAGGGCGCCGACCAGGCCAGCGCATGGTCCACCACCACCAGGACGGCGGCCACGCCGCGCAGGACCTGAATAGATGCCAGCCTGTTCATTCACCACTCCTTCCTCGAGAAGGAACCCATCGAACGACGTCCCGGCGATGCATCGGCCCATCTCGCGGACCGGAGTCCGGCCGGCCGAACGCGTCGGGGCCGCCGTCGAGCGGTGCGCGCTTCACGCCGTGGCCCGCGCCGTGAGCTGGAGCCACTCCTGCACGCCGGTGCGGCGCTCGTTCATCAGCTCCACGGCGGTGCCGGGCAGGTATCTCGGGAGGAGCGGCAGCGCGTCGCGGGGGAAGTTCGCGAGCGTTCTCGGTCGGGCGGCGACGCGCTCGATGTCGTGAGTGGCCTCGAACCGGTCGATCAGCGCCCTGGTGCATCCCGGCACCAGGGCGTCGTGGGTCTCGACGAGGAGGTCCGCGCGGCGGAGCCCAGGAACGACCTCGGGATCGAGCAGCTCCCGTTCGCCGCCCTCGATGTCGACGACGAGGAGTGTCCGCGTCGGCGAGGCGTCGAGTTCGCGGCGCAGCGCTTCGGCATCGCAGCGACCTTCGACCCTGAACCGGTCGGCGACGCCGTTCTCCTCCGCGGCCCGGAGCATGCCGGCGTGATGTTCGTGGAGCATCTCGAAGGCGACCACGGTCGCTTCCGACAGTCGCCGCGCGAAGCCGATGGAGTAATAGCCGTCGGCTGCGCCGACATTGACGATGCGCTCGTAGCGGCGCGCGACGAGACTCTCGACCAGGTCGTGCAGCTCGCATTCCTGGGTGCCGAGAACGTAGCCGATCAGCTTCCGCTTCGAGATCGGGGACAGCCCGAGCTGCGTTCCCTCGAACGGCCCGCTCAGGACGCGTCCGCCCGACCTGACATGTACGTAGGCCGCCGCTGCCTGCCAGCGCGGCATCGCGATCCAGCGCAGCACCGCCCGGACAGGGTCGGGCAGTCCGTGGTAGCCACGGAACAGCCGCATCGCCAGGGGAGAAGCCTCGATCGTAGTCCAGGTCTCGTGACGCATCGCATGGTCCTCCGTGTGGGCCAGCCGTGCTGGCGCGCGAGGGGAAGAATCGAGCGGATCGCCGGGGCCGCCGGCCTGTGCGGGGCAGGGGTCACGGCGGACGGCTCCGTTCCAGCACCGATCCGTAGATCGTGAGCAGCTCGGTCACCCAGCTCGCCGGCGTGTGGGCGAGGCGCATGGCCTCTGCATGGCCGCGGCGGCTCATCGTCGCGACGAGGGCGTCGTCGGCCGCGAGACCGGTCAGCACGGCCGCGAAGCCCGCGCGGTCGCGCGGATCGGCAGCGAGGCCGAGGCCGGATCCGGCGATCTCGTCGGCGATCGCCGCGGTCGCCGAGACGACGAGTGGAAGGCCGCTCGCCGCGGCTTCCACGGCGACCAGTCCGAACGGCTCGGGGTATCGGCTCGGCATCACGACAGCGCGGGCGCTGTGGATCAGAACGGCGAGCTCCTCCGGCGTCTTCCATCCGAGCTGTCGCACCTCGGGGTACTCATGCGCGAGGCGCGGCTGAAGCGCGCCGCGCCCGACGACGGCGAGCCGGACACCGGCATCACGGGCCGCAGCGGCCAGGAGGTCGACGCCCTTCTCCTCCTCGACGCGGCCGACATAGAGGAACAGACTGTTTCTCTCCGCCTCGACGCGGCTCGCGGACCACGGAACCACCGGGTTGCGGAGCGCCCTTATTCGTTCGGCCGGGACGCCCCCGCGGATCAGGTCGGGGATCATGCCGTCGTGGACGGCGAGAACGGCCCCGACCCGTCGCAGATCGGCCACGCGACGCAGGATCGCCTGGCGGGACGAACGCCACAGCTTGTGGAGCTGGCTGCGACGATCGCACCCGGTCGTGAGACAGGCGATGCCGAGCGGCGTCCTGTGGCAGACGCTGCTGCCCCGATAGTCGTAGTAGGCGCCGTTCGGGCAGACGAGGAAGTAGTCGTGCGCCGACAGAACGAGACGGCGCTGGACGGGGCGCAGGGCGTGGAACACGGCCGGCGAGAGCACCTTCGACCAGCCGTGAAGATGGTAGACGGTGCGCGGCGTGTCGTTCTCGGCGATCCATGCCGCGAGCTTCGCCGCGGCCCGGGCGTTGTAGAGGCCCGACGCGGCGTTCCGCAGGAGGCTGCCGTCGAGGAGATGGCGTCCTCCGAGGGCGAGGGTGTCGCCGGATGGATGGCCGCTCGCCGGACCGCCGCCGTCGCCGGCCACGAAGGTGGTCGGGACGCCGGCCGCTTCGAGCAGATCGATCGAACCGAGCGCGACCCGTGTGGCGCCCCCCCGCGCGACCGACACGTCGTTGATCACGACCACGCGGTCGGGAGACGGCGCCCGCTCCGGAGGCCCGACCGCCTCCAGGGCCGGCGCGTGAACCGGCCGCTCCGTCGTGGCGAGCGCCATGGACATCCCGGCCCTCACAGTCCCAGCACCCGCATCGGGCTGATCCGTCCGGCGACGAGGTCGATCAGCGCGCGGCCGTTGCCGCGGACCCGGCCGATCCGATCGACCCAAGGTTCGGGGCGGACCGACTTCACGACGTTCGCCGCCACGTTGCGGCTCATCAGATGCGCCGCCTTCCGCCAGGAGCAGGTTCCTTTTCCGACCAGATACAACGGGTTGGCGATCTGCGAGTATCCGAGCCTCACGCCGGACTGGCGCCCGGACTTGATCCCGAGATGGACCCCGACGGCGGTCGGCACCTTGAGAATGGTCCCGTGGCGGGCGACGGCGCGGCTGAAGTCGACGTCCTCGAGCCAGCCGTACAGCGGCAGGGTCTCGTCGAACCGGATCTGGTTGGCCCGCACCGGCGCGAGCCGCACGCCCATGTTGCAGCCGTAGGCGTTGTAGACGGTCTCGGGGGGGCGAGATCCGGCGAGCGGGTCGGCGCGGGCGATCGCGGCATGCGCCTCCGTGAAGGTGAGGCCCGGCCCGAGGATGCCGTCGGACGCGACCCTCCCGGTGGTCATCACCACGTCGGGCCGGCCGGCGAAGAGGCGCTCGCACTCCTCAATGTAGCGCGGATGGGGCACGAAGTCGTCGTCGAAGAAGAACACCACGTCGAAGCCGTCCAGGTGATCCAGGATGGCGTTGCGCTGACGCGTGAGTCCGTGCGGACCGGTCAGGATGTGCAGCGCCGGGTGCCCGGACAGTCCCGCCGTGTCGGCGGCGCACGGCGCGCAGACCACGACGGCTTCGGGACGGAGGCTCTGGGCCCCGAGCTCGGCGACGACCTGCGCGAGGGTCGCGGGCCGGCCGGCCGTGGCGATCCCGACGGCGACGCGCAGGCGTCGCCTGTCGAGGTTGCGGGCGATGCGGACGACAGTCGCCATGGCGTGCGCGGCCGGGCTCATGACGGATCGGCCTCCGCGATCACGGCCGGCGTTTCGGCGCCGTCCGGCTTGCGGGCGAACGCCCAGACCATCACGGGGAAATCGGGCTCGTTCTCGAGCGATCCGAACAGGCCGCGCTTTCGCCAGCGGGTGAGGTTCGCCTTGAGGCAGGCGCGGTTTCCCCAGGAGTCCGTCGTGACGCCGGACTCCGGGAAGCCCGCTTCCTGCAGCAGGCAGGATAGCCCCGTCGGAGTCCAGCGGCTGCAGTCGATCGGCGAGGCATGGACCCGGACCAAAAACGGCGTAGCGACGAAGAAGACGCCGCCCGGTCTCAGCATCGCATGGACGTTGCGAGCCGCGCGCGCCGGCCATTTCAAGTGCTCGAAGACCTGGTCGGCGATGATCAGGTCGAACGAGCCCGGACGGCGGTCGCTGCAGATGTCCCAGTCCGGATAGTTCATCTCGGTGTAGGAGCGGAACCGGAAACGCCTTCGCCATTGAGGGCCGGCGGAGATCTCCAGCACGTCGAGCGTCTCGGGCCCCATGCCCTCGATCTCCTCGAAGGCCCGCCGGTACATCACCACGCGCATCCAGTCGGCGGTGTCGTAGCCGATGCCGTCGAGCATCCTCTTCAGCACCGGCTTCAGCCGCGGATACCTGCGCACCAGGGCGACCAGCGCTCCGCTGTCGCCGGACGTGCAGCTCGTAACACTCATGTCACGGTCCCCTTGTCGCGTTTCACGAAAAGCACCGGCACGGTCATCGCGCCGCGGCCGGAGAGGGCACCTTGTTCAGCACCACGCCCAGTACGGTCCCGCTCGCCGCCAGGATCGCGTCCCGCGCCCCCGACAGGCGGTCGAGCGACGTGCTCGTGGCGTCCGCCACCACGACGATCCCGTCGAGGAAGGGGATCAGGGCGAGGGCGTCCGGCGACGCGTCGAGGGCGGGCAGGTCGAAGACCACGAGGTCGAAGGCGCCGGTGAGATCGGAGATCTGCAATGCGGCCGCGTCGGAACCGATGCGATCGACCGGATTGGGACCGTCCGTCGCGGCGCCCATCGGCAGCACGGCGAAGCGCTGCTTCGCGAGCTGGGCGATGGTGCGGGCGGACAGGGCGGAGTCGGCGACGATCTCGGTTAGGCCCGTCTGCTGCTCCGCTCCCGCGAGTTCCCGGCTCAGCCTCGGCTCGTCGTGACAGGCGTCGACCAGCAGGGTGCGGGTTCCGGCCCGCGCGCAGGCGATCGCGTAGTTCGCTGCGATCGTCGTGGCGCCCTCGCCGGAGCTGGCCGCCAGCACACCGATCGCCCGGGACGTCCGGCCGAGCAGGGTGCAGTTGACGGCGTTGCGCAATCTCCGGAGATCCTGCGCCGCCGGGGCCGAGGGGGTGTCTTCGAACGCGTTCAGCATCGGGGTTCCGGCGGATCGCGCCGCGCGGCCGGACGGGAACAAGCCCGACCACCAGCCCGCGGAGGGCGGGGCGGGCGTGAACCGTCGGACGGTGCCGAGCCAGTTCAGGTTCAGCTCCGAGGTGACGCGCTGCGGCGTCACGGTGCGGTCGACCGAGTAGCGCGCCCACGACAGCGTGGTGCCGGCCATCAACCCGAACAGCGTCCCGAAGGCGACGATGAGCTTGGTCTTCGGATGGCTCTTGCCCCGGGGAGGCGTGGCCGCCGAGATCACCCGGGCGTCCGACTCCGGATAGGATACCTTCTGCAGCGTCTCGGTGAACTGCTGCAGGAACACGTCGTAGACCCGGCGGTAGCTCTGCGAGATGCTCTCGAGCTCTGCCAGCTTGACCTGCGGCTCGTCGCCCGAATCCTTGTCTCCCACCAGCTTGAAGCGCTCGTAGGTGCGCAACGCGTCGTAGGTCTGCTGGCGCAGTTCGGCGAGCCGCTCGGACAGCCAGTCGACGCCGCGGCGGGCGGCCTCCGACTTGTTGGCGATGTCCTGCCGGATGTAGACGTCCGCGATGGCATTGGCGATCTCCGCCGACTTCGCGGGCCGGTTCGAGCTGAAGGCCACCTCGATGACGAGCGACTGGCCGACCCGACGCACCGTGAGACGGTTCTGATACGCCGAGATCGCCTGCCGTTCGCGAACCTGCACCGGGTCCTGGTCCTCGGCCGCGGAGGTGAACCAGGCGAGCGGATTCCAGGCGCTCGGCGGCGTGTCGTCCACGAATTCCGGATCGTCCACGAGCCGGAGCCTGCGGACCACCGCGAGGGCGATCGATTCCGACTTGATCACCTCGACCTGGCTCTCGACCCGCGCCTGGTCGGGCAGCCGATCCGGCTCCCGGGCGTCGCCGAAGACGACCTGCGCCTTGCCCGGGTCGAGGATGAGCTGGGCCGAGGCGGTGAAGACCGGCGGCGTCACCAGCGAGTAGGCGAGAGCGGCAGCCCCGAACATGACGGCACATCCGGCGATCAGCCGCCACGACGATCTCAGATAGGCGGTCAGGTCCCGCAGACCGACGCCGGTGCCGTAGGCGCCGTCCGGCTGGGCCGCGAACGAGGTCGGTGCCTTCGTCAGGATGTAGGGCGAGTGCATCGGGAGCCTCTGCAGGTCTATCGGCCGGCGGCCTGATCCGCCGGGATCCGTCCGGCGTGCTCGGTCGAGTGGCGTCCGCGCGACGGCCCGGCTGGTCGGCCGGGAGTGCCGGCCGCGTCGGACGCGACGGGCTCCGTCGCGGGGCCGGGCCCGCTCTGGACGACGGCCCCGCCGGTGGCCTGCGGCTCGCCGACAAGCGGCACGAATCCGCTCCGTCGCGCCGGGGCGCGCGGAAGTACCGAGGTCGCCGCCGCGAGGCCCGCGAAAATGCTGAAGTCGAGCCCCAGGTCGACGCTGCCGGCCGACACGGTCGCAGCGAACAGCTTGGCGACGCACGCCATGGCCGCAGCCCGGCCGATCGTCGCGGCCGCCTCGGCCGCGCCGCGCCGGCGGGGCCGGAGCACGATCGTCGCCAGGAAGACGCAGAACAGCAGAAGGCCGACCACGCCACAATTCGCCAGCAGCGCGACCACGAAGCTCGAGGCTCTCACGCTGCCGAGACCAGCTCCAAATCCGTAGGTGTCGAAGAAGGACTCGAGGGCGCGGGCGTTCCATTGCATCCGCTCGATGCCCGATTGGCTCGACAGCTTGTTAGTGACGGCCGAGTCGTAGAGGGCGGACACCGACGACCATACCTGCGGGACCAGCATGGCGCCGGCGACCACCGCGGCGAACACGACGGGGCCGAGCCACACATGGGCGAAGTGCCGATCGGAGGCGCGGGTGTCCACGAGGCGCCGAATCGAGCCGACGTAGAGGACGGTCGAGAACAGCGCGAGGGCGGCGTAGGCGGTCGACGAGGTTGAGAGGACCAGCGTGAGCAGCGACAGGCCGGCGATGGTGCCGAGCAACGGCGCGCCGTACCGGTCGAGCCACAGGCTCGCCGCGAAGGCGTAGAAGCCGATGGACGCGTAGCTGTAGGCGCCGGCCTCGGAGAACGAGCCGACGATGCGCTTGAAGCCCTGGATCTCTCCGCTCTCCAGCATGCGGTAGTTGGCGTTGCGGATCGGCGCGAGCAGGTCCAGTTGTCCGGCCCAATGACCCGCGAGGTCGATCGCGGCAAAGACGAGATTGAGGCCGGCGGCGACCAGGATCGCAGCTGCGATCGTTCGGGCCTTGCCGGCCGTCGCCAGCGCGGCGATCGCCGTGAAGCAGAGCAGGCCGGCGAGCAGATAGACCGACTGGGTGATGTTGCTGGCGCGCGGGCCGAGCGGCAGCATCACGATGCCGATGCCCACGTCGTTGCGCGCCATCGAGTAGACGTTCGTCATGCCGGCGAAGATGCGGGGCATGAACCAAGCCGTGACGACCGCATAGAGGACGGCGACGAGCAGCCAGAATCCCGGCTTCGGAAACACCAGGCTGCGGAACGCTGCGGCGCGCAGCCGCTCGAACCGGAAGACGGCGATCAGCACGAAGCCGAGCACGACCGGGGCCGGGGGGATGCTCGAGCCGCCGAGCGCGGGAAGCTGGACGGCGGCGGCCGCACCGAGCAGCGCGGCGACCGCGAGCACGAACAGCGCCACCTCGGGCCCGAACGCGAAGGCGATCAGGCCGGCTGCGAGCGTGACGGCTCCGATCGGCTCTAGGGACACAGGGAGGCCCCCTCGGTCTCGCCGATCGCCGCCATGCGCCGCCGGGATCCGGCCTCCATCGCATCCGAGATAGCCCGCCGCAGGGCGCGCAGTCCGGTCCGGGTCTCCGCCAGGACGCGGGCATGCGCGTCGGCGGCGATGCCTTCGGTGAGGGCGGCGACGACGCGGGGGGCGATGGTCTTCGGTGCGTCCCGGTCGAACGGCACGCAGTACGCGGGCCGTTCGACCAGATCGAAAAAGTGCCGCACCTTCGGGTCCCAGGCGAAGCCGATATGCGGAATCCGGTACGCGTAGGCCAGGATGCAGGCGTGCAGGCGGTGCGATACCACGGCGTCGAGGCCGGAGATCAAGGTGGCGAGCTCGCCGGGCGTCTCGCGGCGCGGTGCCGTCACGGCATGTTCGGCGGCGTCCGAACGGCAGATGGCTTCGCCGACGGCGGCCAGAGCCTCGGCGTCCTCCGCCGCGCCGTTCGAGAAGCAGACGACGTCGAATCCGTGCTCCACCAGGCTCGCCACGACGCGCGCGTAACGATCCGTCGTCTCCTCGGGCGAGACGGTGCCGCCGTCGGAATGGTGGCGCAGCAGCGCACCGTGGGTCACCCCGACGCCGACCCGCGGCCGGGTCCGCGGCCGGCGCGGCGGCGCGGGCCACACCTCCGCGGCGAGCAGTGCAGGGTCGCGACACAGCTGCACGTTCTCGCCTCCGAGCCGGCCGAGCTCGGCCTGCGACTGCGGATCGCGCGCCGCGATGTGGACGATCTCCGGCATCCGGAGCAGACGCCGAAACAACGCGCGTCCCACCGGTGAGCGGCTCGGAGCGGCGCCCACCCCGAAGACGGCGATCGGGACCCCGAGCCGGCGGCACTCGGCGGCGGCGCCCGTCAGCTTGAGCGGGAAGTTGAGATCCCCGTCCTGGAAAAGCTGGCCGCCGCCGATGATCGCGACATCGGCTCCGTCGAGCGCGCGCCGCCATGCCGGGCGAAGCGTCCGCACGACACGGGGACCGAGCGACAGGGCGACGACGAGGTCCTTGACCGGTCGAGGCATCCGCTGCAGCAGCGCCAGCTGGGCGAGCCGCCTCGCGGCCGGCCCGGCAGCGCCGCGTTCGGTCCGCCCCGCGAGATCGACGCTGGTCACGATCGCGCCCGCGAAGCTCGTCCGGAGCGCGTGACTCAGGCAGTCCGCGATCACGCCGTCGCCGAGATTGGGGCTGTAGGCGACGTTGAACATGACCACCTTGACGGCCCCGTCCGTCGCCGCGGTCGGGCCGGCGCCGTCCGGGGCGGGTCTCGTCGCGACGGAGGCGCGGTCAGCCATAGGAGACGCTCGCTGCCGCGGCGGGCCTTGCGTCGACGGTCGGCGGGAGGCTCGGCTTCGCCGCACGGCCGTTCCGGGCCAGGATCTCGTCCAGGTAGGTCCGCATCCGGCTCACGAACCGGTCGTGACCGAAGAAGCGGGCGTGAGCGGCCGCCACCAGCGGATCGAACGCCATCGTGCCCGCCCGCTCGACCGCATCCACCAGGCTGTCGACCGACTGCTCGTCGAACAGCACGCCGGTCTCGCCGTCGAGGACGGTCTCGGTGGCGCCGCCACGGCCGAAGGCGACCACGGGCCGGCCGCTCGCCATGGCTTCCACCGGCACGATCCCGAAATCCTCCTCGGCCGGGAAGATCAAGGCTCGGCACCGTGCGTAGTGCCATCGCAGCACCTCGAACGGCTGCGGGCCGATCAGGGCGACGTTCGGCCTCGCCTCGCGCCTGAGCTCCTCCAGCATCTCGCCGCCGCCGATGACGACGAGCTTCTCGCCGGTGGCGTTAAACGCCTTCACGGCGATGTCGGGGCGCTTGTAGCGGACCAGCTCGCCGACCATCAGGTAGACGTCGCCGATCTCGTGCTCGGGCACGATCTCGAAGTCGTCGACCTTGACGGGCGGCGGGATGACGTCCGCCTCGCGCCCGTAGTAGCGCCGGATACGGTCGGCGACGTTGCGGGAATTGGAGACGAAGCCGTCCACCCGGGCCGCCGACAGCTGGTCCCAGTTTCGCAGATAGTGGGACATCACCGGCATGGCGAGCCGCGAGGCGAGACCCGCCGACTGCCGATAGTCGTGGTACATGTTCCAGATGTACCGCATCGGCGAGTGGCAGTAGCAGACATGCACGGCGCGAGGATTCGGAACGACCCCCTTGGCCGGGCCGGACTCGCTGCTGATCACGAGGTCGTAGTCGCGCAGGTCGAGATGCTCCAGCGCCAGCGGCATCAGCGGCAGATAGCGCTTGTACCACGAGCGGGCGCGCGGCAGACGGGCGATGAACGACGTCTTGATCCGATGCGACAGGATCGTCGGCGATATCGCCTCCGGAACGACGACGTGGGTGAATATGTCGGCGTCCGGGAACATCTCGCACAGGGCCTCGAGGACCTTCTCGCCGCCTCGCATGCCTACGAGCCAATAGTGGACGATCGCCGTTCGCATCGGAGCCCCGTTCGTGAAGCGCGGTTGTTTCGAGCTGCGGCCCGCCGGTCAGTAGCTGCCCTTCGCGAGGAGAACGACCGGAATGGTCTTGACGATGATCAGCAGGTCGAGCGTGAAGGACCAGTTCTCGATGTAGTGTCGGTCGAGTTCGACTCGCTGCTGATAGGAGACGTCGTTACGCCCGCTGATCTGCCATGCACCGGTCAGACCCGGTCGGGTCTGGAAGTACAGTCCGGCGGTTTGGCCGTACATGCTCACTTCGCTGCCCACGATGGGACGTGGGCCGACGATGCTCATCTCGCCGCGCAGCACGTTGATCAGTTGCGGCAGCTCGTCGATGCTGAGCTGCCTGAGCACCGCCCCGATGGCGGTCACGCGGGGGTCGTTCTTGATCTTTCGGGTCTCGCTCCATTCGCGAGCGGCCTCGGGGCATTTGCTCAGATGGGCCCGCAGGACCTCGTCGCCGTTCGGGACCATGGTGCGGAACTTCCAGCACCTGAACGGACGCCCGCCGTAGCCGAGCCGCTGGTGGGCGAAGAAAACCGGGCCTCCGTCCGCCCATTTGACCAGAATCGCAGTCAGCAGGAACAAGGGGGCGAGAAACAGCAGGCCACCAATGGAAATAGCGATATCGAGCGACCGCTTGCTTATACCCCCTAATTGACATGAGGTTTCGAGATAGCGTGTCGGAGTTTCGGACCTGTTCACTGCTGCGAGGGAGGGATTGTCCGACAAGTGTGGTCTCCTCGATCGAGTGACGGTATCCGGAGGTGGGCTTCCGGAGGCGAGGTCGTCTCGCAAATCCGTTCGGTAGTGACGGATAATGAATTCGCCTCCCGCGTGTCAATCGGATCGAGGCTGTACTTTACAGCAAAAGTCTGCACGAAATACGCGAAAAAAATAGGCAAATCTTATGTGAATTTGTAATAAAATTTCATTCGAAAGAAAAAAATTCGTGACGTATTTGTGAACTAGCGTATCTAGACATGGGAGGTGCGGAGTTAGTGATTGGAATTCGCGAGCAGGACGCTGTATTGGATCGTGATTGTATTCTGTCACGTACGTATTTTCTCTTAAGTTTTTGGCGCAGTGCAGCAGGGTTCATTGCCACGCCCAAGTGATTTCGCCCGGAGGTTCTGCTCTGCACTAGTCTCGCGCGGTGGCTCACGATCCTGTGAGCCGCAGGTCAGAGGTAAGGAGATAGCTGGTTACGGTCGAATCCGGTCGGACGAACTGCAGGGTAAAATTGGCGTTGAACAAAAATACGGCATTGTTTCTCGGCGCGGCCCCCTTTTACGTCGCGCCTCCGACAAACCATCGTTCGGGAAGTGGTGGACCCGAGGATAGGGCCGGGCCGGAACGATGTGATCACGCGCGGCGTCGGGGCCGGAGAGGCACGCAGTTTCGAGCGCGTCGAAGGTCCTGGTCGGTACGGCACCGGACGCGACGATACGCCGAGCCGACCAGCGGACTGCTGGTGGACGCCGACGACGGTTGTTTCCACTCGCTCCGTCACGCGAGCGACATGCGAAACCGGTGCGGCGGAACTGATCACGACCGCGGGCGAAGTGCGTCCGCTCGATGAAACACGAGGACCCGAGGGTTCGGATCGCCGTCGTCTCGCCGCGGCGCGGTCGCTCGTGCCGCCGGGCGGACGCACCGGCGGCACAGCCGAACGACCGGATCACCGCGCATCCCGGGGACGTGGGCAGGCGCGACACGATCCTGGTGGTGCCAAGAAGTCGTCCGTGAAGGACGTCGTCCATGACGAAAGTCTCTGTGCGCTGCTTCGAGCGAAGCGTGGGCCGAGGACGGCAGTGAGGGGGGCGGTCCGCCGCCGCCCCGATCACCTCGCGCGCATCGGAGATCATCGGCCTGACGCCGCGTCGGCCGCCGCGGGCGGGCCCGCGCAGGAAGGCGGTCCAGAACGCCTCGGTCTCGGACGGACCGATGTCCATGCCGGGCACCTCGCGTCGGCCTTCGTCGTCGACCCCGACTGCGGCGACGACGGCGACCGAGAGGACGCGGCAGGCCTGACACACCGTCACGCTGTGGCGTCGATCACCGCGAGAGCCAGTCGCCCTCGATCGGGCGGCCCAGGGCGGCCTTCACTCCGCTCGTCGATCTCCTCGCACCGGTGCGAGGACCGGTTCTGGAAATGCCGCTCATCCGCATCGCCCTGACGCGATCGTCGACCGAGCGGGTCACTCGCCCTGGACGCAGACCTCCGGGGCCGCCGCCGCGAGGCCTTCTCGGTCATCCGCCATGGCGCCGGGACGCCGCGGAGCGGCCGACCTCGCGCCACGGGAGACGTGTCGCTGGCCGTACGGGCCCGGGGCCTGTCCGTCGCGATCCGGTAGCCGTTGAGCTGATGCCGCTCGCCGCGGCGACACCGCCGTCCTGCTACGCCACACGCTCGGGGGGAAGGGGATCGGGCTCCCGAAGTCTCCGTGGCGCGCCCAAGGGGAATCGAACCCCTGTTTTCGCCGTGAAAGGGCGACGTCCTGGACCGCTAGACGATGGGCGCACGGCCGGCACGGGGCGCCGGCGCGGCGAGACGTATAGAGGCGTTTCCGCCGGGCGGCAAGCGAGGGCGCGGCGGCCCGGCGGCGGCACCCGGCCGGGGCTCCGGCGCCCCCCGCGCCCCGGCGGGCGGGCGGGTGGGGCGCAGGGCCGACCCGCCCTTCGGGCCGGAGCGCGGCCGGGCCGTGGAGCCGGGACGGCCGGGCGCCGGGCGATCACGCGTCACGGGTCGGGCGACCACCCGCCGGGCCGCCCCGGGGCGCGGCCGCCGGCCTCACCAGTGACCGGTGTTGGGCATCGACGCCCACGGCTCCTGCGGCGGCCTGGCGGCGCCCTTCTGCAGCAGCTCGACCGACTGGCGGTCGGGCGAGCGGACGAACGCCATCTGGCCGTCGCGCGGCGGCCGCAGGATGGTGACGCCGGCCGCCTGCAGGCGGGCGCAGGTCGCGTAGATGTCGTCGACCTCGAAGGCGAGGTGGCCGAAATAGCGCGCCTCGGCGTAGTCCTCGTCGCCGTCCCAGTTGTAAGTGAGCTCGACCAGCGGCGCCGGGCGGCCCTTGGCGCGGCTCGCCGCGACCTCCGCCGAATCCTCGGGCGCCGCCAGGAAGACGAGCGTGTAGCGGCCCTTGTCGCTCTCGTGCCGGTGCGTCTCGACCAGGCCGAGCTTGCCGCACCAGAAATCGAGCGCGGCGTCGAGGTTGCGGACGCGGAGCATCGTGTGCAGATATCGCATGGAGTCCTCTTGGAAGGTCGGCGGCCGCGACCGTGCCGCGCCGCCCGCGGGTGAATATATGATCACGTCGGACGTGGAGACAGGTCGGCGGCGCCTCGCCGCACTGATCGAGGGCGCGAGCGTGGTGCTGCCCTTCACCGGGGCCGGCATTTCAACCGAATGCGGGATCCCGGACTTTCGCTCGCCCGGGGGTGTCTGGACCCGCAACGCGCCGATCCCGTTCGACGAGTTCGTGGCGAGCCGGAGGGCGCGCGACGAGGCGTGGCGGCGCCGCTTCGCCATGGAGGAGGAGTTCGGTGCCGCGCAGCCGGGCCGCGGCCACCGCGCCCTGGCGAGCCTGTGGCGTGCCGGCAAGGCGCCCGCCGTCGTCACCCAGAACATCGACAATCTGCACCAGGCCTCCGGCGTCGCCGCCGAGGACGTGGTGGAGCTGCACGGCAATACCACCTACGCGCTCTGCCTCTCCTGCGGGGCGCGCTACGAGCTCGCCTGGGTGAAGGAGCGCTTCGGGGCGACCGGCCACGCGCCGGACTGCGGCTGCGGCGGCCACATCAAGACCGCGACGGTGTCGTTCGGCCAGGCGATGCCCGAGGAGGCGATGCGCCGCGCCGAGGCGCTGGCGCTGCGCTGCGACCTGTTCCTCGCCATCGGCTCGTCGCTGGTGGTGTGGCCGGCGGCCGGGTTCCCGCTGCTCGCCAAGCGCAACGGCGCGCGCCTCGTCATCCTCAATCGCGAGCCGACCGAGTTCGACGAGGCCGCCGACCTGGTCGTCCACGCCGACATAGGAAGCGTTCTAGCCGCCTTCGTTTCACATTGATTTGACTCGCGTTCCGTGCACGAACGCCACGGTCGTGCACAGATTTAGCGCGTTGATTGCGCCGATCTCATTTTCCTGTTTCCCATCCCGGATCGCCTGGATATCTTTTCGGTAAGAGATTCGTTGAAGCGCTCCACAAGAGGCGCCAAAAGCGGCGGCGTACGTCCTCATGGCCACGGACGATTTCGGGAAGGGGCCTAGCGCGAGCTACGGCGTGACGGATCCGATCGGCGATTTCGCCGAGGACGCAGCGACGGCGGTCGTCGAGATCAGCGGCGTCATCAAATGGTTCGACGTCGCCAAGGGATACGGCTTCATCGTTCCGGACAACGGAATGCCCGACGTGCTGCTGCACGTCACCTGCCTGCGCCGCGACGGCTTCCAGACCGCCTACGAGGGCGCCCGGGTGGTGTGCGAGGCGCTCGCCCGGCCGAAGGGCTTCCAGGCCTTCCGAATCGTCTCCATGGACGAGACCACGGCCGTGCATCCGGCCCAGATGCCGCCGCCCCGCACCCATGTCACCGTGGTCCCGACCAGCGGCCTGGAACGGGCCGTGGTGAAGTGGTTCAACCGGCTGCGCGGCTTCGGCTTTCTCACCCGCGGCGACGGCACGCCCGACATCTTCGTCCACATGGAGACGCTGCGGCGCTACGGTCTCACCGAGCTGCGCCCGGGGCAGACCGTGCTGGTTCGCTTCGGCCCCGGCCCGAAGGGCCTGATGGCCGCCGAGGTACGGCCGGACGGTGGCACCCACGCGCTCGCCTCGCACTGACGTCGTCCTTCTGTCGCGGGCCTGTCTGTCACGGTCCTGTCGTGAATGCCGTCCGGGCTTCGGTTCGTGCGGCACTGGAGCGTGGCCGAACGGTGGAGTGCGACGCCTGACGGGCGTCGTCGGGCGGCCCCCGGCGCATCGCGGCGGTGCCGGGAGGACCTTCAAAACCGCGTCGGATCGGCTAGGGTGGCGCGCCGCCGGGTGACCGTGCGGTGCAACGCCGCAAGGTTCCGCATGACCCGCCGTTCCGTTCTTCTCGCCGCCCTGTTCGCCGCCGTCGCCACGTCGCTCCTCGCCGTGCCGTTCGCCGCCGCGCCGGCGCTCGCCTTCGAACGCCAGACCCTGGAGATCGCCACCCGCAGCGGCGTGCACGTCTTCTCGGTCGAGCTCGCCACCACGGACGCCGAACGCGCCCAGGGGCTGATGTACCGTAAGGAGCTCCCGGAAGGGACCGGGATGCTGTTCGACTTCAAGCGCGACGAGCCGGTCGCGATGTGGATGAAGAACACCTA
The DNA here is from genome assembly GCF_030813915.1 of Rhodoplanes tepidamans. Lineage (GTDB taxonomy): Bacteria > Pseudomonadota > Alphaproteobacteria > Rhizobiales > Xanthobacteraceae > Rhodoplanes > Rhodoplanes tepidamans. The sequence goes on from NZ_JAUSUJ010000001.1 coordinate 458,922, forward strand.
CGTGTCGCTCGACATGCTGTTCATCACGGCCGACGGCCGCATCCACCGCATCGCCGAGCGGACGACGCCGATGTCGGAGACGATCATCCAGTCCCAAGGCCCAGTTCGGGCCGTGCTGGAGGTGGTGGGCGGCACCGCCCGGAAGCTCGGCATCCAGCCCGGCGACCGCATCGGCCACCCGATCTTCTCCGGACGCTGAAGCGTCTCCAGGGCCGCCGCGCGGGGGCGCCTGTTGCCGGGGCGGCGCGGTCCCGGCCCGCCCGCCCGGCGAAAAACCGCGTGACACCCGTCCCGGCAGTTGGCATCTAATCCGGGTCCGCCCGCGGCCCGGTTTCGCGCCGTCGCGGGGCGGCACAGCGCGGGACATCCTGCCTGGCGGGGTATAGCGCAGCCTGGTAGCGCGGGAGTTTTGGGTACTCCAGGTCGCAGGTTCAAATCCTGCTGCCCCGACCAGTTTTCCGCAGGGCGTCCTCCGCATCGGGCCGCCGCGGTCGCGCCGCCTACTCGGCCAGTGCGCGCATGACCGCGATCAGCTCGGACTTTCCCTCGAAGCCGATGCCGGGCAGCTCCGGCATGACGATGTGGCCGTCCTCCACCGTCACCTCGTCCGGGAACCCGCCATAGGGCTGGAACAGATCCGGGTAGCTCTCGTTGCCGCCCAGGCCCAGGCCGGCCGCGATGTTCAGCGACATCTGATGGCCGCCGTGCGGGATGCAGCGCGACGGCGACCAGCCGAACTGGTGCAGCACGTCGAGCGTGCGCAGATACTCGACGAGGCCGTAGGAGAGGGCGCAGTCGAACTGGAGCCAGTCGCGGTCCGGACGCATCCCGCCGTAGCGCAGGAGATTGCGGGCGTCCTGATGCGAGAACAGGTTCTCGCCCGTCGCCATCGGGCCGGGATAGAACTCCGAGAGGGCCGCCTGCAGGGCGTAGTCGAGCGGGTCGCCGACCTCCTCGTACCAGAACAGCGGATACTGGCGCAGCATCTTGGCGTAGGCGATGCCGGTCTCCAGGTCGAAGCGGCCGTTGGCGTCGACGGCGAGCCGGGCCCGCCCGTCGATCTCGGCCAGCACCGCCTCGATGCGGCGCCGGTCCTCGTCGATCGGCGCGCCGCCGATCTTCATCTTCACGACCGTGTAGCCGCGATCGAGATAGCTGCGCATCTCGGCCCGCAGCGCCGTGTCGTCCTTGCCCGGATAATAGTAGCCGCCGGCGGCGTAGACGAACACGCGGGGATCGGCCTCGCGGCCCTTCCGCTCCGCCAGCAGGCGGAACAGCGGCTTTCCGGCGATCTTCGCGGTGGCGTCCCAGATCGCCATGTCGAGCGTGCCGACCGCCACCGACCGCTCGCCGTGGCCGCCGGGCTTCTCGTTCCTCATCATCACGGCCCACAGCTTGTGCGGGTCGAGATTGTCGCCGGCGTCGTCGCGCACGCTCGCGGGATCGGCCTCGAGCAGACGCTCGCGGAAGCGTTCGCGGATCAGCCCGCCCTGGCCGTAGCGGCCGTTCGAGTTGAAGCCGTAGCCGACCACGCGGCGGCCGTCGCGCACCACGTCGGTCACGACCGCGACGAGACTCGCGGTCATCCGCGAGAAGTCGATGTAGGCGTTCCGGATGGGCGACGAGATCGGTTTGGTGACCTCGCACACGTCGACGATGCGCATGGCTGTTCTCCTCGGGTCGAGCGCCGACCGGCCTGCGGCCGGCCGCGGGCGCGAGACCGGCGGCCGCCGCGCCGGCGGGGCGAGACCGGAGTGCGGATAGGCTTGAACGCCGTTCCTGGCCAATGCCAAGATCGGATCGCCCCATGCGCGAGCTGCATCATGGATCTCGACTGGCTGCGCGACTTCCTCGAACTGGCGGAGCATCGCAATTTCTCGCGCGCGGCGGACGCGCGGCACGTCTCGCAGCCGGCGTTCAGCCGGCGAATCCGCGCGCTGGAGGACTGGGTCGGCACGCCGCTGTTCGCGCGCGGGCCGAGCGGCGTGACGGTCACGCCGGCCGGCCGTCATCTGAGACCGCTGGTCGAAGGCGTGCTGCGCGACCTCGACAGGGCGCGCCGCGAGACGCGCGATTTCGGCGAGCGCGAGATGGCGACGCTGTCGATCGCCGCGACCCACGCGCTGTCGTTCACATTCTTTCCGGGCTGGATCCGGCGCCACGTGCGGTTCGACGATCTCGGCACCCTCAACCTTCTGTCCGACAGCATGGAGGCGTGCGAGCAGGCGATGCTCGGCGGCGAGGTGCACTTCCTTCTCTGCCATCACCATGCGGATGCGCCGACCCGCCTGGAGCCCGACCGTGTCGAGAGCGCCCGGGTGGGCGACGATCTCCTGGTTCCGCTCAGCGCGCCCGGCGGCGACGGCCGGCCGGCATGGCCGCTGCCCGGCGCCGCCGGGCGGCCGAGCCGGTTGCTCGCCTACAGTCCGGCCTCGGGGCTCGGCCGGATCGTCGCGGGTTGTCCGCTCACGCGGGACGCGGCCGCGCACATGGAGACCGGCTTCACGTCGCACCTCGCCGCGACCCTGCTGACGATGGCGCGGGAGGGCCACGGCGTCGCCTGGCTGCCGCGAACCCTGGCGCAGGACGACATCGCGCAGGGCCGGCTCGTCCGTGCCGGTGCCGAGGCGTTCGACATCGCGATCGAGATCCGGCTGTTCCGGTCGCCCGACTGCCGCAACCGGGCGGCGGACGCGCTGTGGTGTGGCCTCGCGGACGCCTGACCGAGCGCCGCGCCGGGCCGTCAGCGTGCCGCGCCGGCCACCACCTGGCTGCTCGACACCGGGTGCAGCGGCCGGCCGGTGTCCTCGAAGGCGGTGACGTTGGCGAGCGTCGTCTCGGCGATCTCGGTCAGCGCCTCGCGGGTGAAGAACGCCTGGTGGCCGGTGATCAGCACGTTGGGGAAGGTGAGCAGGCGGGCGAACACGTCGTCGCGGATCACCTGGTCGGAGAGGTTCTCGAAGAACAGGTCGGCCTCCTCCTCGTAGACGTCGAGCGCGAGGCTGCCGAGGGTGCCGTCCTTGAGGGCGCGGATGACGGCGCGGGTGTCGATGACGGCGCCGCGGCTGGTGTTGACCAGCATCAGCCCGCGCCTGGCGCGGCCGAGCAGCGCGCCGTCGACGAAGTGGCGGGTGTCCGGCGTGAGCGGGCAGTGCAGGGTGACCACGTCGCTCTCGGCGAACAGCGCGTCGCGCGGCACGTAGCGGGCGCCGAGCGCCGTGCAGGCCGGGTTCTCGGCGATGTCGTGGGCGAGCAGCCGGCAGCCGAAGCCGGCGAGGATGCGGGCGACGGTCTCGCCGATCTTGCCGGTGCCGACGACGCCCACGGTCTTGCCCGCGAGGTCGAAGCCGAGCAGCCCGTCGAGCGCGAAGTTGCCCTCGCGGACGCGGTTGTAGGCGCGGTGGATCTTGCGGTTCAGGGCGAGGATCAGGGCGACCGTGTGCTCTGCCACGGCCTGCGGCGAGTAGGCCGGCACGCGGCACACCGCGACCCCGAGCGCCGCCGCGGCGGCGAGGTCGACATTGTTGAAGCCGGCGCTGCGCAGCGCGACGAGCCGGACGCCGAGGCCGGCCAGCGTCTCCAGCACGGGCCGGTCGACGACGTCGTTGACGAAAGCGCAGACGGCACCGCAGCCGGCGGCGAGCGGCGCCGTCTCGGCCGACAGCCGCGCGTCGAACCACACCAGGCGGTGGCGGCCGTCGGCATCGGCGGCGGCGAGGAACTGGCGGTCGTAGGGCTTGGTGCTGAACACGGCGATCTTCACGGGGGACTCCTTGCTGGATGGTCGCGAGTCCTGCCAGACCGGTCCGGCGGAGTCGCGGCCGGGCCGCACCACCGGCTGCGGCGGGGTGCCGCGCGGGCAGGGCGGACCGGCCCGATCCGCCGGCGCTTGCGTTTCGCAAAAGACCGCGTAGGACTTTTCCGTCCCCGGGCCGGCGCGCCGGCCGGGGCGGGACAGCGGATTCGACGCCGAGGCTCTCCATGATCGCACGCATCTACAAGCCGGCCCGGAACGCCATGCAGTCGGGCACCGCCAAGACCCGGCACTGGGTCCTCGACTACGAGCCGGACGAGCCGCGCCATGTCGAGCCGCTGATGGGCTGGACCAGCTCGGGCGACACCCGCCAGCAGGTGCGCATGCAGTTCGACACGAAGGAGGAGGCGATCGCCTTCTGCGAGCAGCATGGCATCGCCTACCAGGTGCTCGAGCCCAAGGCGCCGAGCCGCCGCACCATCGCCTACGCCGACAACTTCGCCTACACGCGCCGCGGGCTGTGGACGCACTGATCACGGCGGCGGACCCCGACCCGTCATTCTGAGGTGCGCGCCGCGCCGCTCCCGGGGGACGGCGCGACGCCGTAACCCGCAGCCGCTGGCGCCGGCGGCCGGACGGCCGTTGAATCGCGGCCTCCGACGCGCTAGAACCTCCTCCACACTGTTATGTTATTACGTTGGAGGATTGAATATGAACGCTCGGTATCGCATCGCGCGGACGTCGCGTCGGGGCCTGCTCCGAGGCGGGCTGGCGACGGCCGGCGTGGCCGCGGCGGCCCTGGCCGCCGTCCTGGCGGCGCCGTTCGCCTTCGCCCAGTCCGCCGAGACCGACAAGCCGGCGGCGCCGGCCGCGGCCCCGGCCGAGCCGGCCCGCGTGGTCGCCAGCTTCTCGATCCTCGGGGATCTGGTGAAGCAGGTCGGCGGCCCGCTGGTCACGGTCGACCTGCTGGTCGGCCCGAACGGCGACATGCACGCCTTCCAGCCGTCGCCGGCGGATTCGCGAAAGCTCGCCGGCGCGAAGCTGGTGGTGATGAACGGCCTCGGCCTCGAAGGCTGGGCCGAGCGGATGATCAAGGCGTCCGGCTACACGGGTCCGGTCGTGATCGCGGCGAAGGGGCTCAAGCCGCTGGCCAAGCCGGCGGGCGGGCACGGCCATGATCACGGGCACGGACACGACCACGGGCGCGACGATCCGCACGCCTGGCAGTCGGTCGCGAGCGTGAAGCTCTACGTCGCCAACATCCGCGACGGGCTCGCCGCCGCCGACCCGGCCAACAAGGCCACCTATGCGGCGAACGCCGAGGCCTATCTGAAGACGCTCGACGCACTCGACCGCGACATCAAGGCGGCCTTCGACGGCATTCCGAAGGACAAGCGGCGGGTGATCACGGCGCACCAGGCGTTCCGCTACTACGGCGCCGCCTACGGCATCGACTTCCGCGGCGCCAAGGGCGTGAGCGAGGAGTCGGAGCCGTCGGCGCGCGAGATCGCCGATCTGATCAAGCTGATCAAGAAGGAGAAGGTGCGGGCCCTGTTCGTCGAGAACATCTCCAACCGGCGGCTGCTCGACCGCATCGCCCAGGAGACCGACGCCAAGGTCGGCGGCACGCTGTACTCCGACGCGCTCTCCGAGCCGTCCGGCCCGGCGCCGACCTATGTCGACATGATGCGCGCCAACACCAAGGCGCTCGCCGACGCGCTCAAGGGGTGAGGGTCACACGACAGACGGGCCGTTCCACGGTTTGTCCAGTCGGTCCGGGGCGGCGCGTCGGCGCCCCGGAACCCCTAAGCCCTGTCTCTCGTGAGCCACGGGCACCGGGCGTATGATTCCGGGGCGCGGACCTGACGGCCCGCGCCCCGGAATGACGGTCGGCCTCACCCCTTCAGCGCGGCCGAGAGCTTCGCGGCGTGGTCGGCCAGCACCGCCGTATCCTCCTTGAAGGTCGCGGCCGGCTTGAGCGGCACGCCGTCCTTGCGCGGCAGCACGTGGACGTGCAGGTGGAACACCACCTGGCCGCCCGCCGGCTCGTTGAACTGCTGGATCGTGACGCCGTCGGCCTTGAACACCGCGGTCGCCGCCTTGGCGATCGTCTGAGCCACGACATGGACGTGGGCGAGGTCCTCGGGCGCGATGTCGTAGATGTTGCGGGCCGCCGCCTTGGGAATCACCAGGGTGTGGCCGGGGCAGCGCGGCATGATGTCGAGGAACGCGAAGGCACGCTCGTCTTCGTACACCTTGTGACAGGGAAGCTCCCCGCGGAGAATCTTCGCGAACACGTTCGAAGTGTCGTAGCTCGCCATGGCTGCCTCATTCCCTTCGCCGGGACGCGCGGCCGCGCCGATCGCGGCCGTCCGCGACGATACCGATCGGTCGAGCATGGATGGCAACCGGGGGGCCCGGCGTCAAGCACGCGGCGCCGCCCCTGCGGCGCCCGGACCGACTAGCCCGCGATGCCACGTTGTTTAACGACGCTTTAACGCCGGTTGTGGATCATGGGCAGTGCGAGCATCGTATTTGCGGGGCTGCCATGACGGAAAAGCGGCGACACATGCGGGTGCGCCCGAGCGGCCTCGTGCCGAAGATCGGCAAGATCTACGTCGATCCGAAAAGCCCTGCCATCGAATGCCAGGTCATCGACGTGAGCGCCAGCGGGGCCTGCCTCTACGTCCAGGGCAGCGCGCCGATCCCCAAGCGCTTCACCTTCCTGCACGGCAGCGTCAGGAAGAGCAGCCGGCTGGTGTGGGAGAAGGGCCGCAAGATCGGCATCCAGTTCTGAGCGGCGCCTTCCGCCCGCGCCCCGGACCGGGCGCCTCGGGTCAGTCCGTCTCCATCTCCTCCTCGGCCGGCGGGCGGATGTCGAATCCGTCCTTGCGGAACGGGCTCGCCGCGGCGAGCTCGCGGGCGGCGGCATCGACATAGGCGCGCTCGCGCTTCAGGTAGTCGGCGATGGCCCGGCGCAGCGCCGGATCGGCGATGTAGTGCGCCGACCAGGTGGTGTTGGGGAGATAGCCGCGGGCGAGCTTGTGCTCGCCCTGGGCGCCCGCCTCGACGCGAGCGAGGCGGCGCTCGATGGCGAACTCGATCGCCTGATAGTAGCACAGCTCGAAATGCAGGAACGGGTGGTGCTCGACGGCGCCCCAGTGGCGGCCGAACAGCGTGTCGCCGCCGATGAAGTTCAGCGCGCCGGCGACATACCGGCCGGCCCGCTTCGCCATCACCAGCAGGATCCGGTCGGCCATGGTCGCGCCGACCCGCGAGAAGAAGTCGCGGGTGAGATAGGGGCGGCCCCATTTGCGGGACCCGGTGTCCATGTAGAACGCGAAGAAGGCGTCCCAGGCCTCCTCGTCGATGGCGGTTCCGCTGAGGCGGACGATCTCGATGCCGTTCTCCACCGCCTCGCGGCGCTCGCGCTTGATCGCCTTGCGTTTGCGTGCCGCCAGCGCGGCCAGGAAATCGTCGAAGGTCGCGTAGCCGGGATTGTCCCAGTGGAACTGCTGGTCGGTGCGCTGCAGCCAGCCGTGTGCCCCGGCGAGCCGCCACTCGGCCTCGGTCATGAAGGTAACGTGCGCCGAGGAGGCGCCGTCCCGCCCGCACAGGGTCTTCAGGCCGTCGAGCAGCACGGCGCGGGCGATGTCGGCATGCGGGCCCGGCGCTACCAGCAGGCGGCGGCCGGTCGCCGGCGTGAACGGCACCGCGACCTGGAGCTTCGGGTAGTACTGGCCGCCGGCGCGCTCGTAGGCGTCGGCCCAGCCATGGTCGAACACGTACTCGCCGCGCGAATGCGATTTCAGCCAGCACGGCACGACCCCGAGCGCGGTGCCGTCGGCATCCTCCAGGAACAGGTGCCGTGGCTCCCAGCCGGTTCGCCTCCAGGCCGAGCGCGAGGCTTCGAGCGCCGACAGGAAGGCGTGCGAAACGAAGGGGTTGTAGGCGAGTTCTGAGATGGCGCCGCAGGTCGCGGCCGGCGAACCCGACGCTGCCGTGGTGGTCGGGTTGGCGCAGCCGTCCCACACCTCGGCGGGGATCTCGGCGATTGCCGACACCACGGTGATGCGCAGCCCGGCAGGGACCGCCGGTCGGTCGGGGGTGGCGGGGGTGGAGGTCAGCGGGAGCTCTCCGTCTCGACGATCCTTCAAGTCTACGCCCGAAACCCCTCGAAGATCACCTGATCGGCGCCCCGGCGCAGCGCCTCCTGCCGTTCCGCCTCGGACCGGATGGTCCAGGAGAGCAGGGGGCGGCCGAGGGTCTTGGCGATCCGCGGCGGCCATGTCCCGAGATCGTGCAGGCGCCATGCCAGGAAGGCCGGATCGGCCCGCAGCGTGTCGACCACCATCCCGATCCGGCGGCCGAGCGGGCCGGGGCCGGCGAAGCGGCGCTCGCCGACGAGACCGCGGACGAGCCCCGGCGCCAGTGCCTTCACGGCGATCATCAGGGCGGGATCGAACGACATCAGGGCGATCGGCCCGGTCGTACCGGCCAGCACCGCGGCGGTGCGACGGGCGAGGGTGTCGTCGCCGTCGAAGCGGCTCTTCAGCTCGATCAGCAGCGGCGCCCGGCCGCCGACGAGGTCGACGAGCTCGCCGAGCGTCAGCATGCGGTCGGCGGTCGCCAGGAACGGGCGGGCCTTCAGGGTGGCGGCGTCGAGGCTGCGCAGGGTCTCCCGGCCCTCGATCAGCCGGCCGAGGGCGTCGTCGTGGTGGACCATGGCCTCGCCGTCGCGGCTCCGCTGCAGGTCCACCTCGATCCCGTAGCCGGCCGCCACGGCGGCCGACACGGCGGTCGCGGTGTTCTCCACGACGCCCGTGGCGGCGTCGTGGAGGCCCCGGTGGGCGATCGGGCGCGCCGTGAGCCAGGCGAGCTCGCTCATGACCCGAACGTGCCCATGGCGCGATCCCTGGTCAGGCGACCTCGAAGGTGCCTTCGACCTCGACGGCGGCGTCTCCGGGCAGCACCGCGACGCCGATCGTCGTGCGGGCATGCCGGCCCTTCTCGCCGAACACGTCGACCATCAGGTCGGAGGCGCCGTTGAGGACCTTCGGGCCGTCGAGGAAGCCCGGGGTCGAGGCGACGAAGCCGCCGAGCCGGACCACCCGCACCACCTTGTCGAGGTCGCCCAGCGCCGCCTTCACCTGCGCCAGCAGGTTGATGGCGCAGATGCGGGCCGCCTCGCGGCCCTGGTCGATCGACACCTCGCCGCCGAGCTTGCCGACCGCGACGGCCTTGCCGTCGACCAGGCAGAGCTGCCCGGAGACGAACAGCAGCCGGCCCGAGCGGACGAAGCCGACATAGTTGGCGATCGGCGCCGCCGGCGTCGGCAGCACAATTCCGAGTTCCGCGAGTTTCTTTTCGGCACTACCAGTCATTTCAAGCCTCCCCGGCCCGTTTTGGTGACGCAGGTTCTTGTCCCCGATCGCGTATCCGAGCGCAATGGGGCGCCGCCAAGGCTCGTGCGGCGGCGACGGGCGAGGGCATGGCCGTGCTGCGGTCGCGGGTCGGACCGGGCCGCGGTTGCGGCGACTCTGGCCGGCCCCTATGTTCGCCGACGGCGCACCGGACGGCCCGGCGACCCACTGGAGACCCTTCGAGCGATGGACCTCGGCACTCTCGGACATCCGCGGGCGCGTCTCGCCTTCGTGGTGGCGCTGGTCGCCGCGAGCATGACCGCCACGCCGGCACCGTCGGCCGGCGCCGCGCCCGGCCTCGCCTCGCATCGCGCCGTCTACGACCTCAAGCTCGTCCGCTCCCAGGGCAAGCGCCCGCTGCAGTCGGTGCGCGGCCGCATCCTGTACGACTTCTCCGGCAATGCGTGTGACGGCTGGGTCCTGCAGTTCCGCCAGGTCTCCGAGCTCGACAATGGCGAGGGCCGGGTGGCGGTCAGCGACCTGCGGGCCTCCACCTGGGAAGAGGGGAACGCCAGGAGCTTCCGCTTCAACTCGCAGAACTACGTCAACGACCGGCCGGGCGACATGGTCGACGGCAAGGCCGAGCGGCGCGACGGCAAGGTCGCGGTCGCACTGGTGAAGCCGAAGGACACGTCGTTCGATCTCGACGCTGGAATGGTGTTCCCGACCGAGCACATGCGGCGGGTGCTGGAGGCGGCGCGCGAAGGCAGGACGCTGCTCGAGCTGCCCGTCTACGACGGATCCGAGAACGGCCAGAAGGCCTTCAACACGCTCACCATCATCGGCCAGCCGATCGGCCCGGAAAGCCGCGCCGAAGGCGACGCGACGGTCGGCCAGTCGGCCCTCGACGGCCTTCGCCGCTGGCCCGTGACGATCAGCTATTTCGACCGCGCCACCGCCGGGCAGGGCGAGCAGACGCCGGTCTATGCGATCGGCTTCCAGCTCTACGAGAACGGCGTCTCGCGGGCGCTCCGCCTCGACTACGGCGACTTCGTCGTCGCCGGCGAGATGTCGCAGCTCGACATCAAGGCAGTCGACAAGGCCGCCGAGCGCACCTGCCCGTGAGCTGACGCGGATCGTCGCGGCGGACGGACCAGGCCGATCCGGTGGGCTGCAGGCTCGCGCCACCGGACCGACGCTCAGGACTTGGACGCTCAGGATTTCGGTGTCTTCGGCGTCTTGTCGGCGTCGTCCAGCATCAGGCCGCGGATCACGGCGGCCTTGCCGAACTTTTCGCGCAGCCTGTCGACGGCGTGCTCGGCCGCCGCGGTGCGGGTCGCCCGGACGTCGATCAGGTCGGGCGGATCGGCGTCGTCGCCCGAGGCGAGGGTGCCGACCCCGATGCCGATCAGCCGGAACCGGGTGCCGTCGATCTCCGGCGCCAGCAGCTCGCGGCCGACCGTGAAGATGGTCGCGGCGAGCGCGGTCGGGGCGGGCAGGCTGTGCGAGCGGGTGCGCAGCCGGTGGTCGGCGCGCTTGAGCTTGAGCGTCACGGTGCTGCCGGCGAGGCCGGCCGCCTTCAGGCGGGCCGACACCTTTTCGCACAGCGGCCACAGGATCTTCTCCAGCCGGCGGCGGTCGGCGAGGTCGGCGTCGAGGGTCGTCTCGGCCGAGATGCTCTTGGCCGGCCGGTCGGGGGTGACGGTGCGGGCGTCGATGCCGCAGGCGAGGCGGGCGAGCCGCAGCCCCTCGGCCCCGAAGGCGCGCATCAGCGTCGTCTCGTCGGCGCGCTGCAGGTCGGCGACGGTGCGGAAGCCCGCCTTGCCGAGCGACGCCGCCGTCGCCTTGCCCACTCCGAAGATGGCGGTGACCGGCTTCGGCGCCAGGAAGCGCGCGGCGTCGGCCTGCGTCAGCACCGAGAAGCCGCGCGGCTTCTCCAGATCGGAGGCGAGCTTGGCCAGGAACTTGTTCTCCGACAGGCCGACCGACACGGTGATGCCGATCTCGCGCTCGACCCGGCGGGCGAAGCGGGCGAGCGTCACGGCCGGTGCGGCACCGTGCAGCCGTTCGGTGCCGCCGAGATCGAGGAACGCCTCGTCGATGGACAGCGGCTCGACCAGCGGGGTGAGCTCCAGCATCATGGCCCGCACGGCGCGGCCCGCCTTGGCGTATTTCGCCATGTCGGGCTTGATCACCACGGCGTCGGGGCAGAGGCGCCGCGCCTCGAACATCGGCATCGCCGAGCGCACACCGCAGGTGCGCGCGACGTAGCAGGCGGTGGCGACGACGCCGCGCTTGCCGCCGCCGATGATCACCGGCAGGTCGCGCAGCTCTGGCCGGTCGCGCTTCTCCACCGCGGCGTAGAAGGCATCGCAGTCGACATGGGCGATATGTAAGCGGTGGAGCTCCGGGTGGCGGACCAGCCGCGGCGAGCCGCAGCGGGGGCAGCGCGTGGCCGCCTCCGGTGCCTCGCTCAGGCAGTCGCGGCAAAAGGCCGCCATCGGGCGCCTCGTGGTCTCGTTTCGGCAGGGGGCGCTTCTGCGCGTGTCGTTCCGGCGAGTGTCGGCCCTGGTCATGAGTCGATCAAGGCGGCGGCCGGACCGGCGACGGTAACGCGCTCGGCGGTGCCGCAGTCGTCCGGGGGTGCCGGAGGCCTCCGTATTCACTATACTTAACAAATCCTTTAGGAGTCGCATTTGTTTGCGATTGTGAAAGGAATAGCCTGTAGGGTGAACTAGTAGGGATCATGTCGCGTGCGGCGGCGAACCGCCGGAATCGCCGGAGCGGTCGCGAACCGCGGAGGGCTTCGATGGCGAAGACCGTCCTCATCGTGGAGGACAACGAGCTCAACATGAAGCTCTTCCACGATCTTTTGGAGGCGCACGGGTACAACACGGTCGGTACCCGGAACGGGGTCGAGGCCCTCGACCTCGCCCGGCGCCATCGGCCCGACCTGATCCTGATGGACATCCAGCTGCCGGAGGTCTCGGGCCTCGAGGTGACGCGGTGGCTGAAGGACGACCCCGAGCTCAAGGCGATTCCGGTCGTGGCCGTGACGGCCTTCGCCATGAAGGGCGACGAGGAGCGCATCCGCGAGGGCGGCTGCGAAGCGTATCTGTCGAAACCGATCTCGGTCGGCAAGTTCATCGAGACGGTCCGCCACTTCCTCGGCCAGCCGTGAGGTGATCGTTCGATGACTGCCCGCATCCTCGTCGTCGACGACGTCCTGGCGAACGTGAAGCTGCTCGAGGCGCGGCTCTCGGCGGAGTATTTCGACGTCATCACGGCGCTGTCGGGCGCCGAGGCGCTGGCGATCTGCGAGCGGGCGCAGTGCGATATCGTGCTGCTCGACGTGATGATGCCGGACATGGACGGCTTCGAGGTGTGCCGCCGCCTCAAAGCCAACCCCAAGACCCACCATATTCCGGTCGTCATGGTGACGGCGCTCGACCAGGCCGCCGACCGGGTGCGCGGCCTCGAGGCCGGTGCCGACGACTTCCTCACCAAGCCGGTGTCCGACATCGCGCTGGTCGCGCGGGTGCGCTCGCTCACCCGCCTCAAGCTGATGACCGACGAGCTGCGCATGCGGGCGCACACGTCGCGCGAGATCGGCATCGAGAACCCGGTTATGGAAGCGATAGCCGACACCGGTCGCAGCGGCCGCGTGCTGCTCATCGACGACCGCCGGTCGTCGTTCGAGCGGATCTCCGGCATGCTGTCGGCCGAGCACACGGTCGACGTCGAGAGCGACGCCGCCGAGGCGCTGTTCCGGGCCGCCGACGGCGGCTACGACCTGATCGTCATCTCGCTGGCGCTGGAGAGCTTCGACGGCCTGCGCCTGTGCAGCCAGCTCCGCTCGCTCGACCGCACCCGCAACGTGCCGATCGTGGCGATCGCCGATCCGGAGGAGGAGAGCAGCCGGCTCAACCGCGGCCTCGAGATCGGCATCAACGACTACGTCTTCCGGCCGGTCGACCGCAACGAACTGCTGGCCCGCGCCCGCACCCAGGTGCGCAAGAAGCGCTTCACCGAGCGGCTGCGCGACAACGTCCAGCTCTCCATCGAGATGGCGATCACCGACGCGCTCACCGGGCTGCACAATCGCCGCTACATGGAGACCCATGTGGCGACCCTGGTGGAGCAGGCGATCGCCCGCGGCAAGCCGCTCGCCGTGCTGGTGCTCGACATCGACTACTTCAAGGCGATCAACGACACCCACGGCCACGACGGCGGCGACGACGTGCTGCGCGAGTTCGCGACGCGGCTGCGCAAGTCGATCCGCGGCATCGATCTCGCCTGCCGGTTCGGCGGCGAGGAGTTCGTCGTGGTGATGCCGGACACCGATCTGGGGATCGCCGCCAAGGTGGCCGAGCGGCTGCGCCGCCGGATCGCCTCCGAGCCCTTCCTGATCCATGCCACCGGCCGCACCGTGGAGGTGACGATCTCGATCGGGATTTCCGGGCTAGCCGGTCCGGATGATAGCCCGACAAAGGTCCTCAAGCGGGCCGACGAGGCGCTGTATCGGGCTAAGCGGGACGGTCGCAACCGGGTCGTCGCCGCCGCAGCGTGACAATCCGCACGATTTGTTTCGCCAAGCGCCTGATCTGTAAACCTTAATCGTTTAGATTGCCGCGACTCGGCCGGGCCGGGCCGGCGGACGGAGGTTGATTTCCGCGGAACTTGCGATAGATTTTGATTGAAATTGCTCGAACGGGGGATTGAGGCCGGCCAGCGGCCTCTCCCAATCGGCGAGCACGACTAACCCTACGGAGTGCTCAGGTCCGCCGCATCTCCTGGGTCCGTGGGGTTCGGCCGGCCGGTGAGCGGTGAGAGTGGCCTCCTCATAACACCGCTCCCGGCCGGCCACTTTTATTCGTGGCGGCTTATTCGTGGCGGCCTCGCCGGACACCGGCGCCAGGGCCGTGTGGACGGCTCCGGGCCATCCGGACCGCAGCCGCTCCGTTCTTCGGCCTACATCGTTCGACGCGCACCCCAGTGGCCCGCCCGGCTCGCGAGAGCCGGGCGTCGCGTTTCGACGCATGCCGGGGCGATCCGGACGGGAAGGTCCCCGCCGCCGCTACCGACGCCGAAAGGCCGGGGCGAGCCCGGCCAGCAGGGACGATCGGACGAGGGGAGCTGAGAACAGGAACGCCCGGGACAGGAACGCCCGGACAGCACCGCTCGGGACAGGCGTGCCCGCCGGGGTGGACCCGCCGGAACGGCGGCGCCCTTACTTGATCTTGGCTTCGCGGAACTCGACGTGCTTCTTGGCGACCGGATCGTACTTCTTCTTGACGAGCTTCTCGGTCTGGGTGCGCGAGTTCTTCTTGGCCACGTAGAAATAGCCGGTGTCGGCGCTCGACACGAGCTTGACCTTGATGGTGGTTGCCTTCGCCATGGGGCGCCCTCGAAATCGTTCGAACGATGCGGTGAGTTGCGGGCAACCTAGTGACAGGGCCCGAAAAGTCAAGAAAGCACCCCGCCCGGCAGGTATCCGCGACGGCGACGGGCGTTGCCGAAGCGGACGGGGCTGCCGGACGGGGGCATCGACGTCGGGGAAACGCCGATTTCGTGGCTCGGGCCCGCCGGTCCGGCGGACCGTGGTGATTCCGGGACCGGCGGAGCGCTACGCACGCCGCGCCCCCCCCCCGAGCCGTCGCGACCATCGCAGGCGGACCCGGCGGGAACGGGGCAGGGAGGTTGCGGCGTGTTTCGATCCGACGCCGATTTGTAACGGGGACGCCCTCTACGGCCGCCGCACCGGGATCGTCGTCGCGAGCGCCGGCGCGGGCCGCGGCGGAACGCCGGCGAATCGGCCGCGCCGCGACGGCCGACCCGTATCCGAGCGCGGCCGCGCCGGCGGCCGCGATCCGGCGGACGGGACCGTCGGCGCCGGCACCCCGCCCGGCAGCCATCCGAGGCGGGGACGAGCCTGGGCGGACGGACTGTCGGGCGGGACCATCGACGGGGGACCGTCGACGCCGTGGCTCCGGGAGGGCGGTGGGAGCATCCGGTCTGCTGGACCGGCCGTCCCGACCTTCGGTTCGGAGCCGCCGTCATCGTCGCCGCCGGACGCGGCGGGAGAGGGGCCGGGCATTGCGGAGTGTGTCGGCCGGATGCCGGAGTGTTGCGGGCAGCGGCAGCGCGGTGGCGCGCCGTGGCGATCAGTCGGTCGGCAGCGACAGGCGGATGTCCTGCTCCTGGTGGCGCAGCACGGCACGCAGCCGCTCGCGAGCCCGCTTGAGCAGCGATTCGATCGCGAACACGGTAGTCTCCATCACGGTGGCGATCTCCTCGTTGCCGAGCCCCTCGTGATAGGACAGCAGGATCGCGACCCGCTGCCGTTCCGGCAGCGCGGCGACCGCCTCCTCGAGCATCTCGTTCACCTCGGCGCGCTGCAGCGTCGTGATCACGTCCGGGCGCGGATCGGCCGGCTCGGCGATCCCGTCGAGCGGCTCGGTGCGCTGGCGACGGTGGAAGTCGATGCAGCGGTTGATCACCACCCGGCACAGGAAGGTGGAGAACTTGGCGCGCCCCGGTTCGAAGCGGTGCCGACTCGTCCAAATTTTCAGAAAAGTGTCTTGAACGACGTCTTCGGCATCGGCCGCGTTGCGCAGAATGCGCAGCGCGAGAGCGTAGGCCTGATCGACATGGCGGCCCACCAGCATCCGGAACGCGGCTTCGTCGTCGGCCGCGATCCGCCGGATGAGGTCGTCGTCCGAGACCTCCACGTTCTTCCACCTCATCGTCGCCGCCGGCCGCGGCGAACCTCACGCTTCGACGGTCGCGGCGGGACTCACGCCGGATCCGTCGAAGCGGCCGTTTGCGTCGGCCGGGCCGCTCTGCGCGCGGCGAACCAGCCCGTCACGCGTCGTACCGTGACGAACAGCAGCGGGATGAAGAACACCCCGAGGACCGTCGCCGCGATCATCCCACCCAGCACGCCGATGCCGATGGCATTCTGGCTCCCGGAACCCGCTCCCGTTGCCGTCGCCAGCGGCACGACGCCCAGGATGAAGGCGAGCGACGTCATCAGGATCGGCCGGAACCGCTGGCGCGCTGCATCAAGGGCAGCCGAAGCAAGATCCTCGCCGGCCTTCAGACGCGCCAGCGCGAACTCGACGATCAGGATCGCATTCTTCGCCGACAACCCGATGGTGGTCAGCAACCCGACCTTGAAGTAGACGTCGTTCGTCTGCCCCGTCAAGGTCGCAGCCACGACCGCCCCCAAGATGCCGACAGGCACCGACAGCAGCACGGCGATCGGCGTCGACCAGCTCTCGTAAAGCGCGGCGAGCGCCAGGAACACCACCAGAAGCGAGATGACGTAGAGGGCCGCCGCCTGGCTGCCGGCGAGCTTCTCCTGTCTGGAGAGGCCGGCCCAGCCGGGGCGGAAGCCGGTTGGCAGCGACTCGATGATCCCGGCGATCTCGTTCATGGCGTCACCCGAGCTGACACCCGGTGCGCCTTGACCGACGATCTCGACCGCCGACGCACCGTTGAATCGCTCGAGCTTGGGCGAGCCGAAGGTCCAGCGGGTCGAGGTGAACGCCGAGAACGGCACCATCGAGCCGGAGGTGTTGCGGACGTACCAGGACTCCAGGTTCTCGGGCGTCATCCGGTGCTTGGCGTCCGACTGCACGTACACGTACTTGACGCGGCCGCGATGGATGAAGTCGTTGACGTAGGTGCCGCCCCAGGCGGTTGCGAGCGTGTCGTCCACGTTGGCGAGCGACAGGCTGAAGGCGCTGGCCTTCTCCTGGTCGACGTCGACCGTGAATTGCGGCGTGTCGTCCTGGCCGTTGGGACGCGTCGCCATCAGCTTGCGGCTCTGCGACGCGGCGCCGAGCACGCGGTTGCGCATCTCCATCAGGGTCTCGTGCCCGGCCCCGCCGACGTCCTGGAGGTAGACGTCGAAGCCCGACGAGTTGCCGAGCCCCGGTACGGTCGGCGGCGTCAGGGCGAACACCATGGCGTCGCTTATCCGTGCGAACGTGCCCATGGCGCGGCCGACGATCGCCTGTGCTGCCAGGGCCGGGGACTTTCGCTCGTCGAACGGCTTGAGCTTGACGAACGCCATGCCGGTATTCTGGCCCTCGCCGGCGAAGCTGAAGCCGCTCACCGTCAGGATGCCGTCGACGGCCTCCTTCTCCTGGTCGAGATAGTAGCGCGTCACGTCGGCCAGGACACGATCGGTGCGATCCTGGGTGGCGCCGACCGGAAGCTGCGCCATCGTCATCAGGATGCCCTGGTCCTCGTCGGGCAGGAACGAGCTCGGCAGCCGGGTGAACAGCGCCGCGGCAGCCAGGACGACGATCACGAATCCCGCCAGGAACCAGCGCGGGCGGCCGACTACGCCACCGGCACTGCGACGGTAACCCTCGGTCGTCCGGTCGAAGTTGCGATTGAACCAGCCTGCGAGACCGCGCGTGCCGGAGTGTTCGCGGCGCGGCCGCAGGATGGTGGCGCACAGCGCCGGCGTGAGCACCATCGCGACGATCACGGACAGGATCATGGCCGAGACGATCGTCACCGAGAACTGCCGGTAGATGACGCCGACCGAGCCGCCGAAGAACGCCATCGGCACGAACACGGCCGACAGCACCGTGGCGATGCCGACCAGTGCGCCGGTGATCTCCCGCATGGACTTCTGGGTGGCCTCCTTGGGCGGCAGGCCGTCCTCTTCCATCACGCGCTCGACGTTCTCGACCACCACGATGGCGTCGTCGACGAGGAGGCCGATCGCCAGCACCATGGCGAACATGGTCAGCATGTTGATCGAGTAGCCGGCGATCGACAGCACCCCGAAGGTTCCGAGCAGCACCACCGGTACGGCGAGCGTCGGAATCAGGGTCGCCCGGAGATTCTGGAGGAAGATCAGCATCACCAGGAAGACCAGCACGATCGCCTCGGCGAGCGTCTTGACCACTTCCTCGATCGACAGGCGGACGAACGGCGTCGTCTCGTACGGATAGTGGACCTCGACGCCCTCCGGCATGGTCGCCGCCGAGTCGGCGATCGCGTTCTTCACCCGGTCCGCGGTGCCGATGGCGTTGGCGCCGTTGGCCAGCATGATGGCGAGGGCAGCGGCCGGCTTGCCATTGTAGCGGCTCGACGAGCGATAGTTGTCGGCGCCGAGCTCGACGGTCGCGACGTCGCCGATGCGGACGATCGAGCCGTCGGCGGCGCTCTTGAGGATGATGTTGCGGAACTGCTCGGGCGTCTGCATGCGCGAGCGTGCCCGCACGGCGGCGTTGAGCTGCTGTCCCTGGAGAGCCGGACGGCCGCCGAGCTGGCCGGCGGCGATCTCGACGTTCTGGGCCTCGATCGCCGCCGACACGTCGGTCGGCATCAGCGAGAACTGGGCGAGCTTGTCGGGATCGACCCAGACCCGCATGGCGTAGCCGGAGCCGAGAAGCTGCGTCGAGCCGACGCCGTCGAGCCGCTTGATGGTGTCGTTGAGGGTGCTGTTGACCCAGTCGGAGATGTCGACGTCGCTCAGCGAGCCGTCACGCGACACGAAGGCGATCACCATGAAGAAGCTGTCGGAGGCCTTCGACACCGAGATGCCGGTGCTCTGCACCACCGACGGGAGTTGCGCCGTGACGAGCTGCAGCTTGTTCTGCACCTGCATCTGGGCGATGTCGGGATCGGCCGCGTTGGTGAAGGTCAGGGTGATCGACACGGTGCCGGACGAGCTCGACGAGGACGTCATGTAGTCGAGGTGGTCGATGCCGGTCATGCCCTGCTCGATCACCTTGGTGACCGAGTTCTCGATCGTCTGCGCGTCGGCGCCCGTGTAGGTCGCGGAGAGGCGCACCGAGGTCGGTGCGATCTGCGGATACTGGGCGATAGGCAGGGTGAAGACGGCGAGCAATCCGCCCAGCATGATGCCGATGGCGATCACCCAGGCGAAGATCGGCCGATTGATGAAGAACTGTGCCATGGTTTCGCTCCGCCCGGGCTCACTCGGTCCGGTTCGGTGCGGCGCCGCTGTCGGCTCGCCGCCCGGCCGGACCGGCGCCGTTCGGGGCGCCCGCCGGGGCCGCATCGGCGCGTTTCACCTCGCCGGTCGATTCGTCGAGCGTCACGGCGACCGGCCGCACCGGCTGGCCGGCGCGCGCCTTCTGCGAGCCCTCGATGACGATGCGGTCGCCGTCGGCGAGCCCGGAATCGACCAGCCAGTTCGAGCCGATGCCGCGGCGAATCTGCAGGACGCGCTGCTCGACCGTGTCGTTCTGGCCGACGAACAGGGCGACCGCCTCGCCCTTGACGTTGCGGGAGACGGCGCGCTGCGGCACCAGGAAGCTGCCCGGCGCGATGCCCTCCTCCAGCACGGCCCGGACATACATGCCGGGCAGCAGCAGCCGCTCCGGATTGGGGAATTCGGCGCGCAGCGTGAACGTGCCGGTGCTCTCGTCGACCTTGATCTCGGCGAAGCCGAGCTTCCCGGGGTGAGGATAGGGGCGGCCGTCCTCGAGGATCAGTCGCACCGGCACGGCGTCGCCGCGGTTGGCGAGCCGCCCTTCGGCGAGGGCCCGGCGGAACTTGAGGAAATTGAGGCTCGACTGGGTGAGGTCGACATAGATCGGGTCGATCTGGCGGATCGTGGCGAGCGCGTCGGTCTGGTTGGCCGTCACCAGGGCCCCCACCGTGATCGACGACTTGCCGATGCGGCCGGCGATCGGCGCCTTGATCTCCGTGTAGGCGAGATTGATCCGCGCCGTGTCGAGATCGGCCTTCCCCGAGGCGACGGCCGCCTTGTTCTGCGCCAGCGTCGCGACGGCGTCGTCGAGGTCCTGCTGGCTGACCGCCTTCTCCTTGCTCAGGCCCTTGTAGCGCTCGACCTTGGCCTGGGCGCTCGGCACCGCGGCCTCCGCCTTCTGCAGGGCGGCGACGGCGCTGTCGTAGGAGGCCTGATAGGTCGCCGGATCGATCTGGTAGAGCAGCGCGCCGGCGGCGATCTCGGACCCTTCGACGAACAGCCGTTGCTTGATGATGCCGTTGACCTGCGGCCGCACCTCGGCGGTGAGGAACGCCGTCGTGCGGCCCGGCAGCTCGGTCGTCACGGCGACAGACTTGGGGTGCAGCACCAAGACGCCGACTTCCGGAGCCGGCATCGCGCCGCCCGGCCCGGGCGCGCCCATGGCGCCGCCCTTGCCGTTCTCCTGGCCGCAGGCGGCCAGCAGGGACGCCGCGAGGAGGGCGGCGGCGAGAGCGGGTGCCGCGGATTTTTTGTGGGGGGTGAAGACCATGACGTGCATCCGTCTGCTTTTTCCAGCCGCCGGCAGTGGATCTCCGGCGCGGCTTGAATTAGGAAACTGGTGAGTTTATATATTCGCGCGACCCGGCCCGTCAACCGGCGGCCGGTTGCGGCGTTCACCCTGGAGCCCTCTGGTCGAGAATGACGGTCGACGAAACCTTGACGAAGCCGAGGAAAGTCACGGTCGACGAGGCCCCGGCCCGCGGACGCGGCCGGCCGAAGGTCGTCGACGACGCCACCCAGCGGGCCCGCATCGTCGCGGCGGCGCGCGAGGTCTTCCTCGCCGGCGGCTACGACGCCACCACCATGGATGCGGTGGCGCACCGCGCCGGCGTGTCGAAGAAGACCGTCTATCAGCTCTTCGAGAGCAAGGACGCGGTGTTCGCCGCGATCATCGTGGCGCATCGCCAGCTCATGCTGGTGGTCCCGGCAGACGACGACGACCGCCCGCTGGAAGGAGGCGCTGGCGTCGATCTTCCGGCTCGACCTCGACGCCGAATCCGAGCGCGACCGCTCCGCGCTGCTCCGGCTGATCATGCTGGAGATGCCGTTGCGCCCGGCGCTTGCCCGGGTGGTGTTCCGTCACGGGCCGGAGGAGTCGCGGGCCAGCCTGGCGCGGTGGCTCGCCGCCCAGGCGGCGCGTGGTCGCATCGCGATCGGCGATCCCGCGCAGGCTGCGGGACTGCTGATGCACATGGTGTTCGCGCCGATCGGCTTCGACGACAACGGCCCGCGCCTTCCCGCGCCGGACGAGCGACGCGCCCACGCGACGGCCGCCTTCCGTATCTTTCTTCACGGCGTCGTGCCGCAGCCTTCACGGGAATGACCAGACCATGACCTCCAGACTGCCGCGCCGGCGCCCCGGTCGGGCCGCCACCGTCGTGTCGTGCACGCTCGCCGCCGCCATGCTCGCCGGGTGCGCCGTCGGCCCCGACTACCGGGCGCCCGAGCTCGCCCTGCCGCTGCACTGGGCGAACGCACCGAAGCAGAAGCCGGCGGCGCCGCGGGATCTGGTCCGCTGGTGGCAGGGCCTGCGCGACCGCACGCTCGATTCCCTGATGGACGAGGCGGTCGCCGGCAACCTCGACGTCGCCAACGCCAAGGCCCGCATCCGCGAGGCGCGGGCGAACCGCAAGCAGTCGATCGCGGCGCTGTTCCCGACCCTCGACGGCTCGGGCTCGCTGACCCGCAACCGCACCGGCAACTCGGCGCCGTCCGACACGGCGCCGGTGTCGGGCTCGCCCTACACACTCTATCAGGCCGGCTTCGACGCCAGCTTCGAGCTCGACATCTTCGGCGCCAACAAGCGCAGCCTCGAGGCCTCCACGCGGGCCCTGGAGGCGAGCTTCGACGACCTCGATTCAACGCTGCTGACGCTGCTCGGTGACGTCGCGTCCTATTACACCGAGGCGCGCGGCTACCAGGCGCGCATCGCGCTCGCCAAGCGCACCGCGGCCTCGCAGCGCGAGACCGCGGCGCTGACGAAGAGCAAGTTCGACGCCGGCTCGGCGTCGGCCGTCGACGTCGCCAAGGCGGTGGCGCAGGCGGCCTCGACCGAGGCCAACATCCCGCAGCTCACCGCCGCCTATGCCGAGGCCGTGCACCGGCTCGGCATCCTGCTCGGGCGCGAGCCGACGGCGCTCTCGGCACGGATGGACCGCGCCGCGCCGATCCCGGCGCCGCGCCTGCCGTTGAAAGCCGGCATCCCGGCCGACGTGCTGTTCCGGCGGCCCGACGTGCGCAGGGCCGAGCGCCAGCTCGCCCAGTACACGGCGAAGATCGGCGTCGCCGAGGCGGCGCTGTATCCGAGCGTGTCGCTCACCGGCAGCATCTCGACCTCCGCCCAGAAGGCCGGCGATCTCGGCAAGGGCTCGACCATCGGCTGGTCCTGGGGGCCGTCGGCCACGGTGCCGATCTTCAACGCCGGCAGCCTGCTCGCCGCCGTCGAGGCGGCCGAGGCGCAGCGCGACCAGTATCTGCTGACGTTCCGCTCGACCGTGCTGACCGCGCTGGAGGATGTCGAGAACGCCCTGGTGTCGCTGTCGGAGGAGCGCAAGCGCGAGCGCAAGCTCGCCGAGTCGGCCAAGAACTACGGCGAGGCGGCGCGGCTGTCGCGCTCGCTCTACCAGACCGGCACGTCGAGCTTCCTCGACGTGCTCGACGCCGAGCGCTCCGCCTATTCGGCCGAGGACTCGCTGCTGCAGAGCCGGGTCGCCATCACGACCGACTGGATCGCGCTGGCCAAGGCGCTCGGCGGCGGCTGGGATCGCCCGGTCGACGTGTCGAAGCCGGAGGTCGTCGACACCGGCACGCTGCCGCACCTGATCGACGTGCGGGTGATGGATCCGGCGCGCTGAGGGGCGAGGGCCGTCACCGCGCCCCTCGATGGCGCGGGCGTGAAGCTCTCTTCGCAGCCCGCGCCGTGGCCTTCGCCGGTTTTGCGGCCGTCACGGCGCGCTTCACCACGGTCGGCACGACGGCGTTCCCGCCGGCCGCTCTACAGCTCCACCCGCGAGAACCGGCCGCGCAGCCAGCGATAGAAGGGCACCGGCAGGTCGGGCGTGAAGCCGCTGGCGATGCGGTGGCCGAGCTCGGCCAGCACCGCCTTGGTGATCGGCGCGAGATCGAGAGTCTCGGCGTCCTCGAGCGGCATCCAGACGAGCTCGACGAGCTCGGCGTCGGGACCGACCACGCCGTCGACCCGGCCGGCGACGGCAGCGGCGTCGACGGCGAAGAAGCGGGTGTCGAAGCGGCGCGGCCGCCGCGGCGGCGTGACGGCGCGGGCGATGAACTGCAGCCCCGACAGGTCCGGCAGCACGCGGGCCGCTGCGAACTGCGCCCACAGCGCCGCGTCGCCCCGCACGGCCACCGGCCACGCCCCCTCGGCCCGTCCGAGCAGGAGCCCCGTCTCCTCGAACGTCTCGCGCACCGCGGCGATGGCGAAGGCGCGCGCCTTGACGAGGCTCGGCCGCTGCGTCGCCAGCATCAGCCGCTCGGCCATGCGCGGATCGAGTTCGCTCGCCGCCGGCACGCCGCGGTCGGCCGGCTCCACCCGGCCGCCCGGGAACACGAACTTTCCCGGCATGAACTTCAGGCCGGCATGGCGCCGGCCCATCAGCGCCTTCGGGCTCGCGCCGCTGCGGTCGATCACGATCAGGGTGGCGGCGTCGCGCGGCTTCAGGTTGGGCGACGTCATGTCCCGCTCGGCGCGGTTCAACCAGCGGGTCAGCCGCTCGGCCAGGGTGGCCGGGGCGGCGCTCGCCAGGCCCTGCTCGGGGGGACTCTCGGCGCGCAGCGTCGCCGGCCCGAAGCCGGTCTCACCGTCCGCTCTGGTGGGCTCGTCCGTCACGTCGTGGTCTACCGCTTCTTGCGCCCGCGCGCGGCGGCGGTGCGCTTCGGCTTCGTCCGCGAGGCCGTCTCCCGGGGCGTCCGCGCGCGCCCGCGCGGGCTGCCACGGCGGCCGTGCGTCTCGACCCGGCGCCCCTCGGAGACGATCTCGAAGCGCAGCGCGCCGGCGACCGGCGCCGCCTCGACGAGCTTCACCGTGACCGGGTCGCCGAGCCGCCAGCTCTCGCCGGTCGCGTCGCCCACCATGGCGTGGTGCGCCTCCTCGTAGCGGTAGTAGTCGCGCCCGAGCGTCGCGGCCGGCACGAAGCCGTCGGCGCCGGTCTCGTCGAGCCGCACGAACAGGCCGGAGCGCGTCACCCCGCCGACCCGGCCCGAGAAGGTGGCGCCGACCCGGTCGGCCAGATGATGGGCGATCAGGCGGTCGACGGTCTCGCGCTCGGCCGCCATGGCGCGCCGCTCGGCCGCCGAGATCTTCGCCGCGACCTCGGCGAGCGCCGCCGTGTCGACGCTCTCGGCGAGCCCGTCGTGCCCGAGCTTCCGGGCCCGGATCAGGGCGCGGTGGACGATCAGGTCGGCATAGCGGCGGATCGGCGAGGTGAAGTGCGCGTAGCGGCGCAGGTTCAGCCCGAAATGGCCGTAGTTCTCGGCGGCGTACTCGGCCTGGGCCTGGCTGCGCAGCACCACCTCGTTGACCAGGGCCTCGTTGTCGCGTCCCTTCACCCGGGCGAGGATCTTGTTGAACTGGGCCGGCCGCAGCGCGCCCGCCTTCGGCACCGTGATGTCGAGGGTGGCGAGGAAGTCGCGCAGCCCGGTCATCTTGTCGATGCTGGGCTCGTCGTGCACCCGGTAGACGAGCGGCGTCTTCGCCTTCTCCAGCGTCTCGGCGGCCGCCACGTTGGCGAGGATCATGAACTCCTCGATCAGCCGGTGCGCGTCGAGCCGCGGCGGCACGACGACGCGATCGACCGTGAAGTCCGGCTTGAGCAGGATCTTGCGCTCGGGCAGCTCGAGGTCGAGCGGGCTGCGCTCCTCGCGGGCGCGCTTGAGCGCCGCATAGGCGTCGTAGAGCGGCTGCAGGACGAGCGGCAGCAGCGGCTTGGTCGTCTCGTCGGGATGGCCGTCGATCGCCGCCTGCGCCTGGCCGTAGTGGAGCCGGGCGATCGAGCGCATCAGGACGCGGTGGAAGGTGTGGCTGCGCTTCTTGCCGTCGGCGCCGATCACCATCCGGGCGACCAGGGCCGGGCGGTCCTCGGCCGGCCGCAGCGAGCACAGGTCGTTGGAGATGCGCTCCGGCAGCATCGGCACGACGCGGTCCGGGAAGTACACGGAATTGCCGCGGGCGAGCGCCTCGCGGTCCATCGCGGTGCCGGGCCGCACATAGGCGGCGACGTCGGCGATGGCGACGTCGAGGACGAAGCCGCCGGGATTGTCCGGCGCGCTGTCGGTGCGGGCGAACACCGCGTCGTCGTGGTCCTTGGCGTCGATCGGGTCGATGGTGACGAACGGCACCTCGCGCCAGTCCTCGCGGCCGGCGAGCGTCGCCGGCCGGGCGTCCTCGGCCTCGGCCAGCACGTCCTTGGAGAAGGTGTGCGGGATGCCGTGGGCGTGGATGGCGATCAGGCTGACGGCGCGCTCGCTGGCGAGCGACCCGAGCCGCTCCTTCACCTTGGCGACCGTGGTGCCGAACCGCCCGTGCTTCTGCACGTCCACGGCGACGAGATCGCCCTCGCGGGCGTCGAGCGTGTCGCCGGGCCGGATGGTCAGCTCGCGTCCGAGGCTCTTCTTGTCGACCGGCACCAGCCGTCCGCCGCCGTCCGGCAGCACCCTGAACACGCCGAGCGCCCGGTGCCTGTTGCGATCCAGCACCTTGATGGTGCGGCCGCGGTGGCGGATGCCGTCCTCCTCGTCGACCTCCTCGGTGCGGACCAGGGCGCGGTCGCCGACGCCCGGGATCTCGGCCGGACGGGCGCGGCGCGGCACGTGGATGCGGATCCGCGGCGCGGGACCCGACTCCTCCTCGTCCCATTCGGCCGGCACGGCGATCAGCTCGCCGTCGGCGTCGCGGCCCGTCACCTCGGCCAGCACCACGGGCGGCAGCCCGCCGGTGCGGCGCATCTTCTTGCGGTACTTCTCGATGCGGCCCTCGTCGGCGAGCTCGCGCAGCACCGTCTTGAGGGTGGCCCGGTCGGCGTTCTTCAGCCCCCAGGCGCGGGCGATCTCACGCGTGCCGGCATTGCCGTCGTGCTGCGCGATGAAGGCGAGGATCTCGTCCTTGGTGGGGAAGACCGGACCGGCTTTTTTCGTCGTCACCGCGAGGTCCGTGCGCCGAGGGGGTTTCTCATGCCCCCAACGTAAGGGGCGAAGCGGGATTCCGCCAGCCGGCATAGAGAGGACGGCCCATAGAGCTCGTCATCGTTGGAGCCGTGATCAGGCGTGTCGGCTCCTGCGGTCCCTCCCCCACAACGGGGGAGAGAGCAGGCTGCGGTGAAGGGAGAAGCCGAGTTCGACCCTTGCCCTCACTCGCTCCCGGCCGGCTCCGGCGTCCTCTTCGCCTTCGCCGCCGGTTTCTTGGCGGCGCCCTTGGCGGCCGCCTTCTTGGCCGGGGCCTTCTTCGGCGGCGCCTTCTTGGCGCCCGCCTTGGCCTTGGCGGCCGGCTTCGCCTCGCCGTCGTCCTTCGCCTTGGCGGCCTTCGGCGCGGCCGCCTTCCTGGCCGGCGCCTTTCGCTTCGGCACGCCGCCGGTCTTCTCGGCCCGGGCCGCGATCAGATCGACCGCCTCCGCGAGCGTGATGGTCTCCGGCGTCTTGTCCTTCGGGAGGGTCGCGTTGATGCCGTTGTGGCTGACATAGGGCCCGTAGCGGCCGGCCTTGACGACGATCGGGCCGCCCTGATCGGGGTGGTCGCCGAGGCTGCGGCCGGGATCGCCGCCGAACCGCCGGCCCTTGCCGCCCTTCTCGCGCTTCTCGGCGATCAGCGTCACGGCGCGGTTGAGCCCGATGGTGAGCACGTCGTCGCCCGGCTCCAGGTTGGCGTAGGTCTTGCCGTGCTGGACATAGGAACCGAAGCGGCCGATGCCGGCCAGGATCGGCTCGCCGTCGTCGGGATGCTTCCCGATCTCGCGCGGCAGCGAGAGCAGGCGGAGCGCCATCTCGAGGTCGACGCTCGCCGGCTCCGTGCCCTTGGGCAGGCCGGCGCGCTTCGGCTTGTCGCCGCCGTTCGCCTCGCCGAGCTGGATGTAGGGGCCGAAGCGGCCGCTGCGCAGCGACACGTCGAGGCCGGTCTCCGGGTCCTGGCCCAGAACCTTGTTCTCGGCCTCGCCGTTCTCGCCGCCGCCGACCGAGAACGGCCGCGTGTAGCGGCAGTCCGGATAGTTCGAGCAGCCGATGAAGGCGCCGAACCGGCCGAGCTTGAGCGACAGCCGCCCGGTGCCGCAGGTGGTGCACACGCGCGGGTCGGTGCCGTCCTCGCGGGCCGGGAAGATGTGCGGGGCGAGCATCGCGTCGAGCGCGTCGATCACCTCGCTGATCTTGAGATCCTTGATCCCGTCCACGGCGCCGGTGAAGTCGGTCCAGAACCGGCGCAGCAGCTGGTGCCACTCGATCTCCGCGTTGGAGACGCGGTCGAGCTGCTCCTCGAGATCGGCCGTGAAGTCGTATTCGACGTAGCGCGAGAAGAAGCTCTCCAGGAACGCCACGACGATGCGGCCGCGGTCCTCCGGCACCAGCCGGCGCTTGTCGAGCCGCACGTAGCTGCGGTCCTTCAGCACCTGCAGGATCGAGGCGTAGGTCGACGGGCGGCCGATGCCGAGCTCCTCCATGCGCTTGACCAGCGACGCCTCGGAGTAGCGCGGCGGCGGCTCGGTGAAGTGCTGGGTGACGTCGAGCGCCTGCTTGGCGAGCAGCTCTCCCGCGCTCATCGCGGGCAGGCGGCGGCTCTCCTCGTCCTCCGGATCCTCGTCGCGGCCCTCCTGGTAGACGGCCAGGAAGCCGTCGAACGTGATCACGCTGCCGGTGGCGCGCAGCTCCAGCGTCCGCCCGCCGGCATTCGCCGTGATGTCCACGGTGGTGCGCTCGAGCTCGGCCGATTCCATCTGGCTGGAGACCGCCCGCATGTAGATCAGCTCGTAGAGCCGCGCCTGGTCGGGCTCGAGGCCGCGCTTGATGTCGCGTGGCCGGCGCGTCATGTCGGTCGGCCGGATCGCCTCGTGCGCCTCCTGGGCGTTCTTGGCCTTGGTCTGGTACTGGCGCGGGCTGTCGGGGAGGTAGCGAGCGCCGTAGTCCTCCTTGACGACGTCGCGCACCGCCGCGATCGCCTCCGGCGCCATCTGGACGCCGTCGGTTCGCATGTAGGTGATCAGGCCGACCGTCTCGCCGTCGATGTCGACGCCCTCGTAGAGGCGCTGCGCCACCCGCATGGTGTGGGCGGGCGCGAAGCCGAGCTTGCGGCTCGCCTCCTGCTGCAGCGTGGAGGTGGTGAAGGGCGGCTGCGGGTTGCGCTTGGTCGGCCGCGCGTCGACGGCGGCGACCGTGTAGCGGGCCGCTTCGAGGGCCTGCTTGAACGCCTCCGCCTCGGCACCGGAGCCGATGTCGAGCCGGGTGATCTTCTTGCCGTCCGCCCCGACGAGGCGCGCCTGGAACGTCTCGCTGCGCGGCGTCGCCAGCGTCGCGATCAGCGACCAGTACTCCTGGCTGACGAACTTCTCGATCTCCAGCTCGCGGTCGCAGACGAGGCGCAGCGCCACCGACTGCACCCGGCCGGCCGAGCGGGCGCCCGGCAGCTTGCGCCACAGCACCGGCGACAGCGTGAACCCGACCAGGTAGTCGAGGGCGCGCCGCGCGAGATACGCATCGACCAGCGCCTGGTCGATCGCCCGCGGATGCTTCATCGCCTCGGTGACGGCCTGCTTGGTGATGGCGTTGAACACCACCCGCTCGATCGGCTGACCGGCCGAGAGCGCGCGCTTCTCGCGCAGCGCCTCCAGCAGGTGCCAGGAGATCGCCTCGCCCTCGCGATCCGGGTCGGTGGCGAGGATCAGCTTGTCGGCGCCCTTGAGGGCGCGGGCGATGTCGGCGATCCGCTTCTGCGCCTTGCCGTCGACCTCCCAGATCATCTGGAAGTCGGCGTCCGGATTGACGGACCCGTCCTTGGGCGGCAGGTCGCGGACATGCCCGAAGGAGGCCAGCACCTCGTAGCCACGGCCGAGATACTTGTTGATGGTCTTCGCCTTGGCCGGAGATTCGACAACGACGACGTTCATGAAAAGCCTTGCAGTGGACGTGGTGCCCCGGGGGCCCGGTTCCGGACCGCCGCGGCCCGGAAAATGGTTAAGCGGGGGGCAGGTGTCAAATCGGGGCTGCGGCGCGCGCCCTGCACACCCGATTACATATCAAAAGTTGTGTTTATTTATGCGTGCGATTTGAGATAGAATTCCTGTCGGAAACGACACCCGAGACCATGCGACCATGGCGCCGCCAGGGGGCCCCCCGAACGACGCCGCGCCGGGGAGTTTCATGTCCGACCTCACGCCCGCCGACGAGCGGCCGACGCCGCAGGCCGCGGCCGCCTATATCGCCGATCTCACCGGCGACCTCGCCCGGATGGCGCGACGGCACGGCCTGCCGACGCTCGGCTACATCCTCGACATGGCCCGCGTCGAGGCGGAGGCCAGCTCCGGCGGCGCCCGCACTCAGCCGCGGACGAACGGCGTGCCGCCGCGGTGAGGGCGGGACGCTGCGTCTGCGCGGGAAGGACCGATTCCTTTCGCTGCCGTTCCGGAACACGGGCGCGGCAGCCGCCGGCGCCGGATTCCCGAGGTTCGCTCCGCGTCATCGGTTGGATTTCAGGTTCGGTGCGGAGCCTGTCGCCGGGCCGGCCGGAGGCCGACCCGATGGCGCCGCCCGGAATGATCGACATCAGCAGACCAGCGCCACCCGGCCGCCGCGCTGGCGATCGAGGCGCCCAGCGAGCTCCAGCTCCAGAAGGGTCATGTGCACGGTGGCGGGGGCGGCGCCCGACCAGCGGATCAGGTCGTCGACCGCCACCGGGGTCGGGCCGAGCAGGGCCGTGACGCCGTCGTGGGTGCGGCTGTCCTCGGGCATCTCGAGAGGCAGCGGCAGCGCGATCGGGGCCGGCTCGTCGAGTGGTCGCTCGAAGCTCCTGCCGACCATCGGCTCCAGCGCCGCGACGACATCGGCCGCCGCGGTCACCAGGGTGGCCCCCTGCTTCAGGAGGTCGTTGGTCCCCTCGGCCCGCGGATCGAGCGGCGAGCCCGGCACGGCGAACACCTCGCGGCCGTGCTCGAGCGCCCGGCGGGCCGTGATCAGCGAGCCGGAGCGGCGCGCCGCCTCGACCACGACGACACCCAGCACGAGCCCCGAGATGATGCGATTGCGGCGCGGAAAATCGCGGCCGCGCGGAACCCAGCCCATCGGCATCTCGGAGACCACGGCGCCGTGCGCGGCGACCGCCTCCAGGAGGTCGAGGTGCTCCGGCGGATAGGGCCGGTCCTGGCCGCCGGCCAGCACCGCGACGGTGCCGCGGGCGAGGCTGCCCTGGTGGGCGGCGCCGTCGATCCCGCGGGCGAGGCCCGACACGACGGCGAAACCGGCGTCCCCGAGCTCGCGGGCGATCTTCTCGGCGAACATCAGCCCGGCCGCCGAGGCGTTGCGGGCGCCGACGATCCCGACCGCCGGCTGCTGCAGGAGGTCGAGGCGCCCGCGCACGCCGATCAGGGGCGGCGCGTCGTCGATGGCCTGCAGGGCTGCCGGGTAGTCTGGCTCCCCGAGCGCGACGAAGACGACGCCGTGCCTGCGGGCTGTCGCCAGCTCGCGCTCGGCCTCCGTCACCGAGGTCACGTGCACGGGCCGGGTGGCGCCGCCGCGGCGGGCGAGTTCGGGCAGGGCGGCGAGCGCCGCCCGGGCACCGCCGAACCGGTTGAGGAGGGCCCGGAAGGTACGCGGGCCGACATTCTCGCTGCGGATCAGCCGCAGCCAGTCCAGCCGCTGTTCATCGGTGAGACGCACGCCGGGCGCCACGCGGCTCTTCCCCCTGTCGGACGCCGGCGGGGCCGGCGCTCGCTTCAGGGCGGTATCGTGGCACGGGATCGCGTCACGCGCGAGGGGTGATTCGCGCTCTGCGCGAGTGCCGGTTGCGCCAGCGGCAACCGACGCCGGGCCGGAGCTTCGCGGTCAGCCGCGCTTCACGCCGCGGCAGACGTAGTAGGAGCCGAACAGGAACTCCTCCATCGCGAAGTCGTCGACCAGCGGTGCGAGATGCTCCCAGGGGCGGATGTGCGGATTGCCCAGGACGGTGTGCTTCATCAGCCAGATGCTGAACGGCAGCACCAGCCTGCCGCCGATGCCGGGCGGCAGCTTGGCGTCCATGATGACGATGCGCCCGCCCGGCCGCAGCAGGTCGAGGGCCCGCGCCAGCACGGCGCGGTGATGCGGCATGGTGTTGTAGGAGAGGCCGAACATGACGGCGTCGAGCGGCTCCGGCGCGCGGTAGTCGGCGGCGTCCGACTCGGTGAGCTGGATATTGGTCCAGCCGTTGCGAGCGACTACGCCGCGGGCCCGCGTCAGCATGCCGGGCGAGAAGTCGACGCCGTAGACCCGGCCGGTCGGCCCGACGGCGTCGCGCAGAAAGGGCAGGTTGCGGCCGGTGCCGCAGCCGATCTCCAGGACCCGCTCGCCGGGCGTCAGGCCGATCCGCTCGACCGCCGTGCGGCGAAACGCCGTCGGCATGAACAGCAGCCACTCGAAGGGAATGATCAGGCTGGCGATGCGGTCGTAACGGCGGCGGATGAAGTCGAGATCGTAGTCGGCCCACTGGATTGCCACGTGCGTCCCCCCGAACGGCGCGCCCCCCGGCGCATTCCGGCTCCGCGACCGGGCCGCCGCGCCCCGCGAGACGCCGAAGGCCCGCACGCCTGCCGGAATCGGCCGGCGTCGCTGCACCACAGGTGGCGATAAGGCATCGGGCCGCGCGGTGTAAAGAACCGCTGGTTCGATTTGGGGAGCGGGGGCAACACTGTTGCGCCCGTACCACGACGCTCCGAGGGGGCCGCCGCCTTCGGCGCTCAGGACGCGTCGTCGACCGGGGGCGATCCTACCGACCGGCGGCCGATCTTCGACTCGGTGCCGGCGGCGAGGCGCTTCAGGTTGGGAGCGTGCTTGATCCAGGTGATCACCGCCATGACGGCGAACAGGGTCGCGGCCTTCGGCTGGTCGGCGAGCCACAGGAGCAGCGGCGTCGCGGCGCTGGCGGAGAGCCCCCCGACCGACGAGTAGCGGGTCGTGAAGGCGGCGGCGAGCCACACCGCGCCGAATCCGACGGCGACCAGCGGCGAGAAGGCGATCAGCACGCCGATGAAGGTGGCGACCCCCTTGCCGCCGCGAAAGCGCAGCCACACCGGGAAGAGATGCCCGAGAAATGCTCCGAGGCCGGCCAGCACCGCGAGGTCGCCGGCCGGCGCCGCGTTCGTCGCGATCAGGGGGGCCGCCAGCACAGCGGCCGTGCCCTTGAGGGCGTCGAGCAGCAGGGTCGCGGCCGCGAGCCCCTTGCGGCCGGTGCGGAGCACGTTGGTGGCGCCGATATTGCCGGACCCGATGCTGCGGATGTCACCCTCGCCGGCGAGCCGGGTCAGCAGCAGGCCGAACGGGATGGCGCCGAGGAGATAGCCCAGCGCCAGGGCGGCCGCATAGACGGGCAGCGCGATGAACCAGGATCCGGACAGCATCTCTCTCGCTCCGGGGGGGGCCGGGGCCGGGTCGCTCTCGGCCGGCGTTCGCGGCGGACCCTATCGGCGGGGCGGTCGCTCGGCAATTGATCCGGAGGCCGGGATCACAGGCAGATCGCGGGTCCGGCGCGGAGAACCCGGCCGGCCGGTTCATCTCGGGGAAGTGAGACAACACTGAACCGTGCTGCCGATTTACTATGAATCGGGTTAGGCGGTCCCGATCGATCTTGTCGCATTGTTTCTGTGGTTACGTTTTGGCAACCATCTGGACCACAGACGGCTAGTCAGTTCGGGTGGAGACGCCAGTGCAGTTGGATACGCAATTCCGCGAAGGCGCGCCGGACCAGATCGGGCAGCGGGACACTCCCGCGGTGCGGCAGACCGCCCGGTTCGCTCCGCTCCGCTTCGGTCCGCGCGGCAGGGTGGCGCAGGCCGGAGTCGGTCTCTCCGGCGGCTGGGCGCTGATCTCCGCCGAGGAGGCGCGCGACAGCTGGAACGCCGGCCTTGCCTCGCTCGAGGAGTACTCGCCGTTCCAGTCGTTCGAATGGGGCCGCTATCACGCCCATCTCGGCTGGGAGCCGCTGCACTTCGTCTGCCGCGGACGGGGCGGTGCGCCGCGCGCCATGTGCCTGGCGCTGCTGCGCCGTTTCCCCGGCGGGGTCGGCTTCGTGTGGTGCGTCGGCGGTCCATCCGGCGACCTCGCCGCCCTCGACGGCTTGCCGCGGGTGATCCGCGCCTCGCTCGGCCTTCGGCATCTCTATGTCCGGTTCCGCTGCGACCGCCGGCACGACGAGGCCGAGGCGCGGCTGGTCGCCGATGCCGACTGGGCGCCGGTCGGCGTCAAGATGGGATCGAGCGTCAGCATGGAACTCGACCTGTCGGGTGGCGCCGACGCGCTGCTCGCCGGCATGAACGGCAAGTGGCGGCGGAATCTCCGTCTCGCCCGCAAGGAGGACGTGGTGGTCGGCCGCAACGCCGCCGTCGACCTGGACGAGCTGCGCGCGCTGTTCGCCGAAATGGAGCAGGCCAAGGGCCTGCCCGAGCTGGCGTCGCGCGACAAGCTCGCCGCCCTGTTCGGGGCGGCCCGGCCGGCCCTCGACACCGTCTCGTGCCGGACCGCCGACGGCGCCCTGATCGCGTTCCGCTGCGCGCTGCGGGTCGGCGACCGCGCCTGCGACTATCTGGCCGCCGCCAATCCGGAGGGCCGCCGCCGACGCGCCGCCTACCTGCTGCTGTGGGAGATGCTCGGCCACTGCCGCGACACCGGGATCGCTCGCTACGATCTCGGCGGCATCGACCCGGCCGCCAATCCCGGCGTCTACGAGTTCAAGCGCACGACCGGTGCCGCCCGCGTGGATTTCCTCGGCGAATGGGACTGGGCGACCTCGTCGGTGCTGCGCTGGGCCGGCAACTGGATGATCGGCCGGCGTCAGGCCGTGCGGCAGGCATGGGCGACCGGGCCCGCGCGGCTCGGCGTGCCGCGCGCCTGGGTCGCCGCGGCGCAGCTCGCGACCACGCCCTGCATCATTCTGTAGGTTCGAGGAACGAACGATCCGAGCGCCGACCACCGTCCCGGTTCGGTGTCGCCATGGTCGCCGCTCGCTCTCTCCGCCTCGTCCTGAGGAGCGGCGGCAGGCCGCGTCTCGAAGGGGGGCGGCCTCGTGCTTCGAGACGCATCCTTCGGGCGCTCCTCAGCATGGGGCCGGGAGAGGCTGTGGCTGGATGCGCGGCTCGCGGCCGCGAAGAAACTCGGCCTCAGACGAGATCCGTCTGATCAGTTTGCTGATCGGCCCCGCGCAGCGGCGAGCCCGGACTCCATGCTCACAGACCAGGATCATGGGTCCCGGGCTCGCGGCCGGGGGCCGCGCGCCGGGACGACCGAAGCTTCGGATTACCGCCTCTCACCACTTCGGTGGTCAGGTCGGCGTCTCTTGGACGTGCGTAGCCTCACACGAACTCGTAGACGGTGCGTCCGGCCACGATGGTGCGGACCACCCGGCCCTGCAGCCGCGCCTCGTCGAAGGGCGAGTTCTTGCATTTCGACTTGAGGTCCTCGCGGTCGAGCACCCAGGGCGTGTCGAGGTCGACGACGATCACGTCGGCGGGCGCGCCGGGCTTCAGCGTGCCGCCGGAGAGGCCGAGCAGCTCGGCCGGCCGGGTCGACATGGCGCGGATCAGGGTCGGCAGCGGCACGTCGCCGGAATGGACGAGGCGCAGGCCGGCGACCAGCATGGTCTCGACCCCGATGGCCCCCGGCGCCGCCTCGGCGAAGGGCAGGCGCTTGGTCTCGACGTCCTGCGGGTCGTGATCCGACATGATCACGTCGACGAGGCCGCTGCACAGCGCCTCGACGAGCGCGACGCGGTCGCTTTCCGGCCGCAGCGGCGGCGTCACCTTGCAGAAGGTGCGATAGGAGCCGACGTCGAGCTCGTTGAGGGTGATGTGGTTGATCGACGCCGACGCGGTGATGCGCAGGCCGGCGTCCTTGGCGCGCTTGAGCACGTCGAGCGAGTCGGCGCAGGTGAGCGAGGCGGCGTGGTAGCGCGAGCCGGCGAGCCCGACCAGGCGGACGTCGCGTTCCAGCATGATGGTCTCGGCGGTCTTCGGAATGCCGAGCAGGCCGAGCCGTGCGGCGTACTCGCCCTCGTTCATCACGCCGTCGGAGGAGAGGTTCGGATCCTCGGTGTGGTGCACGATGAGCGCATCGAAGTCGCGCGCATAGGTCAGCGCCCGGCGCATCACCTTGGCGTTGGTGACGCTGCGCGCCCCGTCCGTGAAGGCGACGGCGCCGGCGGCCTTCAGGAGACCGAACTCGGTCATCTCCTCGCCCTTGAGGCCCTTGGTGAGGGCCGCCATGGGCACCACCTTGACGATGGCGGTGTCGCGGGCGCGGCGCATCACGAAGTCGACGGTGGCGGGATCGTCGATCGGCGGGTGGGTATCGGGCTGGCACACGATCGTCGTCACGCCCCCGGCGGCGGCCGCCTGGCTCGCCGAGGCGAAGGTCTCGCGGTACTCGGCGCCCGGCTCGCCGATGAAGGCGCGCATGTCGACGAGGCCCGGCGCGACCACCTTGCCGGCGCAGTCGACCACCTCGGTGCCCTCGGGCACGCCGGCGGCACCGATGCCGCGCTTGATGTCGCGCACCAGGCCGTCGGCGATCAGGACGTCGGCGACGAGGTCGAGATCGCGCGACGGGTCGACGACGCGGGCGTTGGCGAGCAGGATGGGGCGGCGTTCGGAGAGCATGATCACACCAGGAATGCAGCGGGCGTGCGCGAGCAATGGCGCGGTCGCCGGAGAGTTCGGCCCGTCATGCCCGCGCTTGTCGCGGGCATCCACGCTCTGGACGTCCCGCGGTGGTTCACACGTGGATGGCCGGGACGAGCCCGGCCATGACAGAAAGAGACGACGCGGCCGACGCGAAGAGCCGGCTCACGCATTCGGCAGGTTCCGCGACAGCGCCTCGAGGATCGCCATGCGGACCGCGACGCCCATCTCGACCTGCTCGCGGATCAGCGAGCGGGCGCCGTCCGCGACCGTCGAGTTGATCTCGACGCCACGGTTCATCGGGCCCGGATGCATCACCAGGGCGTCCGGCTTGGCGTAGCCGAGCTTCCGCTCGTCGAGGCCGTAATAGGCGAAGTACTCGGTGGAGGACGGGATGAAGGAGCCGTTCATGCGCTCGCGCTGCAGGCGCAGCATCATCACGATGTCGGCGTCCTTCAGGCCCTCGCGCATGTCGCGATAGACCTCGACGCCGAACCGCTCGATGCCGGGCGGCAGCAGGGTCGACGGCGCGATCACCCGCACCCGCGCATCCATCGCGTTGAGCAGGATGAAGTTGGACCGCGCCACCCGCGAATGCAGGATGTCGCCGCAGATCGCCACCGTCAGCCCCTCGAGGCGGCCCTTGTTGCGGCGGATCGTCAGCGCGTCGAGCAGCGCCTGGGTCGGGTGCTCGTGAGCGCCGTCGCCGGCGTTGACGACCGAGCAGTCGACCTTGTCGGCGAGCAGCTTGACGGCGCCCGACGCGTTGTGGCGCACCACCAGGATGTCGGGGTGCATCGCGTTGAGCGTGATGGCCGTGTCCATCAGCGTCTCGCCCTTGCGGATGGACGAGGACGCGACGGACATGTTCATCACGTCGGCACCGAGTCGCTTGCCGGCGAGCTCGAAGGACGCCTGGGTCCGGGTTGAGGCTTCGAAGAAGAGGTTGATCTGGGTCCGCCCGCGCAGCGAGGTGGTCTTCTTCTCGACGCGGCGGTTGAGATCGACGAATTCTTCGGCGAGGTCGAGGAGACCGACGATCTCCTCGCGCGAAAGGCCCTCGATCCCCAACAAATGTCGCTGGCGGAGCACGAAGGCAGGTTTGGGTGCGATATTCATCAAAGCCAGCCGTATATGCCCGTTCGAGGATGGCAGCAAGCACGGCGTGCTATGCTTCGGACTTGTCCCCAGCCGACAGTTCCGCGGAGCGGACCGGGGATGATCCGGGCACGGCCGGACCACACGACGAGCAGCGGGCGGGAAAGGGCACGATGGCCGAGCAGGAGAGCAACAACCAGTCTCCGTCCTTCGCCGACGTCGATCTCTACGAGACCGATCGCGCCCTCAAGGACGCCGTGGCCGCCAACGGCGCGGTCGACGAGGCCCGCCTCCTCGGCGCCTTCGGACGGCGCTGGGGCGCGGCCGAGATGGCCGAGCACGCCCGCCTCGCCAACGAGAACGTGCCGCGGCTCCAGGCCTTCGACGCGCGCGGCGACCGCCGCGACACGGTCGAGTTCCACCCGTCCTATCACCACCTCCTGAAGGAGAGCATCGGCGCCAGCCTGCACTGCTCGACCTGGACGCCGGACGGGGCGCGTGCCGACGCGCCGGCCGAGGTGGCGCGGGCGGCCCGCTTCTACATGGTCGCCCAGGTGGAGAACGGGCACCTCGCCCCGATGATCACCACCCGGGCCGCGGTGGCGCCCCTCGGGGCAGGGCCTCCGCTCGCCGCCGAGATCATCAGGAAGGTGGTCAACCGCCACTACGACCCGGGCTTCCGGCCATGGGAGGAGAAGTTCGGCCTCACGCTCGGCATGGGGGTGACCGAGCGGCAGGGCGGGACCGACGTGCGCGGCGTCGCCACCCGGGCCGCCCCGCTGCCGGACGGCTACGCGGTGACGGGCCGCAAGTGGTTCATGTCGGCCCCGATGAGCGACGCCTTCGTGGTGCTGGCCCAGGCGCCGGGCGGGCCGTCCGCCGTGCTGGTGCCGCGCTTCCGGCCGGACGGCAGCATCAACGCCATCGAGTTCCAGCGGCTGAAGAACACGCTCGGCGGCCGCTCCGGCGCCACTGCCGAGGTCGAGTTCCGCGACGCCTTCGGCTGGCTGCTCGGCGAGGAGGGGGCGGGGGTGCGCACCGTCATGGACATGGTGCAGCTCACCCGCGCCGACTGTGCCGTCTCCTCGGCCGGGCTGATGCGTGCGGCGCTCTCCCATGCCGTGCACCACGCCCGCCACCGGGGCGTGTTCGGCCGCCGGCTGTGGGAGCAGCCGCTGATGCGGGCCGTGCTGGCCGACCTCGCGCTCGAATCCGAGGCGGCGGTCGCGCTGGTGTTCCGGCTCGCGCGCTCCTTCGATCTCGCCGGTGCCGATCCGGCCGAGCACATGCGCGCCCGGCTGCTCACCCCGGCGGCGAAGTACCGGGTCGGCAAGGCGGCGCCGGGGCTGCTCGCCGAGGCGATGGAGTGCCTCGGCGGCAACGGCTATGTCGAGGACGGGCCGCTGCCGCGCCTGTATCGCGAGGCCCCCGTCAACGCGATCTGGGAGGGGGCCGGCAACGTCGTCTGCCTCGACGTTCTGCGTATCCTCGGCCGCCGGCGCGACGCCGTGTGGGCCGTGATCGGCGATCTCGCCCGGGAGGCCAGCGATCTGCCGGGCGCCGCGGCCACGGTGGCGGCCGTGAAGAGCGCCTTCGACGACCCGAGCCCGGAAGGGCTCGCCCGCATCGCCGTGGAGAAGCTGGCGCTGCTCGCGGCGGCCGCCGCCCTGAGGGCCTGCGGCTCGCCGGTCGCCGAGACCTTCGCGCGCGTCCGCCTGGTCGGCGGCACCGGCCTGACGGCCGGCACCAGCGGCCTCTCGGCCGCCGAGATGGATCGTCTGCTCGGGCGGGCGATGCCGGGGTGAGGCCAGCGGCCGCAGCGGCGAGGCGAAGCGGCCGCCCGACGTCCCCGAACGGGATCCATGGCGCCGCGTGACGGTTTCGTGGCGATCCCGAGGTGACATCGCGGCAGACGGTGCCTCGGTGCCGTATCCCGGTCGGATGTCCCGGCAGATCAAGCAGTTGGCTTTGTTGCAGTGCAACGGAACCGATCGCCGGGCGTCCGGTTGACGGACCGAGAGCCCGTCACCGAAGCGTCATGGCCCGAACGACCGGGGTGGCGACCTCGCGCCCTGCGCGGCGTGATCGCGTCGTCGGGGCGGGTTCGTCCCAGAAGGAGCAGAACACGATGAAGACGATGGTTCATTATGCCGTGGCGGCCGGTCTCGCCGGTGCGCTCGCCCTCGCGACCGTGACCCCGAGCGACGCGCAGTCGCGCCGGGCGCAGATGCGTCATCAGGATCGCGTCGCCACCCAGACCTATGCGCCGGGCTACTACGGCAATCCGGTCGCGGCGGGTGTCGGCGTCGCCGGCGAGGCGGCCCGCACCGGCGTCGGCCTCGCGGCGGGTGCGGTCGGGGCCGGCGTCGGCCTCGCGACCGGCATCGCCGGGGCGGCGCTGAGCCCGCTCACCGGCGGCTACAACGCCGGCTGGCAGCCGGGCTACGAGGGCTACGCGTCGGCCGGTCCGGTCGCCGCGGCGCCGGGCGGCGGCGGCTGCTGGATCTCGACCGACCTCAACCGCGGCTACGGCTACTACGGGCCGTGCGGCACGCGCCGGGCCGACTTCGGCGTGGCGTCGATCTCCGGCCAGCCGGGCACCCAGGGCACGGTCCTGCCGTACCCGCTGTACTGATCGCCGTACCGATCGCCGATCGTCCGACGCGACCGCCTGACGGCGATCCGTCCGGCCTGATCGTCCGCGTGGAGGAGGGCGGGTCTTCGGACCCGCCCTTTTCGCGTCGGGGTCAGGCCGGTCCGCGCAGCAGTCGGTCGAGGGCGCCCTGCAGGATGAAGATGGCGGCGTGCTGGTCGATCACGGCCTTGCGGCTCCTGCGGCTCGCGTCGGCGGCGATCAGCTCGCGCTCGACCGCGGCAGTCGACAGCCGCTCGTCCCACAGGCCGATCGGCATGTCGGTGATCCGGGCGAGGTTGCGGGCGAAGGCGCGGGTCGACTGGGCGCGCGGGCCCTCGCTGCCGTTCATGTTGAGCGGCAGGCCGAGCACCAAGCCGGCGACGCGCCGCTCGGCGGCCAGCGCCAGGAGCCGATTCGCGTCGTCGGTGAACCGTTTGCGGGCGATCGTCTCGACCCCGGTGGCGAGCCGGCGGTCGGGATCGCTGACCGCGACCCCGATCGTCTTGTCGCCGAGATCGAGGCCGAGAAGGGCGCCGCGCTCCGGCAGGAGCGGGCCGAGGTCGGCGAGGGGAAGGACGGGTGAGGGCATGCGCCCGCCTAGCACGCGGGCAACGGCGGGGCGAGTCCGGCGCGATTGACGCTCCCGCTCCGCTGCGGCTTATCCTGCCGCGGCTTTCGGTGCGCGGCGCGCTCCGCGCCGGCGCCGCTCGCGAGGGAGTTTCGTCATGCAGATCACCTGGTTCGGCCATTCCGCCTTCCGCCTCGACATCAACGGCACGGCCGTGCTGATCGACCCGTTCTTCACCGGCAATCCGGCCTTCGTCAGCGACCGCGCGGCGGCGATCCGCGGCGTCAGCCACATCCTGCTCACCCACGGCCACGGCGACCATGTCGGCGACACGCTGGCGATCGCCGCCGAGACCGGCGCGACGGTGACGACCAACTACGATCTCGGCATGTGGCTGGTGTCGAAGGGGCTGAAGAGCCTCAACCCGATGAACACGGGCGGCACCACCGACCTCGGCGCCTTCACGGTGACGCTGGTGCGGGCCGACCACTCCTCCGGCGACATCGTCGACGGCACGCCGATCTATCTCGGCAATCCCAACGGCGTGATCGTCAAGGCGGCGGGCGAGCCGACCGTCTATCACATGGGCGACACGGATGTTTTCTCCGACATGGGGCTGATCGCCGAGCTGCACGCGCCGAAGATCGCCATGGTGCCGATCGGCGACCGCTTCACGATGGGGGCGCGCAGCGCGGCCTTCGCGGTGAAGCGCTTCTTCCAGCTCGACGCCGTGATCCCCTGCCACTACGGCTCGTTCCCGATCGTCGACCCGACCGCCGACCGGTTCGTCGCCGAGATGAAGGGGCACGCGACCCGGGTGATCGTGCCGGAGAAGGGCAAGAGCGTCACCATCTGAGAAATGCGATAGCGCGAGCCGATCGAGGCGCCGCGGCGGCCCGTCCGGACGGTCGGGCCCCCTCAGGAGAATGCGAGTCCCGACCGGGGCGGGGGGAACTTCCAGGTTGCTGCGGCGTTATCGAGAGACGGCCGTGTACGCGTCTCAGGATCGATCGATGACTTCCCGCTATCGCAACGACTTCTCCCTGTGGCCCGAACGGGCCCGGCCGATCCGCCGGCGCTTCGCGCTGTCGCGCATCGCCGGAGGGGCGGCGGTCGGGATGGTGTGCCTGGTCGCCGGCTATGCGGTGGTGTCGGAGATGACCCGGGTGCCGGACCTGCAGGCGCCGGTCGGGCGGAGCTGGGACGACTATGCGGCGACCGGTGCGGTCGCGGCCGGCACGGTCGGGCTGGCCCCGGCCGGGGCTGCGGCGGTGGCTCCGCCGGTGCCCGCAAAAGCCGTCGCCACAACGGAAAATCCGCGCCCGCGCAGCCGCGCCGCGACCTCGCCGACCGGCCTGGCGCCGATCGGGGCGACGGCACCGGCGAGCCCGACCGACGGCCGCCGGGTTCCCGACGGCCGTCCGCCCGTGATCCCGGAGCCGACCAAGACCGCGAGCGAATCCAAGGAGTTGCCGTCGCCGAAGGCGGCCGCCCCGGCGCCGGCCGCGGGGCGCGACGAGGCGACGCCCGATCCCGCCGCGCCGCCCCGGACGGCCATCGTGGCGGCCGACGACGAGACCCCGGCCGTCACCGAAAAACCCAAGCCGAAGAAGAAGGTACGCCGAAAGCCGCGGACCGAGACGGCGGCCCCGGCCTCCGGGTGGGGCGAACCGCGGCGCGACCCCTATGCGCGCTCCGGCTGGAGCCAGCCGGGCTGGGGCCAGCAGGGCTGGGGCCAGCAGGGTTGGCGCCAGGGCCAGCAGGGCTGGCGCCAGGGCCAGC
Source organism: Rhodoplanes tepidamans (assembly GCF_030813915.1). Classification (GTDB taxonomy): domain Bacteria; phylum Pseudomonadota; class Alphaproteobacteria; order Rhizobiales; family Xanthobacteraceae; genus Rhodoplanes; species Rhodoplanes tepidamans. The sequence continues at coordinate 500,738 of NZ_JAUSUJ010000001.1, forward strand.
GGTCCGGCGGCTTCTTCCCGTACTGATCCGAGCGGCCGGCCCGCGCGACTCCGTCGACCCGGAAACTAATTCCGATCCGGGACTTTCGCTCACCCGCTCACCCCCCATCTCATCACCGGCGCGGCCGATCCGAGCGGATCGCCGCGGCCGATTTTCAATGGAGCTTTCCCATGCTGCGAATTTTCAACGGGTCGCACCGGCGCGGACCGGGGCGTGCGGTGCTGGCCGCGGTCGCCCTGGCGATCGGCCTCACGGCCGCCGGCCCGGCCCCCGCGGCCGAGGAGCCGGACCTCATCTTCCGCCGGTCGACCGTGTTCAAGTGGTTGAGTCCAAACGACAAGCTCGCGACCTACGGGCTCGACGACCCGGAGGTGGAGGGGGTCGCCTGCCACTTCACGGTGCCCGAGAAGGGCGGCTTCAAGGGCTGGCTCGGTCTGGCCGAGGAGGTCTCCGACATCTCGCTGGCCTGCCGCCAGATCGGTCCGATCAGGTTCAAGAAGAAGTTCGAGCAGGGCGAGGACGTGTTCCGGCAGCGCCGCTCGCTGTTCTTCAAGAAGATGCAGATCGTGCGGGGCTGCGACACCAAACGCAACGTCCTCGTCTACATGGTCTATTCGGACAGGATCATCGAAGGATCGCCGAAGAACTCGACCTCGACGGTGCCGATCATGCCGTGGGGCCAGAACGACACGGCCGTCCAGCGCTGCGCCGAGTTCGTCGACTGACGAATCCCGGGCGGCCGGGCGCGGAGTCGATCCGCGCCCGCCGCCTCACCTCACCCTCACCCTCACCCTCACCACCCTCGTCCTCGTCCTCGTCTCGTCGTCCCGCCGTCGTCCCTCGTCGCCCTCGTCGTGTCCGCCTCGTCGTCGCCGTGTCCGCCCGGCCCGGCGGGCCCGGCGGGCCCGCCCGCGCGCCCCCGCGCCGGTGCGTCAGCACCGTCGATGATGCTCGCCTGGGTTGTCGCGGTCCACCCTGATTTCCACAGTTGCATCGCGGCCGCCGATCGCCCTGAATGGTGCGTGGCACACCGGAGACCGGCGGATGGGGCGCGGCCGGAGGAGACGTGGCGACGGGACGCCGCCGGCAGGCGGGAGTCCCGGCCGATTGACGTTCGTCAACGCATCGCGATCGCGCAGGCTGCAGGACCGCGCGGGGGCACGCGCCTGCGCGAGTCCGGGTTCCGCGCGGTCCTGCCGCGCGCCCCCGGGTCGCGCGCGACCCGGCCCCCGCGTGAGTCCAGGGTCCGGCGCGCGTTCACGCGCCTGCGTGACGCGCCTCACAGTGTGGCGGCTGCGGCCGTCGCACGGTGCCGGTGCTCCGAAACGGATCGGGTCCGGTGGCGGACGACACGGACAACGCGTCCGGTTGCCGGATTTCGCGTCCTGCCATAGCCTGACCGGCACGATGGGTTGAAATGCGGGATCCACGCGACATCGTTCACATGATCCTCGAGTCGGGGCCGAGCGGTCTGATTCTGGTGGACGGCGGCGCGCGCATCGTCTTCGCCAACGAGCACGCGGAGGAGATGCTCGGCTACGCGTCGGGCGAGCTGCTCGGCCAGCCGATCGACATGCTGGTGCCGGACCGGTTCCGCGACGGCCATCCCGAGCTGCGCCGCGTCTTCGATCTCGCACCGCGCGAGCGGCCGATGGGGGTCGGCCGCGACCTGATGGCCCGCCGGCGGGACGGCGCCGAGTTCCCGGTCGAGATCGCGCTCAAGCCGATGACCATCGACGGCCAGGTCTACGTCCTCGCCGTGCTGGTCGACATCACCGAGCGCAAGCGCACCGAGGACCGCCAGCGCCTGCTGATCGGCGAGCTCAACCACCGCATCCAGAACCTGTTCGCCGTCATCCAGTCGGTGGCGCTGTCGAGCCTGTCGGGCGAGCGCTCGCTGCGCGAGGCGCGCGACGTGTTCATCGACCGCCTGCAGTCGCTCGGCCGCGCCTACACGCTGATGACCGAGCAGGAGTGGCGCGGCGCGCCGCTGCGCCAGATCCTCGCCTCCGAGACCTCCGCCTTCGCCGACCGGGTGACGCTCGACGGCGTCGAGGTGATGGTGAAGCAGAACGCCGCGCAGAGCTTCGCGCTGCTGCTGCACGAGCTCACCACCAACGCCGTGAAGTACGGTGCGCTGTCCGCGCCCGAGGGTTCGATCGCGGTGCGCTGGAGCGTCGAGCGCGATCTGCGGCCGATGTCCTTCGTGCTGTCCTGGCAGGAGGACGGCGGCCCCGCCGTCGCGCCGCCGACCCGCAGCGGCTACGGCCGCAAGATCATCGAGGACACGATGCGGCGGATCGGCAAGCATCAGATCGAGTACGCGCCGCAGGGCCTGAAGTACCGGATGGAGGCGCCGCTCGACAAAGTCGGCTGGGTGGTCGACGATCCGGCCACGTGACGACGCGGCGACTCGCGGCGATCGGCCTCGCGTCTGCACGCGCCGCCGGCCGCGTGGCCGTCGGGACACGGTGGTGCCGCTTCGGTCGAGCGGTGCGGCAAATACCGCGGCGGTTCCGCGGAATGCGGTATTGAATCGTTTCGTTTCTCAGATTTCGTGACTCGTGCGCCGCCGGCGCCGGCATAGTCGATGACTTGGAACACCGAGCTCGCATACTTCGTGACGCCGAAGTCCGGCCCGATGCGCCCGATGCGGACGCTCGTGGACGTGAACCGGGCGTTGCTCGACGACCTGCCGTTCGGCTGCCGGCTGCGGCCGCACTGGGCCGCGGTGGCACGCCTGCTGCTGATCGCCTCCGACACCGGCTCGACCATCGACGTGCGGCTGGCGACCGACGCGCTGGTGCGGGCGCTGGAGACCGAAGGGTGGATGACGCGGGCGCGGCCCGCCGGCGGCGCGGCCGGCGTGAGGTCGGCCGTCATGGCACCGGCCGCGGCGACGCCGGTCGTCGTGGCGCCGACCGTCGCGGCGCCGGCCGGCGTGGCACCTGCCAGCGTGGCACCTGCCAGCGTGGCACCGGCGGTCGTCGCGCCGAAGGCGACGAACGGGCCGGGACGACCGATCGCCTCGCCATACGAGCGGGCGGGATGGCACGACGACGCCGACGCCGAGGACCACAGGGCTGCGCTCGACGAGCCGCGGCCGTTCGGCGCGCCGCCACCGCGGCGCGACGGCCCGCGTGAGCTTCCGCCCGGACCTCGCGACATCGCCGACGACGAATCGGTCCTGATCATCAGAAAGCTGCCGTGACAGGAGACGTGCGCCGCACGGTGACGCACCACGCCCCGGTGTTCAGGTTATGAGATTCGGGCTAGACCATCAACCCTGAACGCGAGCGCCCGTCGCGCCGTTCGCGCCGGCGGGGACGGGAGCGGACGCGAAGGCCGGACGCATCCGTCGCGCGGCGGATCGTTTCGGCACGCCACCGGACCGGCGGCCGGAACGCCGCCTGCGGGCCGGCGTTCACCCGGCATCCGACGACGAGGAAGCCTCGGGGCCGCCCCCCTGCCGCGTGACCGGCCCGTGGAGGCGCGGCGGCATCGCGGGCGGCAGCACGCCGTCGACGGGTCGTCACGTCCGGCACCGCACCGGGCCCCAGCAACCGTCGGACCGGGCGTCAGCATGCCGGGCATCGCCGATCTCTCCCTCGCCGCGACGATCGGCGTGTTCGTCGCCAGCGCGGCGGCGATCGCGTTCGCCGGCGCACGGCTCTCCGGCGTCGCCGACAAGCTCGCCGACCGCACCGGCATGGGGGAGGTGATGGCCGGTGCGCTGTTCGTCGGTGCCGCGACCTCGCTGCCCGGCGCCATCACCTCGGTGACGACCGCGGCCCAGGGAGCCCCGCAGCTCGCGATCGGCAACGCGCTCGGCGGACTGACGGCGCAGACGGCGTTCGTCGCGGTCGCCGATCTGTTCTACCGCCGCGCCAACCTCGAGCACGCCGCGGCGAGCGCGTCCGGCCTCGCCCAGGGCATCCTCCTCGTGGCGCTGCTGTCGATGCCGCTGATCGCCGCCGCCCAGCCGCCGGTGACGATCTGGGGCATCCACCCGGTCTCGATCCTGATCCCGGTCGCCTACGGCTTCGGACTGAGGCTGCTGTCGCAGATCCGCGCGGAGCCGATGTGGGAGCCGGTGCAGACCGACGAGACCCGCGAGGCGCTCTCGGCACCGGACACCGGCGACGGCGCCGCCTCCGACCGGTCTCTCTGGCTGCGGTTCCTGCTCCATGCCGGCATCACGGCCGCCGCCGGCTGGGCGATCGGCGAGGCGAGCCTCGGCATCGTCGACAAGACGCCGCTGTCGGAATCCGCCGTCGGCACCGTCTTCTCCGCCGTCGCGAACTCGCTGCCGGAGCTGGTCACCGCGATCGCCGCGGTGCGCATCGGCGCAGTCAGCCTGGCGGTCGGCGACGTGATCGGCGGCAATGCGTTCGAGGTCATGTTCCTGAGCGCTGCCGACATGGTCCACGACGGCTCGATCTACCAGGCGATGACGGCGGAGCACCGGACGACCGGCCTGATCGCGATGCTGATGACCGCCGTGCTGCTGCTCGGCATGGTCCGCCGCGAGAAGTCCGGCTTCGGCAACATCGGGTTCGAGAGCACGCTCGTGCTCGTTCTCTACGCCGGCTCGGTCGTGCTGATCTTCCTGTGACCGGAGGCGCCGCCGGCGTTCGTCGCCGCCACGCCGGGACCGCCTGACGATCAGGACCGTCGCCGGACCGGCCGCGCCGCGTCAGCCGTCTTCGGGATCGCGCCCGGCGCCGGGCCTTCGACGCAGGTGGCTCGGCGCGATGCCGAGGCGATTGCGGAACGCGCGCGTGAGCTGGGTCGCATCGCCGAAGCCGACCGCGCGCGCGATCTCGCCGAGCGGCAGCGTGGTCCCGCCGATCAGCTCCCTGGCGCGCTCGATCCGCCGCGACAGCACGTACTGATAGGGCGTGGTTCCGGTGGCCCGGCGGAACGCGCGCACCAGCCTGAACTGGTCGAGGCCGGTCAGGGCCGCGAGGTCGGCCAGCGAGATCGGGGACGCCAGGTTCGCGGCGACGAACTCGCGGATCAGGGTCTCGTGCGCCTTCGAGAGCGTGACCGGGCTGCGATCGTCGGCCGGGTGCGGGCCGCGCGCGCGATGCAGCTCGATCCACAGGACGAGCGCGAGCTGCTCGGCATAGAGATCGTCTCCGCCGGGCGGCGTGCGCAGCAGCCGCTCGATCTTCAGAATGGTCGACCGGATCGCCTCGTCCCTGAAGTAGAGCCGGGGATCGGGCGGTTCCGCGACGGCGAGGTCGGGCAGCGCGCGGGCCAGCTCGGCCGGATCGAGATAGACCGCCGTGAACGCGTTGCTGCGCCGGCTCGGCACCGCCCAGCCGGAGACCCGCCGCCCGCCCGGCACGAAGGTGAGGGTGTCGCGGATGTCGCGTTGCTTGACCGTCGGCAGACCCTCTATCGAGGTCTCCGCGTCGCGCCGTGTGACGTCGTGCAGCGCCACGTAGTGCTGACGGCCGGTCCAGCGGAACTCGAATGCCTGGCCGCTGTTCATTCGCACGTGGTCCGCGGCGAGCCCACGCCAGCGGCGCGCCATCCGCAGCGTCTCCGGCGGAGGCGGCTCGTCGAACGCGAGGCGTATCCGGCGGAAACGGGTCATGCGAACGGCTCCGGTCTCACGTCTGCGTGCTCGCGGGTGACGAGCGCGAAAATTCGACCATATGATAATCCCCTGGCGCGGCGGACTGCGACGGGCGGTGCACGGGCGAGCGGCGCGTGCGCGATTGACAATTATTGACCAGGCCGCAAAGATTGCGACCACGTTCCGAGCGGTGGCGCGCAGGATGCGCGTGGTCGGACGCAGCGTGCGCGCAGAGCGCGGATGATCCGGCACGACCCGGTCGAACGAGGCGCCGACGAGCCTGTGATTCATCCGATCAGCATGTCGGCCAGCTGCCATGGAGCCGGCGAGATCACGTCGCCGGCGCGGCAATGCGGTCGTTGGCGAGCGATGTTCGGTTCATGACGGAGCATCGGTCGCCGTATGGTGTCACAGGGATGTCGGATGTGACAGCCGAGATCCGGTTGCTCGTCGTCGACGACGACGAGCACTCCCGCTACGCCAAGGCCCGCGCGTTGCGGGCGGCGGGGTGGACCGTGTCCGAGGGCGCGTCGGTGTCCGACGCGATCGCGCAGGGGGCGTCCGGAGGGTTCGATCTGGTCGTGCTCGACGTGAGGCTCCCGGACGGATCGGGAACCGAGGCGTGCGAACGCATCAAGGCGCAGTGCCCCGACACGCTCGTGCTGCTGACGTCGGCGTTCTTCACCGATGCCGCCGGCCGGGTGAGGGGCCTGGACTCGGGCGCCGACGGATATCTCGTCGAGCCGGCCGATCCGCGCGTCCTGGTCGCCACGGTCCGCTCGCTGCTGCGCATCCGTGACGCCGAGGGCCGATCGCGCGAGGCCGACGCGCGGCTGGCGGCGATCGTCGGCTCCTCGCACGATCCGATCGTCAGCAAGGATCTGGACGGGGTGATCCGGACCTGGAACGCCGCCGCCGAGCGGGTGTTCGGGTACGAGGCCGCCGAGATCGTCGGCCGGCCGGTCTCGGTCCTGATCCCGCCCGATCGCCGGTCCGAGGCGGCGTGGATCATGGAGCGCATCGCGGCCGGCGAGCGCATCGACCAGCACGAGACCGTCCGCCTGAAGAAGTCCGGCGAGCCCGTGCACGTCGCGCTGTCGATCTCGCCGATCCGGGACGCCTCCGGGACCATCGTCGGCGCGGCCAAGACGGTGCGCGACATCACCGAGCGCCGGCAGGCGCAGGATCGCCAGCACATCCTCAACAGGGAGCTGAGCCATCGCATCAAGAACCTGCTCGCGACCGTCCAGGCGATCGCCCATCAGACGTTCCGCGACGGGCAGCTCAGCGCCGAGGCGATCCGGACCTTCAATGCGCGGCTCGCGGCGCTCTCCAGCGCCAACGACATCCTGACCGGCGAGAACTGGGGCGGCGCCGACCTGCAGGACATCGTGTCCGGCATCGTCGCCCTGCATGTCGGCGCGGAGCCCGAGCGGTTCCGTCTGGACGGCCCCGGCGTGCGGCTGCCGCCCGACGCCTCGGTGCTGGTGTCGATGGGGCTGCACGAGCTCTGCACCAACGCGCTCAAATACGGCGCCCTGTCGGCGACGGCCGGGCGCGTGCGCATCGGCTGGACGGTCCGGCAGGCCGACGGCCAGGGGACGCCGCGGCTGTGGCTGCGCTGGGAGGAGGAGGGAGGGCCGCCGGTCGAGCGGCCCGCCCGCCGGGGCTTCGGCACCCGGCTGGTGACGCAGGTGCTGGCGGAAGGCCTGAACGCCGCCGTCGATCTCGACTATGCGCCGCGGGGGGTGGTCTGCACCATCGACGCCCCGCTGCCCGCCGGCGTCGCGTCCCACGCGATCGCCCCGGCGGTCGACGACGACACGAGCGGCCGCAGCCACGCCTCGGTCGGCGGCGGACACGCGTAGCCGGTCCGGCGAACGCAGCCTCTCGACGGTCGTCGTTCGCGCCGGCGAGAGAGCTGTGCTCAATGGGTCATTCCGGGACGGCGCGCAGCGCCGGACCCGGACTCCAGCCACAGGCACGGTATTCGCCGCTGGATTCCGGGTTCGCGGCTGCGCCGCGCCCCGGAACGACGGCGAGCTGATCACCCGGAAAAAGTATCACGCGGTCTCGGTCGTGAGGCTCTGGCGGGCCGGCGCCGCAGCCGGCGCCGCAGCCGGCGCCGCGGTCGGCGCGTCGGTCGCCGCGACGATGCGCTCGACGATGCCGCGGGCGATCTCGCGCTCGCCCATGATCACGATGGCGGCGCCGAGCGATTCGAGATGCTCGACCTCGGCGTCGGAATGGGCGCGGGCGACGATCTCGATCGCCGGATTGGCGGCCCTGGCCTGCGACACCACCTGGCCGGCCTCGAAGGCATTGGGGATCGCCAGCACCAGGCGGCGGGCGGCCGGCAGGTTGGCGGCGGCCAGCACCTCGGGATCGGCGGCGTTGCCGACCAGCGTCTCGGTGCCGCGCGCGTGCAGCACCGCCACCGGCGCGTCGGCGTCCTCGATCACCAGGAAGGGCAGGCCCTGCGCGGCGAGCGCCTCGGCCACCAGGCTGCCGACCCGGCCGTGGCCGACCAGCACGGTGTGGCCGGTGAGGGCGGTCGCCACCAGCGGCTCGGCCTCGGGCTTCTTCGGCGGCTTGGTCGCGGCCGGAGCGGCCGGGGCGGGCGCCGGGGCGACGCCCGGCGCCGCCTCGGGGGCGCGCGCGGCGAGCCGGCGCTTGAGCGCGGCGACGCCGGCGAAGGCGAGCGGGTTGATCAGGATCGACAGGATGGCGCCGGCCAGGATCAGGTCGCGTGCGGCCTCGGGCAGCAGCGCCATGCCGACGCCGAGCTCGGCCAGGATGAAGGAGAACTCGCCGATCTGCGCGAGGCTCGCCGCGATGGTCAGCGCCGTGCCGGTCGGGTGGCCGAAGGCGCGCACGATCAGGAAGGCGGCGGCCGACTTTCCGATGACGACGATGAACAGCGTGCCGAGCACGGCCCACGGCTCGCGCCACAGGCTCGTCGGATCGAACAGCATGCCGACCGAGACGAAGAACAGCACCGCGAAGGCGTCGCGCAGCGGCAGCGACTCCTCGGCGGCGCGGTGGCTCAGCTCGGACTCGGAGAGGATCATGCCGGCGAAGAAGGCGCCGAGCGCGAACGACACGCCGAACAGCTTCGCCGCCCCGAAGGCGACGCCGAGCGCGATCGCCAGCACGGCGAGACGGAACAATTCGCGCGAGCCGGTGTGCGCCACCCAGTGCAGCGTCCACGGGATCACCCGGCGGCCGACCACCAGCATGAACAGCACGAAGCCGGCGACCTTGACCACCGTGACGGCGAGGACGCCCCAGATGCCGAGCTCGATCGCGAAGCCGAACAGCCCGCCGACGGCGCGCGCATCGGCCGCCGCCGCCGAGGCGCCCGGGCCGGGGCCGCCGCCGCCGAGCACGCCGGCGAGCGCCGGCAGCAGCACCAGCGCCAGCACCATCGCGAGGTCCTCGACGATCAGCCAGCCGACCGCGATCTTGCCGCGCTCGGTCTCGACCAGACGCCGCTCCTGCAGGGCACGCAGCAGCACCACCGTGGAGGCGACCGACAGCGCCAGCCCGAACACGAGCCCGGCCGGCAGCGGCCAGCCGAGGGCCCAGGCGAGGCCGGCGCCCATCGCGGTCGCGACCGCGATCTGCACGATCGCGCCCGGCACCGCGATCGCCCGCACCGACAGCAGGTCGTCGAGCGAGAAGTGCAGGCCGACGCCGAACATCAGCAGGATCACGCCCATCTCGGCGAGCTCGGGGGCGAGCGCCTGGTCGGCGATGAAGCCCGGCGTGTGCGGACCGACCAGCACGCCGGCGACCAGATAGCCGACCAGCGGCGGAATCCTCAGCCGGTGCGCGAGCGCGCCGAACACGAAGGCGAGGCCGAGGCCGGCGACGATGGTGGCGATCAGCGGGGTGTCGTGCGGCATGCAGTACGAGGCCTCTCGCGGTCCCGCGGGCGGAACGCAATCTGGATGATGGATTTCGGCCATTATGATGGGCTAGAAGACGATCGGGCAAGCGATCCGGCACGTGACGGATGCGACCGATCGCGCGCGCGGTGGGCCGGCACCGGACCGATCAGTGTCTGGATCAGGTGCTCGGATCAGGGCCTGGATCAGGGTGCGCGGATCGGTTGCGCGCGGCGGTGACGCGAGCGGAGGCGGAGTGACGAGGCGGCGGGACACACGGCACGGGACGGGCGGTGCGCCGATGCGCGCCGGCCTGCGCGCGTGCCTGATCGCCGGCCTCCTGGTCCTGCACTGGAGCGCGCTGCCGCTGCTCGGCCTGAACGCCGGCACGGCGGGCGGCGGCACCGTGACGCGCGGCGCCGCCAGCGACGACCGCACGGCGCGCCCCGCCATTCCGGTGCGCGACATCGTCCGCGCCGTCGCCACCGAGACCGACCGCCACGATCCCGCCGCCCGCGGCGCCGCCGGATCGTCCGGCGATCAGGCGGCCGTGCTCCCCGGCGTCGCCGCGGTGGATCCGATCACGACCGCGACGCGTGTCGCGCGGGCGCCGCGCGACACCCGGCTCACGTCCTTCCGCCGCGCCTTCGACGCGCGCGGCCCGCCGACCGTCCGGGCCTGAGCCGACCCGCGCCCGTTTTTCGCGCGGGCGATCCCTCGCTTTCGATCTCATCACGATCCCGCCGGGCGGCGATGCCGCGCCGGCGCGCGATCGCTCGCCCCGGACCACACCCATGCGGACCTCGCCCCGGGTGCTGGCGACCTATGCCCTCGTGATTCTGCTGGGCATGCTCGCCGCACTCCCCAATCTCCTCACGTCGTCGCAGCTCGCCGCCCTGCCGGACTGGCTGCCCAAGAAGCAGATCACCCTCGGCCTCGATCTGCGCGGCGGATCGCACCTCGTGCTCGAGGTCGACATCCGCGAGCTCGTCAAGGAGCGCCTGCAGGGGCTCGTCGGCGAGGCGCGGCGCGAGCTGCGCCAGGCCGGCATCGAGACCGCGTCGGTGCGCCGGCAGGACAATGCCGTGGTGGTCGACCTGCGCGATCCGGCCCGCGAGGCCGACGCCGCGACGCTCCTGCGCAGGCTCGCCCAGCCGGTGGCGTCGCTCGCCTTCGGCAGCCCGACCACGACCGACATCACGGTGACGACCGGCCCGGCCGGTCCGACCGGCCCGGCCGGCCGCATCCGCATGGCGCTCGGAGAGGACGGCATCCGCGACCGGACCAACGCCGCCGTGGAGCAGAGCATCGAGATCATCCGCCAGCGGATCGATCAGGTCGGCGTCGCCGAGCCGACCATCCAGCGCGCCGGCGCCGACCGCATCCTGGTGCAGCTCCCCGGCGTGCAGGACCCGAGCCGCATCCGCGCGCTGCTCGGCAGCACCGCCAAGCTGACCTTCCACATGCTGTCGACGGCGGACCCCTCCGGACCGCTGCCGGCGGGCGTGCGGGTGCTGCCCGGCACCGCGGCGGGCGAGCGCTATGCCGTCGAGGACCGCGTCTCGGTCGCCGGCGACCGGCTCGCCGACGCGCGCGCCGGCTTCGACCAGCGCACCGGCGAGCCGATCGTCTCGTTCCGCTTCGACGGGGTGGGCGGGCGCCAGTTCGCCGACATCACCACCGCGAATGTCGGTCGGCCCTTCGCCATCGTGCTCGACGGCAAGGTGCTGAGCGCGCCGGTGATCCGCGAGCCGATCACCGGCGGCTCCGGCCAGATCAGCGGCCGCTTCACGGTGGCGCAGGCGACCGACCTCGCGGCGCTGCTGCGCGCCGGCGCGCTGCCGGCGCCCCTCACCGTGATCGAGGAGCGCACCGTCGGCGCCGATCTCGGCGGCGACGCCATCGCGCGCGGGCTGGAGAGCGGGCTGGTCGGCTTCGGCCTGGTGTTCGCCTTCATGCTGGTGCTGTACGGGCCGTGGGGCCTGGTCGCCAACGCGGCGCTCGCCCTCAACGTGGTGCTGACGCTCGGCGCGCTGAGCGTGCTCGGGGCCACCCTGACGCTGCCCGGCATCGCCGGCATCGTGCTCGGCATCGGGCTCGCGGTCGACGCCAACGTGCTGGTCAACGAGCGCATCCGCGAGGAGACCCGCAAGGGGCTCGGCGCCGGCGCGGCGCTGCAGGCCGGCTTCGACCGCGCCTACGCGACCATCGTCGACTCCAACGTGACGGCGCTGATCGCCACGGCGCTCCTGTTCCTGTTCGGCTCCGGCGCGGTGCGCGGCTTCGCCGTCACCATGGGGCTCGGCATCGCCATCTCGATGTTCACGGCGGTGTCGATCGTCCGCGTGATCATGACGGCGATCGTGCGGCGGCGGCGCCTGAAGGTGCTGCGCATCGAGCCGCTGTTCGGGATCAGGCTGATCCCGGAGGGCACCGCGATCCCGTTCATGCGCGGCCGCTTCGCCGGCATCGCGGTGTCGGCCGTGCTGTCGCTCGCCTCGATCGGCCTGTTCGTCGCGCCGGGGCTGAACTACGGCGTCGACTTCCGCGGCGGCATCCAGATGGAGGTGGTGACGAAAGGGCCGGCCGACCTCGCCGCGCTGCGCGGCGGCCTGGACAGGCTCGGGCTCGGCGAGATCGCGCTGCAGGAGTTCGGCGACGCCTCGACCGTGCTGGTGCGGGCCGAGCGGCAGCCGGGCGACGAGGCCGCCCAGACGGCGGCCGTGCAGCTGATCCGCGGCAAGCTCGCCGAGATCGCGCCGGGCTCGAAGGTCGAGCGCACCGAGGTGGTGGGGCCGAAGGTGAGCGGCGAGCTCGCCACCGCGGGCGTGCTCGCCGTGGTGCTCGCGAGCCTCGCCATGATGGCCTACATCTGGGTGCGGTTCGAATGGCCGTTCGCGGTCGGCGCCATCGCGACGCTGGTGCTGGACGTGACCAAGACGGTCGGCTTCTTCGCGCTGACCGGGCTCGACTTCAACCTCACCGCCATCGCGGCGCTGCTGACGCTGATCGGCTACTCGGTCAACGACAAGGTGGTGGTGTACGACCGCATGCGCGAGAACATGCGGCGCTTCAAGGCGATGCCGCTGCGCGACGTGATCGACCGGTCGATCAACGAGACGCTCGGCCGCAGCCTCTACACCTCGGTGACGGCGTTCCTGGCGATGCTGCCGATGGCGCTGTACGGCGGCGCCGCGGTGGCGAGCTTCGCCGTCCCGATGGTGTTCGGCATCCTGGTGGCGGCGAGCTCCTCGGTGTTCATCGCCGCGCCGATCCTGCTGTTCCTCGGCGACTGGCGCACCCGCCGGCGCAAGGCGGCGGCGGACGGCGCGGCCCCGGCGGAGCCCGGTCCTGCCGAGGCGGGGCGGCCGGCCTGACGCCGGGCGCCGGACGTCGGGCGCCGCGACAGGCTCGACGTCCCGGCCGCGCGCTGCGGCCGGGACGCGCGGCGGGCGGCGGGCTCAGAAGCAGCCGCCGTAGCCGCGGCGCCAGCCCGGTCCGCGGCCGAAGCCCTGGCCGCGGCCGCCGCCGCGGCCGGCCGCCCAGCGCGGCCGCAGGCGGTCGTCGCGCAGCGTGAAGGTCCGGTCGCCGACCGTCACGGTCTTGGCCACGTAGGCGTCGGCCGGCATGCGGTCGGTGCGGAAGCCCTGGACGGCGAGCGCCTGCCCGGCCGGCGCCGCCTTCAGCACGTCGGCCACCGCGGCCGACGGCCCGAGATGGAGATTGATCGTCCGGTCCCGGGTCTGGACGATCAGATGGGCGCCCTCGGAGGACCGCCCGGTGGTCAGCTTGCACGGCCCGACCTTCGTCTCCTTCACGGTTCCCGACAGGGAGACGATCGGCGGCTTGTCGGCGCGCCGCCCCATCCCGGACGCCTCGCCGGTTCCCTTCTGGGCCCAGGCGGTCCCGCCGATCAGGGCGGCGGCCAGCACGGCGACGCCGGTGCAGACGTGACGGTGTCTCATCGCAGGTCTCCTTCTCCGGCTTCCCCCACGCGTGGCGCGGCGCAGGCGTGCGACGGACGCCGCCTGCCGCGCGGTCCGGCCCGGTCCCCCCGGCCGGCTGCGGACCCTGGAGAGAGCCTACGCCGGGACGCCTGACGGCGACCTGACTGGGCCGCGCCGGCTCACGGCCGCGGCACGCGGCGGCCGGCGGAGACGAAGCTGTAGCCCTGGGTGCCCTGCACGCCGACCATCACGGCCTCGATCACCGGCTCGCCCGTGGCGGCCGGCGACGACCAGTCGACCACGAAGCTCGCGCCGATGCCGCCGCGCACGTCCTCCTGGGCGATCACCACCTGCATGGAGGCGTAGGGCTTCAGCGCGACGGGCTTGTCCAGCACGCGCTCGACCAGCCGGCCGGCCTGGTCGCGATAGGCGATGGCCTCGATCACCAGCACGGCCTCGGCCGCGCCGTTGTGGATCGACAGCAGGCCGGAGAAGTTGAGCCGCGTGCGCCCGCCGCCGGCGATCACGGTGGAGTGCAGCGGCACCAGGGTCCGGCCCTGCACGGCCGGGGCACCGGCCGGCACCGGCGCGGTCGCGTCCGGCAGGATCATCACGGCCTGCTCGGCCCGCGCCGGCAGCGGCGCGAGGACGGCGCCGAGGAGGGCGCTCACGAGGGCGGCGAGGAGCGCGGCGGGCAGGGCGGAGCGGACGCGGCGAAGCAGGGCGGACGGCATGGGCGTCTCACGAGGTTGCGGCGCGGGCGGCGAGTCGCGCCCGGGCGCGCAGGATAGGCCAGACACGCCGCGGCCTCCATGCACGGAGCCGGACGCGGCGGCGGCCCGAGCCGCCGGGCGCCGCTCAGCAGCAGGGGCGGAGCCGGCCGTACGGGGCGACGCCCCACGGTCCGTTGATCAGGCCCGGATACCACCAGCCCCGCACGCCGCTGCCCAGGGACCCGTACGGGTAGACGGTGGTGGGGCGCGCCCGCCCGTAGCGCGCCGTCACGGCCCAGCCGTCGCCCCACTGTCCGTACCAGTGGGGCGGCGGGACCAGGGGCCGCACCAGGACCACGGGGCGGCCCTCCGGCACGACGCCGCGCCGTCCCGCCTCCGCCCCGGTCGCCAGCGCGGCGCTCACGGCCGCGGCCGTGAGCGCGATCCGCAGGACGGTGCCCGCACGTGCCATGGCTCGATCCTCCGCTCGGTTCGGTTCGGGGGAGCGGGGCCGGACGCCCCGCGGCGCCGCCGCCCGCCGGCGACGCGCGCCGGGGCCGGTGACGCCGCATCACATCACGCGCCGTTCCCGCCGTCACCTGGGTCCGCGGGGGGCTCCCGGGGCCGGCGGGGCCGGGCGTCGCACCGCGCGGCGCGGCGCGGCCGCCGCGGTGCCGCCGGCCGGGCGGGGCCGTTCGGAAACCGTTAACCGTCGCGCGCCACCCTGCGCGTCGATCCCGCCCGGGCCCGGCCCACGAGAGCACGACATGGACGCACAGGATAACAAGTTCCACGACGCCGAGACCGATCTGCGGCAGCTCATCGACGACGTCGTCCGCGCCACCGGCAAGGTCCAGGCGGCGATCGCCAGGGTGCTCGCCAAGCCGGCCGCCGACGAGGCCGCGCCGCCCCCGCCCGAGACCTCCGCCGCGGCGTAGGCGGGCCGCGGCTACGTCCTTTCGCGTTCGTGCTTCCCGACATAGTCCCGCAGCACCCTGTTGATGCTGGTCTGCCAGCCCTCGTCGGGGAAGGGATTCTTGCGGAACCAGTCGATCACGTCGGCGCCCAGCCGCAGCGTGATCTGCTGCTTGACCGGCCGGAAGAACAATCCGCGCCGCGCGCCGCTCCAGTCCCGTTGCTCGGGGACGTCCGTCGTATCGATCCGGGCTTCGGGCTGCGCGGCCAGCGCCTCCAGCTCGGCCATTTGGTCCGGCGTGAGGTCAGAGGCTTTCTTCTTCATAGGCTCTCCTCTCGTGCGCCGTCGCCTTCCGCACGCTGATGATTCGTCCAACCTCGTCGCCGGCCCCGGTTCGGCAGGTTCGTTCCCATACGGTTGTCATGGAGGCGGCGAGATCGAGTGCACTGCACCGTGATGTCCCGGGAGGCGGCCGCGACCGTGGTGCTGTCGATCCGCGGGTCGGGTGCGGTTACGACGGGGGCATCTCGACAAAACTGCGCTCATGGATTGTAGTGCGTAAATCTTGCGACTCAACCGGAAAGCGGTTTCGACGAGAGGATTGCGCGATGCCGGACGAATTCGGAGAGAGACTGATCGCCTTCGCCAAGCGAAACGTCGGATTGTCCGATCGCTGCACGAACGAGGAATCGACGAAGATGTTTCTCGTCCTTCCTTTCGTGAGCTTCCTGGGGTTCGACGACCGTAATCCCCTCGAGGTCTGCCCCGAGCACCACGCCGACTTCTCCGAGAAGTACAAGAACCGGGTCGACTTCGCGATCCTGGAGAACGATCAGCCGATCATCGCGATCGAGTGCAAGTGCTGCGGCGCCGCCCTCAAGGACGAGCGCGGGCAGCTCCGGAGCTATTTCAACGCGGCTCCGACCGTGAAGATGGGGGTGCTGACGGACGGCCTCGTGTTCGAGTTCTACGCCGACTCGGACGAGCCGAACATGATGGACGAGAAGGCGTTCCTCAGCTTCAACCTCCGCGACATCGCCAACGGCCGTCTCGACGAGAGCGTCGCCGACGGGCTCAAGTCGCTGCAGAAGGGGCAGTTCGATCCCGAGAACATCGGCGCAGAGGCCAAGCGCAAGCTCATCTTCCAGAAGTTTCTGCAGGAGATCACGCAGCTCGCCGAGAAGCCGAACGAGACGTTCACCCGGATGCTGCTCAAGACGGTCGGAATCCAGAACGTCCGTGACAAGGCGCTGCCCGACTTTCAGGAGCTGGTCGGGGCGGCGTTCCGCGAGTTCGTCAACGTGAAGATCCTGCAGCGGCTGGAGCTCACCCGGGGCTCGATACCCGCTGCACCCGCGCCGATGGAGCCGGTCGCGGCGCTCGAGCCGGCCAAGGACTCGCCGGTGCTGCCCAGCGACACGGAACTCGAGGTGCTCGCCTTCGTGAAGCACCGACTCGCATTCCTGGTGAACGACGAGACGCTCTTCGAGGCGATCCAGAAGATCGCCTACAGCGACTACAAGGGGAAATTCGTCGTCTTCTACGAGCGGGAGCGGCGCGGTCGCCTGTTCGATTTCTGGGAGGGCGGAAATCGCGGCGCGAAGTACAGGTTCGCGTTCGCGGACATCGCAGAAGAGGTCGCCACCGATCGCCTGTCCGGCACCGTCATCGACGCTCCACTTCTCCAGGTCTTCAAGAAGCGGGTCCAGGGCGAGGCGGCCGCTGTCGGAACCGAGGCTCCGGCGGCGCTCGTCTGACGGCGACGGCGCACGCGTTCGAGGTGCCTTGCCGGAGACGGCCCCGGGATCTCGCTTCGCGCCGGCGGGCTCCGGGCGGACGCCGAAGCGGCGCCGGCCGGCCGGGCTCAGCGGCCGGCGGGGGAGCCGGTCGCGCGAGGGGCGGTGCTGCCGGTGACCTCGGGGGCCGGCATCGCGGGGCGCCGCGACGGGCGCGTCTCGGGGAGGTGCAGGCGGCGCACCGTCAGGTCGCCGATCTCGACCGCGTCGAAGCGGGCCCTGCGGACCGACAGGCGGCCGATCGCGAAGGCGCCGACCGCCAGCGCGCCGATGGCCACGGCGCCGAGGGCGAGCGCCCCGACCGCGCCCAGGCCGGTCGCGCCGAGGCCGATCGCCAGCCGCTGCACGCCGCCGGCGGCGCGGACCGACACCGGCCCCGAGACGGGCGCGAGTCCCGAGACTTGCGCGAGCCGGCCGCCGAGGCGGCCCGCCGCGGCGCCCGGCCCGGACAGGCCGCGGGACAGGGGCTGGATGGCGCGCATGGACATCTCCGCTCGGCTGCGGCGCCGCCCGCCGCAGCCCCGCTCTCCGCGCCAACGTCGCGGGGCGGCGGGTGTTCCGCGGGGGCCGGGCGGCTGCGGCGATTACAGCGAGAGAGCACTCGACTAGGATGTCCCGCGGCCGGCCGTCGTCAGGCAAAGCGAGATTTAGTGCAGGTCACCGTAATTCCGGGTGTAGCGCTATCCCCGCGATACACTCACCATCACCTTTGTGACGCTGTACATCTCTATCTTGCCGCAGGCGGCCACATCAGGATCAAAAAGAGCGAGATTGATACCGTCGCTGACTGAGCTTCGATAGATAACCCCGTCGAATCGTCGCTTTTTAATGAACTCACATAGGTACTGGCTCGGAATGTAGTCAATCGCTGCGCCTTGCGGCAGAACCGGCCGGGTAAGTTCCTCGCCTAGTTGCTCAAGAAGTGGCAAATCGGCGCGCAATTGCCCGATCTCGGTCGCGTCCGACAACATGAATGGCGATACCGTCTTCCGCGGGCTGCGTAAATCCACAGTCCGAATCTTGGGGACTTTGTACTCGGCAACGCAAGCGGTCTCTCCAGTATGCGGTCGAACCTCGGAAATAGCAGTCTCAGGCTTAGATCCAAGGTAAAGGTATGGAATGCCCGCTGGATTTGCGCGCCCATGAGACGCTTGGCGCTTCGGAGGCGCCCCCATTTTATCGGCGGGATATTCGTGACCGTCAGGACTAATACGGGCGCGGTACCAAAGCGATGGCCTGCTTTCCCAAACCAAAAGATCCAGAAGTTGCTCAAGTCGCGCGGTATCAATGTCCACATCAATGAACCAACGATTTTTATACATCATCTCGTCGCGCAGTGTCTCCCATTGCACTAGGCCGTCGCTCTTGTATCCTGCTAAGGGGGCGAACGGATTCCGCGCGATGTCGCCATCATCAAAGATGTCGCCAAGCAGGTCTTTTGCGTGTGCGGCATCCATGTTAGGATGAGAGAAGAGTAGCCAGTCCTCCTTCATCCACTCGACAAGCGATTTGCCGGCGTCATTCAATTCATAAGCATTCGCTAGAAGTTCAAAATAAGTATGGAGTGCGGTAGGATCAATTAGGTCGACGCTCGACGTTCCGCAAAAATCGCAAGTTCCCGTATCGGACTTGTGCGCACGAAAAATTTCATTTCGCAGATAATGGTCGTCGAAGCACTCCGGGCAGCAGAGCCGTTTCTTCATTCTCGGCCTCAGCCAAGGTAGGCGGAAAGCGTTTCGATGTGATGCTTCATAGAAAGCTTCTTCACATATCCAAGGCCAGGAAAATGCCTTTTCTCATGAAGTGTCCGGAATTCTTTAACGGCTTCGGTTTCTAAAATATTGGAGTCTCCTGAATCGAGTCGCTTAACTAGTTTCTTAAGTGCTTGGGCGAATTTTCCGGCTGGGTCAGTCGGAGTATCCTTCGTGTTGGAGACGAAGTGGTATATGTACATAACATTCTCTTCGTCAGGATTGATGAACGTGAGGTGGATCGCGACTGCATACGCCGGTCCGCCACCCTCAGAATAGCTATCGCCAACGATCAGGAAGTCTCCGAATCCCTGCATTCCCAAATCTTTGTAGGTGAGGTGCAATTCGGAAAAGCGCTCCATGTCTGGATAGTCAGCGTTGCGCTGCCGGTTAAACCCGTCCCGTACAAGGACGTCGGCGGCGGCTGTGCCTTCGAAATGCCGCTGATAGAGAGAAGTTGCGTACGGTTCCACGAAAACATTTCGCGCAACGCCGAGATTGTCGGAAATTAACTCAGAAAATGCTTTTGGTGCAGCAAATCCGGCATGCACGATAGTCGGATCGTGCTCTACATGCGCGGTGTAGCAATCGGCTGCTTCTTTGACTTTCGTATCGCTACGCAGAAGAATGCCTGCGGAGATCGCCTTACTATCCAAATATCCATGCTTTAAAAGTTTTGAAATCTCAGCCCTGCTCTCGCGAAGATCGCCGTGGTATGGATTGACAATGACGACAGCTTTTCCGCCTGCATCACAGATCGCATCAAGCGTTCGTTCGAGGCTGCTGAGCGACTCTCGCACCGGCTCAATGATCGGTATGAAACGGCTTCTAGCGAGCAGCTTCGCTGTTTCGCGAATGGTGATGAGTTCAAACTGCTTTCCGCGGAAATAGGGGAAGTACATCTTTCTTATTCCCAGGTCATTGCCACCCCGAGCGGCATGGCAACAACGTCTGTTAAGCGCCTGTGATCTGCGCGGCGAATAGGAATCGAAAGAGCTGCAGCGTGCAGCGATCTTGGGAGCTGATCGATAAGGTCACTAAGCGGCGTCAGATTTCGACTGCGCTTCAAGACTTGGACCATTTGACTATGCACGTCGGCCGAGTTTAGTTCTGCAAACAGGTCGCGCATGACGGCGTGTCTCTGCGTATTTGGCACCTTGGGAACACAGACGCCTAAGCCGTTGAGAATCAGCTCAGCCTCATCGGATCTCAGTGAATCGAAAACAGTTTGCGGAGAAACCCGCTCGGGTTGGTTCACGGCATCCTGGATTACTGATATACGGTAGCGTTTCGAAAGGCACATAACTCCGATATCCTCGGGGACCGCCGCTAACACGCCCTCTACGTGATCCTCGCTTGCGATTACATTTACTGCAGCGAACACTCGCTTGTAGTTGTCGACCTGCCTGGCAAGACGAGTGAGCGAATCTCGTTCGCTTTTGATCTCGTAAACCGTTGCCGTGCCGTTCAGGATCACAAGATCTGCCTTGCAAGTGCCTGCCCGAAACTCGTTGAGCATTGCCGCTGTATGCAGAGTGTGTCTACCCAATAAAATCTTCTGGGTGACAGCAGTTCTATAAATGTATTCGTGGCGGCGACCAGCAATTTTCAGGATAGAAAAGGCAGTCTCGAACGCGCTTCCAACAGTAGCCCCAGTTGCGCAACTTCCGCGCAACGCAGCTTCGTCAAAAAGGCGGCGAAACTGCGGGGAGCGGCCCTTTTTCGCCATTTCCCGAAAGACGGAGGCGGAAAATAGCCGCGTCATCGCCGACAGCTGAGATGCGTTTGGGGTCACTGATTCCACCGCTGGGGCCCGCCGCTCGCTCGCAGGCGTTCCTATTTACTTTAGCCGACAACGACCGCCGGTGGAACTGCGTACTTCACACAAGGGTGATGTCGGTGCATTTCGGTGACAGTGTATTGAATACGAACGTCCCACGACACGGCAGTTGTGGGTAGGCGGGGCCATCGCATGCAATGTCGCCGCACGGGCGGCGACGGTCGTGGCGCGCCCATCGGCGTGTCGGCCCGCTACGCGGCCCTTCGGCCGAGGGCGGCCTCGCAGCGGCTGCGGCACTCGGCCAGGGTCTCGGCGAGGGGCTGCTCGCCGGCCGCGACGGCCGCATTGGCGGCCTTCAGGACGGCGGCCGCCACGACGGTGGCGCGGTCCGTCCGGTTCTGGGCGAAGAGCCAGCGCGCGACCGTCGCCCAGTCCCACAGCGGGCTCTCCGACGTCACCCGGGCGACGGGCGGCGGAAAGTTCTCGCCGCGCTGGCCCCGGAAGTAGTGGCTCACGGCGGCGCGGGTCAGGCCGCTGCGCGCCGCCATGTCGGCGAGGGTGACGAGCGGGTCCGGCTCGATGCGTACGACGGTGGCGCCGGCCCGCACGACATCGGCGACGGCCGACGCGACCGCCGTGTCGATCCCGGGCGCGTCGCGGGAGAAGTCCACCACGATGCGGCCCTTCTGGAACGCCACCGTGGCATCGTCGCAGCCGGCGTCGAGGAAGCGCGTCTCGAAGTCGTCCGCCAGCGGGTCGAGCCCCGCTGCCACGATGCAGAACTCAAAGGTCGCCATCCTCGGACTCCCTCGCCCCGGCGCCGCCGTGCGGGCAGCGCGCGATCGCGCGCCGGATCTGGCGGGCGTGCCGCTCGGCGTCCCGCGGTGTGCCGAACACGCCGAGTCGGCAGGGCGATCTTGCAGCCCGACCGGTCGGCCTGCGGACAGAACAGCCGGCCCCAGTGGCCCATCGGCCGCCACGTCCATCCCCGCGCCTCGGCCCAGGCCACCGCGGCCTCGACCTCCTTGCTCGGATGGCGCGGTCTGGCCATCGGCTCTCCGACAATGGACGATGTGTTGACAAATGTAAACAGCAATCACTGCGTGTGTGAGCCTTATAGAACCGTTCGGCACCGGCGGCGACCCTCGACACGTCCATCGCCTCGCTCCGGCGTGGGGCGCGGGCTCCCCGGTGTCGATGGCTCGCGACGACATGGCGCGCGGGTTCCGGGCGCTCCATCGCGGCGCACGGCGGAGGAGGGGCCGACCGGCGTGCGGCGGGCGGGGCGGCGCGTCGCCGGCGCTGTCGGCGGCCCTCCGGCGACGGAGTCGGTACGGTCGCGGCGCGGCGGTGCCGGATCGCGACGCGACGCCGGCGGGGCAGGGCGCGCGGCGCGGGGACGGTGCGGTGCCGTGCCGGAGGGAACAGTCGTCCGGCGCGCCGGTTGAAGGCGTGACGCGGTCGACCGCGGGCCCGTCGACCGCGGGCCGGGCCGAATGCCGGCCGGCCGAATCCGGGCCGTCTCGACTCCGGGCCGTGACGACTCCCGGCCGGGACGGCGGCGCGATGGCGATGGAGGAGCGATGTTCAGCCTGTTCAACAAGACCGGCATCGCCACGGTGCTGTTCGCCCTGCTGCTGATCGTCGCGACCTATGTGATCGCCGCGAGGACCATGTCGGCGCCGGACTCGCCGCCGGGCGCACCGGCGAGCGCGCCGGCGGCCGGCCGCGACGGGACCTGACGGTCCGGGGAGACGGGCGCCTCCGGCAGGGCGGCCGGGACGCGACCCCGGATGCCCGCCCATCGTCAGACGCGCCGGCTGGAGATCGCTTGCAGATCGGCTTCTACGGCATTCTCGGACTCGGCCTGCCGCTGGTCGCGGTGACGGTCCTGTCGGCACTGCCGAGCCAGGAGCGCTGGATCCGCGTGTGGGATTTCCCGCGCGCCCAGATCGCCGTCCTGCTCGCCGCCGTGATGCTGGCCGCGGCGCTGCTCCTGCCGGTGGGCGAGCCGCCCGGCATCGCCCTGATGGGCCTGATGGGCGCGGCGCTGGCCTGGCAGGCGTGGCGGATCTGGCCCTACACGACCCTGCACCGGGTCCAGGTCGGGGCGGCCCGGTCGTGCCCGGACGGCGCGCAGATCGTCCTGGTGGTCTCGAACGTGCGGCAGGGCAACCGGCGGAGCGGCCGCCTGCTCGCCCTGATCCGCGACATCGACCCGGACCTCGTGCTCCTGGTCGAGACGGACGCCTGGTGGGATGCCGCGCTCCGGCCGCTCGCCGCGTCGCACCCGCACGCGATCCGGTGCCCGCGCGACAACACCTACGGCATGCATCTCTTCTCCCGGCTGGAGCTCCACGACGCCGAGATCCGGCATCTGGTGAGCGACCAGATCCCGTCGATCAGGACCGGCGTGCGGCTGCGCTCCGGCGAGTCGATCGTGCTGTACGGGGTTCATCCGCGGCCGCCGCCGCGCGCCGACACGGCGCAGCGCGACGCGGAGCTGGTGCTGGTGGCGCAGGAGGTGCGGCGCGGCGAGGCGCCGGCGATCGTCGCGGGCGACCTCAACGACGTCGCCTGGTCGCGCACCAACGGCCTGTTCCAGGACGTCAGCGGCCTGCTCGATCCGCGCATCGGCCGCGGCCTCTATCCGACCTTCCACGCCGACTGGCGCCTGCTGCGCTGGCCGCTCGACCACGTCTTCCTCGCCCCGGCGTTCCGGCTGCGGGCGCTGCGCGTGCTGCCGTCGATCGGGTCGGATCACCTGCCTCTCCTGGTCGCCGTGTGCCACTGCCCGGAGGCCGCCGACCGCCATCCGGCGCTCGCGCCGGAGCGGGCCGACCGCGCGCGCGCCCGGGACGTGGTCGCGACGGGGCGGCGCGCCGCGTGCGAGAGCGACGCGACGACCGAACGGGTGGACCGGATCTGAGCCGCCCTGCGGGCCGCCGCCCGCCGCGGAACTCCCGCGCGGGGGCGCCCTTGTCCGGAGGCGGGCGCCGGGGCGGCGCGCGGGCCGCGACGTGCCGGCCCCAACCGACGGGACGGGACGGCATGTTCGGCTGGATCAGCGGCTTCGTCGAGCGCAGCGGCTATCTCGGCATCGCGCTCCTGATGCTCGTCGAGACGGTGTTTCCGCCGATTCCGTCGGAGCTGATCATGCCGCTCGCGGGATTCGCCGCGGCGCGCGGCGAGCTCGCCCTCGTGCCGGTGATCCTCGCCGGCTCGGCCGGCTCGCTGGCCGGCGCCTCGCTCTGGTATGGCCTCGGCCGCTGGCTCGGCGGCGAGAGGCTGCGGCGGCTCGCCGCCCGGCACGGCCGCTGGCTGACGCTGGAGCCGCGCGACCTCGACGGCGCGCAGGCGTTCTTCCGCCGGTCCTGCGGCGCCGCGGTTCTGCTCGGCCGGCTGGTGCCGGGCGTGCGCACCGTCGTCTCGGTTCCGGCCGGGATCGTCGCCATGCCGCCGTGGCGGTTCCTGGTCTGCTCGGCGATCGGAACCGGGCTGTGGTCGGCCGGTCTCGCCGCGGGCGGCTTCCTCCTCGGCGCGGAGTTCGAGCGGATCGCCGGCTGGCTGGGGCCGATCGGCAACGTCGTCATCGGCGCCGCGGCCGCGTGGTACGTCTATCGGGTCATCACGTTCCGGCCGCGGCGCGATCCGTGTCACTGAGGACCGTGCCGCTTCGGTCCGTGTCGCCCCGGTCCCGGTCGATCTGCGCGCCGGTCGTCGAACCTCGTCCGTCCCCGGGGGTTGACGTCGTGTGTGTTGCGGGAGACCTGCGATGGCCAGCGACAAGTTCAGCACGCTTCTGCACCTCGTGGAGCGCAAGGCGTTCGATCCGGTGATGCGGGCCGGGCCGGACGGCCGGTCGGACGCCGACAAGGCGAAGCTCGCGGAGGTGAAGCGCAAGACCGGGGCCGAGATCGAGCGCTACCGCGGCTACGGGTCGGCCGAGGCGCTGGTCACGAACTTCAAGCGCGACCTGCACTCCGATGCCGCCCGAAAGGTTCACGCCGACCTCAGGTCGCTCGACCTGCCGACCATCGCGGACATCCGCGACGAGGTCGAGAAGAAGGCGCGCGAGCTCGGCGTGGAGAGCGGCGCGTGAACGATCGGCGCACGAACGATCGAGGGAGCGGAGCAGCGCGATGAGCGAGAGGTTTCACGACGCGTCGCGTCGAGCCGTGGTCGGCGGTCTCGCCGGCGGCCTTCTGGCCGCGATCGACGGGCCGGCGTCGGCCCAGTCCGGCGGATCGGGCGGCGCAGCGTCGTCGCTCGAGAACCCACAGACCGCCTATCCGCAGCCGCCGTTCCCGCGCCAGCAGCAGGAGTGGCCCGGTCTCGGCCGCCGGATGCAGCCCCAGCCCGACACCGGCGAGGGCTCGTATCGGGGCTCCGGCCGTCTGCAGGGCCGGCGGGCGCTCGTCACCGGCGGCGACTCTGGGATCGGCCGGGCGGCCGTGATCGCCTTCGCCCGCGAGGGCGCCGACGTCGCGATCAGCTATCTGCCGGCCGAGCAGCCGGACGCCGAGGACGTGGCGCGGATCGTCCGCGAGGCCGGGCGGAAGGCGGTCCTGCTGCCCGGCGACATCCGCGAGGAGGCCTTCTGCGACCGGCTCGTCTCCGACGCCGTGCGGGAGCTCGGCGGCCTCGACATCCTGGTCAACAACGCGGCCCGCCAGCACGCGCTGGAGTCGATCACCGAGCTGACGACCGAGCTGCTCGACTGGACGATGAAGACGAACATCTACGCGATGGTCTGGATCACCCGGGCGGCGGTGCCGCACCTGCCGCCAGGCGCGGCGATCATCAACACCACGTCCGTGGTGGCCTACCAGCCGCCGGAGAACCTGCTGGACTACGCCACCACCAAGGGCGCCATCATGGTGTTCACCAAGGCGCTGGCGAAGCAGCTCGCCGGGAAGGGCATCCGCGTCAACGGCGTCGCACCGGGCCCGATCTGGACGCCGCTGCAGGTGACGGGCGGCCAGCCGCCCGACCGCATCCCGCAGTTCGGCGCCGGCACGCCGCTGGAGCGCCCCGGCCAGCCGGCCGAGCTCGCGCCGCTCTACGTCCTGCTCGCCTCGTCGGAGTCGAGCTACTCCACCGGCCAGATCTTCGGCGCCGTGGGGGGCGGCGGCGGCCCCTGACGGCGGCTCCCTTCGCGGGCGTGCTCGCCGCCGCCCTCCGGCGGCACGTGTGCGCGGTCGCCGTCGTCCGGCGCGCGGTCCGCCATGAGAATTACGAACTGGACCTGCGGCCGGGTTCGGCGAACCATGGCGGGCCCCCGGACCACAGTCCCGCCGGATCGTTCCCGCCATGCCCACCACCACCGACGCCCCGGTCCCGGCCCGCGCTGCGGCCGGGCCCGACCGCCCGCGTGCCGACCTTCGCGGCGCCCCGTTCCCCGGCGCCGGCCGCGTGCCCGAGACGCTGCGCGACACGCTTCCCGGCGGCGGACCCGGCTTCGTGTCGCTGGCGCGGGCGGAGGCGGCCGGAATCGCGCGGTTCGACGACCTGCCGGTGAGCCTGAAGATCCTCGCCGAGGACGCGCTGCGCCACGGCGAGACCGAGGCGGCCGCGGCGATCGCGGCACGGCGCCGCGACGTCGCGGTGCGGCTGCGGCCGGGCCGCATCCTCATGCAGGACTCCTCCGGCATTCCGGTGCTGGCCGACCTCGCGGCGCTGCGCGACGAGGCGCCGGCGGGCGTGCCGGTCGAGCCGCTGATCCCGGTCGACCTCGTCGTCGATCATTCGGTCGAGGTCGACCGCCACGGCACGCCGGACGCGCAGGACGAGAACCTCGCCCTCGAGTTCGCCCGCAACGCCGAGCGCTACCGCTTCCTGCGCTGGGCCGAGCGCGCCTTCTCCGCGCTGCGCGTGGTGCCGCCCGGCCGCGGCATCTGCCACCAGATGAATCTCGAGGTGCTGGCGCAGGTCGTGACGGTGCGGGACGGCATCGCCCGGCCCGACACGATGCTCGGCACCGACAGCCACAGCACCATGGTCAACGCGCTCGGCGTGCTCGGCTGGGGCGTCGGCGGCATCGAGGCGCTGTCCGCCATGCTGGGCCGCGCCGTCGTGATGCGCCTGCCGCCCGTGCTCGGCGTGCGGCTTCTGAACCGGATGCCGCCGGGCGCGACCGCGACGGATCTCGCGCTCACGCTGACCGCGCTGCTGCGCCGCCACGGCGTCGTCGAGACGGTGGTCGAGTTCTTCGGCCCGGGGCTCGCCGCGCTGCGCCTGCCGGATCGCGCCACCGTCGCCAACATGGCGCCCGAGTACGGCGCCACCATGGGGTTCTTCCCGGTCGACGGCGAGACGCTCGACTATCTCCGCCTCACCGGCCGCGACGCCGCCCATGTGGCGCTGGTCGAGGCCTATGCCAAGGCGCAGGGCCTGTGGCACGCGGCGGAGGGCCGCCGCTTCGACGAGACGCTGGAGTTCGACCTCGCGGAGATCGCGCCGAGCGTCGCCGGGCCGTCACGGCCGGCCCAGCGGCTCGGCCTGTCCGCCGTGCCGGACTCGCTGCCGCCGACCAACCGCTGCCGGCCCGCGGCCGGCCCGATCCGCGACGGCGACGTCGCCATCGCGGCGATCACCAGCTGCACCAACACGGCCAACACCGACGCGATGCTCCGGGCCGGCCTGCTGGCGCGCGCCGCGCGGGCCCGCGGCCTGACGGCGAAGCCCTGGGTGAAGGCGTCGCTGTCGCCGGGCTCGCGCGTCGTCACCCACGTTCTGGCGGCGGCCGGGCTGCTCGACGACCTCGCCGCGCTCGGCTTCGCCCTGGTCGGCCACGGCTGCATGACCTGCATGGGCAATTCCGGCCCGCTCGCGCCCGAGGTCGAGGCGGCGATCCGGAGCGAGAACCTCGCCGTCGCCGCGGTGCTGTCGGGCAACCGCAACTTCGAGGGCCGCATCCATCCGCTGGTCCGCGCCGCCTATCTGGCGTCGCCGCCGCTGGTCGTCGCCTATGCGCTCGCCGGCGACATGCGCCGCGATCTGTCACGCGATCCCGTCGGTGTCGGCAAGGACGGGCGGCCCGTGATGCTGGCGGATCTGTGGCCCGACGACGCGACGGTCGCCGCCGCGGCCGCCGTGGTGACGCCGGAGGGCTATGCGGCGCGCGCCGCGACCGCCTTCGACGGCCCGCCGGCCTGGACCGCGATCGCCGCCCCGGAGGGCCCGCGCTTCGCCTGGGAGCCGGGCAGCCAGTTCATGCGGCCGCCGCCCTTCGCGGCCGGCCGCCTCGCGGCCCCCGCCGTCACCGGCGACATCCGCGGCGCCCGCATCCTGGCGCTGCTCGGCGACGACGTGACGACCGACCACATCTCGCCGGTGTCGCGCATTCCGCCCGACTCCGAGGCCGCCGCCTGGCTGATCGCCCATGGCGAGACGGCGGCCGGGCTGCAGTCCTACAGCGCGCGGCGCGTCAATCACGAGGTGATGGCGCGCGGCGCCTTCGCCAATCTGCGGCTGCGCAACCGGCTGGTGCCGGAGCGGGAAGGGGGCTTCACCCGCCTGACGCCGGGCGGCGCGATCACCACCATCCACGCCGCTGCGCGACAGTATCGCGACGCGGGCACGCCGATGGTCGTGGTCGCGGGGCGCAACTACGGCGCCGGGTCGGCGCGCGACTGGGCCGCCAAGGGCACCCGCATCCTCGGCGTCGCGGCCGTGCTGGCCGAGAGCTTCGAGCGCATCCACCGCGCCAACCTGGTCGCGCTCGGCGTGCTGCCGCTGCAACTCGCGGCCGGGCAGGGCCCGGCGTCGCTGGGCCTGGACGGCTTCGAGACGGTCGACCTGGCGGGGCTCGCGGCGCTGCGCCCCGGCGGCACGGCGACGGCGCGCTTCCATCGTGCGGACGGGAGCGTCGTCGAGGCGCCGGTGCGGTGCCGGATCGACACCGAGGAGGAGGCGGCGGATCTCGCCGGCGGCGGCGTGCTGCCGGTCGTGCGGCGCGGTCTCGCGGGCGCGCCGGGCGGGCCGACGGCCTGAACGGCGCGCGCCGGGCTGAGCGGCGGACGCCCGGACCGGTTCACTTCAGCTTCATGTCGACCCGGAAGGTGTCGCCGCGATACTGGCCTTCGCCGATGAACACCAGGCAGCCGTCGCGGTCGACCACGGTGCGATGGACGATGGCGACCGGCGCGTTCAGCGAGATGTCGAGGAGCTTCGCGGTCTCCACGTCGGCGGTGGCGATGGTCAGCGTCTGCCGCGCGTCCTTGATCTTCAGGCCGGGGACGTCGGCGATCAGCTTCAGGGCCGGCTTGGTCTGGAAGTCCTTCTTCGAGATCTTCCCGGCCAGGCGCTCGTCGATGCAGAGATTGCTGAGGTAATAGGGCGTGCCGTTGCGCGAATGCAGGCGGCGCATGCGCTGGTAGGACGGCGCGAGCTTGCCGATCGGGTGCATCACGTGCGCCGGCTGGATCCCGCGCTCCTCCGACAGCGTCTCGATGACGGCGTTCTCGCGCGGCATCAGCAGCCCCGACCAGTCGGTGGCGACCTCGCACCACGCCTGCACCTCGGGGCGCTTGCGCACGAACGTGCCCTTGGCGCGGAACCGCTCGATCAGCTGGTCCTTGGCGAGCTCGTCGAGGGCCTGCCGGATGGTGGCCCGGGCGACGCCGACCTCCTCGGCCAGCTCGTCGACGGTCGGGATCTGCTGCCCGACCGGCCACTGGCCGGATTCGATCCGCCGCCGGAACAGGCTGGCCAGCTGGATGTAGCGCGCGACGGCGCTGCGGCTGAGATCGGGCGCGATGTCGGTCTTGGGTGAGCTCATGGGTCAGGCCGGGCCGATCGCTTCATGTCGGCGCAGTTGCGGACGGCGGCGCGCGGCCGCGCGCTCCGGGGTGCCACGCGCCGACGCGGCGGCAGGCCCCGGACAGGCACGACGACGGACCGTCGCGAGGGCCGCGAAACGTGTCGGCCGGGCTGCCGAGGAGGGCACGAGTCACCCGTGCGTCGCGGTGTCGACGACTCCATAACCCATTCTCCTAGTCAATGCAACTAAGCCGGATTTGCTGCGGCGCAACTCTCGCGCCGCGCGCGAGTTGCGCCGGAGCTCGCCGACCGCGGCATGCGGCCGGCCCCGGCCGGCGGACGGTGCCCGGAACGGCGCGAACGAACGGTCGAGCGCTCCCGGGGCGGGGCGGAGACAGGCGTCGAGTGGCGCGCCGTGACGGGATGTCCGCCGGTGGATCGTACAGACGGGTCAGGGAAAATGCGCTGGACAAGCAAGGCCGAAAAGGTCATATAACTAGCTCAACGGCACTTTGCTCCTCCCCCGGAGGTGCTTCGCGTCGACTCCTGGCCGGGCCGGCGCCCGGCCCGCAGGCCGGCCGGCAGGCCGGCCCGGCAGCCCGGGTCGACGCCGGTACCGGCCCGGCTCGAGCGAGCATCGACGGGCCGGACGATCGAGACGCGACCACGCCGGACGCACGAACAGCCGGAGCCGCCATGCCCGTACCGCCATCACCTCGTCCCGCCGAACGGGCGACCCGGCCCGCCGAAGCGGCGACCGACGACACCGCGACCGGATCGCAGCCGCCGCGGGTCGGCCCGCTGGCCCATGTCCGGGTGCTCGACATGGGGCGCATCCTGGCCGCCCCCTGGGCGACCCAGATCTTCGCCGATCTCGGCGCCGACGTCATCAAGATCGAGCGCCCCGGCGCCGGCGACGACACGCGCGGCTGGGGGCCGCCGTTCCTGAAGAGCGCCGGCGGCGAGCCGACCCGCGACGCCGGCTACTTCCTGGCCGTCAACCGCGGCAAGCGCTCGGTGACGATCGACATCACCAAGCCGGAAGGGCAGGAGATCCTCCACCGCCTCGCCGCCACGGCCGACGTCGCGATCGAGAACTTCAAGGCCGGCACGCTGGAGCGCTACCGGCTCGACGCCGCCTCGCTGCGCGCCGTCAATCCCCGGCTGATCTACTGCTCGGTCACCGGCTTCGGCCAGGACGGCCCGCGCAAGGACCAGGCGGCCTACGACTTCGCCATACAGGCGATGGGCGGGCTGATGAGCGTGACGGGCGAGCGCGACGACCTGCCGGGCGGCGGCCCGCAGAAGGTCGGGCTGCCGATCGTCGACCTGATGACCGG
Source organism: Rhodoplanes tepidamans (assembly GCF_030813915.1). Classification (GTDB taxonomy): domain Bacteria; phylum Pseudomonadota; class Alphaproteobacteria; order Rhizobiales; family Xanthobacteraceae; genus Rhodoplanes; species Rhodoplanes tepidamans. The sequence continues at coordinate 531,221 of NZ_JAUSUJ010000001.1, forward strand.
CATGTACGCGGCCGTCGCCGTGCTGGCGGCGCTGGCGCGGCGCGCCGAGACCGGGCAGGGCGAGACGATCGACCTCGCCATGCTGGACGTCCAGGCCGCCGTGCTGGCCAACCAGGCGATGAACTGGATGCTCTCCGGCCGGGTGCCGCAGCGCGGCGGCAACCGGCATCCCAACATCCAGCCGCAGGACGTGTTCCCGTGCGCCGACGGCCATCTCGTGCTGGCGGTCGGCAACGACGGGCAGTTCGCCCGGCTGTGCCAGGTTCTCGACCGCGCCGAATGGGCGAGCGACGAGCGCTTCGCCACCAATGCGGGGCGGGTCCGCAACAACGCGGTCCTGACCGCGCGGCTGACCGAACGGTTCCGCAGCTTCGAGCGCGACGCGCTGATCGCCGCGCTCGACGCCGTCGGCGTGCCCTGCGCGCCGATCAACACGATCCCGCAGGTGTTCGACGACCCGCAGATCCGCCACCGGCAGATGAAGCGGGACCTGCCGCACCCGGTCGCCGGGACGGTGCCCCAGGTGGTGAGCCCGCTGCGCTTCGCCGAGGCGCCGCTGCGCTTCGACCGCGCCCCGCCGGTGCTGGGCCAGCACACCCGCGAGGTCCTCGCCGAGCTCGGGCTGGACGACGCGGCGCTGAGCGACATCGCCGCCCGCGGCGTGACCTGAGCGACACGAGAGACCGCCATGGCCCGCATTCCGCTTCCCGAGCCGGACGAGATGACGGACGCGCAGCGCGCCGTCCACGCGAGCGTGGTGACCGGCAAGCGCGGCAAGATGATCGGCCCGCTGCGCGCCGTCATCCACAGCCCCGAGCTCGCCCGCCGCTGGTCCGCCTTCGGCGAGTTCCTGCGCTACGACACCTGCCTGCCGCCGCGCCTCAGCGAGCTCGCCATCATCGTGGTCGGCCGGCGCTACACCAGCCAGGTCGAATGGTGGGCGCATTCCGCCGCCGCCGCCAAGGCCGGGCTCGCCGCCGCGATCATCGAGGCGATCCGCCGCGGCGAGGCGCCGGTCTTCGCCGATCCGGACGAGGCGGACGTCTACGAGTTCGCCCGCCAGCTCGTGCAGGCCGGACAGGTGGAGGACGCCGTCTACGCGGCGGTCGTGGCGCGCTTCGGCGCGCGCGGCGCCGTCGAGCTCGCCGGCGTCGTGGGCTACTACACGATGGTGTCGATGACCCTCAACGTCCACGCCGTCCCGCTGCCGGACGGCGTCGACGAGCCGATCGCCCCGCTGCCGCAGTCGGACGGGCTGATCACCCCGCTGCCGCCGGCCCGTCGCATCTGACGAGGATCATCATGCCCGACCTCGACGTCGTTCCCGCTCCGCCGGTGTCGGAGCCGGCGATCGCGCTGCCGCCGGACGCGTGCGACGCGCACAGCCATGTCTTCGGGCCGTTCGACGCGTTCCCGCCGAAGCAGGCCTCCGTCTACGCGCTGCCCGACGCCTCGCCCCGGGTTCACGCCGCCGCCCGCCAAACGCTCGGGGTCCGCTACGGCGTGCTCACCCAGCCGGCCCCCTATGCCGACGACCCGGCCGCCATGCTGGCCGCGATCCGCGGGTCCGGCGGCGCCCTGAAGGGCGTGGCGGCCACCGACAGCGCGATCGACGACGCGACGCTCGCGGCGTGGCGCGCCGGCGGCATCTGCGGCCTGCGCTTCGTCGAGATGCGGGCGCCGGGCGGCGGCCGCTATCCGGGCAGCGTCGGCGTCGAGCACCTCGCCGCGCTGGCGCCGCGCATGCGGGCGCTCGGCCTGCACGCGCAGCTGTGGGCCAAGGCGGGCGACTACGCCGCGCTGCTGCCCGATCTGCTGACGCTCGGCGTGCCGCTCGTCCTCGACCACATGGGCTGCCCGGACCCGGCCCGCGGCCCGCACGACCCCGGCTTCCGGGCGATCCTGGACGCGATGAAGACCGGCCATGTGTGGGTGAAGCTCTCGGTGTGCCGCGTGTCGCGCACCGCGCCCGGCTATCCCGACGTCCGCCCGCTGCACGACGCCCTCGTCGCCGTCGCGCCGGACCGGCTCGTCTGGGGATCCGACTGGCCCTATGTCCGGCTCGACCCCGCCCCGGACGCCGGCCGGCTGCTCGATCTGTTCACCACCTGGCTCGGCGACGACGACCTGCGCCGCCAGATTCTCGCCGACAACCCGGCCGAGCTCTACGGGTTCGGCAATGGCATCCCGGCCTGAGCCCTGCTTTTCGGAGAAACGCAATGACTGACGCCGCACCGGCCCTGCCGGCCACCGTCCCGGTCGCCGTGATCGGCGCCGGGACCATGGGCAGCGGCATCGCGCTCGTCGCCGCCCGGGCCGGGCATCCGGTGCTGCTCCACGACGCCGCGCCCGGCGCGATCCAGCGCGGCCTCGACGGTCTGCGCCGCGACCTCGACCGCCTCGTCGACAAGGGCAGGCTCGCGGCCGCCGAGCGCGACGCCCAGCTCGGCCGCATCACGGCGATGCCGCGCCTCGACGACATCGGCCCGGCCGGCCTCGTCATCGAGGCGATCGTCGAGGACTTCTCGGTCAAGCGCGACCTGTTCCGGCGCGTCGAGGCCGCGGTGGCGCCCGACGCGATCCTCTCGACCAACACCTCGTCGCTGTCGGTGACGGCGCTCGCCGCCGTGCTCGACCGGCCGGAGCGCTTTCTCGGCGTGCACTTCTTCAACCCGGCCCCGATCCTGCCGCTGGTCGAGATCGTCAGCGGGCACGTCACGGCGCCGGCCGTCGCCGCCACCGCCTTCGCGACCTGCCGGGCCTGGGGCAAGACGCCGGTGCATTGCCGCTCGACGCCCGGCTTCATCGTCAACCGCGTGGCGCGGCCGTTCTACGGCGAGACGCTGCGGCTGATCGCCGAAGGGGCCGCGACGCCGGCGACGCTCGACGCCATCCTGCGCGAGGCCGGCGGCTTCCGCATGGGACCGTGCGAGCTGATGGACCTGATCGGCCACGACGTGAACTACGCCGTGACCCGCACCGTGTGGGAGCTGCTGTTCCAGGATCCGCGCTACAAGCCGTCGCTGGTCCAGAAGGAGCTGGTCGAGGCCGGCCAGCTCGGCCGCAAGACCGGCCGCGGCTTCTACGACTACGCCAAGGGCGCGCCGCCGCCCGCGCCGGACGACGCGCCGGCGGGGCCGCGGCCGACCAGCGTCGTGATCGAGGGCGACCTCGGTCCGGCCGCGGCGCTCCCGGCCCTCGCCGAGGCGGCCGGGCTGACGGTGACGCGGCGCGACGGGCCGGGCCTGCTTCGCATCGACGGCGTCGCGCTCGCGCTCACCGACGGGCGCAGCGCCACGGCGCGCTTCGCCGCCGACGGCGGCCCGGAGATCCTGTTCGACCTCGCGCTCGACTACGCGACGGCCGGGCGCATCGCGATCGCCGCGGCCGACCAGGCGCCGGCCGGCGCGTGCGCCACGGCGGCGGGCTTCTTCCAGGCGCTCGGCAAGACCGTGTCGGTGCTCGACGACGCGCCCGGCCTCGCCGTGATGCGCACCGTCGCCATGCTGGTCAACGAGGCGGCCGACGCCGCGCATCAGCGGGTCGGCAGCGTCGCCGACATCGACCTGTCCATGCTCAAGGGCGTCAATTATCCGCGCGGGCCGCTCGCCTGGTGCGACACGCTCGGCGCCGCCCGGATCACCGCCGTCATCGACGCGCTCGCCGCGGCCTACGGCGAGGACCGCTATCGCACGGCGCCGCTGCTGCGCCGCCACGCCCTCACCGGGCGTCCCTTCCATCCGTCGAACTGATCCGGACACGATGCCATGACGAACTCCTCGGCCGCCAAGCCGCCGGTGACGATCACGCGGCGCGAAGACCGCGTCGCGATCGTCACCATCGACCGGCCCGAGCGCCGCAACGCCCTCAACCTCGAGGTGAAGGGGCTGATCGCCGGCGCGATCGAGACGCTCGCGGCCGACGACTCGGTGCAGGTGATCGTGCTCACCGGAGCGGGCGGCTGCTTCGTCGCCGGGACCGACATCGCCGAGATGGTCGCGATGACGCCGCAGACGCATGTCGCGCAGCGGACCGGGCACGTGTTCGACGTGCTGCGCCACTGCCCGAAGATCCTGATCGCCGCGGTCGAGGGCTATGCGCTCGGCGGCGGCTGCGAGCTCGCGCTGTGCTGCGACATGATCGTCGCCGGCGAGGATGCGGCGTTCGGCCAGCCGGAGATCCGGGTCGGCATCATGCCGGGCGCCGGCGGCTCGCAGCGGCTGATCCGCGCCATCGGGAAGTACCGGGCCATGAAGCTGATGCTGACCGGCGAGGCCGTGAAGGCGCCAGAGGCGCTCGCCATGGGCATGATCACCGAGGTGGTGGCGAAGGGCGGGGCGCTCGACCGCGCGCTCGCGCTCGCCCGGACCGTCACCACGATGCCGCCGCTCGCCGTGCGCGCCGTCAAGGAGGTCGTCGGGCTCGGCCAGGACGTGCCGCTGGAGACGGCGCTGGCGCTGGAGCGCAAGGCTTTCGTGATGCTGTTCGACAGCGCAGACCAGACCGAAGGCATGACGGCCTTCCTGGAGAAGCGCAAGCCGGTGTACCAGGGCCGGTGAATCCGCGGGCGATGAGTCCGCGGCGCGGCCCGCCGGCCGTCCGCCCGCGGAGCGCCATCGGAGGTTGCCTTGCCTGATCACCAGCTCCTGGTTCTCGGTTACATTCCGCCCGACCTGCGGGCCGCGCTGACGGAGCGGTTCGCGCTGGTCGAGCTCGACCGCTCGCGGGCGGAGCCGTGGACCGGGTTCGACATCGCCGTCACCACCGGAATCGTCGGCGCCGGTGCGCGCGAGTTCGACGCCTGCCCGGATCTGCGGCTCGTGGTCAGCCAGGGCATCGGGCTGGAGACCATCGATCTCGCCGAGGCGCGGCGGCGCGGCATCGCGGTCGCCCACACGCCGGACGAGATCGCCGAGGACGTCGGCGACGCCGCCATCGCGATGATCTACGCCGTGCTGCGCGGCACGCTGCGCGCCGACGCCTTCGTGCGCCAGGGCCGCTGGGGTGGGGAGCGCATCGCCGCGACGCGCCGCGTCGCCGGCCGGACGGTCGGCGTCGTCGGCCTCGGCCGCATCGGACGCCACGTCGCCGACCGGGCGCAGGCGATCGGCATGCGCGTGCTCTATCACGCGCGCAGCCGCAAGGACGCGCCGTACGAGCACGTGGCGGACGTCGTCACGCTGGCGGCGCGCAGCGACGTGCTCGTTCTCGCCTGCCCGGGCGGCGAGGAGACCCGGCATCTGGTCGACGCGGCCGTGCTCGACGCGCTGGGGCCGGACGGCGTGCTGGTCAACGTCGCGCGTGGCTCCGTCGTCGACGAGCCGGCGCTGCTGGAGGCGCTGGACGCCGGCCGCATCTACGGCGCGGCGCTCGACGTCTTCGCGACCGAGCCGGCGATCGACCCGCGCTTCCTCGCGCTCGACAACGTCGTCCTGTCGCCGCACTCGGCCTCGATCACCCGCGAGACGCGCGCCGCGATCATCGCCCGCGTGATCCACGACATCGACGCCTACCGGACGGGGCGCCCGTTCTTCGACGCGGCTCGGGCGGAGGGATGATACTGGCGCCCTGGTGCTCGACCCGTCATCCTGAGGTGGGCGGGGGGGGCCGGGCCCGCCCGGGGGGGGGGGGGGGGGGCGGGCGCGGCGGGGGGGGGGGCCCCGCCGGGGGGGGGGGCGGCGCCCCCCCCCCCCCCCCCCCGCCCCCCGCCGCGCGGGGGGGGCCCCTTCGCGGGGCGGGGGGGGGGTGTCTGCGGGGGCGCGGGCGCCGCCCCCCCCCCCCCCGCCGGGGGGGGCCCCCCCCCCCCCCCCCCACCTCAGGGTGACGGCGAGAGGCAAGGTCAGCGGCGGTTGTCGTCACCCGTCCTTGCGGGGCTCCTTCTCCCCTCCGGCCCAGCCTTCGCCGCCCGGGGGACGCTGCAGCATCGGGCGCTCGAAGATCTCGCCGAGCGCCGCGTAGAACGGTCCGCCGAGCCGCGCGATCGGCCGCATCGCGACGCCGTCCACCCGCCGCCCGTCGTAGATGTCCGGCGACAGGTGGAAGGCGACCACCTCGCCGATGTAGAGCGTGTTGATGCCGCGCCCGAGCACCACCACCTGGTCGAGCCGGCATTCCATCTGCACGGGCGACAGCGCGATGCGCGGCGGCGCGACCTTGCTGCTCGGCAGCAGCGGGATGCCGAGCGCCTCCACCTCGCTGATCTCGGGCGGGAAGTTCTGCCCGGTGCGATGCATCAGCTCCATGGTCGCCTCGGTCGCGACGTTGACGACGAACTCGCGGCTCTCCGTGATGTTGCGGGCCGTGTCCTTGATCGTCCCGACCGGCGTGCCGGGACGCAGCGCGATGTTCACGGCGAGCATCGGCGGCGTGGTGGCGACGTAGTTGTAGGAGCTGAACGGCGCCGCGTTGACGAGGCCGTTCCGATCCACGCTGGTGATCCAGGCGACCGGCCGGGGCACGACGCAGCCGACGATGAGCCGGTACGCCGCCTCGGTGTCGAGGCTCTGGCTGTCGATGGTGACGAAGTCGTCGGACATGTCGGGTGCTCCGGCCGGCGGCGTTGGCCGGCGTGTGTCGGGTCGGCGTGTGTCGGGTCGGGGTGTCGCGAATCAGGGGGTTCGGGTCAGCGCGTCTTGATGCCGGCCGTGTCGATCAGGCGGGCCATCCGCTCGGCGTCGCGCCTCAGGTAGGCCGCGAAGGCGTCGCCGTCCAGGTAGAACACCTCGCTCCCCTGGCTGACGATCCTGCCGCGCACCGCCGGGTCGGCCATGACGGCGGCGAGCGTGCGGCGGAGCTTGTCGAGCACCGGCCCGGGCGTCTTCGCCGGCGCCGAGAGGCCGTACCAGGTGCCGATGTCGAAGCCGGCGAGGCCGAGCTCGTCCAGGGTCGGCACGTTCGGCAGCAGGTCGGCCCGCTTCGGGATCGTCACCGCCAGCGCCCGCAGGGCGCCGGACTGGATGTGCTGGAGCAGCGGCGGTGCGTTGAGGAAGCCGAGATCCATCTGGCCGGAGACCAGATCCGTGGTCGCCGGCGCGACGCCCGTGTAGGGGACGTGGACCATGCGGGTCCCGGTCGTCTGCATGAACAGCTCCGCGGCGAGATGCGGCTGGCTGCCGATGCCCACCGAGGCGAAGTTCAGCGCGTTCGGGTGCGCCTTGGCCCAGGCGATCAGCTCCGGCACGCTCTTCACCGGCAGCGAGGACCGCACCACCAGCACGTTCGGCACGTTGGCCAGCATGGCGATCGGCGCGAAGTCGGCGAGGCCGTCATACGCCGTCTTGGAGAGGCGCGGCATGATCGCGTGGGCGGTCGCGGTCGAGAGATAGAGCGTGTGGCCGTCCGGCTCCGCATGGGCGACGAAGCTCGCCCCGATGGTCGTGCCGGCCCCCGGCTTGTTGACGACGATGACCTCCTTGCCGAGCCGCTCGGCCATCGCGGCGGCGACCGTCCGGGCGAGCAGATCGGCCGAGCCGCCGGCCGCGTAGGGATTGATCAGCTGGATGGTGGTCCGCGGAAACTCCTGTGCCTGCGCCGTGCCGATCAGGGTCGCGGCGGTGAGCAGCCCGGCGAGCAGCCCGGTCCTCGTCATGGTGTTCTCCCTTGGTCTCGTTGTGGTTGAGAGGGCGTCTGCCCTTCGGGTGGTCGATCTTCGAATCCTGTTCAGGACGGTGTCGGCATCGCTGCCGCGCCCCGGGACGGGCCTCGTGTCCCGGGCGCGGCGTGCCGCGACCCGGGACCCAGGGCGGCCGGCGAGGCGGTCGAGGATGCCTCGCCGTGCCGCCCCTGGGCCCCGGCTCTGCGGCGCATCGGGTCTCCGACCTGCTGCGCCTCGTCCGGGGCACGTGGCCGAGGGACGGGGGCGCCGCTTCGTCGCTCGGCGTGCGCCTCCGCCCATGGCGGACTCACTCGATCCGGATGCCGGCCGTCTCGATCACGGCCTTCCACTTGGCGGTCTCGCCGGCCATGAAGGCGGCGAGGCTCTCCGGCGTGCCGCCGGTCGGCACCGCGCCGAGGTCGCGGATGCGCTGCGCCAGCTCCGGCTCCTTCAGGGCGGCGTCGACCTCGGCATTGATGCGGGCGACGATCGCCCGCGGCGTGCCGGCCGGTGCCAGGAAGGCGAGCCAGCTCCCCATCTCGATGTCGGGAATGCCGGCCTCGGCGTTGTCGGGGACGTTCGGGATCGACGCCGCCCGGCCCCTGCCGGTGACGGCGAGCGCCCGCACGGTTCCCGAGGTGATGAAGCTCATCAGGCCCGGCACCGTGTCGATGGTGAAGTCGAGGTTGCCGGCGAGCAGATCCTGGAGCATCGGCGCACTGCCGCGATACGGCACGTGCGTCCCGGCGATGCCGGTGCTCGACACGAAGACGGTGCCGCCGAGATGACCGGTCGAGCCGACGCCCGCGCTGCCGAAGGTGGCGCCGTGCGGCGCCGCCTTCATCTCGGCGACGAACGCCTTCACGGTCGTCGCCTTCACCTTCGGGCCCACCACCAGCACGCTCGGGAAGTAGGCGATCGAGACCACCGGCGTGAACGCCTTCGCGGTGTCGAACGGCATCTTGCGGTACATGAACTGGTTCATCACCGCGGGGCCGGGGGTCGCCATCAGCAGCGTGTAGCCGTCGGGCTGGGCGCGGGCGACCGCCGCGGCGCCGAGATTGCCGGCGCTGCCGGCCGTGTTCTCGACGACCACCGGCTGGCCGAGCCGGACCTGGAGGCGTGCCGCGACCAGGCGGGCGACCACGTCGGTCGATCCGCCCGCCGCGTAGGGAACCACGATGCGCACCGGCGACTCCGGCCACGCCGCCGCCGCGGCGCCGCCGGGCCATGCCGTGCCGAGGACGCACGCCGCCACGGCGGCGAGAGCCAGGCTGTTCCATCCTGTTCGCATGATCAGCTCCTGTGAGGATCGGCGCCCCGCCGGACCGACGCGTGGCGTCGGCCCGGGCGGCGCACGGCGGACGCGGCCGCGGGGCGCGCGGCCGCCCGGATCACGGCAGCGTGGCGATCCAGGCCGCGAGCGCGTCGACCACCGCCTGCGGCTGCTCGGGAATGAGCGCGTGACTGGCGTTCGGGATCACGGCGACGGTGACGCGGGCCCCGAACTCGTCCTTCATCTCGTTGCGCTTGGCCGCCGGCTTGAACGGGTCCTGCTCGGCCTGCAGGTCGAGCAGCGGCGCCGTGCCGCCCGACCACCACTCGCTCTGCTTGACCGCGGCGGCGGCGGCGCGCTGGGCGTCGCGCACCTGCGGGTGCCAGCCGTCGAGCCAGACGCGCGGGTCGTTGCCGGGGGCGAAGAAGCCGAACCGCAGCGCGGCGAGCCGCTCCTCCTCCGGCAGCGACGGATTGCCCGCCTTGGTCACCGCGACCGAGAGCTCCGGCGCGTACTGCTTGGCGGCCGCCGCGGCGATGACGACACCGCGGACCAGGGCAGGGTGGTCGACGGCGGTCATCCGCGCGACCCAGTTGCCGTAGGCGTGACCGACCACGACGGCACGGCCGCCGCCCAGCGTCTCGATCACGGTCGCGACGTCGCGGGCGAAGTCGTGCAGCGAGACGCCGGTCATCGGCCCCTTGCTGCGGCCGATGCCGCGCGGCTGCGGCCGCAGCACCCGGAAGCCCTTCGCGGCGAGCCCCTCGGCCACGGCGTCGTAATCCTCCGAGTCGCGGGCGAGCGACGGCAGCAGCACCACGGCGGGGCCGTTGCCGTCGACGATCACGTCGATCTCGACGTCGCCGTGGCGGACGATCTCGCGGCGGCGGTCGGCGGCCGTCGCGGCCGTGACCAGCACGGCCAGGGCGACGGTCAGCGTCCCCAAAGTCAGAACCAGGTGCTTCATCGGTCGGGCTCCTCTCCTTGTCGGGCTCGCCTGCATGGCGCGAGCCCTCGTTGACGGTTCGGTCGGTCGATCGCGGACCGGCGGCGAGGGGCCGCCGGTCGGGCGCGGGCCGGGTCAGCCCATCCGGCGCCCCCGTTCCGCGTCGAGCGCTCTCGCGATCTCGGGCAGGCGGGCCTCGGCGGTGCGCGAGCACTGCTCGAAGATGCTGTCGCCGTGACTGTCGATGCCGACGACGAGCGGCCCGAGATCCGCGACCCGCAGCCTGACCAGCCGGTAATGCGAGATGAGGTCGTCCCAGGCGACGGCGACCACGGACACGATCGCGTCGCTCAGCAGGGCGCAGCCGCCGCCCAGGAAGGACAGGTACACGCAGCCGACCTCCTTCATCGCCTCGGTCGACGCCATGGCGAGGCCGCCCTTGCCGCCGACCATCCGCAGCCGATAGTGGCGGATGAGTCCCGGCATCAGGCTGTCGAAGCGGGTGCTGGTGGTCGGGTTCATGTAGAGGACCTCGAAGCGGCCCTCCGTCTCCCGGCTGTAGCTGCCGAGGTGGAAGAGGGTGTCCCCGGTGATGTCGATCGGGAGCGGCCGCCCGGCCTCCATGTATTCGACGATGCGGCGATGGGTCGGCAGGCCCGCCGTGATGGTGATGTCGCCGTTCAGCGTCACCAGGTCGCCGGCCCGCAGGGTCCGGACGCTCGCTTCCGTCAACGGCAGCACGAGAGGCTTGATGTCCGGCATGGCGTGCCCCTATTCGAACGTCTCGATGCGGCCGTCGTCGTAGAGGCGCGCGCCGGCCCGGCGGTTGATCCAGCAGTTGAAGCACACGGCGACCGGGACGAAGCCGTGCGACGCGGCGTAGTCGACATGGACGGCGAGGGCGGTGGTGTCGCCGCCGGTCCCCATCGGGCCGAAGCCGGTCTTGTTGACGGCGTCGAGCAGCCGCGCCTCCATGTCGGCGAGGATCGGCTCCGGATTGATCAGGCCGAACGGCCGCAACGACGCCTGCTTGGCGAGCTTGGCGCAGACGTCGAAGGTGCCGCCGATGCCGACGCCGATCACCACGGGCGGGCAGTGCTGCGATCCCGCCTTGAGGACGCAGTCCATCACGTAGCGCTCGATCACGTCGAGCGTCGGGAAGCTGAAGATCTCGAGCGCCGCCCACCGGCCGGCGCCGAGACCCTTCGGCGAGCAGACGATCTCCAGATAGTCGGCGCCGTCGACGAGATCGAAGCTCACCAGCGGCATGCTCCGGCCCTTGTGGCCGCGCTCCAGCGTCAGTGGATTGGTGACGTGCTTGAGGATGGGCGGCTGGATCGTCGCGACCAGATGGTCGAAGCCGTCGGAGATGGCCTGGCGGATGTTGCCCTGCAACGTGACGGCGGTGCCGATCTTGACGAAGTAGGTCGGAATGCCGGCGTCGGAGCAGAGATGGCGATCGGCCTCCTCGGCCCGGCGGGCGCTGGCGATCATCATCGACAGCACGCTCCGGGCGACCGGGCTGGTCTCCGCCGCATGGGCGCGGACCAGCGCCGCCTTGGTGTCCTCGGGCACCTTCTTCAGGGCGCTGCCGTAGAGCTGCGCGGCGACCGCCTTGACCTGCTCGTAGGTGACTGGCACGGGCACTGTCCTCTTCGGGCACTGTCCTCTTCGCGCCCGGATCCCCGGGCGCGGGGGCCCCGGGCGGAGGCCCGGGGCAGGTGTCTCGCAAGGCGTGTCGACCGGCCGGCGGCCGGCCGCGGTCCGGCGCTCTACGGCCGGCTGGTTCCGATGCCCCGCCCGATGCCGGCCGGCTGGCGCGTGTCCTCGATGCCGAGGAGCAGCACGACCGCGCCGACCACCATCAGGGCGCCGTAATAGTACTGGCCGGCGGTCAGCGTGCCCGTGTGGCTGGTGATCCAGCCGACCAGCCACGGGCTGAAGAAGCTGCCGACGCCGCCGAGCGTCGTGATCAGGGCGATGCCGCCGGCTCGGGCCGGGCCGGTGAGGAACGATGCCGGCAGCGTCCAGAACGGGCCCATGGCGCCGAGCGTGCCGGCGGTCGTCAGCGTCAGCGCGGCGAGCGACAGCGCCGGGCTGCTCGACACGGCGGGCAGCACCACCCAGCCGAGGCCCGCGATCAGGGCGGGACCGGCGGCGTGCCAGCGCCGCTCCAGCGTCTTGTCGGAGTGCCAGGCGACGATCTGCTGCACCGCGACGCCGACGATGAACGGGATCGCCGACAGGAGCCCGACGGTGAGCACGTCCTTGACGCCGGCGTTGCGGATGATGGTCGGCAGCCAGAAGAAGATGCCGCCGGTGCCGGCGAGCAGGCCGAGCGCGAGGCCGACCAGAACGTAGAACTTCGGGGCGCGCAGCGCCGCGCCGAAGGAGTGATGCGACCGCTCCTTCTGGGCCGCGCTCTCCGCCTCGAGATCGGCCAGCACCAGGGCCTTCTCGCGATCGGTCAGCCAGGTCGCGTCGCGCGGCGAGTCCTGGAGATAGAAGAAGGCGACGATGCCGCAGGCGACCGTCGGCAGCCCTTCGACGATGAACAGCCACTGCCATCCGGCCAGGCCGTGCACGCCGGCCATGGAGGTCATGATCCAGCCGGAGAGCGGGCCGCCGATGATGCCGGACACGCCGATCGACGCCATGAACACCGCGGTGAGGCGGGCCCGCCGTTTGGCCGGGGTCCACAGGGTGAGGTAGAACAGCATGCCGGGAAAGAAGCCCGCCTCGCCGGCGCCGAGCAGGAAGCGCAGGACGTAGAGATGCCAGTCCGCCGTGATGGCGGCGGTCGCGGCGGCGCACAGGCCCCAGACCACCATGATGCGCATCAGGGTCTTGCGCACGCCGATCCGCTCGAGGATCAGGTTGCTTGGCACCTCGCACAGGATGTAGCCGAGATAGAAGACGCCCGCGGCGAAGCCGTACACGGCCTCGGAGAAGCCGAGGTCCCGCATGAAGTGCAGCTTGGCGAAGCCGATGTTCGACCGGTCGACGAACGCCAGCAGATAGCAGAACATCAGGAAGGGAAGGATTCGGAGGAAGATCTTCCGATAGGCGACGTCGGCGTCGCTGACGACATGGGGAACGGGACCGGCGGCTGTGACAGCCATGCCTACCTCCTGATGCAAGACGCTGCTGGTTCTCTTTCGGGGGTACGGCTCTCTGTCGGGGGCGGTCGGTCGGGGGCGGTCTCTCGGGGGAACGTCGCACCGCGGAGGCGGTGGACGGGATCGGTGTTATAGGTCACATACGTGACTTTATTAGGACATATTTCTAGCCCAACGGCAGATATGTGTCAACACGTGGTCGATACGGATGGGGCGCCGGAACGGCGGGATGTAGCGTCCCCGGCACGCTCCTCCACGACGGCCCCGGCGGCGCGGTTGCCGGCCGGTCGCGCGGCGTCGAAGAGCGGGCCACCGCCGACGGATTCGACCCGACGGGAGGCCGTCGGCACCCCGGCTCCACGCACACGCCCACGATCGAGAAAAGAGGCTCCCGATGAAACTTCACTGGTCTCCCCGATCTCCGTTCGTCCGCAAGGTGATGCTGTTCGCCCACGAGGCCGGCCTCGTGGACAGGCTGGAGCTGCGGCGGACCGTCGTCGCCATGACGAAGCCGAATCCGGATCTGCTTCCCGACAATCCGCTGAACAAGATCCCGACCCTGATCCTCGACGACGGCGCGCCGCTCTACGATTCGGTCGTGATCTGCGAGTATCTCGACGGCCTGCATGGCGGCCCGAAGCTGTTCCCGGAGGAGCAGAAGGCGTATTTCACGGCGATGCGCCGCTGCGCGCTCGGCGACGGGCTGCTCGATCTTCTGATCCTGTGGCGCAACGAGCGTGAGCGCAAGAACCCCGATCCGGACTATCTGTCCGCCTTCGAGGCGAAGTTCGAGGCGAGCCTCGCCACGCTGGAGAACGAGGCCGACGCGCTGACGGCGGCGCCGTTCGGCATCGGGCACATCGCGATCGGCTGCGCGCTCTCCTACACGGACTTCCGCTTCCCCGACCTGCAGTGGCGTCCGAGCCATCCGAAGACCGCGGCCTGGCTGGCCGACTTTTCGCGACGCCCGTCGGCCGTCGCGACCGAGCCGCGCGACGGCTGACCGGCCGCCGCCCTTCGCGGGCGGTCGATATGCAAAGGACCGGCGGGCTCGCGCCCGCCGGTCCGTCTCCTCGAAGCGTGCGACGTCAGCGCTTCAGGATCGTCACGGCGCAGTTGCCGCCGGCGCCGAGCACGTGCGCGAGCCCGACCTTGGCGCCTTCGACCTGGCGCTTGCCGGACTGGCCGCGGAGCTGGGACACGATCTCCACCACCTGGCCGAGATGCGACGCGCCGACCGGCTCGCCCTTGCTGATCAGGCCGCCGCTCATGTTCACCGGCTTGGCGCCGCCGATCTCGGTCGTGCCCTCGTCGATCAGCCGGCCGGCCTCGCCGAGCCCGCACAGGCCGAGCTCCTCGTAGATCTCGACCTCGCAGAACGCGTCGGTGTCCTGCACCTCGAAGCAGTCGATGTCGTCCGGACCGAGGCCCGCCCGCTCGTAGGCCATGTGTCCGGTCACCTCGGTCGGGCCGGGATTGTTCGCGGTGGCGCTCATGCTGTCGGCCGGGCAGCGGAAGTCGGCCGAGAACCGCGCGATGCTGTGGCAGCAGGCCGCGATGGTGATCGGATTGCCGCCGAGCTTCGCGGCCCGCTCCTTCGAGGCGACGATCACGGCCGCGGCGCCGTCGTTGGGCGCGCAGATCTCCAGCCGGCGGATCGGGTCGCAGACCAGCGGAGAGTTGGCGATCTCCTCCAGGCTGAACTCCTTCCGGTACATGGCGTTCGGATTGTGCACGCTGTTCCGGTGGTTCTTGTAGGCGACCTTGGCGATGTGCAGGTCGGTGGTGCCGAACTCGTGCATGTGGCGGCGCGCCCGCATCGACCAGTAGCTCGGGTTGAGCGACATGCCCATCTCGATCTGCCACGGCGCGTAGATCATCCGCGGGTCCATGAAGCCGCGCGGCATCTTCTCGGTGCCGAGCACCATCACGAGATCGGCCTCGCCGGAGCGGATCGCCAGGATCGCCTGCCGCAGCGCGACGCCGCCGGAGGCGCACGCCGCCTCGACGTCGACGATCGGGATGTCGGTCGAGCCCAGGCGGCGCAGGATGCGCGCCCCGGACGTGGCGGGCAGGTACATGCGGGCCAGATAGGCGGCCTGGATGTCCTTCCAGGCGACCCCGGCGTCGGCGAGGGCGGCTGCCGCCGCGGTGGCACCGATCTCCTCGTAGCTCGTGTCGAAGCGGCCGAACGGATGGATGCCGGCTCCCAGAATCACGACGTCTGACATGATCGATCCCCCTCAGCGCGCCGGTGCGAACGCGAAGGCGACGACGTCCTCGCCCGACGGTCCGGTGTGATGGACCGCGACCTTCAGGGTCAGCGGCATGCCGACGGTCAGGCTGTCGACGTCGCCCTCGATCGGCGACATCACCCGCAGCCCGTCCGGCAGCTCGACGAGGCCGAGGCCGAACGGCCGGAACGGCTCCGGTCCGCGATAGTCTCCCGGCGGCTTGTGGCGCACCACCGTGTAGGTCCACAGCTCGCCGCGGTCGGAGAGCGGGACGACCTCCAGCTCGCTGCCGCCGCAGTTCGGGCAGAGGCTGTTGCGGCCGAGCGTGACCTCGCCGCACTGGCGGCAGCGCGATCCCTGCAGCCGGACCTTGCTGAGATCGTCCAGCGGCTCGGTCAGCAAGCCGTCACGAATTGCGGCCCTGCGCGGGCCCCCGGTGTCGTTCGCCATGTCTGCCATGCTCCCGTGCGAGGGCCGCTCTCCGGCGCGAGACGGGATCGGGTCGCGCCGCCGGCTCCTCCCGATTAATTAGGTCATAAAGCTAGCCTAACGACCGGAGCAGGTCAAGGCACGGCCGTGGAGAGGGGCGCATGCGGGCACGCCGGCACGCCCGCACGCCGCACGCCGGCCGGCGCGGCGGCGATCGGAGGATGCGTCGTGACGCGGGTCCGGCACTATGGGCCACGGCCCGGAGCAGGCGGCGGCCGGCACGGACGAGACGTCAACGGCCGGTCCGGCCCGGCATGTCGTCCAGGGCCGCGCGGACCGCGCCGACGGGATCGGCCATGCACCGGCCGCCGGCCGGGTGGTCGAGCCGCGCCGACACGGCCCGGTGCGGCAGCGCGACGAAGCGTGCGCGCGCCGGGTCGGGCAGGAGGGCGGCGAGCAGAGGGTCGCCGGCGACGAGGTCGGCGTCCGCGGAGGCGAGCCAGCCCGCCGCACGATCCTCGTCGGCGAGGCGGCAGTCGCCGGGCTCCGCCAGACTTTCGTCCCAGGCGAAGAACGAGGCGACCCGGATCGTCGACCCGTCCTGCCGCCGGCGAAGCGCGGCGCGCAGCGCGGTCATGCGGATCTGCTCGCCGATCAGCACGACGGTCCGGTGATCGGCGCCGCCGGCCGGTCCGGTACCGCGCGCCGGCGTGCGCTCCGCCGGCGATCGATCGCCGGACGCCGCGGCCGCGAGCGCCGCCGCGAGCCCGGCCTCGCCGTCCGCGTCGAGCGGCAGGCCGGTCACGAACGGGATGCCCCAGCGGCGCTTCATGAAGCGGGCGAGCGGCAGCGCGGAGGCGGCGACCACCAGGTTGACGGCGGCGCCGGCGGCGCCTTCGATGGCGGCGAGCCCGGACTCCTGTCCCCACACCGAGACGAGCGGCAGGCCGGCGCGGTCGAGCACGCGGCGAAGCGTTTCGAGCGTCGGCGGGCCGATGTCGTCGAGCGGCGAGGCGCCGAGAAGGCTGGCGCCGGCGGGCGGCGCCTCGGGTTCGGCGACGAAGCGCTTCGCCACCGCCAGGAACGCCGCCGAGAGTCCCCTGTCGTAGAGCCCGAAGCCCGTGGTGGCGAAGCCGAGCGCCGGCAGGCCGGTCTCGTGCTCGACCAGGCTGGCGAAGCCGTCGACGTCGAAGCCGACCAGCATCGGCACCGGGCTCGCCACCACGGCGACGAAGCCGTAGTCGCGCTCCCGCGTGGTGCGGAGGATGTTGTCGAGCAGCTTCTGGTCGTTGCCCATGATGGCGTCGAGCTCGCGCAGGCCGGAGCAGAACACGCTCGCCCGGCCGGCGAACCAGCGCGGCTCGTCGTAGCCCGTGTAGCTGCCGGTGCAGCCGGAGGCGTCGTGGATCACGACGAGGCCGCCGAGATCGTGCAGGGCCGAGGCGACGCCCGAATAGTCGGCCGCGAAGGGCGGCAGCCGGGTCAGCAAAAAGCTCATCGCGCCCTCACACCACCAGGCCGTAGGCCCGGACCATGTCCTCCAGCGTGTCGGGCCGCGCCGCCGAGGCCGACGCGGCGAGCGCGTCCAGCACGGTGGCGAGGCCGTGACACCCGTACAGGCCCTCGTCGAAGCTGATCGGCACCGTCACGGGCGCGGCCGTGAGATAGCCGGCCGAGAAGCCGATCGCGATGTCGGCGGTGGGCCGGTCGGGCCGCGACCAGCTGCGCGCCGGATGGATCGGCGAGGAGACGACGAGATCGGGCGCGTGCGCCGCCAGCCACGCGAAGGCCGGCCGCTCGTGGGCGGGGAGCTGATGGGCGACGACCTCGACCACGGCGAAGCCGCGCTCGATCAGGGCGCGGGCGAGGTCGAACGGGCTGCAGGTGGCGGTGCCGTCGATCGCGAGGGTGCGTGCGCCGACGGCCGCATGGGCCCGGGCCGCCGCCCGGTCCGCGGCGTCGCGGCCCGGCGCGGCGTCGAGCGGCACGCCGAGCGCGGCGGCGATCGCGTCCCAGCGGGCCGCGATCGTCTCCGCGCTGAACGCCACCGGCGCCACCACGAAGGGCGTGCCGAGCGTCTTCTCGAGGTGCTCCGCCGCGGCGAGCCCCTCGGGGCGCGTCACCAGGTTCAGGCGCGCCGCCGCCATGGCCTGGAAGTCCGCGAAGGTGGCACAGTCGGCGACGTGGCGGATCGGGCCGAGCCCGGCGCGCGCCAGCATGCCGTGCAGCTCGCTCTCCGGGGCGAGCGGGCGGAACGGCCCGATCAGGCCGATGCTGCCGTCGCGCGCCGGGGCCGGCGCGAGGAGGTCGTACATGTCGCGCTGCACGCGCCGCTGCGGCGGCAGGCCGCTGCCCATGGTGATCGGGTTCATCCGGCCGATGCGGAACGGGATGCCGTGCTCCGCCTCGAAGTCGGCGACCATCGGGGCGTAGTCGGTGCCGAGCAGGTCGTCGATGCACGACACCACGATCATCACCGCCTTCGGCCGCGGCGCGAGGCGCTCCATCAGCAGCGGCACGGTCCTGCGGATCTCGTCCTCGTAGCTGCCGAGGACGATCTCCTCGTCCTCGATGCACAGATAGCCGACGCGGTGCTTGAGGCCCTGCTCGAAGGCCGCGATGGCGCCGTGCCGGCCGCACGCCGCCGGGCAGACGAACAGCACGTACAGCTCCGGCACCAGCAGCGCGGTGCGCAGCACGCCCCAGCCGCCATGGGTCGGCGCGCAGTAGTGCAGGCAGCCGGCGCCCTCGTCGAACAGCTGTCCGGCGTCGGGGCCGATATCGCCGATGCGCACGCGGCCGTGCGCGGCGCCGAGCCTCTCCGCGCCGCTCATGACGCGGCCGCCAGGGGCGGCGTCGCCGGTGCCGCGCCGGCATGCGCGACCTCGGTCGCGGCGTCGGGCACCAGCAGGCGGGAGAGTGCGAGATAGACGCCGGCCTGCGCCGAGTCGGGAAAGCAGGCCACCACGGTGCGGCCCTGGTCCTCGGCCTTCTGCACCAGCTCGCAGCGCGGGATGATGCCGATCACCGCGGTGTTCAGCTCGGCGGCGGCGCGGCGGACGAGGTCGTCCTCGTCCGGGACGTTGCGCGAGTTCTGGATGATGCCGGCGAGCCGCGCATAGCCGCGGGTGGCGAAATTGGCGAGCGCGCTCGCGATGTTGTGGGCGGCGTAGAGCGCCATCATCTCGCCGGACGAGACGATCGCCACCTCGTCGGCGTAGCCCTTGCGCATCGGCATGGCGAAGCCGCCGCAGACGACGTCGCCCAGTACGTCGAACAGCACCACGTCGGGGGCGAGCCGGCCCCAGGCGTCGAGCTCCTCCAGCCGGTCGAACGCCGCGATGATGCCGCGGCCGGCGCAGCCGATGCCGGGCGTCGGCCCGCCCGCCTCGACGCACAGCACGCCGAGGTCGCCTTCGACGACGAGGTCGTCCAGCGTCGAGCCGGTCTTCTTCGCCCGCAGCACCTCCAGCACCGAGGTGATCTGCCGGCCGCCGGTGAGGCCCTTGGTCGAATCGGCCTTCGGGTCGCAGCCGATCTGCACGACCCTGAGGCCGCGCCGGGCGAGCGCGGCCGAGAGATTGGAGACGGTGGTCGACTTGCCGATGCCGCCCTTGCCGTAGATGGCGATCTTCTTCATTCGCGATCCTCGCGACGGCACCGACGCCGCCTCGCCCCGCCGGGGGGCGACAGCGGGGCGAGAACGGCGTCGGGCCGGACGTCAGAACGAGTGCACGAGCCGGGCCGTGAAGTTGCGGCCGGGCTCGAGCAGCGGGTTGTACATCGACTCGGCGTAGCTGCGCGTCGCATAGGTCGAGGCGCTGACATACGAGGTGTCGAAGATGTTCTGCAGGCCGAGATGCAGCTTGGTGTCGCCGAGGTCGCGCGAGATCAGCCGGCCGAGGTCGAACGAGGCGTAGAGGCTCGGCACCGCGTAGGCCCCGGTCGGATACTCCTGCGACGCGTCGATGCGGGTCTTCGCCGCCGCCCAGTCCACCGCCGCCATCACCGAGTAGCCGGCGCCGGGCGGGGCGTACTGCACGGCGACGCGGCCCTTCCACGGCGCGATGTAGGGCAGCGGCGCGTCGGTGTCGGTGTTGGTCGCCCGCAGCTGCGCGACGTTGCCGGAGAGATTGAACGCCGGCGTCACCTGCCAGCGCCACTCCGCCTCGACACCCTGCACGGTGGCGTTGGCGACGTTCTGGGTCTGGGTGAAGGTCGAGCCGTCGTAGGTGACGTAGACGCTCTGCAGGAAGTTCCGGTAGCGGCTTTCGAACGCCGTGGCCTTGAACGTGGCATTGGCGAAGTTCAGCCGGAACCCGCCCTCCCAGGTGACGCCTTCCTCGGGCTTCAGCTCGGGATTGGGGATCGAGGTCGACGAGATCGCGAACAGCTCGGAATTGGTCGGATAGCGGTACGAGGTGCCGACCGTGGCGAGCAGGTCGAGGATCGGCGTCACGTGGATGGTGGCCCCGATGCTCCCGGTGGGGGCCGTCTCGGTGACGTCGCTGTTGGCCCGCAGCGCGGCGACGGCCGCGGGCTTGATGGTGCTCGACAACGGATACAGCTCGGAGGTCGTGTTGAACCAGTCGAAGCGGCCGCCGGCCGACAGCGTGAGCAGGTTCAGCGGCGTCCACTCGTGCAGCATGAAGGCGCCGGCATTGGCCTGGGTGGAGTCGGGGCCGGACTGGGTCTCCGGCGAGTAGGTCACCACGCCGGTGGAGAGGCGCGTCGTCGACGACCACGCCGTGCTGCCCGGCCGCCACTCCTGGAAGCCGTCGACCCCGAACGTGGTCTTCAGCAGGCCCCACGGGCCGGGCTCCCACGGGATCACGCCCTGGGCGCGGCCGCCGATCACCAGCGGCCCCGAGACGTGGCTGACCTGCTGGGTGATGGTGGTCGACGACGTGCTCACGGTGGCGAGCTTGGTGTCGTAATAGTTGGCGTAGAACGACGCCTCGACGTGCTGGACGAGCTGGTCGGTGAAGTCGCCCGCATAGGAGAGCTTCGCCATCTGCACCTGGTTGGGCTGCTGGCGCACGGTCCGGGTGGGCCAGCCGGGGGCGCCGCCGACGCCGCCGGCGCGGCCGTCCTCCTCCCAGTAGGACCGCAGCGCCAGCTCGAAGCGCTGGTTGCGGGTGGGCGACCAGCCGACCCGCAGATTGCCGCCGACGCTCTCGTAGTCGCTGTTCAGCGCCGGGCCCGACGGCGTGTCGTAGTTGCCGCCCTTGCGATAGCTCACGCCGCCGAGCACGTCGAAGCCCTGGCCGGCCGCCTGCGCCCACTCGTAGGTGCTGAAGCCCTTGTCGACCGAGGAGAAGCCGGCCGAGAAGCCGCCATGGGTGATGCGCCACGGTCCGAACGGATCGACCGGCGGACGCCGCGTGATCACGTTGACGAGGCCGGTCATCGCCTCCGAGCCGTAGATCACCGAGGCGGGCCCGCGAATCACCTCGACGCGCTCCAGCTCCTCCGGCGCGAAATAGTTGAGCTGCAGCGTGTTGCGCCCGCGGAAGCGGTCGCCGTCCACATACATGGGCGAGCGCCAGTTGTTGGACGAGAAGCCGCGCAGATAGATCTGGCCGCCGATGCCGCCGGCGCGTGCGATCGACACGCCGGGCACGTCCTGCAGGATGTCGAGCAGGCTGGTCGGGTTGGTGGTCTCGATCTCCTTGCGGTCGATCACCGTGATGCTCTGGGTCGGCTGGTGCAGCGTCTTCGGCGCCGGCATCTTGCCGCCGATCGGCCCGACCGCCGGGGACTGACCCTCGCCCTCCACCTCGACGGTGGGCAGCTGCTGGACCGCGGTCTGGGCGAGCGCGCTGCCGCCCGACAGCCATCCGATCGCCAGCGCCGAGGCCGACAGACCGGCCATCAGGCGGGCGACCGTCGGCGAATGCGGAGCACGGGGGTGCGCCAGGGGTGCGCAAGCGCGAATGGTCATCGTCCAGCCTCTGTTACCGTTGATTGTATTTCTTATGTATTCGATACGAACACGGACGCGGATTCAGCGCCGCGGTAAATAAATGTCAACAATCGATGCTTCCGTTCGGAATGATTATAGAGTCGTTACATTTGAATCGTTCGAAGTCTGGCAGAGCATCAGAGTATAACTGTTCCAGATCCAAAGAAGTGTCGCTTGATGCGGAGCGCCGGCGGACCTAAAGGTGGGCGAGCGTCGCGGCCGCGCCCTCGGCGGCCGCCGCCGACGCGCGGAGCGACGACGTGATCAGGACGAAGCCGTGATCGGGACGACAGCGTGATCGGGACAGCATTCGGAGCGGACGGCCGGCGCGCGGGCGCCGCCGCGATCGTCGCCGCCGCGCTCGTCGCCGCGGCCGGGCCGAGCGCCGCGGCGGACATCACCGACCAGCGCGGCCGCACCGTCGCGGTCGCCACGCCGGCGCAGCGCGTCGTCTTCCTGCCGATGCCGGCGCCGTCCACCTACATGGCGATCGACCGCTCGGCCGCGCATGTGGCCGGCATGAACCCCGCCTCGGCGAGCGCCATGCGGTCCGGCATCCTCGGCCGCATCTTCCCGGCCTTCGCGCGCATCCCGACCGGCATCACCCGCGGCGCCGGCGTGATCCCCAATGTCGAGGCCGTGATGGCGCTGCATCCCGACGCCGTGCTGCAGTGGGCGACCTCCGGCGACGAGCCGATCGCCATGCTGGACCGCGCCGGCCTCACCGTGCTGGGGCTGCGCTACGGCGGCCAGGACGAGGTCGCCGGCGCCATCCTGATGATGGGGCGGCTCGCCGGCCAGGAGGCGCGCGCCGCCGCCATCGTCGATCGTCAGCGTGAGCGCCGGGAGGCGCTCGCCGCCGCGCTCGCCGGTCTCGCCGAATCGGAGCGCCCGCGCGTCCTCCATCTGACGCGCGCGTCCGATTCGTTCGCCGTCGCCGGGCGCGACTCCTATTCGGAGTTCGTGATCAGGACGGCGGGCGGCCGCAACGCCGCCGCCGAGGTCGGCGGCAGCCGCACCGTGACGCTGGAGCAGGTGCTGGTGTGGAACCCGGACGTGATCCTGCTCGGCAATTTCGACACCGCGATGCCGGCCGATCTCTATGGCGATCCGCGCCTGCAGGACGTCGCCGCCGTCAAGACGCGGCGCGTCTACCGGGTGCCGCTCGGCGGCTATCGCTGGGACCCGCCGAGCCACGAATCGGCGCTCGCCTGGACCTGGCTCGCCGGCCTCCTGCATCCCGGCCGCGTCGGCATCGACCTGCGCGCCGACATGCGCGACTGGTACGCCTTCCTCTACGGCCACGCGCTCGCCGACGCCGAGATCGACGGCATCCTGTATGCCGGGCAGAACGGCGGCTCGGCCGGCTATGCCCGCCTCGTGACCGCCCGATGAGCGCGCTCGACACCGCCGGCGCCCGCCCGGGCCGCAGCGGCCGTCCCGCGGCCGCGACCCTCGCGGTCGCCGCGCTCGCGCTGCTGCCGGTCGCGACGGCGCTGCTGTGCCTGTCGGCCGGACGTTATCAGGTTTCGACCGCGCATGTGTTCGGCATCCTGCTGCACGATCTCGTCGGGCGTCTCGGGCTGGTGCCGGGCGACTGGATCCCGGCCGGCTGGAGCACCGTCGGCTGGACCCCGACCGAGCGGATCGTGATCACCACGGTGCGGCTGCCGCGGGTGCTGACGGCCGGCGTCGCCGGGGCGGGGCTGGCACTCTCCGGCGCCGTGCTGCAGGGCATGTTCCGCAACCCGCTGGTCGGCCCGCAGACCATCGGCGCGGCCTCCGGCGCCTCGCTCGGCGGCGTCGTCGCCATCCTGCTGTTCGGCTTCGGCCTGCCGGTCCATGTCGGCGCCTTCGCGGGGGCCGCGCTGGCGCTCGCCGCGGTGCTCGCCGTCCATCGCGGCGACGGCGTCTCGCCGGTGCTCACCCTGGTGCTCGCCGGCGTCGTGGTCGGCGCCTTCTGCGGCGCGCTGGTCGGCTTCGTCACCTTCATCGCCGATCCCGAGGTGAAGCTGCCCGGCATCGTGTTCTGGCTGCTCGGCAGCTTCGCAGCGGCGAGCTGGCCCAATCTCGCGCTGCTCGCCGCCTGCACGGCGTTCGGCGGCGGCCTGATGCTGGCGATGCGCTGGCGCGTCAACGTGCTGTCGCTCGGCGACGAGGAGGCGCGCTCGCTCGGCGTCGATCCGGGCCGCGACCGGGTGATCCTGCTCGCCGCCGCCTGCCTCGCGATCTCGGCCCAGGTGGCGGTCTCCGGCGCGATCGGCTGGGTCGGCCTCGTCATCCCCAATCTCGCCCGCATGGTGGTCGGCGCCGATCACCGCCGGCTGCTGCCGGTCTCGGCCGTGACGGGCGCTGCCTTCCTGATGGCGGCCGACACGCTCGCGCGCGATCTCACGGCGGCCGAGATCCCGGTCGGCATCGTCACGGCGATCGTCGGCACGCCGGTGTTCGCCTGGCTGCTGCGCCGCCACGCGAAGGGGCAGGGGGCATGATCCGGATCGAGCGCGCCGGCCACGGCTTCCGGCCGGAGCACTGGCTGTTCCGCGATCTCTCCTTCGCGGTCGGCGAAGGCGAGGTGACGGCGATCCTCGGGCCGAACGGCTGCGGCAAGACCACGCTCCTGCGCGCGATGGGGGCGACGCTGGCCTTGAAGGAAGGGCGGATCGAGACCGACGGCGCCGTCGGGGTGGTGCCGCAGGCGCTGCGCGCCGACGTCGCCTACCGGGTGATCGACATGGTGCTGCTCGGCCGCAGCCGGTATCTCGGCCGCTTCGGCGCGCCGGGGCGGGGCGATCTCGCCCGCGCCGAGGACTGCCTCGCCGCGGTCGGCCTCGCCGACCTCGCCGAGCGCCGCTACGACCGGCTGAGCGGCGGGCAGCGCCAGCTCGTGCTGTTCGCCCGCGCGCTCGCCGGCGACTGCCGGGTGCTGCTGCTCGACGAGCCCGCCTCGGCGCTCGATCTCGCCAACCAGGGCGTCGTGCTGCGGCTGATCCGCCGCCTCGCCCGCGACGGCATGACGATCGTGTTCACGACTCATCATCCGGACCACGCGCTCGCCGTCGCCGACACGGTGCTGATGATGGCCGGCGCGCCGGTGTTCGGCCCGGCGTCGGCGACGCTCGACGAGGCGAATCTCGCCCGGCTCTACGGCGTGCCGGTCCGCCGCGTCACGGTCGCGGCCGACGGCGAGACGATCGAGGCGACCGTGCCGGTGCATCGCCTCGGCGGGGACGGAGCGGCCTTGCCTGCTTTTCGGTGAATTCGACGCGCACTCCTCATCCGCGCTTCCGCGCCAGGGCATGCATGCATCGCGTGCCACGCACAGGAGCGTCATGCGCGGGCTCGACCCGCGCATCCATCACCTTCGTCAGAAGCGTTCTCTCGCAGAGAGATGGGTCGCCGGGTCGAGCCCGGCGACGACGGCGGAGCTCCGGCCGTCAGGATCGCGCGAGCGCGCGGGTCCAGGTCAGGAAACCGTCGAGGAAGCGCGTCGTCGCCGGCATGAAGCGGCTGCCGTGGTGATAGAACGGGTCGAGGGTCGAGACGATCAGCCGGCCCGGCGTGGTGACGCGGTCGTCGTAGAGGAGGGCGCCACCGGGATCGCGGCCGTCGCGGTCCTCCGGCACGGTGACGAGCGGCACCGCGCCGTCCGGCGGGAACAGCACGCCGTGGATGTGCCACACCGTCGACTCCGGCGCGACGTGGCGGAACATCTCGTGCTCCGGCGCGACGAACCGGTGCGGCGGCGTCTCGGCGGGATCGAGCCACCACCAGAAATTGGTCGGCCGCGGCGCGCTTCGCACGCCCGGCGCCCAGGTCTCCGCCTCGCATTCGCCGAGCACCACCAGGGTCCGGCCGCGGGCGAGAACGTCGGTCAGCAGCGGCCGGTGACGGCGCAGCAGGTCGGGGTTCAGCCGGTCCGGCACGATCAGCAGCGTCACGTCCGTGAGATCGCTCGCCGTGAGGGCGGGGGCGTAGATCACGCGGTCGAAGCGGTCGCGGAACCGGTCCCCGAAGATCGTCTCGTGATGATAGAAGGTGCCGCCGTCGAGCACCGCCACGGTCATGATCGGTCCTCCGTGAGCCAGGCGACGAGCTGCGGCAGCAGGCGCCGCGTGGTGTCGTCGCCGCCGAAGCTCCACAGATCGTTGCCGCCGTGGAACAGCACCGCGCCGCGGCCGAGCCGCCAGATGAAATCGAGCGGCCGCCGCGCCGGCCCGAGCGTGTGGATCACGGTGGCGCCCTCCGGCGGCGCGTGCCAGGCGTGCCCGTAGAAGCCGGCGACGCCGCGCCGGAAGGTGAGATCCTCGAGCGCGACCCCCTCCCAGATCGGATGCGCCACGGCGCGGGCGACCGTGAGATCGGCGATGCCGCCGCCGTCGAGCGGCCGCACCGGCGTCAGTCCGTCCAGAAACGGGTGGGCGACATGGCCGCTGATCGCGACGCGGCCGCCCGCCGCGACGTAGTCGTTCAGCAGGGCTGCGTTCGCCTGCAGGAAGCGCTGGTCCATGTGCATGCCGATCAGCAGCGCCGCCGCGTCGTCGCGCAGCGCGGCGTCGAGCGCGTAGAGATCGACGTCGCGGACCGTGCAGTCGAGCCCGGCGAGGCGCCCGGCCCAGGCGGCCGACGAGACCCGGTGGCCGCAGGAGAAGCGAAGGATGGTCTTCATCGCGTGGCGCCGGATCACAGCCGCTCGAACAGCGTGTCGGGCGCGGCCGCCAGCACGTCGCCGGCGATGCGCCGCTTCAGGGCCGAGAACTCGGACCGCTCCGCATCGTTCTTGCCGGCGCCGCGCGCGACCAGGTCGAAGAACCGGTCCGGCAGCACGCCGGCCCGCAGCGCCGCGCCGACCGTGCGGCCGTCCATCGACACGCGCCAGGAGTAGGAGACGTCGAGGCCGGGGCAGAGCCGCGCCTCGGGGAGCGTGCGGTCGACCGTGTAGGCGCCGCGCGTCACCGCCCGGGTGACGAACTCGAAGGCGTCGCGCACGCCGGGGCCGGGATGGCCGCTGAGCACCGACAGATCGGCGCGTCGCGGCGGACGCTGCGGCGAGAGCGCCGGCAGCATCACGCGCAGCGCCTGGAACGTCACCGCCAGCATGGCGAGCGCGGCCTGGCCGTGATACGCGGCGACCGCGTCGAAGCGGATCGCGACGAGATCTTCCTCTCCCTCCACGGTGAGCGTGGGGGGCGTCTCGATGGCTGAGGTCATGCTGATCTGTGTTCGTCGAAGGGCGGGGCGACTATGCAGAGGCGCCCCGGACGCATCAAGATGGCCCGACCGCGACGGCCGCGGGCGTTCGGCGTAACTCCATGGCCCGGCAGCCGTCTTGCCGGAGTCTGGAATAGCCGGAGAGTCCGACCGGCGCGGTCGGGACCACGGCGATCCTGGGCGCGTTCGGCGAGGCGATCCGGTTCCGCTCACCGTCTCGTCGCCGCGATCAGGCGGATCGGCCGATCGTCTTCTCCATGGTCCCGAACGGCGTGGCGACGACGGCGCGCGCGACGCGGGCGAAGCCGGCGTCGCGCATCGCGTCCGCGATGGCGCCGGCGTCGAACGACAGGTCGCGGCCGCGCAGCACCGGGACGAGCCGGCCGACGACGTGCTCCTCCGGCGCCGTCCGCGCGTCGGTCAGCCCCTCGTGGACGCTGACGAGAACGCCGCCCGGGCGCAGCGCGGCGCGGGCGCGGGCCAACACCGCGACGAGGTCGGCCGCGTAGTAGAGCGTCATCGAGGCGACGATCAGGTCGTAGCCGCCGCCGAGGTCGACGGTGTTGAAGTCGCCGGGAATCACGTCGACGCGGTCGCGCTGCGGTGTCGCCGCCACGGCGGCCGCGATCCGGGCGGCCGGCTGCGGCAGGTCGAGCACCGCGACGGACACGTCCGGCCGGCGCGCCGCGATCGTCGTCGCCAGGACCTCGGACCCGGCGCCGAGATCGAGCAGGCGGCGCACCGCCGGCCACTCCGGCAGGTCCTCCAGCATCGCGACGGTCGCGTCCGCGCCCATCGCCCGGTGGAACGACCGCAGGCTCGCGGCCGAGCGATCCCAGAACGCCGGATCGGCCATGTCGAGCGCCGGCCCCGGCGCGTCGCCGCGCAGCAGCGCGGCGACGTCGCCGTGGCGCAGCGCCGCGAGACTGGTCAGCAGCGGCCCGAGGGACCGGGGCCCGTCGCTGCGCAGATAGGGCGCCGCGGCAGCGGCGAGCCGGTAGCGATCCTGGTGCTTCTCCACCAGCCGCATGGCGCAGAGCGCGTCGAGCACGAGCCGGGTGGCGCGGGGCGCGAGCCCCAGCGCCTCGGCGACGGGCTCGGCCGGCGTCGCGTCGCCGCCGAGCCGGTCGAACAGGCCGAGCGCGAGCCCGGCGGACACGATCTGCCAGCGGATCGGCGCCTGGACGAGGTCGAACAGGGCGGCCGCCACGGCGCGGCCCTCCGGATCGTCCACGATGGTGTGCACGCTCGCCTCCCTCACCACGTCGCCTTGACCCGCAGGCCGATCTCGCGCGGATTGCCGTCCTCGACGACGATGCCGGCCGTGGTGGACACCGCGCGGCTGTAGACGCTCTCGCCGAGGATGTTGGCGGCGAACAGCGAGACCTCGACGCTGCCGACGCGGCGGCCGATCTCGGCATCGACGAGCGTGAAGGCCGACTGCTCGATGGTGTTCTGGCTGTCGAACCAGAACGGTCCGGATCCGCGCAGCCCGAGCTGGCCGAACCAGCCCTGGCCCTCGTCGTAGCGCAGCCCGGCCGACCAGGTGACGTCCGCCGCCATCGGCAGGCGATTGCCGGACAGATCCACGGTCACCAGAACGCCGTTGCGGAGCACGTTCGCCACGTAGTCGGTCGCCTCGGCGTGCTGCAGGCCGAGCGTCGCATAGGCGCGCCAGCGCTCGCTCAGACGGCCGTCGAGGCTCAGCTCGACGCCCTGGATCTCGGCCCGCGCGGCGTTGGCGATGGTCTGGGCGCCGCCCGGGACCAGATCGATGATCTGCTTGTCCTTCGTGGTGGTGTGGAACAGCGCCAGCCGGGCGGCGAGCCGGCCGTCGAGCAGCCTCGCCTTCACGCCGGCCTCGGCCGTCCAGGAGTATTCGGGGTCGTAGGCGAAGGTGGCGGCGCTGGTGGCCATGGCGTAGTTGAAGCCGCCCGGCAGGTAGCCGCGCGCATAGGAGCCGTACAGCATGGCCTCGGGCGTGACGTCGTAGGCGAGGGTGAAGCGCGGCAGCAGCGTCGTCTGCTCGAGGCGCGCGCCGTAGACCAGGCTCGTGGTCGTCGAGCCGAACTGCTGGTCGCCGTCCTGCCGGATCCATTCCACCCGGCTCCCGGCGCCGGCCCGCAGCCGGTCGGTCAGCGCCACCTCGACCTGGCCGAAGCCGGCGAAGCCGGTCTGGTCGATCTCGGTCAGGCGCCGCACCCGTGGCGTGCCGGCCCGATAGTCGATCTCGGCGAGGTCGCGGAAGCCGTGCAGCCCGGCGAGCCACCGCACCGTCGCGGTCTTGTCGGCGGAGGCGAGGCGGATCTCCTGCGACCAGGCGTCGTCGGTGTGCGACAGCAGGGTCGGCAGCGTCGCCAGCGGGCCGGTGTCGAGGTCCATCTGGAAGTCGCGGTCGTAATGCGTCCATCCCGTGACGCTGACCAGATCGACGCCGCCGAAGCGGTGGTCGATGCGCAGCGACTGCACGGCCGTTGTGGCGTCGTCCCAGGCGGGCGTGTCGTAGTTGGTGGTGAAGGCCGGCGTCGCCCAGCGGCCGGTGAGATAGCGCATCCGCTGCTTGCCCTGGTCGTTGCGCTCGACCACGCTCTTCAGCGTGATGTCGGTATCGGGGCCGGCGCGGACGACGACGCCGGAGGACACGGTCCAGCGCCGCACCTCGCCGCCCGTGTCGGCGCCGTCGTAGAGATTGCGGTAGACGCCGTCGGTGGTCTCGGCCCGCACCGCCACCGAGCCGGCGGCGATCTGGTCCCACACCGGCCCGGAGGCCCGCGCCGCCGCGACCAGGGCGGGGGACCAGTGGGTGCCGCCGTTGCGCACGCTGCCGTCGAGCCGGGTCCAGGCGGTCGGCACCCAGTCCGGATCCGTGGTCGTCACCTTGATGGCGCCGGCCTCGGTGTTGCGGCCGTAGAGGCTGCCCTGCGGACCCTTGGCGATCTCCATCTGCTCGAGGTCGAAGATCTGCGGCGCCTGCGAGGCGCCGTAGGGCAGGACCACGTCGTTGACGAGGTAGCCGACCGGGTCCTGCAGGGCCGTGTTGGCGCTGGTGATGCCGCGGATCACCACCCGCGACTGCACCGACGACTGCTCGACCTGGACGTTGGGCGAGACCTTCGGGATCGCCCCGAGCGTGCTCCACAGCGGATCGGCGAGCGTCTCGCGCGACAGCACCTCGACGCTGCCCGGCACCTTGGCGAGATCCTCGCGCCACTGGCGCGCCTCGACCTCGATCGCCTCCAGCGTGACCACGCCGGCGGTGGCCGACGCGGCCTCGTCGGCGGTCTGGGCGTGGGCCGCGCCGGCGAGGGCGAGCAGCGAGGGGGTGAGCAGGAGGGCGGATCTGATCGGGCGGTGGGACATCGGACGATCCTCGGAGCGATCCTCGGCGGAGACGTCCCGGGATAGCGGCGCCGGCCGGAGCCGGCGCCAAAACCGCGAACGGGAATCGTCAATCGGCGAACGTGCGGCGGCGGAAGGCCAGCCCGACCGCGATCAGCAGCACCGCGAGGCTCGCCCACCACGGCGCCGCCGGCGCCGCCTGATGCAGGGCCGCGCCGGCGAGCGGACCGATCGCCATGCCGATCCCCTGGGCGACCGCGTTGACGCCGGCGGCCTTGCCCTGCGCGGCCGGGCCGGCCCGCAGGCTCAGCGCGGCCAGGTTGCCGGGCAGCAGCAGCCCGAAGCCGGCGCCGAGCCCGACCATGCCGGCGATCAGGACCGGGACGGCGGGGGCGAGCGCCGCGACCAGCATGGCGAGCGCGGCGACGACGGCGCCGAGGCGGAGCAGGCGGGCGGGCGGCCAGCCGAGCCGGCGCACGATCAGGCCCTGCACGACGATCATCGCCGCCATCGTGATCATCATGGCGGCACCGCTGGTGCGGATCGACTCCGCCGGCGACATCCCGAACGCGTCCTGCAGGCGCAGCGCCGTCACCTGCTGCAGCAGGCTGTACACCGAGAGGCCGCAGGTCGTGATCAGCAGGAACGGCGCGATCG
Source organism: Rhodoplanes tepidamans (assembly GCF_030813915.1). GTDB lineage: Bacteria > Pseudomonadota > Alphaproteobacteria > Rhizobiales > Xanthobacteraceae > Rhodoplanes > Rhodoplanes tepidamans. The sequence goes on from NZ_JAUSUJ010000001.1 coordinate 561,991, forward strand.
CCCGCCACCGAAGGGCCGCCGTTCCGCGACCGACCGCCGCTCCGGCGGGGCGGATGTCCCGCAGTCCGCGGCCGACCAGCAGGGCCGCGGCGGCGACCAGGCCGGCGAGCAGCCACAGCGCCATGGCCGGACGGGCGCCGCCCGCCCCGAAGGCGAGCGCCGCCCCGGCGATGGTGCCGACCCCGAAGGCGGCGCCCATCAGCCCCATGCCGCCGGCGCGCCGTTCCGCCGTCGTCGCGTCGGCCAGGAAGGCCTGGGCGGCCGGCATCACGCCGCCGGCCACGGCGGACAGCGCGAGCCGTGCCGCGAGCAGCAGGGCGAACGCCGTCACCGCGTCGAGCATCCCGTCGAGCCGCGCCTCGACGACCGCCGCGAGGGCCGCGGGAAAGGCGGCGGCCGCCGACAGCCCGAGCAGCAGCACCCGCCGCCGTCCCAGACGCTCGCTGGCCTGGCCCCACACCGGCCCGGCGACGGTGAGCACCACGGCCGCGAGGCTGAGCAGGAGCCCGGTGCGGATGTCGCCGAACCCCATCTCGCGGCCGAGCACCGGCAGCACGATCAGCACGAAGGCGTGCCCCATCGCGTTGGCGACGAGGCCGGCGAGCAGAAGGCGAACGGCCGTGGGCGCGGCGGCCACGGGGTCGTGCGGGGGCGCAGGGGAGACGATCGAAGGGGGCATCGGACGGTCCGGATCCGGGCAGGGCGAGGGATCGGGAAGGCTAGGGCGGTGGCCGCGGCGCGCCGTCATCCCGCGAACGCATGCGAGCAGCGGACGAACGCTCAGCCGGGCCGGCGGCGGAACGCCACCGGGCTGACGCCGTGGCGCTGGCGGAACGCCGCGGCGAAGTGGCTCGGGCTGCTGAAGCCGCAGGCATAGGCGATCTCGGTGACGCTGCGGTCGTCCGCCCGGAGCAGCCGGCTCGCCTGGTCGAGGCGACGCTCGCGCAGCCAGTCGAACACCGTGGTGCCGTAGGCCTTGCGGAAGCAGCGGTTGAGCCGCGGATGGCTCATGCCCGCCTCGACGGCGAGCCGGTCGAGCGACGGCGGGTGGCAGAGGTCGGCCATCAGCAGATCGACGACGCGGGCGAGGCCGCGCCGCTCCTCCGGCGCCAGCCGGGACGGCGCGGTCGCGCCCGCCGGCGCGGCGAGCCACTCGGCCAGCAGCGCGAGGGACGCGCTCTCCGCCATCAGCCGGTCGAGCCCCGAGCGCAGCGGATTGGCGAGCACCGCGTGCAGCGCCGGATCGCCGGCGATGCGGCCGAGCCGGACCGCCCCGGTCCCGGCACGGGCCGTCCCCGCGCGGACGTCGTGCGGCGTGTCGTCGAGCGTGTCGCCGAGGCGGGCCGCGTCGAACTTGATCGCCACCATGGCGGCGCGCGGCTGCCCGGGCGTCCAGCGCTCCACCTCGGCGGTGCGGGCACGAAACAGCCAGACGTCGCCCGGCTGGACGTCGTGCGTGGGCGCGGCGCCGAAGCCGAAGCGCGTCGTGCCGGCGAGCCCGAAGGTCAGGATGGCGACGTCCGCGTCGTGCTCGATCCGCGACCGGTAGCCGGCGCGGCTGTGCATCTCGCTCGCCGTCGCCACGATGCCGTGGCCGATGCGTCCGGTCCGGAATCCGATCCGCCCCGTCGCCAGCGCCAGCGTGTTGTCGCGCCAGCCGCCCTGCTGGGGCAGGCACCGGTCCAGCACCGCACGATCGACCCGCACCGCGTCGTCCGCCGGCGCGGATGCGATCGGACGATGCGGATGTGGCGCGGGCCGCGGCACCATCTGGCTCCGGATCTCTCGGGCACGTCCGGCGGTCGCCGGCGCGCGAGGAGGCTAGCAGGCGAGGCGGGCGACCGACACCGGCCGAGCGCCTCCATAGACGTATTCCATCGCGCGGCCACGCATCGCGCCGGGACGTCGCCGGTGCTCGCTGCCGAAGAGGAGAGCGGCGTCCGCGCCGGCAGGACGATGCCGCTCGGGGCGCGCGGGCTGCGGCTCGATCCATCGGAGCAGGAGCGCGGCGGGTTTGCCGTGACGGGATTGGAGGCCGAGAGACAGAGGGGCTCTGGGCCCGCCCGTCATGGGGAGCTGCGGCGTCGTCGAAGCTACGGGTCGGCCGTCATGGTCCCGATCGGAACCGACGGGCCGCGACCGCGCGATCGGCGTTCGGCCGAAAAATTAGAACGCGTCGAAGCGCGAGAGGCAGGATCCTGATTCGGCTCGTATACGAAGATGGTTTCGAACAGATACAAGCTCGTCTTCGGCCTCGATCAAGACCACCGGTGTTGCACTCCGGGCTTCCCGACAATTAAATGCGCGCCGGCGATGCTGGGCAAAGACGTGACGCAATATCTGTCCCTGGACAGCGAAGACCTGCTGAACCGCGCGATCGCGCAGCACTACGCGGAGATTCGGGCCGCGGTGCAGCGGCGCGGCCATTCGCACGGCACCGCCTCCGACATCGTCCACGATCTCTACCTGAAGCTCGCCGAGCAGCCAGAGGTGCTGCGCGGCAAGCGCTCGCTGTGCGCCTTCCTGTGCCGCGCCGCCGTCAATCTCGGGATCGATCGGCTGCGGCGCGCCCGCTTCGAGGAGCGGCTGTTCTCCGGGACCGAGGCCGAGGCGCTGGCGGCGCCCTCCGAGGCTTTCGCGCCCGATCACGCGCTCGACGTCGAGGCGCGGCTCGCGGTCCTGCGCGAGGCCATCGCCGAGCTCCCGGCGCGGCGCCGCGCCGTCTTCATCCTGCATCGCCTGCACCGGCTGGAGCCCGACGCGATCGCGAGAAAGCTGAACATCTCCCGCAACATGGTCGACCGCCACCTGCGCCGCGCGCTGGCGCATTGCCTCGATCGCCTGCTCCGGACAGAGTGAGAGTCCCGAACCGGCAGCTTCGATCGTCTCCAAGGTAGGACGACGAGCGACAGGAATGGCGATGACGGCGAAGCAATCCGCCCGCGCGCGGCGACGGCGCCACGACGAGGCGGCCGGCTGGGTGCTGAAGAACCGCGACGAGGCGCAGACGGCGGAGGATCGGCGGCGCTTCGAGACGTGGCTGGCGCGCGATCCGCAGAACCGCGTCGCCTACGAGACGGCCGAGCGGCTGATGGGCGAGGCGCGGCAGGCGATCCTCGGCGACTCCACCCTGCGGGACTTCTCGGTGGCGCCGCGGCGGCCGGTCGGCCGGACCGTGTCGGCGCTGCTGCTCGCCGCGGCGGTCGGAGGCGGCGCCTTCGTGCTGCTCGACGGGCCGATGCGGCTGCGGGCCGACGTCCTGTCGGGCAGCGGCGAGATGCCCGAGACGACGCTCGCGGACGGCTCGACCGTCCAGCTCAACGCCTCCTCGGCGGTCGCCTTTCGGTTCACGGGCGACACCCGGACCGTGGTGCTGCTGCGCGGCCAGGCGTTCTTCCGGGTCGTGGCGGATCCGGCACGTCCCTTCGTGGTCGAGGCGCAGGGCGGCCGCACCACGGCGCTCGGCACCGCCTTCGACGTGAGGCTGGGCGAGGAGACGACCGATGTCACGGTGGTCGAGCACGCGGTCTCGATCACCCCGGGCGAGGGCGCGCCCGCCGGTACCGCGCCCGCCGGCGCCGCGGCCGTGCGGCTCGGCGAGGGCCAGCAGGCCGTCTACGGCCCCGACGGCGCGGTGCGCGACGTGCGGGCGGCCGACCCCGAGGCGGTGCTGGCCTGGCGACGCGGCCAGCTCGTCGTCGACAATGCGGTGCTTTCCGAGGTGGTCGCCGAGATCGGCCGCCACTTCCCGGGCCGCATCGTGATCGCCGGCGCGGGCCTCGCGTCGCGGCGGGTCAGCGGCACCTTCACGGTCACCGACACCGACGCCGCGCTCGCGCTGCTGCGCGACTCCCTCGGCCTGATCGTCACCCGGATCGGCCTGCTCGTCGTCCTGCGCGGCTGACCGGCCCGCACGGCTGGTCGACCGCGCCGATCGGGACACGCGGCGACGCATCGTCGTGATTTTTCGCCGGCCGAGTCCCAAACCGGAAATTCCGTTCGTCACCTCATCGAGCGGCCGAACGTGCCGCGGCAGAGCGGCACCGCAGCCGCCGAACGGGTGAGGGGTGGCATGATGACGAACGGCGAGGCGAGGAGCACGGGACCGCGAGCGATCCGCGTTCGTCTTCTGCTGATGGCGACCACCATGCTCGCCGCGCAACCGGTGCTGCAGGCGGCGGCCCAGACCGCTCCGGCGACGCAGTCCGCGACGCGCACCGTCTCCGTGCCGGCCGGCGCGCTGACGCCGGCCCTGAACCGCCTCGCCACCCAGACCGGCCTGCAGATCCTGTTCGACGCCGGGCTCGCCCGCGGCAAGACGACGGCCGGCGCGCGCGGCACCATGACGTCCGGCGCGGCGCTGTCGGCCGTGCTGGCCGGCACCGGCCTTTCGGCGCGGTTCACCGGTCCGAACGCCGTCACGATCGGCGGGCCGTCCGTGGCGGTCGGATCGATGCCGGAGGACGCCATCGAGCTCGATACCGTCACGGTCTCGGGCGGACGCGTCGCACCGGCGGAGGCGCCGTATCAGACCGCGGCGCCGGTCGCCTACATCTCGCAGGAGACCATCGACCGCTTCCGCGGCTCCAGCCCGGCCGACATCTTCCGCGGCACGCCCGGCGTGATGTCGGGCGAGGCGAGGAACGGCGCCGGCTCGATCGACGTGAACGTCCGCGGCATGCAGGGCATGGGCCGCGTCGCCGTGACGATCGACGGCGCCGAGAACGGCCTGACCGTCTATCAGGGGTACCAGGGCATCTCCAACCGCACCTTCGTGGATCCCGATCTGCTCGCCGGCGTCGAGATCACCAAGGGCTCCGACGCCGGCTCGCGCGGCATCGCCGGCACCGTGGCGATGCGGACGCTGAGCGCCGCCGACGTCGTCAAGCCGGGCGACACCTGGGGCGTGTGGGTGAAGAGCGGCTTCGGCACCAACACCACGACGCCGACGCCCGGCGATCTCGGCGGCTATTCGTGGCCGCAGCCCTATGTCAGCGATCCGCAGCCCTATCCGGTGCCGACCGCCTCGGCCTCCGGCCTCGACCGGCCGGGAGCGCTGGTTCCGACCAGCGGCTCCTTCAGCACCGTCGCGGCGATCAAGCAGGCCGACTACGACGTGCTGTGGGGTTACGCGGTGCGCAAGCAGGGCAACTATTTCGCCGGCAAGAACGGACCCGGCGCGCAGGTGATCGACACCGGGCCGCAGCCGCTCTGCTATTCGAGCGGCTTCTGCTACCCGATCGGCAGCCCCATCTCCTACGCCCATGTGTACAAGAACGGCGGCCTGTCGAGCTACCGGGCCGGCGAGGAGGTGCTGAACACCCAGCTCGAGACGCAGTCCCTGATCGCCAAGGCGACGGCGCGATTCGACGGTGGCCACAGCGTGCAGGTCGGCTACAACGGCTTCCGCAGCGAGGCCGGCGACCTTCTCGCCTCGCTGTTCGCCACCGATCGCAGCCAGGTCGTGCAGCAGGTGCAGACCTCCGGCACGACGGTCGACACCGGCACGGTGCGCTACCGCTGGACCCCGTACGAGAACGGCCTCGTCGATCTCCGGGCCAATCTGTGGACGACCAAGCTGCAGCTGCGGAACTCGCCGCGGGCGACGATCAACACGAAGCCGGAGGACCTCGGGCTTCCCTACGGGTACCGCACCGGCAACGACACCCGCATGTGGGGCGGCGACGTCACCAACAGATCGCACCTGGACCTCGACCGGTTCGGCTCCCTCGACGTCACCGCCGGCACCACCTATCTGCGCGAGTCGACCAGCCCGACGGTCGCCAGCGACCAGCTCAACAACATTCCGTCGCGCAACGGCAACCGCACCGAGGTCGCCGGCTTCGGCAAGCTCGCCTACAAGCCGCTCGACTGGCTGACCCTCAACGGCGGCCTGCGCTACACGCACTTCTGGTCGAACGATCTCGGCAACCCGACCAGCTCGTATCAGAAGAACCCGGAGCCGTCGCGCGACGCCGGCGGCTACAGCCCGTCGGTCGGCGTCACGGTGGAGCCGTGGAAGGGCACGCAGCTCTACGTGAACTACTCCAACGCGTTGCGAATGCCGAGCCTGATCGAGACCGTGTCGGCCTACACGCTGCTGGTGAACGCCAACATCGAGCCAGAGCGCGCCAGCAACTGGGAGGCGGGAGTCAACGTCCTCCGACAGGACGTGCTCGCGGCCGGCGACAAGGCGATGGCCAAGCTCGGCTGGTTCGACTGGGACATCAAGAACTACGTCGCGCGCCAGTACGGCACCTACACCAATTCCTGGGGCGGCACCTCGACGGCGCTGCAGATCTTCAACATCGACCGCGCGAAGTTCTCCGGCCTGGAGCTCCAGGGCCGCTACGAGTATCGCGGCTTCACGGCCGAGCTGGCGGCGAACTACTATCTCGACGTGGAGTTCTGCCCCACCGCGAACACCTGCGGCAACAGCACGCTGTCGGCCGATTACGCCACCAACCAGGTTCCGCCGGAATACTCGGCGAGCCTGACGGTCTCGCAGAAGTTCCTGGACGACACCCTGACGGTCGGCGGCCGGGCCTCCTACACGGGGCCGCGCGCGGCCGGGCACGGCACGCCGGTGTCGGGCCTCTCGACCCTCATCGCGCTGATCGACTGGGATCCGTACTGGCTGGTCGACGTCTTCGCCGAGTACAAGCTGACGCCCGAGATCACCGCCTGGGCCAGCGCCGAGAACGTCCTCGATCGTTATTACGTCGATCCGCTGAGCCTGGTGCAGCAGCCCGGCCCCGGCCGCACGGTGCGGGTCGGCCTGACCGGCAAGTTCGGCGGCACCGAGGCCCCGACGTCGGCGGCGTTCCTGCAGCCGTTCCGGATCGCCGAGGCGCCCGGGTCCTGGAGCGGCCTCCATGTCGGCGTGCACGGCGGCTACGCCTTCGCCAGCCTGGGCGGGAGCATGACGACGCTGGCCGGCACGACGACCGGCCACACGGCCGCCGAGACGCCGGATTCGAGCCCGAAGGGGGCGCTGTTCGGCATCCAGGCCGGCTGGGATCATCAGTTCGCCAACCGCATCGTCGCCGGCCTCGAGGTCGATCTCGCCAAGCCGGAGATCGGCGCCTCGGAGGTCGATTACGCCCGCGAAGGCGCGACCGGACCCTACTCGCAGAATCTCTACCGGACGCGACAGTTCGAGGCGGTGCGGGTGAGCGAGATCGACTGGCTGTCCACGGTCCGGGCCCGGCTGGGATACGCCGTCAACGACCGGCTGATGGCCTACGCCACCGGCGGCGCGGCGTTCATGCGGCACACCGAGGAGCGCACCCAGTACGCCGTGACCTCCACTTCGGCGACCCAGACCGCGGCCGCGTTCACCGAGTCGGCCGCGGCGACCCGCGTCGGCTGGGTGCTCGGCGCCGGCCTGGACTACAAGGTCGGCGGCCACTGGTCGGTGAATGCCGAGGTTCTGCTCGCGCATTTCGGCGAGACCGAGATGACGTTCCCGAACGCCCGCGCCGGCGTGATGACGACGAACAACTGGGGCTATCCGGTGACCTATTCGCAGACGGACGGCCGGCGTCTCCTCAGCGAGGTGGACATCGCCACCGCCAAGCTCGGCGTCAACTACCGGTTCTGACCGCATGACGGCCGGGCGCCGGCTGCGGCCGGCGGGCCGCCGTGGAAGGAGACGAGCGATGCAGTCACGCGGCGCGAGGCCGGCATTCGCCCGGCGTGCCGGGCGGGCCGTCGGGGTGGCGGTTCTGGTGGCGACGTTGACGGGGCCCGTGACGGCGCAGACGCCGGACGGCGGCGGGGTGGTCCCGGCGCCGTCGCCGCCGCCGACGGTCGTCACCGAGCCCGCACCGGCGGACCGGCCCGCGGCGGACGCGGCCGGCCCGCCGGCGGCCGCGGAACCGGCGTCTCCCGCCACCGGCGCGGCTCCGGCGCCGGCGGCACCCGCGCCCCCGGCTCCGGCGCCGGGACGCACCGGGACGCTGCCGCACGACCTGTCGCCGTGGGGGATGTTCCAGGCGGCGGACCGCATCGTCCAGGCCGTGATGACCGGCCTCGCGCTCGCCTCCTTCGCCACCTGGACCGTCTGGCTCGCCAAGACGATCGAGCTGTTCCGGGCGCGACGCCGCGTGCGCCGCGGGCTGTCACGGGTGCTGTCCGCCGGCGATCTCGCCGCGGCGGCGGCGGCGTTCGAGAGCGACGACGGCACCGTCGCCGTGCTGGTGCGCGAGGCGGCCGACGAGATGCGGGTCTCCGAGCCGCTGCTCGACCACATCGACGGCGACGGCGTGAAGGAGCGTGTCGCGTCGCGGCTGTCGCGGGTCGAGGCGGCGGCCGGCCGGCGCATCACCATCGGCACCGGCCTGCTCGCGACGATCGGGGCGACGGCGCCGTTCGTCGGGCTGTTCGGCACCGTGTGGGGGATCATGAACGCCTTCATCGGCATCAGCCGGTCGCAGACCACCAACCTCGCCGTGGTGGCGCCCGGCATCGCCGAGGCGCTGCTCGCCACCGCGCTCGGCCTCGTCGCCGCGATCCCGGCCGTGATCGTCTACAACATGTTCGCCCGCTCCACGGCCGGCTACCGTCTCCTGCTCGGCGACGCGTCGGCGGCGATCGAGCGCCTGGTCAGCCGCGCGCTCGACGTCCGCCGCTGCCCGCCGCGACCCAGGGCCTCGCGGCTGCCGCGGGCGGCGGAGTGAGCCATGGCCGGCAGCCTGCGACCCGCGCCCGACGACGGCCACCTCGTCGAGACCCACGAGATCAACGTCACGCCGTTCATCGACGTGATGCTGGTGCTGCTGATCATCTTCATGGTGGCGGCGCCGCTCTCCACCGTCGATGTGGCGGTCGATCTGCCGGCCTCGAACGCGGCGCCGCAGCCGCGGCCGCGCGAGCCGGTGTTCCTCACCGTGAAGGGCGATCTCTCGCTGGCACTCGGCAACGACACGGTGCCGCGCGAGAACCTGAAGGCGGCGCTGGACGGGAAGACCGACGGCGACGTCGAGGAGCGGGTGTTCGTCCGGGCCGACAAGACGGTCGACTACGGCGACCTGATGGCGGTGATGAACCTCCTGCGCGACGCCGGCTATCTGAAGATCGGACTGGTCGGTCTCGAGGCGGCGCCCGCCGCCGCGCCGCCGCCGGTCCCCGCGCCGTGAGGGCGCCGATCCACCACGCGGACCGCGAGCCGCCGGGACGCCTGCTGCGGCGCTGGGCGCTCGCGACCGCGTGCGTCGCCGGCCTGCACGGCGCCGCCGTGGGCACCGCGCTGCAGTGGCCGCGCGAGACCGTGGCGGCGGCCGAGCCGCCCGCCGCCGTGATGATCGAGCTCTCGCCGCTGGCGGTCGCGCCGGACGCGCCGCAGCAGGAGGTCGCGCTGGGGCCCACCATGGTGGCGTCGCAGGCCGCCGCGCCGTCGCAGCGCGAGGACGACCCGGTCGAGACGGAGGAGCCGGAGCCGGAGCCCGAGCCCGTCCCGATCGTGAAGACCGAGGTCGAGCTGCCGCCCGTGCCGGAGAAGCCGAACGCGGCCGCCGTGCTGCCCGCGGAGGCGAAGCGGGAGGCGGACCCGGATCCGCCGAAGGACCTCCGCGAGAAGCCCGAGCCGAAAAGGAAGAGAAAGACGCGCGACAGGCCCCGCACCCGCGCCGCGCTCGCCGCGCCCACCACCGCGGCGCCGCAGGCCGCGAACCTGCGGCGCGCGAGCACCAATGCGGCGCCGACCGCCGGCACGTCGTCCTCGGTCGCGCCGTCCACCTGGCGCGGCCTGCTGACGGCGCTGCTCAACCGCCACAAGCGCTTTCCGCCCGGCGGCGGCCACGGCACCGCCATGGTGGCGTTCACGATCGACCGCGCGGGCCGGGTCCTCTCGGCCCGCCTGGTGCGCAGCGCCGGCGATCCGGCGCTCGACCAGGAGGCGGTGGCGCTCGCCCGCCGCGTCAGCCCGGTGCCGCCGCCGCCGGCCGAGATCGCCGGCCGGACCATCTCGCTCGCCGTCCCGGTGCGGTTCGACCGGTAGCGGGCCGCCGAGACTGCGCGCGCGGGAGGCCGGGCCGCCGCACGACCGGCTTGGCCACGTCGTCGTCCTCGATGTCGTCGATGGCGGCGAGCCGCCGCTCGGTGCCGAGCCCGGCGACCAGGCGGGCGATGCCGCGCCTCGGACCGCACGGCACGAGCTCGGCCACTGGTCAGGCTGCACCGCGATCCTGTCGCGCCGGCCGAGCAGTGCGCCCTCGGTCACGAGTTGATGCGGCACGCAGGCGCGCGACAGCACGGGCAGGGCGGCGAGCCATGCCTCGCCCGGCTTGGCGGCAATGCGGACGCGCGGAACTGCGAGCGCTGCACCGCGTGGGTCAGCAGGTTCCGTAGCTGCACCTTCTGCCAGTGCTCGCGGGCCCAGCGGTTGTCGGTCCCGGTCATGACAGCCCTGCCGTCGGGCTCATCGTTCCCGGAACGTGGTCGCGAGCTGGTCCCGCAAGGGCTTCACCAGATAGGACAGGATGGTCCGGTCCCCGGTGCCGAGATGGACGTCGGCCGGCATTCCCGGCAGCAGGGCGACCCGGTGCGCTGGAGTCCGGATCTCGGCCGGCAGTAGGACGCGGACGATGTAGTGATCCTGGCCGGGCGCTGCGGCCGGCGCCGAGTTTCGCGCGCCGCCGCGATCGCGGACGACATCGGCCGAGACGCGCTGGACGACGCCCTCGATCTCCGGCGTGGTGTCCTGGCTGAAGGCGGGAAACCGCACCCAAGCGCGCTGACCGGGCCGCACCGAATCGATGTCGGCGGCGGCGAGCCGGGCCTCCACCACCAGGGCATCGTCCTGCGGCACGATCTCCATCAGGGTCTCGCCGGCCGCCACGACGCCGCCGACCGTGTGCGCCGCGAGCTGATGCACGATGCCGGCCTGCGGCGCCCGCAGCTCGACGCGGCGAAGCTGGTCCTCGGCCGCGATGCGCTTCTCGGCGAGTTCGGCCAGCTTGGCCTGGAGCTCGCTCAGCTCGCGCATGGTCTCGGCCCGCAGGTCCTGATCGATCTGCTCGATCTGCAGCCGAATCTCGGCGATCCGGCCCCGGGCCTGCGCGGCCTGGGAGACGAGCAGGCCCGCCTCGCCGGAGAGGCGCGCCGCATCCCGCTGGATCGCTGTGAACTTGGTGACGGGAAGCAGGCTCTTCTCCCAGAGGACGCGGGCGCCCTCGAGCTCGCGGCCGACGAACTCGATCTCGCGGTCCTTGGCGTCCTTCTGCTGCATCAGCCCGGTGACCTCCTGCTCGAGCTGGGCGACGCGCTCGCCGAGCTGCGCCTTCTGACCGGCCCTCGCCTCGCGCCTCGATTCAAACAGCCGCCGCTCCGCCGCGAACTGGTCGTCGAGCTCGTTGTCGGCGGCGCGCGGAACGAGGGCCGGGGGCAGGTCGAAGGAGGCGTGCGCGTTGCGTTCGGCGGTCAGCCGCGCCTGGCGGATCTCCATCTGGTCGATCTGGCGCACCAGCACCATCAGGTTGGCCCGCGTCATGGTGTCGTCGAGGGTGAGGACCACGTCGCCCTCGCGTACCGCCGCGCCCTCCGCGACGTGGATCCGCCCGACGACCCCGCCGGTCGGGTGCTGCACCTTCTTCGGAGAGCCCTCGACCACGACGGTGCCCCGGGCCAGCACGGCACCGGCGATCTCGACGACGGTCGCCGCGCCGCCGAGGCCGACCACGGCCACGGCACAGGTGAGCAGGCCGATCCGCAGCGGCCTGAAGACGCCGTCGACATCGTCGGCGGGACGAAGGGGGAGGCGCATGTCGGTCATCCGTCGCGGCTGGAGCCGCCGACGACGGCGAGCGTCGGCGATGCGGAGTGGGTGGTCTGGGCCAGCACCTTGTCGCGCGGCCCGAAGGAGCGCAGGCGGCCCTCGTTCAGCACCAGGAGCTGATCCAGTTCGGCGATGGCGGCCGGCCGATGGGCGACGACGACGACGACGGCGCCGCGGCGGCGGCTGGCGGCGATCGCCGCGCTCAGCGCCGCCTCGCCGGACGCGTCGAGATTGGCGTTCGGCTCGTCGAGCACGATCAGGAACGGGTCGCGATAGAGCGCGCGGGCGAGCGCCAGCCGCTGGCGCTGACCGGCCGACAGGACGGCACCGGCCGGGCCGACGGGTGTGTCGTAGCCGCGCGGCAGCGCCACGATCATGTCGTGACACCCCGCCGCGCGCGCCGCAGCGATCACGGCCGCCGAATCCGGCCGGTCGTCGAGCCGGGCGATGTTCTCGGCGACGGTGCCCTCGAAGATCTCGACGTCCTGCGGCAGGTAGCCGATGTGCGACCCGATGGTCTCCGGCCGCCACTGGTCGAGCGTGGCTCCGTCGAGGCGCACCGTTCCTTGGCGGGCCGCGAACACGCCGACCAGGGCGCGGGCGAGAGTCGACTTGCCCGACGCCGAAGGACCGATGATCCCGAGCCCGTCGCCGGCCTTCAGGCCGAACGTGATCCCGTGCAGGGTCGGCTTCTCGGCGCCCGGCGGCACGACGACGAGGGACTCGACCGTGAGCGTCGCGCGCGGCGCCGGCAGGTCGGTCCGCGGCGCCGCGGCGGTGGGCGCGATCGCGGCGCCGAGCCGCCGCCAGGCCTGGCGGGCGGCGACCAGGCTGCGCCACTGCGCCGTCACGGTCTCGATCGGCGCCAGGGCGCGGCCGGTCATGACCGAGGCGGCGATCATGATGCCGCCCGTGGCCTCACCGCGAAGCACCACCCAGGCGCCCAGACCCAGCATCAGCGACTGCAGCGCCATCCGGAACACCCGCGCGAAGGTGGCGAGCGAGCCCGGCGCCTCGACGGCCCGCACGGTGTCTGCCAGATGGTCCTCGCTGGCGGCCTCCCAGCGGCGTCGCAGGGCCGGGGCGAGCCCGAGGGCGCGCACCACCTCGGCATTGCGCCGCGCGAGGTCGAGCAGCGCCATGCGTCGGGTGGCGCTGGCCTCGAGCGCCTCGGCGGGTGCGGACGCCCGCCGCTCGGCGGTCACGGCGGTCGCCACCATCACGGCGGCGCCGGCGACGGCGAGCCATCCGAGCCACGGATGCAGGACAAAAAGCATCGCCAGGAACACCGGCAGCCACGGCGCGTCGAAAACGGCGACCAGTCCCGGCCCGGTGGCGGCGGCGCGAACCTGGTCGAGGTCGCGCACCGCCTGCAGGCCGAGCATCGGCCGGCCCTGCAGCGGCGAGGCCAGGACGATGTCGAAGACGCCTTTGCGCAGCCCGCGGTCGGCGCGCCCGCCGAGCCGCACCAGCACGCGACTGCGCATCACGTCGAGAACGCCGTACAAGCCGTACAGTCCCGCCATCAGCAGGGTGAGCGCCAGCAAAGTCGCGGTGGAGTGCGAGCCCAGCACCCGGTCGTAGACCTGAAGCATGTAGAGCGAGCCGGTCAGCGCGAGCAGGTTGACGACGGCGGTGATGATTCCCAGGCCGACCAGGGTGCCGCGACACCAGCCGATCATGGCGGCCGGGAGGGACGTGGTCTCGGGCGAGCAGCTGGACATGGTCGTTCACCGGTCGTCGAGGGCCGGCTCCCGGCCGGCGGCGGGGACACGCCGTCCGCCAGCCGGACGTGCCCATCGCGGGTGGTGGAGAAGGCGCCCGGCGGCGGCGGCAGCCGCCGCCGGCGCCGGGCCTGCCGCATCAGACGATGAAGCTGTCGTGCCCCATTCGCGCGAGCATCTCCTGCGGGCCCTTCACGGTCGCCACGCAGAGCGGCGCGCCGGCGTGGGTGTCGAGCAGGATGTCCAGCCCGCCGGCGGTCATCGCGAACGAGACGTCCTCGACGCCGTTCACGAGACCGAAGGCCGAGACGTCGATGTGATCGGCGCCGATCTCGAAATCGGTGATCACGTCGACGCCGGAACCGCCGTCGGCGGGGCGGAAGACGAACGTGTCGCTGCCCTCGCCGCCGCTCAGCGTGTCCTTGCCCTGGCCGCCGATCAGGACGTCGTCGCCTCTGCCGCCCATGAGACGGTCGGTGCCGCTTCCGCCGATGAGGACGTCGCCGCCGGCCCCGCCGGCCAGCGTGTCGTTGCCGTCACCGCCGTCGAGATGGTCGTCACCGGCGCCGCCGTCGAGCGAGTCGCGACCCGACCCACCCGCCAGCTTGTCGTTGCCGGAGCCGCCCATCAGGACGTCGTCGCCGGTGCCGCCGTCGAGCGAATCGTCGTCCGCTCCGCCGTCGAGACGATCGTCGCCGGTGCCGCCCAGCAGGGTGTCCCTGCCGGCCCCGCCTGCCAGCTTGTCGGCACCGGTGCCGCCCTGCAGGTGGTCGTCGCCGGAGCCGCCGTCGAGCGTGTCGTCGCCGTCGCCGCCGTCGAGCCGGTCCTCGCCGGAGCCGCCGGACAGCGTGTCCTTGCCGGCGCCGCCGGCCAGCGTGTCGTTGCCGGCGCCGCCTCGCAGGACGTCGTCGCCGGAGCCACCGTCGAGCACATCGTCGCCCGATCCGCCGTCGAGCTCGTCGCTGCCGGATTCGCCGAAGAGCTTGTCGTGGCCGGCACGGCCGTACAGCTTGTCGCTGCCTTCGCCGCCGTACAGCGTGTCGTTCTCGGTGCCCTCGACATAGGGCTTCGCCGGGCCGGAGCCCGCCGGCCTGCCGTCGCCGGCGTCCGCCCCGGTGGTGCCGTGCGCACTCAGCACCTTCACGTTCGCCGTGCCGATGTCGACCGAGAACACCGCGTCGTCGAAATCGCGGTCGCCGCCGCCCTTCAGGTCCTCGAAGCCGATGCGCACGATGCCCTTGCTGGCGTCGACCAGGCCGACGGTGTGCAGGATGCCGTCGTTGTTGAGCGGCAGGGTCTCGCCGTAGGCGGCGGTGTGGTAACCGTCGCCCTTGACCTGGACGGCCTTGCCGTCGCCGCCGACGAACCACAGCTTCGGGTTCGCCGTGTCCAGCGTGGCCGGCTTCCCGTCGGCGTCGCGGAACTCGTAGCGGCCGTCGGTGAACTTCGAGAAGTCGTTCAGCGCCGCACCGTTGGACACGATGAAGAAGCCGATCTGGTCGCCCGCCCGCAGGTCGAGCGTCTTGCTGTCGCCGGCCGAGAGGCTGCCGCCGCTGCCCTTCAGGCTGGCGTTGCTCCACAGCACCTGAACGTCGACGATCTCGCCGTCGACCACCTTGTACCAGCCGAGCGAGTTGGCGTAGCCGGCGGTCTCGCCGAGGAAGGCGACCGAGCCCTGGTGGTCCTGATCGATGACCAGCCGATCGAGCTCGGCGAGCGACGGCCCGGAGCCGCCGCCGTACATCACGTCGTTACCGGCCTGGCCGAACAGGGTGTCGTTGCCGCGGCCCCCGAAGGCGCGGTCGTTGCCGGCGGCGGCCTGGACGACGTCGGCGCCTTGCCGGGCGAGGAAGAGCTCGTCGATCGCCCCTCCCTTCAGCGTGTCGTCCTTGCTCGTCCCGACGACCGGGCTCTGCATCACCTCAGACATCATCATCCTCGTTGCGCTGGTTGCCGCAGTTCGTCGGTCCGTCGGACCGCGTCGCGGCGAGACGGTGGAGCGAGAGTCCACGGCGGGATCGGGCCCATCCGGACAGGGGTGCCGAGCCGCGCGACGTCCGGTCGCCGACACGCCGCCGGCCCGATCGGGGCCGCAGCCGGCGTGTCGGTCGGTCGTCGCGCGGCGTCTCGCCTTCGGCCGGTTGCCCGGAGCAGTGACAGCAACCGACATGCCAGCGACCGGACGCCGACTGGCCGCTGAAAACACAGGAGATCAGGCGGGAGACCGATCGCACCGCATTGCGTTTTGCGAAACCGGCGCGCGCTTGGCGTGGCGGAATGCAATGCCCGCCGCCGACCATGGCCGAGAGGGCGGAACCGCGGCGGGGCCGCCGGTCGGCGCCGGCCGCGCACGCGCGACGCTGCACCCGGGCGAGGCGAGCAGGGCGATCGAAGCGGCTGCGGTCCGGGCGGCGCCGCTCTCCGCCCATGTCGCGGACCTCCGGCGCGAGGGTGTCGGCCGGGACGGCGAAAGCGCGGATGTTCGACGCCGGCGGCGAGGCGGACGAGAAGAGCTTCGTCGAGCGGTGCGCCGGCGACCGCCACCACTTCCGCTTCGTCGTCAGTCCGGAAGAGGCCTCCGACCTGACCGACCTGAAGGCGTTCACGCGCGATCTCCTCACCGACATGGAGCGCGATCTCGGCACGAGGCTCGACCGGGTCGCGGTCGAGCACTGGAACACCGACAACCCCCACGTCCATCTGCTGGTGCGAGGTCGGGCCGAGGACGGCCGCGACGTCGTCGTCAGCCGGGACTACATCACCCGCGGCATGCGGGAGCGCGCCGAGCGCCTCGTCACGATCGAGCTCGGCCCCAAGACCGTGCGGGACCTGTGCGCATCGCTCGACCGCGACGTCGGCGCGGACCGCTGGACTCGCCGCGACACCGCAATCCGGCGGCACGCCGACGACGCCGGGCTGATCGACCTGCGGATGTCGGTCGGGAGCGGGACCGCGAGCGGCTCGACCTGGCCGAGTGGGTCAGTCCGAGGACATGGCTGACGGCTGTTCGGAGACATGGCTGACGGGTTCAGGCGTCGTCAGTTCGATTTCCGCGATCTGCTCGCCACCTCGCGGCGGCCTGACCTCGATGCCGCAACGGCCCGGATCACGGCCGAAACCTCGAACCGATCACCGAGCCGCCGATCCATGCTCGTGCCGATCCGACGATGCGAGAATCGTCGGAATCAGTTGCGGAGCGGCCCGGACCGCGGTCTGTCCAATCGCGACCGTCAGGCCGCCGCGGGTGCGGACTCCGTCACCTGGCGGAATACGCCGGCGGGCGATTCGGCCCGGCCGTAGACGTCCTCCAGCCGCACGATGTCGTCCTCGCCGCAGTAGCTGCCGTACTGGACTTCGATCAGGTGCAGCGGCGCGTCGGTGGAATTGGTGAGCCGGTGCGTGGCGCCCTGCGGAATATAGATCGATTCGTTCGCCGCGAGGATCCGCTCGACGCCGTCGATCTCCACCAGCGCCGTGCCTGCGACCACGACCCAGTGCTCGGCCCGATGATGATGATACTGGAGCGACAGCCGGCCGCCGGGCACGACCGTGATGTGCTTGACCTGGAAGGTCCGGCCGCGGTCCAGCGCCCGGTAGGCGCCCCACGGGCGGAGAGCCTCCGGGTCGCGGACCGCCGCTCCGGTCACCGGCTCCGCCTGCGGCGACGCGCCGACCAGGTCCGGGATCCTCTTCACGGTCTGGGCCGCGTCGCGAGCGCCGACCAGGATGCCGTCCTCGCTCTCGACCACCACGACGTCCTCCAGGCCGATCACCGCGATCGGCTTGGACTGCGACCGCACGAGCGCGCCCCGCGTGTCGACCAGGACGACGTCGCCGGCGGTGGCATTGCCGCCGTCGTCCTTGCCGAGGCACGCCCACACCGCGTCCCAGGAGCCGATGTCCGACCAGCCGATCGGCGCGGGCACGACCGCGCCGCGCCGCGACCGCTCCATGATCGCCACGTCGAAGGGAACAGAGTGGAAGCGCGAGCACAATCGGGTGGAAAGACGCACGCTCGCGCCGCGCCGGCGTGCGGTACGCACGGCGTCGCCGGCGAGATTGAACATCGCGAGCTCGTGACGAAGGAACTCCGCCGCGAGGGTGTCGACCTTGGCCACGAACATGCCGGCGTTCCAGAAGTGCCGCCCGTCGCTCAGCAGCCGGCGGGCCGTCTCCGCGTCGGGCTTCTCGACGAAGGCGGCGATCTGGGCCGCACCGTCGCCGAGCGGACCAGCCGGCGTGATCCAGCCGTATTCGGTGGCCGCGCGGTCCGGCACGATGCCGAGGGTGACGATCCGCCCGCCCGCCGCGGCTCCGACCGCCCTGCGCAGCGCCTCGGCGAAGGCGACCTCGTCCTTCACGAAGTGATCGGCCGGCAGGATCAGGACGACCTCGCTGCCGCCCTCGCGCAGGGCGAGATGGGTCGCAAGCGCCACGGCCGGTCCGGTGTTGCGGGCGACCGGCTCCAACAGCGCCGTGCCGCCGTAGCGCCGGGCGACCGCGTCGAGCTCGGCGGCGTGCCGCTCGCTTCCTATCAGCACCGGTGCGCGACCGATTCCGATGCGCCGAATGCGCTCGACGGTCTCCTCGAGCAGGCTGCGCTCCCCGACCATCGTCTGGAACTGCTTGGGGCGCGCGGCGGTCGAGACCGGCCACAGGCGGGACCCGTTGCCGCCGCACAGGATCACGGGAATCACGTGGGTGAGATCGTCGGACATCGAATCGGCTCCTGATCGTCGAGGGGTTCACCTGATCAGGTCGAGCGCAAGGAGCATGCCAGCGGCCGGACGCGCGCGTCGTCCCGGCCGCCGACCGGCCGCGCCATGCGGATCCGACCGCGCACGGCGGCCTCCGGCGCGCCGTCTCACGAACTGTCACGGCGCACGTCTCTTGTCGTTGCTGCGCAGGCGCGCGGGCGGACGAGACGATCACGGCCGGTGCCGAGACAGGCGACCCCTGTGCAGCCCGCGCTCCTGAGTCTCGTCGCATTCGGCGAGACGGAATTCGCAGAACGCGAAGCTTTCCGTTGCAGGATGCAACGGCGCCGCTCCGACGCGCCGGGCCGGCGGCCGGCGCCGCCCCCAAGCCATTGAGATTCCGAGTCCGGGCATGCTGGCACGGCTCTTGAGTACGGCTCCGCAACGTCCCCGATGGTCGGGCGAAGAGGAGCTTCCAATGTCAGACTTTAACGTCGGCCTTTCCGCAAGTCAGCAGAACGCCGTGCTGTCGCATCCGCCGCTGTCAGTCGTCGGCCTCGGCTATGTCGGCGCCGTGTCGGCCGCCTGCTTCGCCGAGCTGCGCCATCAGGTCGTCGGCGTCGACATCGACAGCCGCAAGACGTCCAGCCTCCGCGACGGACGCGCTCCGCTGCTCGAGACCGATCTCGACTCGCTGATCGGGACGAGCGTCCGGGAGGGCCGGCTGACGGCGACGACCGACATCGCCGAGGCGGTGGCGCGGACCTCCATCACCTTCGTCTGCGTCGGCACGCCGAGCGACGAGGACGGTTCGGTCGATCTCACGGCGCTCGAGGCCGTGGCGGCCGGGCTCGGCCGCGCACTCGCGGCCAAGAACGACTATCATCTCGTGGTGATCCGCAGCACCATTCCGATCGGAACGACCCGCAACGTCGTGCTGCCGATCCTCGAGGCCGAGTCGCGCAAGCGCTGCGGCGAGGACTTCGGTCTCTGCTTCCACCCCGAGTTCCTCCGCGAGGGCGTGGCGATCGCCGACTTCTTCGCGCCGCCGAAGACCGTGATCGGCGGCTACGACGACCGCAGCGCCCAGATGCTGGCGGCGCTCTACGGCGCCATCCAGGCACCGCTCGTCTGCACCAGCATCGAGAGCGCCGAGCTGGTGAAGTACGTCGACAACACCTGGCACGCCGTCAAGGTCTCGTTCGCCAACGAGGTCGGCCGGATCTGCCGGACCGTCGGCGTCGACAGCCACGACGTGATGAACATCTTCGTGCAGGACCGGAAGCTCAACCTGTCCGCCTACTACATGAAGCCGGGCTTCGCCTTCGGTGGCTCGTGCCTGCCGAAGGACGTTCGCGCCATGCAGGGCCTCGCCGAGAGTCGCGCCGTGCGCGTCCCGCTGATCGAGAGCCTCCTGAGCAGCAACGATTGCCAGATCGGTCACGCCGCCGAGCTGATCGAGAAGAGCGGCGCACGCCGGGTCGGGATTCTCGGTCTCACCTTCAAGGACGGCACCGACGACCTGCGCGAAAGCCCGCAGATCGACTTGGTCGGCCGGCTGAGCGTGCGTGGCTTCGCGGTCCGGGCCTACGACAGCAACGTCACGACGGAGGGACTCGCGCTCGCCACGGCGCACGCCAAGGCGGCCAAGCCGGACATGCGCAACGGGCTTCGCCTCCTGCCCTATGTGCTCGAGGGGTCCGCCGAGGAGCTGGTCGCCTGGGCCGACGTGATCGTCGTCTGCCACCGCACCGGCGAGTTCGTCGAGGCGGTCGAGCACGCCGCCGCCGGCAAGACCATCGTCGATCTCGTGCGCCTGCCCGACCAGGTCCGCTCCCGCGCGGCCTACGCGGGCGTGTGCTGGTGACAGCAGCCCGGACCGGGGGTCGCGAACATGATCGTCCGACGCGAAGACACCGCGGTGTTGCGGCAGGACCCGCCGCCCGCCGCGTCGCCCGCTCCGGCGCCGCGATCGCTCGGACGGGCGCTCAGGGTGGCGATGCCGGCCACCCTCTGGCTGCTGGCCGGCGCCGGCATCCTCGCCTACGGCGGCGGCCTGCTGTGGGCCAACGTCGTGCGGATCGAGGTCGATTCCGCCGTGGTCGGCGGCCAGATCGAGCCGCTGCAGTCACCGGCGACCGGCGTCCTCTCCGGGATGCGGCTGCGGGCGAACATGTCGGTCGAGAAGGACGAGAAGCTCTTCTCGATCCACGACCCCGCGCTGGAGCAGATGATCGGCCTCGCCTCGATCAAGGTCGAGCGGGCGCGCGACGACCTGCGGGTCAGGCTGGCGGCGCGCGACGCCGAGAAGGCGCGCCGTGACGACCACGTCCTGGCCGCCCGGGCGGAGCTGGAGCGGATCGACACCGAGATCGAATCGCTCGAGCACCTGGAGAAGACGGCGAAGGACCGCGTGCAGACGGTCTCGGGGCTGTTCGCCCAGGGACACACGACACGGCCGCGGCTGGAGGACGCGACCGATCGCCTGGCGCAGGCCTCGGCCGCGCTGGCCCGGTCCAGGACGATCCGCCGCGAGAAGTCCGAGCTCCTGGCCGCGGCGCTGAGCGGACGCGGGGCCGGTGGTATCGAGGTGATCAGCCGCCTGGCCGAAGCCGATGCCGCCGTGACCCGCGCCGAGACCGAGATCGCCCTGTCCGTCGAGGAGTTGCGGGTGCTGATGCAGCGCCGCGCCGAGCTGACCGTCCTGGCGAACACGTCCGGCCGGACGCTGCGCGTGCTGCGCCGCGACGGGGCCAACGTCCAGGCCGGCGACACCATCGCGGTGCTCGAGCGCCAGGAGCGCGGCATCGTCTACGCCTTCCTGACGCAGGGCGAGGCCAGCCGCGTCGGGATCGGCGACGAAGCCGAGATCTACATTCCCGGCCACCGGATCAGCGCACGCGCCACCGTCGTCGCGGTCGAGCGGAACGGCGGCTATCTCGACGACGTCGAGAGCCGCTACACGTGGCAACTCGCCAGGGACACCGGCGTGCGCCACACCGACCGCGACCGCACGGCCCGCGTCACGCTGGAGTTCTCCGAGGCGGACCAGGCGGCGGCGCGCCGTCACGTCACCGCGGGCACGCCGGCGATCGTCTCGTTCGATCGACGCTGGGGCCGCGGCGAGGCGACCACGTTCGCGGCGCTCCAGTCCAGGCCACCCGACAAGCAGCCCTGACCCGCAGACCCGACGCGCAGCCGCGAGCCTCCGATGACCCCGATAGCGAACCGCAAGCCCCCGTTCCTGGAGAAGTGGAACCCGAAGGCCGTCTTCGGCATCGCCGTCTACTGTGCCGTCGCCGTCGTCGGGCTGCTGTCGCTGCCCAACCAGCTCTGGGACGAGGTGTACCGCCACGTCGTCATCGTCATCGGCGGTCTCGGCCTGTGGCGGTTCGGCTGGTGGACCACCCATGCGGTCCGCGCCTGGATCTTCGGCCGCTTCGTCTACCCGATGATGCGGGCCACGGCCGATCGCGTCTGGGCGTCCGGCGTGCGGCCGAACCGCGTCCACTTCATGATGACGACCTTCCGCGAGCGGCCGGAGATCACCACCGACGTGGTCCGCTCGATCGTCGCCGAGGTCCGCGCCACGGCGCTTCCGGCGACGATCTGGCTGGGCTCGGGCGACGCCTCCGACGAGGATCTCGTCGCCGCCCTGGTGACGCGGGAGGCCGCCGACCTCGATCTCGACCTGGTGATCGCGCGCCAGGACCGGCCGGGGAAGCGCTACGCCATCGGCATCGCGCTGCGCGCCATGCGACGCGCCCGGGTCCCCGCCGACGACGTCGTGGTGTTCATGGACGGCGACGCGATCATCGCGCCCGGCATGCTCGCCAAATGCGTGCCGCTGTTCATGGCGGATCCGGACCTTCAGGCGCTGACGACCGACGAGGAGGTCGTCGTCCACGGCCCGCGCTGGGTCGCGCTGTGGCTCACCATGCGGTTCGCGCAGCGGCGTATGGCGATGCAGAGCCACGCCCTGGCCGGCAAGGTGCTGACCCTGACGGGCCGGCTGTCGATGTTCCGCGGCAACCACGTCACCCGGTCCGAGTTCATCACGATCCTGGAAGAGGACCATCTCGAGCACTGGCTGTGGGGGCGGTTCCGCTTCCTGTCGGGCGACGACAAGAGCACCTGGTACTACATGCTCCGGCACGGGGCGAAGATGACCTACGTGCCGGACGCGCTCAGCCTCACCATCGAGCACATCGAGGGCACGGGGTACGAGCGCATGGTGCAGAACCTGCGCCGCTGGTCGGGCAACATGCTGCGCAACGGCTCGCGCGCGATCGCACTCGGCCCGCGCCGGGTCGGGTTCTTCATCTGGTGGTGCGTCGTCGACCAGCGGATCGCCATCTGGACCATGCTGGTCAGCCCGATCCTGGCGGTCCTCGCGGCCGTGTTCGTCACCCCGGCCTTCGCCGTCACCTACGTGGTCTGGATTCTGATCACCCGGCTGGCGCAGGCCATGGTCCTGTGGTGCCATTCGCGGGAGGTGCACCTCTCCTATCCGCTGCTTCTCTACGTGAACCAGTTCGTCAACGCGGCCGTGAAGGTCTACTGCCTGTTCCGCCTGTCGAAGCAGCGCTGGACCAACCGCGGCGACCAGAAGGCCGGGTTCAGCAACGGGGCTGTGGACACCCTCCGCACCGCCGCGGCGGCCTACCTCACGGTCGTCGCAATGTCCGCCCTGGTGCTCGTCATCGTCGCCTATTCCGGGGTGATCCATCTGCCCTCGGCCTACACCTTCGCGAGCCTGACGGGTGTCCCGTGGTTCTAGCGCGCGCCGCCGCGATCCTCCTGCTCTGCTCGCTCGCGAGCACGGCCGTTGCCGACCCGGCACACTGGTGCGCGGCGGCCGGCTGGACCGAGGAGCATCCGCCGGTCCGCGTCCTGCGCGGGCCGGCGTCGCCGGGATCCGACCGCAGCGCCGAGCCGTTCGTGCTGCTCGTCATGCGGTCGGCCGCCGCATGGCACGGGCTGCGCGACCGTGCGGCCGCCGAGCGTGCCGTCGGCGCCCTGCGGCGGTGGGCCGACGCCGCCGCCCTGGAGATGGTCGAGGACGCCGGGCCGCAGCAGAGCAACACGAACTCGATCTATTCCCTGCGGCGCGCCCTGATCGGGCTTCTCGGATCCTGGCTCGTGCTGCGGAGCGCCGCGGCCGAGCACGATCGCGCGACGATCGATGGCTGGCTCGACCGCCTGGCCGCCATCCAGGACACACCGACGGGAGCCGCGAGGAGCCGCGCCGACGGCGAGGCGGTCAGCAACCGCAACAACCACGCTCTCCTGCGCGCCACGGTCGACGCCCTCACGGCGGCGCGGACCGGCGCCGCCGACCGGGCGCAGGCGGCGGCCGACATGGTGGCGGCGACGCTGCGCGACATGCGCGCCGACGGCAGCCTGCCGCTGGAGACCAGGCGCGGTGCACGTGCCCTCTGGTACCAGCGTCACGCGATCGCCTCGATCGTCCACATCGGCGAGCACGTGGCGAGGTTCGGCCACGACGTCTGGGCGCCCCGCGCCGACGGCCGCTCGCTGCACGACGCCGTGCGGTTCCTGATCGAGGCGGTCGAGAGCCCGGCCCGGGTCGCCGGCTATGCGAGCGCCGAGGCGGGCTCGCGTCCCGGCTCGCGCCCGGACGTGCAGGACCTCGGGTTCCTGGGCCCGCGCGGCCACGGCCGGCACTACATGGCGTGGATCGAGACCTACCGGGCGCGGTTTCCCAGCCATCCCAACGGTGCCGCGCTGGCCGGCCTGCTGCGGCCGCGGCTCGAAGCCGTCCGTCCGCTGATCGACGAGATCAGCGGCGGCAACACGACCTGCTTCGCGGCGACGCCGCGGCGCGAGCGCGCCGACCTCGCGCCGGTCGGGGCCGCTACCCGTTCCACGCCTGGATCCGGCGATAGAGCGTCGACGGACTGACCTCAAGCGCCGCGGCGGCGCGCGGAATGCTGCCGTCGCAGGCGGCGATCGCGTCCTCGATCGTCGTGCGGATCACCTCGTCGAGCGGCCTGACGGGGCGGCCGGCCGGCCGCCCGGCCGATGCTCCGGGCTCGCCGGCCGGGCGGCCGGGCGGTCCGTCGCCGTTCGCCGCGACCCGACCGGCGGCGGGCGGCTGCGCCCCCGTCCGCGACATCTCCGGCGGCAGCATGTCGAGCTCCACCACCTCGGCGTCGTTCAACGCGACGACGCCGCGCACGACGTTCTCGAGCTGGCGCACGTTGCCGGGCCAGGCGTAGGACAGCATGGCCTGCTCGGCCTCGGCCGACATCCGCGTGAAGCGCTTTCCCTCCTCCTTGGCGAACCGCTTGAGGAGGTGCCGGGCGATCAGCAGCAGGTCGTCGTCGCGCTGGCGCAGCGGCGGCAGCTCGACGGGAACGACATAGAGCCGGTAGAACAGGTCTTCGCGGAAGCGGCCGGCGGCCACCTCGGCGCGCGGATCGCGGTTGGTGGCGCACACCACCCGGATGTCGACCGGCCTCGCCGTCTCCTCGCCGACCCGCTGGACGGTCCGCTCCTGCAGGAAGCGCAGCAGCTTCACCTGCAGCATCGGCTCGATCTCGCAGATCTCGTCGAGGAACAGGGTGCCACCGTCGGCCAGCAGCGCGGCACCCCTGCGATCGCCGATCGCGCCCGTGAACGCGCCCTTGACGTGGCCGAACAGCTCGCTCTCCAGGAGATCCCGGGGGATGGCGGCGCAGTTGACCGTGACGAACGGCCCCTTGGCGCGCTTGCCCAGCGTGTGCAGCGCACGCGCGCACAGCTCCTTGCCGGTGCCGCTCTCGCCGGTGATGAACACGGTGGCGTTGGATGCGGCGGAGCTCTGGACGATGCGGTAGACCCCCTGCATCGCGAGCGATCGTCCGATGAACCCGGCGAACCGGTCGCACAGGTACTCCTCCTCCAGCGCGGCCACCTGGTTGACCAGCCGGTGCCGCTCGAGCGCGTTGCGGACCGTGACCGACAGACGCGCCGGCGAGACCGGCTTCACGATGAAGTCGAACGCCCTCTCGCGCATCGCCTCGATCGCGAGGCTGATCGAGGCCTGACCGGTGACGACGATGACCTCGACCGGGATGTCGCGCGCCTTGAGCTGCCGGAGGATGTCGAGCCCGTTCATGTCCGGGAGCTGCACGTCGAGCAGGACGACGCTCGGCGCGGCCTTCTCCGCCGCGGCCAGTGCCGTCGCGCCGGTCGCGAAGGTCCGGACCGTGCAGGTGATGTCCTTCTGCACGAACAGCTTGTACTGCTCGGCGAGGGTCGGCACGTCCTCGACGACGAAGATCGTCGGCACCTCCGGCGCCATCGCTCGCGTCTCCTGCAGCCGGACAGGGCCGTGTCCGATCGTGATTTCATCGGCCCGGGCGGCCGGCTCCAATCGGAATCCTAGTTTATGGCCGAGGGCTCCGCCAGCACGGAGAGCGATGGCCGGCCGCATCGCTGCGGCCCGCTCGCCGGCGATTCTTCCGAACAATGAGAATCGGATCGTGACCGACGGGAGCGCCCGGCCGGCGGCGCCGTGCGGGAGCCGGCCGAGCCGGCCCGACCAGCGGCGCGCCGGGTCGCCGCGGTCCGGCATGACCATTGACTCACCACGGCTGTTCCCTGTTCACTCGCGACGGCGTGCCGGATCCACGATCCTCCAGGGTTGCAGCATCCACAATGCCGACGACCTCGCCGCTTTCGGGAATGTCACGGCTTCCGAGCGGTCGCGCCCTGGCGGTCCTGGTCGGCGGGATGCTGTTCATGGTCCTGTTCGTCGGCACGGCGGTCCTGCGCCTGTGGCAGGAGCGCAACGCCGAGATCGAGCACCGGAAGGCCGAGCTCTCCAACACCGCGCTGACGCTGGCCGAGCATGCACGCCAGAGCATGAAGGCGGCGGACCTCGTCCTGAAGAGCATCACCGACCATGTGAACGATTCCGGCATCGACAACGACGCCGACCTCCGGCGGGCGATGGGAACGGCGCACGTCTTCGATCTCCTCCGCAATCGTGCGAGCAGCGTTCCGCAGGTGTCGGTCGCGACCATCGTCGGCGCCAACGGCGACGTGATCAACTTCACGCGGAGCTGGCCGGCGCCGCCGATCAATCTGGCGGACCGCGACTACTACAAGGCCCATGTCGCCGACCCCGATCTCCAGGTCTTCCTCAGCGTCCCGGTCCGCAACCGCGGCACCGGCACCTGGACGTTCTATCTCGCCCGCAAGATCCGCAGCCCGTCCGGCAAGATGATCGGCCTGACCCTGACCGGCCTGGAGAGCAGCTTCTTCCAGGACTTCTACAAGGCCATCACGGTCAGCGAAGGCAGCTCGATCTCGCTGTTTCGCCGCGACGGGCCGCTGCTGGCTCGCTTTCCCGAGCGCGAGGCCCTGATGGGCGTGTCGTTCCACGACCAGCCGGTGTTCCGGGACATCATCAGCCGCGGCAGCGAGGCCGGCGCGATGATCTCGACGGGGCCGCGGCTGGCCGACGGCGGTCGCGCCGTGCCGCGCATCGTGGCGCCGCGAACCGTCCCGGACTACCCGCTGGTCGTCAACATCACGGCGACCGAAGACATCGTGCTCCGGCACTGGCGCGAGGCCGCCTGGACCACGGCCGGGGGGATCGGCGTCCTCGCGGTGATGTTCCTGGGATTGACGGTGTGGATCGTGCGGCTGCTGATGCGGCAGGAGACGGACGTGGTCGAGCTGCGCTCCGCCCGGCTCGCCGCCGAGCACGCGGCGCAGGTCAAGGCCGAGTTCCTGGCGCTGATGAGCCACGAGATCCGCACGCCGATGAACGCGGTGATCGGCATGACCGGCCTGCTGGCCGACAGCAGGCTGGACCCGGGGCAGCGCCAGCAGGTCGGCATCATCGCCAGCGCCGCCGATCATCTGCTCGGCGTCATCAACGAGATTCTCGACTTCTCCCGCCTCGACGCCGGTCGGATCAACGTGGAGGGCGGCGTGTTCGACCTGCACGATCTGGTGAGCGGCGCGGTCGAGATCGCCCGCGGCCAGCCGGCGGCGGCCGGGCAGCAGGTGGCGTTCGCCGTCGCCGACGACGTCCCGCGGCATCTCGTCGGCGACGCCGGACGGGTCAATCAGGTGCTCCTGAACCTGCTCGGCAACGCCGTGAAGTTCACCGAGCGCGGCACCGTGTCGCTGGCCGTGGCTGTCGCCGAGCGGGCGACCGACCATGTCCGGATCCGCTTCGAGGTCGCCGACACCGGGGCCGGTGTCGCGTCGGAGGACCAGGACCGCCTGTTCGAGCCGTTCGAGCGCGGCGCGCAGCAGCTCGCGCGGCGCTCCGGCGGAAGCGGCCTCGGCCTGGCGATCTGCAAGCGCATCGTCGATCTGATGGGCGGCACCATCGGGTTCGTCAGCACGCCCGGGAAGGGCTCCACCTTCTGGTTCGAGCTGCCGTTCCGTCCGGCCGCGGCGACGGCACGCCCGGCCGCCGCGGCCGCGCCGCCGCCACCGCTCCAGCGGCGGCTGCGGGTGCTCGTCGCCGAGGACACGCCGGCCAACCAGCTCGTGGCGCGATCGATGCTCGAGAAGATGGGGCACCGCGTCCAGGTCGTCGCCGACGGCGAGGAGGCGGTGACCGCGGCCACGACCGGATCGTTCGATCTCGTGCTGATGGACGTGCAGATGCCGAACGTGGACGGGTACGAGGCGACCCGTCGGCTGCGGGCGGCCGGCGGCGCCGCGGCGCAGCTTCCGATCGTCGCGCTGACCGCGTTCGCGCAGCTCCTCGATCGCGACAAGGCGCTCGCCACCGGGATGAACGACTACCTGGCGAAGCCGTTCCGGTTCGCCGAGCTCGCCGCCGCGATCGAGCGGGTGATGGCGGGCCGGCCGGATGCCCCGGCGCAGCCGGACACCGACGCCGAGGGCCGCCCCGAGATCGAGGCCGACGTCCTGGCGGAGCTGCGCGGCGCCGTCGGCGACGAGAGGTTCCAGCGCCTGTGCCGGCAGTTCGCCGACGATGCGCGGCAATCACTGACGACGATCAACAGCGGTCTGGCCGAGGGCGACATCACGGCGATCCGCAGATCGGCTCACACCCTGGCCGGGCTGTTCGGTCAGTTCGGCGCCGTGTCGGCAGCCGAGGCCGCGCGGCGTGTCGAGGCGGCGGCCGACGGCGACGTGCCGGGCTGCGCGGCAGCCCTGTCCGCACGGGCGGACGTCGCGCTGTGCGCGGTTTGCAGGTGGGGTCAAACGGCCACCCCCGAGTCCGGCGTCGCCGACCGAGCCGAAGCGTGACGGGTCGACGAGAGGCAATCCCGTCCGGCAGGCGCGGCCAAGAGGCTCGCGCGGCGCCGAGGGGAAGCCACCGTTCGAGGTGCTGCAAGCCGAACGACAGGGGGTATAGCTCGTCGTCCGCACGCTCGTCGTGGTGAAGTCGGGGTGCAGCTCGGGCACGCCGAGCTCAGGTCGATCGGCGAGCGGCGTGTCGCGACCGGCGGCGCGCCCGTGCAGGTGTCCCTGTTCCTGGCGGCGCTCGGCTTTTCGCGGCGGCTGCACGTTCGGGCCTATCGGAACGAGCGGCAGGAGAACTGGTTCGACGGGCTGGAGAGCGCGTTCCGGGCGTTCGGCGGGCGGCCCGAGAGGTACAGCTCGACGACGCCCGGGGCCTGTTATTGCATCACGACGCGGCGAGCCGGACGGTGGTGCCGCATCCGCGGCTGCACGCCTTCGCGCGGCACTGGGATTCCGGGTGCGGGCAGGGCGGGAGGAAAGCAAAACCGAGGCTGCGGCGCGGCAGGCGCGGATGCCTCGCACCGCGTTGGGGTCTCCGATCGCGACATCGCTCGCCCACGCGACGCATCCGCTCGGTTACTTTGTTCTCAGGGCGACCTCGACCGCCGTCCTCGCCGACGATCGCCCACAAATCACTCGAGTCGCCGCTGCCGCTTGCCATTTGCTTGCCAGTGGTCCTCGGCTCGGGGTCCATTTCACCCCATCGGCCGACACGAAACCTTCGTCGATCCGTCATAAGGTCCATCGACGACGTCGTACGGTGGAGCGCGTCCGTGCGGTCTCGACTTTCTTCGAAGCTACGGCGCATCGTCTTGCCGTGGCTCTCGGTGGGCTTGGTGTCGGTCATATGCTCGGGAACGGCGGCGGAGCCCGGAGAACGGGCGGCGGAGCAGGGGCGCGGGCTGCGTCCGGCCGACGAGACCGGTGCCCCCGCCATCGCCTTCGAGATTGCGGACCAGCCACTCGGGACGGCCCTCGACCGCTATGGTGACATCTCCGGCCGAGAAGTGCTCTATGCCGCCGCACTGGCGGAGGGACGCCGCTCGCTCGGCGTGCATGGCGTCATGTCCGCCGAGCAGGCGTTACGCCGCTTGTTGGACGGCACCGGGCTCACGGCACGGTTCCTGCCCGACGGCTCCTTCGTGCTCGTGCCCGAGGCGCCTCAATCACCGGCCGCCTGGTCGGGAAGCTCCCCCGCCGAGCGACAATATTACGGGCGCCTGCAAGATCGCCTGCACAAGGCGCTGTGCGCGGCGGCCGACACCGAGCCGGGCTGGCACCGGATCGCAGCGCTCTTGTGGGTCGGGCCGTCCGGCGCCGTGCAGCGCCACGAGCGGCTCTCCTCCCTCGGCAGTCCGGCACTCGACCGCAGCGTCGATCGGGTCCTCCGCACCCT
Organism: Rhodoplanes tepidamans; assembly: GCF_030813915.1. Lineage (GTDB taxonomy): Bacteria > Pseudomonadota > Alphaproteobacteria > Rhizobiales > Xanthobacteraceae > Rhodoplanes > Rhodoplanes tepidamans. Next base: position 591,832 of record NZ_JAUSUJ010000001.1, read on the forward strand.
CGATGTCGGAACCGGGCCGCCGCCCGGATTTGCCCAGCCGGTCCTGGTCATGGCGCTGCCACGGGCGCCCGGCATGACCATGGTTTGCGATCCGCCGGCCCGCGCTGGAGGCAGGGCGCCGTGACGGACACGCTCGCGGCGCTCCGCCGGCTGTTTCTCGATCGTTATGACGACCTGAAGGCGCGGCTGACGTCGCGGCTCGGGTCGGCCGACCTCGCCGGCGAGGCCCTGCATGAAACGTGGCTCCGGTTGGCGCGGGCCGAAGCCGTGGGTCCGGTCCGCAGCCCGGACAACTATCTGTTCCGAATCTTGCTCAATGCGGTCGAGGATCGCAGGCGGTCTGATCGACGGCTCCTGTCGGCAGCGGAAGTCGACGCGCTGCTCCACGTCGCCGACGACGCTCCGGGCCCGGCGCGGATCGCCGAGGCGCGGTCCGATCTCGCCCTCCTGAAGACCATCCTCGACGAGCTGCCGCCGCGACGGCGTGCCGTGCTGCTGATGGCTCGCGTCGAGGCCCTGCCGCGGGAGGAGATCGCCCGCCGTCTCGGGGTTTCGCTGCGCCTGGTGTCGAAGGAGCTGCGGCTCGCGCATGCGCACTGCGCCGCCCGCTGGCCCGGCCCGCCGAAGACATGAGCACGGCCATGCCAATCCTCATCGTGCGGATCTGCGGTCGTGTGAACGTCATGTCTTCAGAAGGCTGGATCGTCGTTCCGCGTCTGGGTGCGACGGCCGGCGGCACGAGAAGGACAGGATGAGCGAGCGCCCAGACGTATCCGATCGATTGCGCCGTGACGCGGTGACGTGGGTTCAGCGCCTGCTGTCGGGGCAGGCCACGGCGGCCGACGGCGATGCGCTGCGGGACTGGCTGGCGGGCGATGCCGCTCGTGCGGCGGCCTTCGCGGAGGCGCGCGGCGCCTGGACCGCTCTCGGCGCCGCCCGGCAGGTGGCCGGGCCGGACGCGATCGACGCGCTCGTCGCCGGGGTGCGCCGGCACCAGGCGATCCGACGGCGGACGTTCCTCGCCGGCGGCCTCGCGGCGACCGCCGTCGCCGCCGGCGTCGTGCGTCACCCCCCGCTCGAGCTCTGGCCGTCGCTGGGCGAGCTCATGGCGGACCACCGCACGGCCGTCGGCGAGCAACGGCAGCTCACGCTCGGCGAAGACATCTCGGTGCGGCTGAACACGCGGACGAGCATCGTCCTGCGACCGCCGGGCGGTGACACGGCACGCATCGAGCTGATCACCGGGGAGGCGGCCTTCACGGCGGCCGCGGCGCCCCGGCGCCTGACGGTCCTCGCGCTCGGCGGCAGCACGATCGGGTCCGGCGCGCAGTTCGACGTCCGTCATCTCGGCGGCTCCGCCGGGCGCTCCGTCTGCGTCACCTGCCTCGATGGAGTCGTCGACCTCGACCAGCGCGACGCCGGGGTGACGCTTCGGGCCGGCCAACGGGTGCGCTACGACGAATCCGGCTTTCAGTCGGTCGAGGCCGTCGATCTGGAGGTCGCGTCCGCTTGGCAGCGCGGGATCGTCGTGTTTCGCGCGACACCGCTGGTCGATGTCGTCGACGAGATCAACCGGTATCGGCCCGGCCGCATCGTGCTGGTCAACCCGGAGCTCGGACGCCGGCTGGTCAGCGGCCGTTTCCGGACCGATCGGCTCGACGAGATCCTGACCCGCCTGGAGCTGGCCTTCGGGGCGCACCTCCAGACGCTGCCCGGCGGGCTCGCGCTGCTGAGCTGACGGCGAACGCCGGTCGATCGTGTCGGTCCGGGCGCGATCGCCGTGCGCGTTTTCATGCGAGCATCCGTCTTAGGGGCGTGACCTCCCGGTGTCACCGGGAAGGCGCGAGGCCGTCCCGTTCCAGCCGCATGCCGATGCGCGAAGGATTTCTCATGGTCGCCCGGTCGTCAGTATCGCCCATTGGCCCTCGTCGGGTCGCGGACCGGCATCGCGCCGCCACGCGCCGGGTGCTGTTCGGAAGCGTGAGCGCGCTGGCGCTGGCGCTCGCGACGACGCTTCCGGCTCACGCCGGCAGCCTGCGTGGGATGCGGTCCGGCGCCTCGGCCTCCGCCGTGGCGACCGCGACCGCGGCGGCGACCAGCGCGGCGCAGGCGGCGGCTGCCGCCCAGGCGTCGTCGATCTCGAACCTGACCAGCTCCTTGAAGTCGATGCGGGCGGTGCAGAACGCCGCGCAGGCGGCCGCGAAGGCTTCGGCGGCGGCCGCGACGTCGAGCTTCAACGGCCTCGGCGCCGGCGCGCTGCAGCCGGTGGGCAATCCAAACTCGACGACCGACGGACTCACCACCTGGACGGGTGCGGACCTGCCGACCCAGACGGTGTCGGACGGCAAGTACAGCGTGACGATCGAGCAGACCCAGTCGCGCGCGATCCTCTCCTGGGAGAGCTTCAACATCGGGTCGGCGACGACGCTGACCTTCGACCAGCAGGGCAATACGGACTGGGTGGCGCTCAACCGGGTGGTCGGGGCGTCGACCAGCCCGAGCCAGATTCTCGGCACCATCAAGGCCGACGGCACCGTGCTGGTGATCAACCAGAACGGCATCATCTTCGGCGCCGGATCGCAGATCAACGTGCATTCGCTGATCGCCTCGACGCTGGAGATCGGGCGCAGCACCGAGAACAGCGTGGCGCGCACCATCGCGCAGCGCAACACCGAGTTCCTCGACTACGGCCTGACCGGCTACGCCGAGACCAATGCCAGCACCGGGTCGACCTATGCGGCCTTCTCGGGCGTCACCGATTCGGCGACGGCGCCGAGCAGCGCGGCCGTCACGGTGGAAGAGGGCGCGATCGTCACCAGCGACAGCGGCGGCATGATCCTGCTGATCGCGCCGACTGTGACCAATGCCGGCTGGCTGTCGGCGGCGGACGGGCAGGTGAGCCTGGTGGGTGCCAAGGCGCTCACCGGCTCGGTGTATCTGACGGCGTCGGACGGCAGCGACACGGCCGAGGATCCCTATGTGCGCGGCTATTTGATCACGAACTACGAAGGAACGGTGGTCAACAGCGGCCTGATCGAGGCGGAGCGCGGATACATCGACCTCGCGGCCACGACGGTGACCAATTCCGGCATCCTGCGGTCGACCACCAGCGTTTCGGCCAACGGCACCATCGATCTTCATGGCCAGACCATCACGCTGGCGCCGGGCAGCATCCTGATGATCGCGGCCGACGAGAACGGCGAGACGATCCCGCAGGACGCCGATTCGCTGGCCGCGGTCAAAAGTTCGCAGGTGCGCATCGGCAGCTACAACTCCGACGTGACGTTGCAGTCGGGGGCGACCATCTGGGCGCCATCCGGCGACGTGACGATCGGCGCGGCCTCCGGCGCGGCGTTGACCGACGCGTCGCAAAGCAAAATCTACGACACGGCGACCGGCAAATGGGTCTACAACGCCGGCCACATCGTCGTCGAAGACGGCGCGACGATCGACGTCGCCGGCCTGAAGGACGTGCAGGTCGACGTCTCGGCCTACAACCTGTCGATTCTGCTCAAGAGCAACGAGCTCGCGGATTCCGGCGGCTATCAGGACAGCTTCCTGAACGGCGAGACGGTGATGATCGACGCGCGCCTGTCCGGGGTGCGCGAGGACGGCGTCGCCTGGATCGGCTCGCCCCTGATCTCGGCGGCGGCCTATTACGAGGCGGTCGGCGTCACCGCGGCGCAGCTGATGACCACGGGCGGCAACGTCACGCTCGGCACCAATGGCGGCGTCTCCTCGGCCACGGTCGGAGGCTCGGCGAGCGTGACCGTCAAGTCGGGCGCCGTGATCGACGTCTCGGGCGGCTTCGTGACCTACGCGGCCGGCACGGTGACGACGACGAAGCTCCTGACCAGCGACGGGCGGATCGTCGACATCGGCAGCGCCAGCCTGTCCGACACCTATGTGGCGGTGGTGCCGGACGGCACGTCAGTGGGTCACGAGCACTGGGGCGTCACCGAGGTCTACACCAACAAGCTGCGCTCCAGCTCCTATCACCAGACCTCCTACACCGAGGGTCGCGACGCCGGCACCCTGACCATCAAGTCGGCGCAGGTCTCGTACGAAGGCACGCTGACGGCCGACGCTTACGCGGGCGAGCGCCAGCTCGCCGAAGGCGAGGTCGGCACCGGGACGTCGTCGGTCTACGGCGACCTGCGCAACGTGCAGGAGGCGACCTCGCAGCTGCCGGCGGGCGGCCTGCTGTTCATCCAGCAGGTGGGCGATCCCGACGGCAGCGGGACGGTCATGGGCGGCGGCGGTGACATCCTGGTGGTGGCTGCCGCTGATTACGCCCCGGTCGCCGGCACCACCGTGCTGTCGGACGCGCTGCTGTCCGGCTCGGGGCTGGCGCAGGTGTCGCTGTGGACCTCGGGGACGATCACGGTGGCCGAGACCGCCGGCGTGAGCCTGGAGGCGGGCGGCGTGTTCGACGCCTATGCGGGCCGTGCGATCACCATCGCCGGCTCGGTGACGGTGCCGTCGGGCACGATCCAGCTCGAGACGGCCAATTTCGGCCTGTCGGGCTCGGCTTTCACCACCGCCGACGACATCCTCGCGGTCGGCTCGTTCGACATCGTGGTGACCGGCAGCCTGTCGGTCGCCGGGCGCTGGGTCAACGACTGGGGCAAGACCGGCACCGACATCGCCGGGCCGGCCTATCTGGACGGCGGCAGCATCGTCATGGTGTCGGCCGCCGCGGTGACCGACCAGGTCGTGTCGACCAACACCAACACGATCGCCAGCGCGACCGACGTCTCGGGCAGCATCCTGATCGCGAACGCCACGCTGATCGACCTGTCGGGCGGCGGCCGGGTGACCTACGACGGCACCCTCGACCTGTCCGGGCAGGGGGGCGACCTCGCGCTGATCAACCAGACGGCGTTCTTCCAGACCGAGTTCGCCAACTACGGGCTCGGCGAGACGCGCACGCTGTTCGGCGAATTGAGCGGCTTCCGCACCTACTATCTCGATTCGCAGGGTGTCGTGGTCGCGCTGCAGATCAACCCGGCCGAGATCACCTCGACGGTCCAGTTCGATCCCGCCGTCATCAAGGCGGCGGGCTTCTCGGGCGGCGGCACCTTCACGCTGTGGGCGCCGGACGTGAAGTTCGGCAGCGGCGCGTCGGACGACACCGCCGCGGCCACCGCGGTCCCGCTGTCGTTCTTCCAGGCCGGCTTCGCCGACTACGTGATCACCTCCTACAAGACGGCGCTGCTCGACAACACTTTCGTCACCGCGAGCGGCACCGGCTACGGCGGCACCAACGCGATCCTCGAGACCCAGACCTTCACGATCAAGGCCGGCGAGACCCTGACGCTGTCGCAGGCGCTGCTGCCGAGCATTCTCACCGAGGATCAGGCCGCGGCGCTGCGCGCGCTCGCCACCGGCGGCGACGTCGGCACCATCCTCACGGCGTCGGTGCCGACGGAGGCGTGGGATCAGAAGGCCGTGAATCTCACGCTCGACGGAGCGATCGAGCTTAAGGTGGAGGCGGGCGGCAGCATCGTGTCGGCGCCGGGGGCCGTGCTCACCGTCGCCAAGCTCCTGAACGAGGGCACGATCCGGCTGCCCGGCGGCAGCATCGTCCAGTCCCAGACGCTGCCGGCGAGCTACCTCTCGGCCACCAAGGTGTACGGCGTCGACGCGCTCTCCGAGGTCTTCACGATCGAGGCCGACGGCACCATCGTCGCGACCAAGGCCTCGAAGATCTCGGGCAAGACCAACGCCGACGTCGCGATGCTCTACGAGGTCTACCTGCTCGGCGAGCTGGGGGCCGCCGACGGCATCGTGCTGGCCGCGGGCAGCGTCACGGATCTGTCCGGCGTCAGCGTGGTCGACCCCTATGCCGCCGGCGCGCGCGGGACGGTCACGGCCGGCGTCCGCACCGGCACGGTCTACGATGCCGGCTCGATCGTCCTGGCAAGCGCCAGCACGACGACGACGGCGCTCTATCGCGAGACGCGGCTGAGCACGTTGCTGCTGGAGACGACGGCCGGCAACTCGGGCGCGACGCTGACCATCGGGGCGGGCGCCACGGTCGCCCTCGACGGCGCCTCCGACATCTATGTGCAGGCGCTGACCTCGACCTCGGCGAGCGGCGCCGGCCTGCGGGCGGGCGGGCTCGTCATCACGGAGGTGTGGAGCGACGCCGGCGCGATCTCGGCCCCGAGCGGCTTCACCATCTCGTCGGAGGCCGAGATCAGCGCCAAGGGCGGGTCCGCCTCGGCCGAGGGCGGCACGCTCGAGCTCGCCGACGTGATCCTGACCCAGAGCGTCGCCGACGCCAAGGGCGAGCTCGCCGCGGACCAGATCATGGCGGCGGGCTTCGGCACGCTCGCCGCGCTCGGCACCCTGAGCTCGCAGGGCGACGTGACCCTGACGCTCGGGCGCGCCCTGTTCGTCGCCTCGCGCCCCTACGGCAGTGCCACGACGACCGCCGGCAACCCTTATGCGGTGACGATCAGCGCCGGCGGCGACCTCTCGATCACGGCGCCCTATATCGGGCTCCTCAGCAGCATGGACGTGCTGTCGAGCACCGCCACCGGAACGGCGGCGTCCCACACCGTCACGCTGACCGCCACCGCGGCGTTCGACATCGCCGGGGCGGTGCTGTTCGACCGGTCGATCGCGGCCACGAATCTGGTCAGCGGCGGCGACGTCCGGCTGACCGGCGTCCAGGACTACAAAATCACCTACCAGAACTCGACGGTCGTGAACGACGCCCTGACGGCGCTGCTCGCCGTCAACGGCGACCTCGCGATCACGGCCGCCCAGGTCTATCCGACCACCGGCACGACGGCGACGATCTCGACCACCAAGACCGACGGCATCATCACTTTCGCCCGCTCGACGGCGACGTTGCCGGACGCCCCGTACTCGGCCGGCGGCAGCCTCACGGTGTCGGCCGCCACCATCGTCCAGGGCGGCGTGATCCGGGTGCCGCTCGGCAGCCTGACGCTCGCCGCCACCGGCGACCTGACGCTGACCGACGGCTCGTACACGGAGGTCTCGGCCAACGGCCTGATCATCCCCTACGGCACCACCACGGACGGCGTCGAGTGGTACTTCACCCCGATCGGCAGCGACGCGCTCTCGGCGCCCCCCGAGAAGGTGCTGACGCTGAAAGGGGCCAACATCGAGGTCGAGTCCGGCGCCGTGGTCAACGTCGCCGGCGGCGGCGACGTCACCGCCTACGAGTTTGCGGCCGGCACCGGCGGCGCGCGCGACGTGCTCAACAGCTACAATGACGACGCCTATACCAGCACCACCGGCTGCACCTATGCGGGCTGCGCCCAGGCCTATGCGATCGTGCCCGGCCTGTCGGACAACGCGGTCGCGGCCTACGATCCGATCTACTCCTCGAACTACGCCTCGCTGTCGTCGGTGACCGGGGTCGGCACGCGGGTGCTGATCGACATCGGCTACGGGCTGAAGTGGTACACGCTGCTGCCGGCCCAGTACGCGACGCTCGCGGGCGGCGTGCTGGTGGTGCAGCAGACCGCCTCGACGTCGCTGACGCTCGGCAGCTCCGTCACCCGCGCCGACGGCACGGTGCTGACGGTGGGCTCCTACGGCAACGCCCTGTCGGGCTCGGCGCAGTCCTCGACCTATCTGTTCGCGGTGCAGAGCCAGGATGTCTACGAGAAGTATTCCTCGATCACGCTGACCTCGGGCAACACCTATTTCACCGATCTCGCAGACGACGCCGGCACCACCGTGCCGGCGCTGCCGATCGACGCCGGCCGGCTGGTGCTCGACGCCACCACGACGCTGGTGATCGACGCCATCGTGAGATCGGCGGCGGCCGAGGGCGGCCGCGGCGCCAAGGTCGACATCGGCGGCTCGACCATCGCGATCGTCTCGGCGCTGCCGGCGACGCCGGCGGCCGACACGCTGACCATCACGGCGGCGAGCCTGACCAATCTCGGCGCCGAGAGCCTGCTGATCGGCGCCACCCGCACCGACGAGGACGACGGCACCACGACGCTCGCCGTCACGGCCGGCTCCATCACGGTCGCCAACGACGCCGCGCACCCGATCTCGGCGGCCGAGATCGTGCTGGCCGCGACCGGCTCGATCACCATCGCGGACGGGTCCGTGATCCTCGCCACCGGCGAGATGGCCGACACCCGCGACGGCGTCTACGTCATCGGCGACGGCGCCACCGCCGGCACCGGCGCGCTGCTGCGCGTCGCCAACGGGCCCGAGCGCCTCACCAGCCGGAGCAACTTCGAGAGCACCGCGACGCTCACGGTCGGCGCCGCGACGCTGTCGGGCACCGCCGTCATGGTCGACTCCTCCGGCACGGTGACGCTCTCCGACGCGCTGGTGCTGCAGAACGCCGAGACGGTGGCGCTCGGCGCCGGCCGCATCGGTCTCGGAATCTCCGATCCGGGCTACGCCGGCGTGGTGCTGACAGCGGCCATGCAGGCGCTGCTGACCCAGACCGGCGCGCAGCTGACGCTGCGCTCGCAGAGCGCGATCGACTTCGCCGACGGCACCTATGCGTTCGGCACGCTCAAGCTCGACGCCGCGACGCTCGCCGGCACGCAGGGCGGCGCCGTCACGGTCACGGCCGGCACGGTGACGCTCGGCAACTCCGGCGCCGAGGGCGCCGTCTGCGGATCCTGCGCCGCGAATGCCGGCAGCCTCGCGATCGTCGCCGACACCGTGGTGTTCTCCGGCGGCATCATCGCCACCAAGGCGACCACCACGGCGAGCACCGTCACCACCACGCTCGCCACCGACACGGCCGTCACCATCCCGGCCGGGACGTATTTCAGCTCGACCTACTACGTCCTCGAGGACACCAAGGTCCTGCTGCCGGCCGGAACCGTGGTGACGCTCGACGTCGGTACCGGGGTGATCACGCCGGTCGCGTCGAGCGGGACGCTGGCGAGCGGCACCGAGGTGACGGTCTCGGGCGTCGCCTTCACCATGGCGACCGGCAGCTACGTTCTGGCCGAGGCGACGAGGGTCTATTATTCGAGCGATCAGCCGAACAGCACGGTCGCGGCCGGTACGGTCCTCAGCTTCACCCGGACGCCGACCGTGACGATCCCGACCGGCGCGACGCTCGATCTCGCCGCCGACGTGGCGCTCACCGGCACCGACTTTTTCGCCGGCGGCGTGACGCTGACGGCGGCGAACGGCGTCTACGTCACCGGGCAGGGCGCCGGGCTCGATGCCGGTGCGGCGGCCCTGACGGTCCACACGCCCTATGTCGGCGATCGCGGGTCGCGCGCCGCCACCGTGGTGGTGCCGGACCTGACGCTCGCCACCACGGGCGCGCTCGTGATCGACAATGCCGGCGCGGCGGCGCTCGACATCGCCTCGCTCGGCGGCATCCCGGGCACGTCGGTGGCGCTCACCGGCGGTTCGGTGGTGATCAGCGGCACCACCGTGCAGGCCAGCGGCGGCCTGGTCGAGGTGGTGTCGGCGACCGGCATCACGCTCGCCGACGGCGGCGTGGTCGCGGCGCCGGGCTGGACCGGCACCTATGGCGACACGACCGACTCCACGACCGCGTCGTCGGCCGGCGGCACGGTGCGGCTCACCGCGACGGCCGGCGACATCACGCTCGGCGCCGGGACGCTCGTCTCGGTCGCCGGCGACGAAGGCGACGCCGGCCGGCTGGAGCTCTCGGCGATCGCCGGCAGCGTGACGTTCGGCGGCACCATCGACGGCACCGCGGGAACCGACGGCACGGGCGGCGAGTTCGCGCTGGAGACCGGCGGCAGCGTCGATCTCGTCGCGCTGAACACCCTGGTCGGTGGCCAGGGCTTCACCGGCGGCTTCGAGGTGAGGAGCCGCGCCGGCGACCTCGTGCTCGCCGCCGGGCAGACGCTGAAATCCGGCTCGGTGGTGCTGACCGCCGACGGCGGGTTCGTGACCATCTCCGGCACCATCGACACCTCGGGGACCAACGGCGGCGACATCGCGCTGTGGGGCAACAAGGGCGTCACGCTGACGTCGACCGCGAAGCTCGACGCCCACGCGGACGGCTATGCCGACAGCGAGCCCTACCAGGCCTCGGCCGGCGACATCACGCTCGGCACCGACTTCGTCACCCGCACGACGGCGACCAGCCCGGACGGCGTGGTGTCGGGGACGAGCGGCACGATCACGATCGCGGCGGGGGCGACGCTCGACCTCTCGGTCAAGAACACCACCGCCCGGGTGATCGCCCTCGACAGCGGGCTCGGTTACTATTACGTGGCGGCCGACACCGCCGGCACGCTGACCCTGCGCGCGCCCGTCTACACCGACGCGAGCGGCAAGCAGACGGTCGACGTCAATGTCGCCTCGGCCTCCTCGGTGGTCGGCGCGGCGAGCGTCGTCCTCGAAGGCTTCCGCCGCTGGGACCTCGCCGTCGTCGCCGCCAGCGGCAGCTACACCGGCGTCACGGCGAGCAACGGTGACATCACCCTCGACGTGTCCGCCGGGCTGGACACCCTCGCCTACGATGCGGCCACCAAGACCGTGAGCATCACGGACGCCGGCCGCGGCCTCAACTTCCTCGGCGACCGCGATCCGACCGGGACTCACGAGACGATCGTGAGCTTCATCCAGGATCTCGACCTTTCGGCGATGTATTCGAAGCTCGGCGGCCTCGCGGCGCTGACGGATTCGTCGGGCGCCTCGATCTTCCACGTCCAGCCGGGCGTCGACCTGGTCAGCACAGGCAGCATCACCCTGTCGAGCAACTGGAATCTCGCCGCCGGCACGGTCGATATCGCCGGCGCCACGGCCGCGGGGCTGATGGGCAGCGAAAGCTATAACGGCACCACAGTCGACTACATCGTGCCCGGCAGCGAGGCGGCCGTGCTCGCCGACTACACGGCGATGCTCTACCGCACCGGCGCCAGCGTCACCGGCGAGGCGCCCATCCTCACCTTGCGGGCCGGCGGCGACCTCGTCATCAATGGAATCGTCAACGACGGCTTCTTCTCGTTCCAGAATTCGGAAGACGCCACCTACCTCGCTGCCGCCTCGGGCACCTCGGTCTATTCGATCGGGTTCGGAACCTATTATAAACCGAGCGGGGCGGTTACGACATCGGCCGGCGTCGGCATCCTGATGAACTTCTTTGGGTCCAATGCCAACAAAGTGACGACGACGAGCGCCGCCGATCCCCTCGACTACGTGCCTTACTCGGTCGAAGCGAACAGCGCCGCTCCGGGGCGGTCGAGCGATCTGTTCGGCACCATGGAGCTGTTCCCGACGCTCGCCACCTCCGACGGCCGGCAGATGACCTCCGCGTCCTACCGATTGGTCGCCGGCGCGGCGGTCGACCGGACCAGCGCCGGACAGATCACGGCCTCCGCCAATCCCACCGCCATCAATCCCCTGTCGCTCGGCTCGGCGATCGTCGACGGCAGCTACACCTACACGACCGCGAGCGGAACGACTGTCACGGTGTATTATGGATTCGCCCCCAGCCTTACAGGAAACAACTGTTCCGCCATCTCCGCCTATTGTGCAAGCTCGGTCGAGGAGTGGCTGAACCTCGTCTCGGCGAATACAAGCGGCAGAACATTCACCGGAACAGCGGTCTATTGGGGCACACAGGCGGAGCATTACGGAACCACTGCAGGAAGGGTGACGTTCGCCACTGCGCCGACGACGAGCTCGAGCGGGTACATCATCGATTCGATGTCCGACCTCGTCTATATGAAACTGTATCTGGACAGCAGCTCGACGGGCGTCACACTCAGCGGAAGCCTGTCGACGCTCAGTCTTCGCGATTACGTCAAGAGCGGCGCCGATCCCTACCTTGCCGCGCTCTATTACAGCGACAGCACCACGGTCACCACAGCCGGCCAGGTCGTGACCTACACGCTGAATGGTCAGAGCTACAGCTACACCATGACCGGGGATGACTTCTTCACCGTCGTCGGGACGAGCGGGGGAACGAGCAGCAATCCCTACATGACGACGAACAACAACAACATTGCCCTGCTCGTGAGCGTGAAGACGGCGGCCTATATTCTGGAGAATTACGTCACCCCGCTGTTCCCCACATCGACCGCATCGACCACGCATTCGGTGTCGGGCATGATCCGCACCGGCACCGGCGACATCGCGATCGCGGCGGCGCGGAGCGTCGACCTCACCGCCGGCCTGTCCGCCTCCAGCACGGCCGACGCGGTCGCGGTCTACACGGCCGGCCAGCGTGCCACGACGACCACGGCGACGGCGACCGACGTCGCCACCGGCCAGACCGTGACGGTCGACCTGACCGCCAACCAGGTTTCGGGCGGGCTCTATCTGGTGAACGGCGGCGACATCACCATCGCGGCCGGCGAGGACGTGATCGGGGTCACCACCAGCATCGTCTCGAGCTATGCGGCATCGAACAATGCCAGTCTCGACTGGATGGCCAACACGTCGACCAGCGGCGCGACCATCAGCCAGGCCGACCAGCATCTCCTGCTCGGCGAGTTCGACACCGGCGTCGGCGCGCTCGCCGGCGGCGACATCACGGTGACGGCCGGGCGCGACATCGACGATGTCGCCGCGTTCGCCACGCCCGCCATCCGCACCGTGGGCCTGACCTTCGCCGACGGCTCGACCGGCAAAGGCATCCAGTTCCTCGGCGACAGCGACGTCGTGCTGCGCGCCGGCCGCGACATCGCCGGCGGGCTCGTCTACGTCACCTCCGGCAGCGCGACCCTGTCGGCTGAGCGCGACATCGTCTCGGCCGGCCGTTTGATCAGCAGTCCCACCTCGACCGCTCGCACCACCCGGCTGCGGCTCACCAATGCGGTCGCGACGGTGTCGGCCGGACGCGACCTGACGGTCACCTGGGCGGGGGCGCTGCCGTTCGGGCTCAACAACGAGGCCTTCTGGGTGTCGTCGGCCTCCAGTCTCACGGTCACGGCCGGTGGCGACGTCGGCCTCGACCTCTTCGTCAACTCCAGCGTCGGTTCCTATGACGGTGTCGTGGTGCCCGGAACGATCACGCTGTCCGCACTGACCGGCGACTTGACCTTCCTGAGGAACGGCTCCTCCATCGGCGTCCAGCCATACCTGTTCATGGTGCCGGACACCGACGGCCAGCTCGTGATCACGGCGGGCGGCGGCATCGGCGCCGCCACCATCGTGATGGACGACGCCGATCCGGCCTATCTGCCCGGGCCGTTCCGCAACACCGGAACCTCGGCGTCGCGCGGCCTGACCTTCCCCACCGTGACCTCGTCGACCACCGAGGCGCAGCTCCGGCTCTATCACAACCAGGACATCACCCATCTCGACGACGCCGAGCCGGTGTTCGTCGCGGCCGGCGGCGACATCACCGGCCTCGTCCTGTCGGTGCCCAAGCAGGCCCGCGTCGTCGCCGGCGGCGACATCGTGAACATGATGTTCTTCGGCCAGAACCTTTCGGCGACCGACATCACCCGCATCGCCGCGGCGGGCGACATCACCGCCACCACCAAGCTGCTCAAGAACGCGGCCGGCACGGCGCTGGCGACGCTCGGCGGCAACACCTTCGTGATCGGCGGCCCCGGCGCCTTGTTCCTGGAGGCCGGCGGCGACATCGGGCCGTTCCTCAACTCGGCGACGATCACGACCGGAGTCTGGAGCGAGAACTGCGCCTGCACGATCTACACGACCAGCGACTACGCCGGCGGCGTGCTGTCGGTCGGGTACGATTGGAACCCGTGGCTGAAGAGCATCGTGACCGAGGCCGGCGGTGGCGCCGACCTCTACGTGATGTTCGGGCTCGGCGCGATCGGCCCCGACTACGCGGCGCTGCGCGAAAAATACGTCAACCCGGCCAATGTCTCGTTCCTGACCTGGGAGGGCTATGCCGACGAGCTGGTGGCCTGGATGCAGGCGCGCCATCCCGACCTGCTGCTGTCGGCTTACGGCACCACGGCCGTCACCGAGGCGCAGGCCTATGCCGCCTTCACGAGCCTGCCGATGCTGGAGCAGCGCATCTTCCTGCTGTCGGAGGTCTACTACAACGAGCTCGAGCAGGTGGCGGTGACCACCAGCGCCTCCTACCAGAAGTACAGCCGCGGCTACGAGGCCGTGAACACGCTGTTCCCGGCGGCCAACGGCTACACGGCGAACAGCCTGGAGGGCGGCGCCGTCGACACCGCGCTGGTCGCCACCGGCGACCTCGACCTGCGTCTCGCCACGCTGCAGACCACGCGCGGCGGCGACATCAATCTCATCGGCCCGGGCGGCGACATCATCGCCGGCTCGGTGGTGCGCACCTCGACGCAAGCGGCGCGGCGGAATTACTATGCCCCGGTCTATTCGGGCCTGACCAACTCGACTGTCTGGGAGAGCGTGGTCTCGGGCAGCACCTCGGGCGGGACCGCGATCGACTCGATCCCGACCGGGCTCGAAGGCATCCTCACGCTGCGTGGCGGCAGCGTGAGGAGCTTCACCGACGGCAGCCTGGTGCTCAACCAGAGCCGCCTGTTCACCCAGGGCGGCGGCGACATCGTCGCCTGGTCGTCGAACGGCGACCTCAATGCCGGGCAGGGGCCCAAGACCTCGGCCAACTTCCCGCCGATCGTCGTGAGCTTCGACTGGAACCTGTTCGGCGAGGTCGACAAGCAGGCGGGCGTGACGGGCGCCGGCATCGCCGCGTTCCAGCCGTCGGTCGACGAAGAGGCGCCGGACGTCTATCTGCTCGCCCCCCGCGGGACCGTGGATGCGGGCGACGCCGGCCTGCGGGTCGCCGGCAATCTCTCGGTCGTCGCGCTCGAGGTGCGCAACGCCGACAACATCCAGGTCGGCGGCGCCGTCACGGGCCTCCAGGTGGAGGCGCCGGCGACGATCCCCCTGACGGTCGAGACCAAGGACAAGGCCGCGGCCGACGCCGTCGCGGCGGCCTCCCAGCAGGCGACGGCGAGCGAGCGGGCCTCCGTGATCATCGTCGAGATCCTTGGCTACGGGGGCGGGGAGGGCGGCAGCACGCCGGCGGACGAGGAGCGCCGCCGCCGCCCGCCGGAGCGGCAGAGCTACGATCCGAACGGAATGCTCCGGGTTTTGGGACACGGCCGGTTCACCGACGAACAGCTCATGGCCCTGACGGACGAGGAGCGAAAGGCGCTCTCGCGGTTCGTCGCGCGGTAGCGTGGACGGGCGAGGGGGGGGGGACGCGGCCCATCTGTCGTGAACCTGTGACGTTCGGCGTCTATCTCGACAGAACGCCGACGAGGGGCAGGCCGGCACCGTCCGGTCTGGCGTGGCGCCCCGTTCCCGTGGATAAGGGGCCGCGACGACGCCCGAGCCCGGCGGCAGCTGTCACGAGTCGTCGGACGGGGATATGGGCGGCTCCTCCGGGATGGGACGCGTGGTCGGTGGTCCAGGGCGGCCGGCGGTCGTGGCGATCGTGGCGCTGTCGCTCGGGCTGACGCCTGCCGGGGCGAGCGACACGGGATCGCGCACCAGACCCGAGCTTTCCTTCGACATTCCCGCGCAGGATCTCGACCGGGCGCTCGATGCGTTCGGTACCGTCACAGGTGTCCAGATTCTCTACGAGACCGCCCTGGTGGCGAACCGCCGCTCCGGCGCGGCGGCCGGCGTCCTCGATCGCGACGCTGCCCTGCGGCGCCTGATCGCCGAGGACGAGCGTCAGCGGATCGGTCGCTGAAGCAGTCAGGGCGATGCGTTGCCATTTCACCGAAACGCGGAGCGCCGGCGCGGGATTCCGCGCCGTGGACCAACCACGCTCGGAGTTCCGGCCAGCGGGCGGACGGCGCCATCATCGGTACCGGCCTGCGGCTCGACGGACGGACGCCGCTGACGATCCCGGCGGCGCCGTCGCTGGTGCTCGCCGAAGGCGCACCGTTCACCTGGACGGCGTGGATCAGGATAGCGGCGGCGCAGCCGAATGCCGCGATCTACGGCGGGCGCGACCGCCGCGACGGACTGGTCGTCGGCGTGGACAACGGCGCTCCCTTCGGCTTCGTGCGCGTGCAGGTGCGATCGGGCAGGGGCCCGGGACCGCGAAGCTCGTCGCCTACCGGAACGACGACGTCCACTGCAGCGACGTCGTTCTCGCCGACGAGCCGCTGATCGGCTTCAAGCGGGTCGAACTGCAGGACAAGCTGCAGGCGTTTTCCGGCCGAATCCGATCGCAGAAGACAGCACCATGACCCCTATCGACCACGGAAAGAGTAGCTGTTCGTCGCCGCCGTCGTCGTGACGGCGTCCACCGGGGTCGCTGCTCAGGCGCCGAACCCGGCTCAGGGCGGCAGCGCGCCGGCCACCCCGGCGGCCAAGGCGCTTGCCGCCGTCCAGCAGGCGGTGCGGCCCCGGCCTGCCTGGGAAAGTCGCTGAGGGCGCCGGCGATGGAGTTGGCGACGACGGGGCCGGTCGAGGACGCGAACACGAACAGCGGCACGGTGAGGCCCCAGAGGCCGCCCCAGTCTGTCGCGGCGGCACCCTCCGTGCCGGGGCTCATTCGCGAATGATTCGATTCGCCGCTGCCGCTTACTATTTGCTTACTAGCGGTCGGCAAGGAAAGGGGCGGCTCGGTATCCGACTTCAAAAAAACCGTTTTTTCAAAAGCTTGTATGGTCGGAGCGGCGAGATTTGAACTCGCGACCCCCAGTCCCCCAGACTGGTGCGCTAACCGGGCTGCGCTACGCTCCGAGCGGCCGGGACTATAGAGAGGCGGCCGGGGCCGCGCAACCGGGCCGGAGGGCGGTTTTCCCCCGGCAGGGCCGGTCTGCGCGGCGGCGGGGAAGAGATCCGGGGGACGGGGCCGGCGGTCCGAACGGTGGCCTGCGGCGGTCGCTTGGTCCGCGGCGCCGCGCCGTCGCCCCGGCGGTCCGGTCGGCTACGCCCCGGCCGCGCCGGCCGGGGCCGGGCCGGGCGCAAAGCTCCGGGCCGCGATGGTGAGGCCCCAGACCAGGCCCATCAGCAGGAAATAGTGGCGCCAGTGGAGGACGTCGATGATGTAGCTCTCGCCGACCACGCCGACGAAGGTGGCGTAGACGGCGATCAGCCGGCCCTGGACCGGGGAGGGGATGAACACGCCGCGCAGGCCGACCGCCAGCGTGGTCAGCACCAGGCCGACGAAGGTGACGCCGCCGAGCCAGCCGCCCGAGGCGAAGGCGGCCAGGAAGGAGTTGTGCGGGTCCTCCGGGAAGTACTTGGCGAACTGCAGCGGGCCGATGCCGAACGGGTTCTCCAGCATCAGCATGGCGCCGAGCACGTGGCGGCCGAAGCGGCCGGTGTGGCCGGCGTCGTAGTCCTGCACCAGGGCGGCGCGCTGGGCGAACAGGTCGGCGACCTGCGGGATCGACAGCAGCGCCACCACCAGCAGCGCCACCGCGGCGACGCCGAGGCCGGCGAACACCAGGATGCGCACCCGGTCGCCGAGCGCCGGGCGGGTGACGTAGCAGAGGCCGAGGAACAGCACCGCCGAGAAGGCGAAATGCCCCCACGCGCCGCGCGAGAAGCTGAGCAGGAAGCCGCCGGCCAGGATCAGCAGCACGGCGGCGGCCACGATCTGGCTGCGCAGCCGGCCGAAGGTGAGGCGGCCGAGCGCCACGAGGGCCGGCAGCACCAGGAACGGCCCGAACACGTTGGGGTCCTTGAAGGTCGCCTTGGCGCGGCCGTACAGCAGGAAGGAGTCGGCGCTCGGCATCTTGCCGAAATAGGCCAGGATGCCGATCAGGCTCACCACCACGGCGCACAGCACCCAGCCCGACATCAGCGCGTCGAAGCGGCGCAGCGGGTCGTCGGCGAGCGCCGCGGCGACGAACAGCGTGGTCAGGCCGAGGAAGTAGGAGACGAAGGTCCAGACCGCGATGCCGGGCTCGCCGATCACCTGGGTGGCGCCGATCGCGATGCCGATGTTGAACAGCACCATCAGGGCGACCAGCGGCAGGTGCGCCGGCCGCAGCGTCAGCCCGGTGAGGCCGAACGTCACCATGGCGAGCAGCACGACGAGCTCGTAGGGGGCGGGCTCGATCATCACGAAGCCGCCCGAGAAGCCGACCAGCCAGAGGAGCCGCCGCTGCAGCCGCGCCACCGCCGGGGCGACCGGTGCGGCGGGACCGGCGGCGCGGGCGGCGCCGGCCGGGGCCGGCGGCCGGGCCGCGAAGCCCGGCGGGGCGGTCAGCGACGGGTCGGCCGCGCTCAATAGGCGTTCTCGGTCTTCAAGAGCGCGAAGGGCGTGCGCAGCAGGATGTAGAGGTCGAACAGCAGCGACCAGTTCTCGATGTAGTAGAGGTCGTGCTCGACGCGCTGCTGCAGCTTCTCGGGCGTGTCGAGCTCGCCGCGCCAGCCGTTGATCTGGGCCCAGCCGGTGATGCCGGGCTTCACCCGGTGGCGGGCGAAGTAGCCGTCCACGGCGTCGTCCCACAGCTTGGAGGCGAGCGGCGCGTGGATGGCGTGCGGCCGCGGGCCGACCAGCGAGAGGTCGCCGCGCAGCACGTTGAGGAGCTGCGGCAGCTCGTCGATCGAGGTCTTGCGGATGAAGCGGCCGACCTTGGTGACGCGGTTGTCGCCCTTGGTCACCACCCGCTTGGCGTCCGGGTCGGAGTGCTCGTGATAGAGCGAGCGGAACTTGAAGACCTCGATCACCTCGTTGTTGAAGCCGAGGCGGCGCTGCCTGAAGAACACCGGCCCGCGGCTGTCGAGCTTGATGGCCAGCGCGGTGGCGATCATCACGGGCGAGATCGCCAGCAGGATCAGGAACGCCGCGACGCGGTCGAACACCGACTTGATCACCAGGTTCCAGTCGGCGATCGGCTTGTCGAAGATGTCGAGGACCGGGATGTTGCCGATGTAGGAGTAGGCGCGCGGCCGGAAGCGCAGCCGGTTCATGTGGGCGGCGAGCCGCACGTCGACCGGCAGCACCCACAGTTTTCGCGCCATCTGCAGCACCCGCTCCTCGGCGGTGAGCGGCAGCGAGACGAGGATCAGGTCGACGCGGGTCCGCCGCGTGAACTCGACGAGGTCGTCGACGGTGCCGAGCTTGGGCACGCCGGCCACCACGGAGGGCGAGCGGTCGTCGCTGCGGTCGTCGAACACGCCGCAGATGCGCAGGTCGGAATGCGCCTCCGCCCCGATGGCCCGCACCAGCGCCTCGCCCTCGCGGCCGCCGCCGACCACCACGACGCGGCGGATCAGCCGGCCCTGGTCGGCCCAGTGCCGCACCAGCCAGGCGAGACCGAGCCGCCAGGCGAACAGCACCGCCATGCCGGTGACGTACCAGCCGGCCGTCCAGGCGCGCGAGAAGGAGTACTCGTACTTGGCGAAGAACGACACCGCGAGCGCCAGCAGGAACACCGCCGTCCAGGCGAGGCCGAGCCGGCCGAGCTGGTAGACGTGCGAGCGGAACGCCTGGACGTTGTAGATGTCGACCATCTGGAAGGCGATGATCGCCGCCGCCGCGACGGCGAGCTCGACCATCAGGTAGATCGGCTCGAAGCCCTGGGTCGGCGAGATCCACACGGCGTGCACGGCGGCGCCGGTGAGGACGATCAGCACGAATTCGACGAAGCGCGCGGCGCCGGTCAGCACCACGGGCGAGACCGCCTTGGCGATCGGCTCCTCGGCGATCTTGCGGGCGAGCGGGCTGAGCTCGCGCGGGGTGGCGGAGTGGCTGCCGGGACGGCCCGGCAGCGGGCTGCTGATCGGCGGAACGGCAGTCGCCATGTCGGTCTCTCCGGGGGGCTGCGGAGCGGGAGGCACTCCGGGCGCGTGTGCCGCCGCTCCGGAACGACCTCCCGACAGCCTTACTCAAAAATGGCCACGGACGCGTAAACTCCGAGGGATCCGCGCCGGCATTCGCGTAAACTGGTAAATGCTGGCTAGGCTGCCGGAGCCGGTCCCGGCGCGCGGGCCGGCACGAGGCCGAGCACGCTGCGTGCCGTCGGCTCGCCGACCCGGCTCTCGGTCGCCCGCGCCTGGCGGAGCGGCGACCGGTGCGCCGCCGTCTTGCTAGCAAGAATCTCGCGGTAAAGCTCGTCCACCCGGCGCTGCATCGCGTCAATGTGAAAGCGCGGCCGCAGCCAGTCGAGCCGGGCGGCGGCGTCGAGCTGGGCCCGCACCGGGTCGGCGAGCAGGGCGTCGAGGGCGAGGGCCAGCGCATCGGGGTCGCCGGGCGGCACCAGCTCGCCGGCGCGCGGGCCGAAGATCTCCGGGATGCCGCCGACCCGGGTGGCGACGATCGGCAGCCCGGCCGCGATCGTCTCCAGCACGATGTAGGGCATCGACTCGGCCCGCGACGGCACCACCACGGCGCGGCCGAAGGCGAAGGCCTCGCGGATCGGAGCGGGGTCGTGGAACGTCACCCGCGCGGCGATGCCGAGCCGCTCGGCGAGTGCCTGGTAGCGGGCCCGGCCCTCGTCCTCGGACTGGCCGAACAGGTGGGCCGAGGCGCGGCGGCCGAAGCGGCTCTCCAGCCGGGCGATCGCCTCCAGGAACACGTCGGTGCCCTTGAGGTCGCGATACATGCCGAGGAACAGGAGGTCGCGGGCGTCCTCGTGCGGGATCACCGGGTCGAACTCCTCCTCGCGCAGGCCGTTGTGGATGACGACGGCGCGGCAGCGCGGCGGGCCGATCTTCTGCCGGTAGGTCTCGGCCTCGTAGGCGGAGACGTGGACGAGCGCGTCGGTGAGCCGCTCCAGGCCCCGCTCGATGGCGAAATAGAAGCGCCCCTCCAGGGAGTTCGCGGCGTAGTGCAGGCTGCCGCCGTGCGGCGCGTAGAGCACGGCGAGCGGCCGCGTCCGGCCGATCCGGGCGCCGATCAGGCGGCCGTAGACGCCGCCCTTGGCGCCGTGGCAGTGGATCACGTCGGGGGCGAGGCCGGCGATGTGGCGGGTCAGCCGCATCAGGGCGGCGAGGTCGGCGGGCGAGACGTCGCGCCGCATCGGCAGGCGGGTGGCGCCGAGCGCCAGCTTGCCGGCGACCGCCGCGACGGCGGCCGCCTCGAACGCCCCGCCGGTGCGCGAATCGCAGACGATGCCGACCGTGTGGCCGGCGGCGCTCTGGGCGGTGGCGAGGTCGCAGACGTGCCGGAAGATGCCGCCGATCGGGGCGCGCACGACGTGCACGATTCTCAGCCGAACCGGCACGTCCATGAACCGCATCCTCCGCGGGCTCGGGCTTGTGGTCGGGAGCCGCAGATCGGTAGCGGACCGGGCGGCGGAACGGAACCCGCAGGGAATTCAGGGCAAGGGCAACCGTCTGTCAAGGTTAAGCCGGTCTTGCCGCGGAGCCGGACGGGGACGTGACGATTAACCCGCCAGCAACCATAATAGAGTGTAATCGGGCGGCGTGCGTATCCTCTGTGGTGTGGAGTTGCAGGATGTCGTTCGGATCGGAGCGTGACCCCGTGGGCACGCGTGTCGGCGAGCTCGACATGCGGTCGATCGGACGCGCCCTGTGGCGGCGCAAGTGGCTGATCCTGATCCCGACGCTGCTCGCGGCGCTGGCCGCGACCGCGGTCGTCAACGTCCTCACCCCGCGCTTCAAGTCGGAGGCCCGCGTCCTCTACGAGGGGCGCGAGAACGTCTTCCTGCGGCCGGAGGCGGACCGCAATACCATCGACCGCTCCGCCGCCGACCAGGAGGCGATGGCGAGCCAGGTCCAGCTGGTGCTGTCGCGCGAGCTGGCGAGCCAGGTGATCGCCGAGCTCGACCTCGCCAAGAAGCCCGAGTTCGACCCGCTGATCGAGGGCCTGTCGCCGGTCAAGCGCGTCACCGTGGCGCTCGGCATCTCCCGCGATCCCTACCGGATGTCGCCGGAGGAGCGGGTGCTCGACGCCTATTACGAGCGGCTGACCGCCTACGCGGTCGACAAGTCGCGGGTCATCACCATCGAGTTCCAGTCGTTCGATCCGGTGCTCGCCGCGCGCGTCGCCAACGCGGTCGCCCAGGGCTATCTCAAGCTGCAGCAGGGCACCAAGCAGGAGGAGATGCAGGCGGCCAGCCGCTGGCTCTCCGGCGAGATCGAGCGGCTGCGCCGCGAGGTCGCCGAGGCGGAGGCGCGGGTCGAGGACTTCCGCGCGCGCAGCAACCTGTTCGTCGGCACCAACAACACCACCCTGTCGAACCAGCAGCTGGGCGAGTTCAACACCCAGCTCGGCGCGGCGCGTGCCCGCAAGGCGGATCTGGAGACCCGGGCGCGGCTGCTGCGCGACATGATCCGGCGCGGCGACGCCATCGAGGCGTCGGAGATCGCCAATTCCGAGTTCATCCGGCGGCTGTCCGAGCAGCGCGTCACCCTGCGGGCCCAGCTCGCCGAGCAGTACTCGACCCTGCTCGACAACCATCCGCGCATCAAGGAGCTGAAGGCGCAGATCTCCGACTACGACCGGCAGATCCGCTCCGAGGCCGAGAAGCTGGTGCGCACGCTCGAGAACGACGCCAAGGAGGCGGACGAGCGGGTCAAGAAGCTCTCCGCCGAGCTCGACGCACTCAAGCGCCAGGCGGCGACCAGCAACGAGGACGACGTCCGCCTGCGCGCCTTCGAGCGCGACGCCAAGTCGAAGCGCGACCTGCTCGAATCCTATCTCGGCAAGTTCCGCGAGGCGTCCGCCCGCGAGAGCATCGGCTCGGCCCCGGCCGACGCCCGGGTGATCTCCCGCGCCATCGTCTCCAACACGCCGTTCTTCCCGAAGAAGATGCCGATCGTCCTGGTCGCGACCTTCGCCACCTTCTTCGTCTTCGCCGGCATCGTCACGGCGGGCGAGCTGATGCGGGCGGCGGCGCCCGTGCCGGCCGCCGCCGGCCTGCCGCGGCCGGAGCCGGCGCCGTCCTATCGCGAGACCGCCGTGGTCACGCCGATGCCGCCGCAGATCGAGGAGCCGATCCGGCCGGGCCGGCGGCTGTTCGGCCGCACCCTGTGGGCCGAGCGGGCGCCGCCCGCCATCCCGTCCCTGCCGCCCGAGGCGCCGCGCGACGAGGCCGACGACGCGGCCGGGCCGGACGCGCCGGGCCGCGACGGGCCGGAGCACGACCACGACACGCGCGACCACGACGCGCGCGGCGACGCGGAGCAGGGCGGCCTGCAGGCCGGCCCGTATCCGGGCGCGTCGCCCGTGCCGCCCGTGCCGCCGGTCGCCGAAGCGCCGGCGACGGTTCCGGCGGCGGCCGCCGCCGCGACCGCGGCCCGCGACGACGAGCAGGGCATCACGCTGTCGTCGATCGACGAGCTGGCCGGGCGGCTGCGCGAGGGCACGATCGGCCGCCAGGTGGCGGTGTTCGGCACGGCGCCGGACGGCCGCACCACCCAGGCCGCCATGGCGGTGGCGCGGCTGCTCGCCCGCGACGAGCTCGTCGTGCTGGTGCGGCTCGGCGCCGAGCCGGCCGGCGGCACCGCGACCGGCGGCGACGGCCCCGGCGTCACCGACATGGTGCGGGGCGAGGCGACGTTCGGCGAGATCATCGCCCGCGACAAGGTCTCGCGCGCCCACATCGTGCCGCGCGGCCGCGGCGAGGCCGACACGGTGGCGCTGCTCGCCTCGCTGCGCTTCGTCACCATGATCGACGCGCTCGCCCGCACCTACGACCACGTGATCGTCGACGCCGGCGCCTTCGACGCGGTGGCCGCCGACCAGATGGCCGAGCTCGCCCCCGGCGGCGTGCTGGTGGTGCCCGATCCGACCGACCCGATCGCCGGCGTCGCCCGCGCCCGCCTCGCCGCCGCCGGCTACGGCGACGACCTCATCGTCCTGGCCGGCGCCCCGCTGGTCGCCCCGACTCCCCACACCGAGGCGGCGTGAGCGGGCCGCTGCGACAGCAGCGGCGCCGCGCCGGCAGCCTCCCGATGGTCGTGCTCCGGGAGACGGGGAAAGGGGCCGTATCCGGCCTCCCGGTCGGATCGGCGAAACTTGACCTAACGTCCATTAAAGCGGACACTAACTTCGTTAGTGACCACTCCGGTGGACCTTATGCCGGCCAGATCCGCTCCTGCCCTGCCACTTCCGGTGGTGCGCGCCCTGCGCAAGCTGGGCGAGGACATCCGCGATGCCCGCCGCCGCCGCCGCATTCCGACGACCACCATGGCGGAGCGCGCGTCCATCAGCCGCACGACACTGGCCAAGGTCGAGACGGGCGATCCCGGCGTCCAGCTCGGCATCTACGCGACCGTGCTGTTCGTGCTGGGCCTGAACCATCGGCTCGCCGAGCTCGCGGATGTGCGCCACGACCAGACCGGGCTGGACCTGGCGGACGAGCGCCTCCCGCAGCGGATCCGGCTGTCGGGCGCGCGACGGCGCATCCCTGACGAGACGCCGTGACGATGGATCGCGAAGCGCTCGTCCATCTGGATTTCGCCGGCGGCCCCGTTCTCGTCGGCCGCCTGTGGTCGCGCGTCCGCAAGGGGCGCGAGAGCGCGAGCTTCGAGTACGACACGGGATGGCTGTCGCGCCCCGACCGGTTCGCGCTGGAGCCGGCCCTCGTCCTGGCCCCCGGCCCCTATCACACCGGGGGCGAGCGACCGATGTTCGGGGCCATCGGCGACTCGGCCCCGGATCGCTGGGGCCGCGTCCTGATGCGCCGGGCCGAGCGCAAGGCGGCGGAACGCGAGAAGCGGGCGCCGCGCACGCTGTTCGAGATGGACTTCCTGCTGCTGGTGGACGACGATGTGCGGGCGGGCGCGCTTCGCTTCGCCGAAACGGAGGGGGGCCCGTTCCTCGCCGTGCCCGGCCGATACCGGATCCCGCCGCTCGTCGAGCTGCACCGCCTGCTCTCGGCCACCGAGCGCGTCGTCGCCGACCAGGACAGCGAGGAGGATCTGGCGCTGAGACTGGGCAAGAATCGGCGGGTCGAGCTGATGTAAGATTCGTCTTATGACGAATCGCCCGTTCAAGACCGGCGTCAGCCGGGCGCAGCCGAGC
>NZ_JAUSUJ010000002.1 GCF_030813915.1 Rhodoplanes tepidamans
CGCCCACAACGTGATGCTGGGCGTCGTGATCGAGAACCTGATCGAGATCACGCTGCTGGTGAACAAGATGGGGGTGTCGCGCAGCGCCTTCCTGACGTTCCTCAACAACAGCGTGATGGGGTCGACCTTCACGGCCTACAAGTCGCCGGCGCTGGTCAATCTCGACTGGACGACGACCTTCACGCCGGAGCTGATGCGCAAGGACCTGGATCTCGGGCTCGAGCTCGGCCGCGAGCAGGACGTGCCGATGCCGGTGACGGCGGCGGCGCGCGAGATGCTGCAGACGCATTTCGGCGCCGCCATGCTGCGAGAGGATCCGGACGCGTATCTCCAGAAGGACTTCGCCGCCCTGATGGAGACCATGGCGCTGCTCTCCGGCATGACGATCGCGCCCGAGAACGTGCCGACCCCGACCGGCCTGGAGCACTGACCGGCCGCGTCACGCCGCACGGCCGGCGCGGTCCGGCCGCCCCCGTGGTGCGGCTTGGAGGCATTTCAAACAAGCGCCCGCCGCCCGCGTGAAACGCGCGGGCACGCTCGTTCTGTGCTGCGCGGTGGCACCCGGCGGCCGGGCGCATCTTGCGCTCGTCACGTCGCACCGCCACAGTGCGGCGATGTTCCGCAAGCCCCGGACCGCGCGATGCACACACGTTCGCTGAAAGCCTGGCAGCACGATCACGTCTTTCTGGGCGAGAGCCACGACGCCAACGAGCGCCGCACCTGGGCCGTGGTGGCACTCACCGGCACCATGATGGCGGTCGAGATCGTCGGCGGGTACCTGTTCGGCTCGATGGCCGTGGTGGCCGACGGCTGGCACATGGCGACCCATGCGGGCGCGCTCGCCATCGCGGCCGTCGCCTACCGGCTGGCGCGGCGCCGCGCCCGCGATCCGGCCTACGCGTTCGGCACCGGCAAGATCGGCGAGCTCGCCGGCTTCGCCAGCGCCGTGGTGATGGCGATCGTCGCCCTCCTGGTCGCCTGGGAGTCGGTCCAGCGCCTGATCGCGCCGGTGGAGATCGAGTTCGGCCAGGCGATCGCCATCGCGGTGGCCGGCCTCGCCGTCAACCTGGTCAGCGCGTGGCTGCTGTTCGATCCGCACCACCATCATCACGATCACGACCACGGTCTCGCCGCGCACGATGATCATGATCATGATCACGCTCGCGACGACCACGGCCACGGCCACGGCCACGACCACGACCACGATGATCACGGCCACGGCGACCACGACCATCATCGTGATCACGACCATGCGCACGGCCACGACAACAATCTGCGCGCGGCGTATTTCCACGTGCTGGCCGACGCGCTGACCTCGGTGCTCGCCGTGGCGGCGCTGCTGTCGGCCCGCTATCTCGGCTGGACCGTGATGGACCCGCTGATGGGGCTGGTCGGCGCCGTGCTGATCACCCAGTGGTCGGTCGGGCTCCTGCGCTCGGCCGGCGGCGTGCTGGTCGACCGCGTGCCGGACGTCCGCCTCGCCACCCGCATCCGGGAGACGCTCGAGGTCGGCACCGACCGGGTCAGCGACCTGCATCTGTGGCGCGTCGGCCCCGGCCATGCCGCCCTGATCGTCGCCGTCGTCAGCGATCATCCGCAGCCGCCGGCGCACTACAAGGAGCGGCTCGCCCGGTTCTCGTGGCTGTCGCACGTGACGGTCGAGGTGCATCGCTGCGACGGCCACGGCGACCACGACCACGACGCCGGCGCGACCACGGCGGGCAGCGGCAAGGGCACGCCGCCGCGGCTCAGCGCGGCCGCCTGATCCGCACGTAGAGGGCGCCGGCCCCGCCGTGCCCGACGGCGGCGTCGAACCCGGTCACGCAGGCCCGGAACTCGGGCAGCTGCAGCCACTGCGGCACCTGGCGCCGCAGGATGCCACGGCCGAGCCCGTCGCCGTCGCCGCCCTTGCCGGTGATCACCAGCACGTAGCGCGCCCCCGCGCCCTGCGCCCGCACCAGGAAGCCGCGCAGCGCCGCATGCGCCTCGCTCTGGGTCATGCCGTGCAGGTCGATGCGCGCGTCGATGTCGGTCGTGCCGCGCACCAGGCGCCGGGTGTCGCGGCGGCCGATCGGGGCGAGCGGCGGCGCCTGCGGCTTCGGCGGCTCGGGCACGACCGGGGCGGCGCGCCGCGGCTTGGCCCGCGGCGGCTGCCGGGCCTCGGGCGTCGCCGGCGCCCCGGTATCGGCCGGCAGTGGCGTGACGCTGGCGCGGGCCGGATGCAGCGGTCGCACCGAGCGGACCACGCCGGCCCACAGCCGGTGCTCCTCGTCGCTGAGCTTGCGGACCATGGTGCAGCCTGCGGCTCCTCATCGTCCGTGCGGGCGTCGCGGGCCGCGCGGCTCGCCACGGGCCGGGCGCCGCTTCACGGCCGGCTTCTCGGGCGGCAGCGGCGGCGGCCGCAGCAGCGGCAGCGGCATGGTCGCACCGACCGCGACCGGATCGATCTCGCGCGGCACCAGGAGGGTGAAGCGGCCGGCCTGGCGGATGCGGCCGGCGACCCGCCCGGCCTCGTCGCCGGCGCCGAAATAGAGATCGGCGCGCGCCGGCCCGACGATCGCCGAGCCGGTGTCCTGGGCGATCATCGTGCGGCGGAACGCATCGGTCGTGCGCAGGCCGGTGATCGGCAGCTCGGCCGCGATGAAGAACGGCGTGCCGTAGACGTGCAGCACCCGGTCGACCGCGATCGAGCGGCCGGCCGCCAGCGTCACGCCCTGGGCGCCGACCGGCTCGTCGTCGACGTCGAGCCCGGTGATGCGGAAGAACACGAAGGAACGGTTCTGCCGGCGCACCTCGTTCGCCTCGACCGGGTTCTCGCGCATCCAGTCGCGGATGCGCGCCATCGACATCTCCTCGCGCGGAATGTGGCCGCGCTCGATCAGCACCCGGCCGACCGGCGTGTAGGAGAAGCCGTTGTGGCCGTCGTAGTTGACCCGCAGCAGCGTGCCGTCCTCCAGCCGGACGCGGGCCGAGCCCTGGATCTGGATGGTGAGGAGGTCGGCCGGATCCTTCAGCCAGCAGATCTCGAGCCGGCGGCCGTCGAGGGCGCCATCCTCGATCTCGGCGCGGTCGTGATACGGCACGGTCGAGCCGTCGGCGAGCAGCCGCAGCGCCTGGCCGCGATTGGGGAAGGGCTGGCCGGGCTTGGCACCGGGCGCCACCAGGTCGGGCGGCCGGCGATACATCGGCACCTTGAAGACCTGGGTGGGAAAGCGCGAGCCGTCGACGATCGGCTCGTAATAGCCGGTGAGGAAGCCGGCCGGCTCGGCGATCCGGCTGATGCGCAGCGGCCGGAAGTTGTGCTCGAAGAAGTGCCGCGCCGCCGCGGGCCCGTGCTGGCCGCGCAGCGCCAGCGCGCGCCGGCACGGCGCGACGAGGGCACGGCGCATCGGCCGCGGATCGGCTTTCGGGTCGCCGCGGACCAGCGGACGGCAGCTGGTGCGGAAGGCGGCGAAGGCGGCGGCGTGGTCGTCGTCGGCCCAGCCGTCGAGATCGGCGAAGTCGACCGGCTCGAGCTGGGCATCCTCGACGACGAGCGGGGTCTCGGTGGCGAGCGCCGGACGGTGCCGCGGCAGCGGCGGGTCGTCGCCGCGTCGGGCCGCCTCGGCGGGCGAGGAGACGCTCGCCAGTCCGGCGGCCGACAGGCCGATCGCACAGGCGAGGACCAGTCGCAGTCGACGCGGCCGGACGGCGTGCATGGGCTCGCCGCCGGCCGGGCTAGTGGCCGGCCTCGGTGGCGACCAGCTTCCAGTTGGGATCGCGGGACGAGACATCGCGCGCGAAGGTCCAGACGTCGGTGACCTCGGTGACCTTCTCGTCGGAGCCGTCGACCACGGCGCCGCTGCGGTCGCGCGTCACCGAGATGAGCTGGGAGACGAAGCGCAGCGTCACCTGGGCGATCCGGCCGCGCAGCTCGGCCGACGAGATCTCGGCCGTGTCGATCGACACGAAGCGGGTCTCGGCGGTCTCGCCGCGGCTCTCGCGATCCTTGATGGCCGCCTCGAAGCCGTCGAACACCTCCTTCGACAGCAGGTTGCGCAGCGAGCGGCGGTCGCCTTCGGCGAACGCCGTGACGATCATCTCGTAGGCGGCGCGGGCGCCGGCCAGGAAGTGCTGCGGGTCGAAGCTGGAGTCGGCCGTGGCGATCGCCTCAAGGCCGAGCGCGACCGGCGAGCCGGGGGCGGCGATGCCCTTCAGCCGGTCGGGCGACACCGAGGCGACGACCGGCGCCTCGGTCGTGTCGATCGGCCGCGGCGCCGGCGCAGCGTCGCCGCGCGGCGGCAGGGTCACCACCTTGTCGTTGGCATTGGCGCTTCCGCGCACGCCGTCACGCGTGGAGAACGGGTCGTAGGGCGGGCGCTCGCGCCCGGTGCGCTGGCCCAATACGCTGCGCAGCCGCAGGAAGATGAACACGGCGAGCGCGAGAAAAATGATGGTATAGATGTCAAACACGTCTCGCACGCTCTCGCAGGCGTTGCATGGGGCAGGACGGGCGGCTTTGGGCTAACACGGGGTCGAACAAGCGGGTTCCGCCGCCCTCGTCGCCATGATCAGCAGGTTGCCATGATCTAGGTACGCTCGCGTCGTCGGTCCAGTGGTTGTCTTCTCCGGATCGGAAGCTCCGGGTTGGAATCGCCGGATCGGAGGCACCCGCCCGGTGGCGGCACCCGTGGCCCGTGACGGCCGAACGGGAGGGCCGGAAGCCGGCCGGCGCGCACCGCAGCATATCGTACGACCCACGGGCATACCTCGGCATTTGTGACTGCTTCCGGGTGCAAGATCAATGAAAATCGGCAAGTGGCTCATGGGCGGCCTGATGCTCCTCCCTCTCGCCGAACTGCTCGCCTTTCTCGTGGTTTCGGCCCTGATCGGCCTGTCGGGCGCGGCCGTGCTGCTGATCGCCGGCTCGGGGGCCGGAGTGCTGATTCTCTATCGAAACGGACCACGGTGGCTGCAGGATGTCCGCGACCTCCTGTCGGGGCGATTTGCCGCGCATGGCAGCGAGCGGTCGCTGCCGGCCGTGCCGGCGCTCGCCGCCGTGCTGCTGGCGATTCCGGGATTCCTGACCGGCATCGCCGCCGGCCTGGTGCTCATGCCGGCGGTGCGCAGCCGCCTCGACGCCCTGCTCGGCACGGCGGCGCCGGCCGGTGCACCGGGGCCGGCCTTCACGCGCCGGCGGCATCCCGGGGCCGGGCCGGTGGTCGACCTCGCCCCGGACGAGTGGGAGGACGTGCCCGACCCGCCGCCGCGCCGCCGCAGGCGCCGCGACCGGACCGGCTGAGCGGCCCGCCGGTGGGGGCCTGGCGCCCGGTGCCCGCCGGCTTGTCGGGTCCGGCCGCCTGTGTTAGCCACGCGCCACGCGCCGGCACCCGCCGGCGGCGGCGGATTTCGCTTCAGTTCGCGCGGGCATCGTCTCGCGGCTAGGAGACTTCATGGCCACGACCAGCAACGGGGGCGACGCGGCCGCCGCCCAGGCGCAGCCCACGGGGCCGTCGCTCAACGTTCTCGCGCAGTACGTCAAGGACTTCTCGTTCGAGAACCCGAACGCCCCGCGCAGCCTGATGCAGCAGGGCCAGCAGCCGCAGATCAGCGTCCAGATCAACGTCAACACCAACGGCCTGTCGAACACCGACTACGAGGTCGAGCTGAAGCTCGACGGCAAGGCGGAGATCGGCGGCAACACGCTGTTCGGCTTCGAGCTGGTCTATGCCGGCGTGTTCCGGCTGCAGAACATCCCGCAGGACAACCTGCCGCCGCTCCTGATGATCGAGTGCCCGCGGCTGCTGTTCCCGTTCGCCCGCGAGATCGTCGCCAATGCCGTGATCCACGGCGGCTTCCCGCCCCTGCTGCTCGACCCGATCGACTTCGTCGGCCTGTTCCAGCAGCGCATGGCGAACCTCCAGGCGCAGCAGCCCGGCGTCCAGGCCTGATCCGGCCAGAGGACGGAGCGGACGTCGAAAGCCCGGCCACGTGCCGGGCTTTTTTGATCGGCGTCCCGCGATCCGCTGGCCCCTCGCGAAGGCGAGGGCCCAGGGAGCGGGTCGACATGGGGCTCCGGAGTCCCGCTTGCGCGGGAATGAGCAAGAACGACGCAGGCTCGTGTGCGAGGGCCGGCCGGCGCCGTCACCCCGCCGCCCGTGTCTCCTCCGCGGCCGGCTCGGGGGCGGGTAGGTAGTCCTTCCAGATCGCCTGGTCGCCGAGCGTGCCGACGAAGGCCCGGTGGGCGGCAATGTCGGCGGCGTCGAGGCGCGGCGGCAGCGGGGCCGGGCGGGCGCGCACGAGGCGAACCGTCTCGCTGACCTCGATCGACACGGTCTCGACGCTGACCAGGTCGAGCGAGACCTGCCGGGCCTCGATCAGCTCGAGATAGACCTCGGCCAGCAGCTCGGCATCGAGCAGGGCGCCGTGCTTGACCCGGCGCGACGTGTCGATGCGATAGCGCGCGCAGAGGTCGTCGAGCCGGTTCGAGGCGCCCGGATACTTGCGCCGCGCGAGCTGCAGCGTGTCGACCAGCCGGGTGCGCGGAATGGGCGCGAGCCCGCAACGCTCCAGCTCGGCATTGATGAAGCCGAGATCGAAGCTCGCATTGTGGGCGATCAGCGGCGCGTCGCCCAGGAACGCGACGAACTCCTCCACGACGTCGGCGAACAGCGGCTTGTCGGCCAGGAACTCGGCCGACAGGCCGTGGACCGCGAACGCCTCGGCCGGCATGTCGCGCTGCGGGTTGAGATACTTGTGGAAGGTCTGGCCGGACGGGACGCGGTTGAGGAGCTCGATGCAGCCGATCTCGACCAGCCGGTCGCCCTTGTAGGGGTCGAGGCCGGTGGTCTCGGTGTCGAACACGATCTCGCGCGTGGTCATCGGCTCCGCATCGCCCGCTGCGTCGTCCCGGTGGTCGGTGTCCGGGTCAGTGCACCTCGCCCGAGCCCGCCCGGCGGCGCGGCTCGCGATTCGCGACGGCCCGGAGAATGGCACGGACCTGGGAGCGGGCGAAATCGAAGCCGCCGGAGCTGTCCACGATAAAATCGGCGCGCTTGCGCTTCTCCGAATCCGGCAGCTGCTTGGCGAGGAGCGCCGCGAGCTTCGCCTCGGTCATGCCGGGCCGCCGCAGCACCCGGGCGCGCTGGATGTCGGCCGGGGCCGAGACGACGACGACGAAGTCGACGCGCGCATCCCCCCCGGTCTCGAACAGGAGCGGGATGTCGAGCACGGCGACCCTCGCCCCGTCGGCACGCGCCCTGGCGAGGAACGCCTCCTCCTCGCGCCGGACCAGGGGGTGGACGATCGCCTCCAGCCGCCGCAGCGCCTCCGGATCGTCGATGACGCGCGGCGCCAGCCGGCCGCGGTCGATCCGCCCGTCCACCGTGACGCCCGGAAACGCCGCCTCGACCGGCGCCACCGCCTCGCCCTCGTAGAGCCGGTGCACGGCGGCGTCGGCATCGTGCACCGGCACGCCGGCCTCGGCGAACAGCCGCGCCGTCACCGACTTGCCCATGCCGACCGACCCGGTGAGGCCGATGACGCGCAGGTCGGAGGCGACGGGTTCGGGGGATGTCGGGTCGGAGGGATTCGGTTCGGAGGTCATCGCGATCACCCCGCCAGGCATCCTTCGCGGCGCAGGAAGGCGAGCAGCGGGAACAGCGGCAGTCCCAGGATGGTGAAGTGGTCGCCGTCGATCCGTTCGAACAGGTGGATCCCCAGACGCTCGAGCTGGTAGGCGCCGACGCTGCTCGTCACCGCCTCGCCGGCCGCGTCCAGATAGGCGTCGAGGAAGCGGTCGGTGAGCCGGCGCATGGTGAGACGCGCCGTCTCGACATGGCCGAAGATGACCCGGCCGTCCTTGGCGACGGCGACGGCCGAGTGCAGCGCATGGGTCTGTCCGCTCAGGGCGCGGAGCTGGTCGCGGGCGGCAGCGCGCGTCGCAGGCTTGTTGAATCGTCGTTCGCCGAGCGCCAGCGTCTGATCGGCCCCGACGACGTAGTGGCCGGCGAAGCGGGCGGCCGCGACCCGCGCCTTCTCGCGTGCCAGAAGGAGCGCCGCCTGGTCGGGCGCCACCGGGCCGCCGCGGGTCTCGACCGCGCGTTCGTCGATGTCGGCCTCGGTCACCTCGAGCGGAAACCCGGCATCGGCCAGGATGGCGCGACGGACCGCGCTCTTCGAAGCGATCACCAGCGGGGTCGGGGCGAGCCACAGCATCACAGCATCCGGTCGGCGAGCCCGGCCACTCCGGGCGGCGTGAGCGCCGGACCCGGACGTGAACCACAGGCGCGGCAGGTGTCGCTGGGATCCGGGGTCGCGTCGCGGGCGCAGCCGCCGGATCGACGACCCTTATACATCCGAACGGGCGTCACTCCAGGCCGGGCTGGCGGCGGCGCTCGGCGAGCAGCGCCATCACGGCGGCGGCGGTCTCCTCGATCGAGCGGCGCGTCACGTCGATCAGGGGCCAGCCGTTGCGGGCGCACAGGCGGCGCGAATAGGTGATCTCCTCGGAGACGGCATCGCGGTCGATGTACTGGTCGTCCTCCTGGTGGGCCTTGAGCCCGAGCAGGCGGTTCTGGCGGATCGCGACGATCCGCTCCGGGCTGGCGAACAGGCCGACCACCAGCGGCTTCTTCAGGCGCTCCAGCGACGCCGGCAGCGGCACGCCCGGCACCAGCGGCACGTTGGCGGTCTTCACCCCGCGGTTGGCGAGATAGATCGATGTCGGGGTCTTGGAGGTCCGCGACACCCCGACCAGCACCACCTCGGCCCGCTCCAGATCGTCGGCGAGCTGCCCGTCGTCGTGCATCATGGTGTAGTTCAGGGCGTCGATGCGCTTGAAGTACTCGGCGTCGAGGGCGTGCTGGGCGCCGATCCGCGGGGTCGCCTCGGCGCCGAGATGGGATTCGAACAGGCGCAGCACCGGGCCGAGGATCGACAGGCAGGGCAGACCGTAATCCCGGCAGGTCACCTCCAGCCGGTCGATGAGGGCGGTGTCGAGCAGCGTGTAGAGAACGACGCCGGGCTCCTGCTCGATCTCGGCGAGCACGTGGTCGAGCTGCTTGTTGGTGCGCACCGCCGGATAGACGTGCTCGACCGCGGACACCTGGGTGTACTGTGCCGTCGCGGCGCGCGCGACGGTGATCAGGGTCTCGCCGGTCGAATCCGAGACGAGGTGGAGATGGAAGAAGCTGGTCGGCTTGGTCATCACGCTCCAGGGACGGCGCTCGGGACGACTGTGGACGGCTGGGGAGAACACGGCACCCGCCGCCCCTCCGGGGGGACGAGCGGCGCGTCCCGGCCCGGCTCCGATCACATATTCACAAGACGGGAGAACGAGTCCCGGGTTTATACGCCTTCAATGTGGAGAGCGGCAATGGTATCACCCGGGGACGGTCCGGCCACGGCCAAGCCACTCTGCGACAAGGACTCCCGGGCGGCGGTCGCGCGCTTGCCTCCGGGCCCCGAACGGTGGATGACGGTGTGGACGAGGGTGGATCCCGTGTGGACAGCCGACTCGTGAGTCTTTTCCCGCCCCCAATAGACTCAACAATGAAGATTCTCTTAATCTTTTGAATGAGCAGATGACCAGATCCGACACGCCTTCCAAACCGACCCGTCCCCTCCTCGAGGTTCTGTCCGGCAAGCGGCAGGCGATCCCGCCGGTCTGGATGATGCGTCAGGCCGGACGCTACCTGCCCGAGTACCGCGCGACCCGCGAGCAGGCGGGGAGCTTCCTCGATCTCTGCTACAATCCGGCGCTCGCCGCCGAGGTAACGTTCCAGCCCATCCGAAGGTTCGGCTTCGACGCGGCGATCCTGTTCTCCGACATCCTGGTGGTCCCGCACGCGCTCGGGCAGACGGTGAGCTTCACGGCGGGCGAGGGACCGCGGCTCGAGCCGGTGGTGACGGGCGAGAATGTCGGGCGCTATGCCGGCGCCTTCGACAAGCAGAAGCTCGCCGCCGTGTTCGAGGCGGTGCGCCTGATCCGGGCCGGGCTGCCGGCCGAGACGACGTTCCTGGGCTTCTGCGGCGCGCCCTGGACGGTCGCGACCTACATGGTCGCCGGCGAGGGCACGCCCGACCAGGCCCCGGCCCGCCTGCTGGCGTATCGGGATCCCGCCACCATGCAGCGGCTGATCGACGCGCTGGTCGAGGCCTCGATCACCTATCTGGTCGAGCAGTTCCGGTGCGGCGTGGACGCCGTGCAGCTGTTCGACACCTGGGGCGGCATTCTGCCGCCGGCCGAGTTCGACCGCTGGGTGATCGACCCGGCGAGGCGGATCGTCGACGGCGTGCGGGCGGCGGTGCCGGGGGCGAAGATCATCGCGTTTCCGCGCGGCGCCGGCACCCAGCTCGAGCGCTTCGTCGACCGCGTGCCGGTCGACGCCGTCGGGCTCGACTGGACCATGGATCTGACCTTCGCGCGCGAGCGCATCCAGAGCCGGGTGCCGGTGCAGGGCAACCTCGATCCGCTGCTGCTGGTCGCGGGCGGAGATGCGCTCGATCGAGGCGTGGATGCCGTCATGGAGGCGTTCCGCGACGGCCCGTTCATCTTCAATCTCGGCCACGGGATCACGCCGGAGGCGCCGGTCGAGAACGTCGAGCGCATGCTGGCGCGGGTGCGCGGGCGCTGATGGCGGAGGCCGGCCCGCATCGGGGCGAGCTCGCCTCGCCGGGCCGGCGGATCGTACGGGCCGTGATCGGGCTCGTCCTGCCGGTCGCGGCGGCGGTGGGCCTCGTGCTTCTCGTCCCGGTCGACGCCTATCTGTGGATGAAGTCGGCCCATCTGGTCACGGTCGGCGCCTGGGTGGCCGGCATGCTGGCGCTGCCGCCGCTGTTCGCCATGCATGTGCGGCTCGGCCCCGGGCCGGCGGCCGAGGTGCTCGGGCGCATCGAGCACAGGGTCATCCGCCACCTGGTCAACCCCGCCATGGTGCTCACCTGGGGGTTCGGCGGCTGGCTCGTCTGGGAGGGCGGCTGGCTGGCGAGCGGCTGGTTTCACGGCAAGCTGGCGCTCGTCGTCATCCTGTCGGCCGTGCATGGTAGCGTATCGGCCGAGACTCGCCGTCTGGCCCGTCCGGGCGGCCTGGAAAAGGCGCGCGGGCGGCGCGGATTCTACATGGTTCTCAACATCGTGGGCATCGTTTCCACGATCGGGACCGTGGTGCTGGTGATCGTGAAGCCGTTCTGAGCGGCAGGCTGCCCGTCGTTTCACCAGGCAACGCTCTTGCGTGCTACGCCCAGTTTACCTATGTTGGCCGTCATCTCCCCGAACGCAGGCAGATGCATTCGAACAAGGTCCCCCCACAGGGCCGAAGCGCAGCATCGGGGCCCAGAGGCCTAAGCCCGTTTGCCCAAAGACCTGCGAACCTCCCTTCCAGCGTCGATCGGAATTGACCCGTCGACACACAGGACAACCCGCATGCGGGAAATGAAGCTTCAGGATCTCAAGTCGAAGACTCCGACTGAATTGCTGGCGTTCGCCGACGAGCACGAGGTGGAGAACGCCTCGACCATGCGCAAGCAAGAGCTGATGTTCGCCATCCTCAAGCAGCTCGCGCAGAAGGACGTCGAGATCATTGGTGAAGGCGTCGTCGAGGTGCTGCAGGACGGCTTCGGCTTCCTGCGGTCTCCGGAGGCCAATTATCTGCCGGGCCCGGACGACATCTACGTCTCTCCCTCGCAGATCCGCCGCTTCGGGCTGCGCACCGGCGACACCATCGAAGGCCAGATCAGGAGCCCGAAGGAGGGCGAGCGCTACTTCGCGCTCCTCAAGGTCAACACGATCAACTTCGAGGATCCGGAAAAGGCGCGGCACAAGATCAACTTCGACAATCTGACGCCGCTCTATCCGGAAGAGCGTCTGAAGATGGAGGTCGAGGATCCGACCCGGAAGGATCTCTCGGCCCGCGTCATCGACATCGTCGCGCCGATCGGCAAGGGCCAGCGGGCCCTGATCGTGTCGCCGCCGCGCACCGGCAAGACGGTGCTGCTGCAGAACATCGCGCACGCCATCACGGCGAACCATCCCGAGTGCTATCTGATCGTGCTGCTGATCGACGAGCGCCCGGAAGAGGTGACCGACATGCAGCGCTCGGTGAAGGGCGAGGTGATCTCCTCGACCTTCGACGAGCCGGCCTCGCGTCACGTCCAGGTCGCCGAGATGGTGATCGAGAAGGCCAAGCGGCTCGTCGAGCACCAGCGCGACGTGGTGATTCTGCTCGACTCGATCACCCGTCTCGGCCGCGCCTACAACACCGTCGTGCCGTCCTCCGGCAAGGTGCTGACCGGCGGCGTCGACGCCAACGCGCTGCAGCGGCCGAAGCGCTTCTTCGGCGCGGCCCGCAACATCGAGGAGGGCGGCTCGCTGACCATCATCGCGACCGCGCTGATCGAGACCGGCAGCCGCAT
Source organism: Rhodoplanes tepidamans (assembly GCF_030813915.1). Classification (GTDB taxonomy): domain Bacteria; phylum Pseudomonadota; class Alphaproteobacteria; order Rhizobiales; family Xanthobacteraceae; genus Rhodoplanes; species Rhodoplanes tepidamans. Next base: position 12,394 of record NZ_JAUSUJ010000002.1, read on the forward strand.
GGACGAGGTCATCTTCGAAGAGTTCAAGGGCACCGGCAACTCGGAGATCATCCTCGACCGCAAGGTGGCCGACAAGCGCACCTTCCCGGCGATCGACATCACCCGCTCGGGCACCCGCAAGGAAGAGCTGCTGACCGATAATCAGACGCTCAAGAAGATCTACGTCCTGCGCCGCATCCTCAATCCGATGGGGACCATGGACGCGATCGACTTCCTGCTCGACAAGCTGCGCAACACCAAGAGCAACTCCGAGTTCTTCGAGTCCATGAACACGTGAGGCGATGCGCGAGGTCCCGCAGCGGCTGGCAGTCGGTGAGGCGCGCTGGCCGCAGGACCGAGCGCTCGTCGAGCGTCTGTTCCGCGACTACGTCGCCTGGGCGGGCGGCGGGCTGGGCGACGAGGACGTCGACCGCGAGGTGGCGCGGCTGCCCGGCCGCTACGCACCGCCGCACGGTTGCGTGCTGATAGCCCATGCCGGGCCGGACCCGGTCGGGGTGGCGGCCTATCGGCGGCGGCGCGGCGGGGTGTGCGAGCTGAAGCGCATGTTCGTACGGCCGGCGTTCCGCGGCCTGCGGATCGCCGAGGCGCTGCTCGCGGGGCTGATCGAGACCGCGGCCGGGGCCGGCTATCGCAGCATGGTGCTGGAGCTCGGCGGCGACATGGCGGTGGCGCGCGAGCTCTACGACAAGGCGGGCTTCGCGGCCGACCGGCGCCGCGCCCCGGCGCGGCCGGGGCTGGTCGTGCTGCGGCGCGACCTGAAGCCGGCGCGGACACGGGTCGACGCCGGAGCCGGGTGACAGCCGAGACGGTCAGGCGGAGACGCGGGCCGTGGCCAGGACCTCGCGCAGCGCCTCGGGCGTCAGCACAGGAAGCGAGCAGCGGCCGTCGAAGCACACGAAAGCGGCGGCGCCGGCGACCGCGGCGATTTTCTCACCCGCTGGATGATTTGGGCCGAGACGGGCGCCGTCGCCGGCCTGGAGCAGGATGCGCTCGGTGAACGGGACATGCTGCGCTGCACCAATGAGTGCAGCATTGTGCACCCTGTCTCCCACCACGACGATCTCTGCTGCGCGAAGACGCAGGTCGAGCGCGTTCAGCAGGCCGATATGGCCGAACACATTGGCGGCGGCGAGCGGCAGCAGTCCGTCGAACATCCGGTCGGCCCGCGCCCGGTAGGCGTCGTCGCCGGCCAGCACGGCGAGTCGGACGAGATTCTGGGCGATCAGCCCGTTGTGGTTCGGCACCGCGTCGTCCTGGGTGGAGGCGGGGCGGACCACCAGGCCCTCGGCGTCGTCGGCGGTGAGGAAGTAGGCGCCGGTCTCCGGGTCGGCGTGGTGCCGCTCCAGGGCGGCCTGCCAGGAGACGGCCTGATCGACGAAGCCGGTCTCGCCGGTCGCCTCGGCGAGGGCGAGGGCGGCGCGCGTCATGGCGGCGAAGTCCGAGGCGAGGCCGGGGACCAGCAGGCGGCCGTCGCGCCACGAATGGCCGAGGCGGTCGCCGCGCGTCATCGTCCCGGCAATGAACGCGAAGGCGCCGCGGGCGAGCGCGATCCAGTCCGGCTCGCCGAGCAGGGCACCCGCATTGGCCAGGGCCGCGATCGTGAGTCCGTTCCAGTCCGCGAGAATCTTGTCGTCGAGACCGGGCCTTACGCGACGTTCACGCGATTTTAGGAGACGTTGACGCAGTGCAGCAAGGCGCGCCTCGAGAGTCGTGTCGAGCGGCCGCAGCGCGAAGTCGCGTCCGGTCCGGGCCCGGGCGTGCTCGTCGAGCGCCGCCAGCCGGTTGAGGATCGAGTGGCCCTCGAAGTTCCCGCCGGGGGTCACGTCGTAGACGCGGGTGAACAGGTCGGCGTCGTCCGGTCCGAGGGCGTCGGCGATCTCGTCCGGGCTCCAGACGTAGAACCGGCCCTCCTCGCCCTCGGAGTCGGCGTCGAGCGAGGCCGCGAAGGCGCCCTCGGGCGTCAGCATCTCGCGGGTGAGCCAGCCGACCGTCTCGGCGGCGCGCCGGCGGAACAGGTCGTGGCCGGTGTGGGCATGGGCGAGCGCCAAAAGCTCGAGGAGCTGGGCGTTGTCGTAGAGCATCTTCTCGAAATGCGGCACCAGCCAGCCGTCGTCGACCGAATAGCGGGCGAAGCCGCCGCCGAGGTGATCGTAGATGCCGCCTTCGCACATCCGCTCCAGCGAAAGATTCACCAGATCGAAACACACATTGGTGCGCTGCGATGCATCGGCCGCGGCGTCGGCCCGCTGGCCGGCCCGCCACAGCAGCTCCAGCAATGCCGGCTGCGGGAATTTCGGGGCGCCGCGAAGCCCGCCCTGGCCGATGTCGATCAGGCCGGCGACCTGGCGGGCCACCCCGTCGAGCTCGGCGAGGCCGATCGCCACGGCCCCCTCGGCCCGGGCCCGGGCGGCGAGCCGGCCCATCAGGGCCTTGCGATTGTGGTCGATGCGGTCCGGCTCCTCCCGGAACAGCCGGGCGACCTCGCGCAGCACGTCGGGGAATCCGGGCCGGCCGTAGCGCGAGCTCGGCGGGAAATAGGTGCCGCCCCAGACCGGCTCGCCCTCGGCGGTGAGGAACATGGTCAGCGGCCAGCCGCCGTGCTCGCCGAGATGGTGCAGGGCCCCCATGTAGATCTGGTCGATGTCGGGCCGTTCCTCGCGGTCGACCTTGATGCTCACGAACAGCTCGTTCATCAGCGCCGCGATCGCCGGGTCCTCGAAGCTCTCGTGCGCCATCACGTGGCACCAGTGGCAGGCCGCGTAGCCGACCGACAGCAGGACCGGCTTGCCGGTGCGCCGCGCCTCGGCGAGCGCCTCCGGGCCCCACGGCCACCAGTCGACCGGATTGTAGCGGTGCTGCAGCAGGTAGGGGCTGGTCTCGCGGGCGAGACGGTTCTCGCGCATTTCTCCGGCGGTGGTGTCCATCGGGGCTCCCGGGGGTTTTCCGCATTCTGGGGGAGAACCAGCGAGCCGGCGAGGGGTGCCGCCGTCGCGGACCCGGATGGGGCGAGCGACGCACGACACCAGCCGGGTCCAGCACCGACTATCACGATCAGGCCGGGATGCTCGGGCGGAGCCGGAGGCGGTGAGACGACGGCCCGGGGGGCATCCGTCGCGGACGGCGTCGCATGGTCGTTTCGAGGCGCTTCGGCCGGGGTGGACCGCACCGAACGCAGGCGGCACCGCCCTGAACCGGGAAGGGGTGGGATTCAGAACGGGCAAGCGGCATGGCTCATCGACAAATCAATATTACGTAATCGAAAGATCTATGGAAATAAAGCGAATGCTGGCATAGTAGTAAAAAGGTCGATGATCGAGCGGATCATCAGTATGGTGGAAACAAGTTATTAAGACGGTGAACGTAGAACCGCGGCATCGGCCGCGTTAAGAGGAATATAACAGGAATATATCATGATGATGACATTGCTCGAACGAACATCAGTACGCAATCTACTCGCACTTCAAGGTGCACTTGCAGCGGTCGCGGTCTGTGGGTTGATCGCGGTCGTCGTGTGGTCGTGGTCGGAGAACGACGCGGCGAGAACGGCAGAGAGTCGGGCGCAGGACATCACCCGGTCGGCGACGGCGGTGGAGCTCGCGGTGGTGCGGCTGTCCACGGCGCAGCTTGCCTACGTGACCGGGCGCACGGAAGCGGCGGGGCGGGCATTGGATGCGGCGATGCAGGCCGTGGAGGCGAGTATCGCCCAGGCTTCGGCGGTGGAGGCTCGGACGGGGGGCGCGGAACGCGTGTCCGAGTTCAGGGGCGCGTTCGCGGCGTATCAGAACCGGATCGCGGCGCTCCGCGGCATCGTCGGGCAGATCGGTCTGGACGAGACCGCCGGGTTGCAGGGAAGCCTGCGGTCGGCCGCGCAGGATGTCGAGCAGGTGCTGGACGACCGCCTGGCGGGCAGCATCGGGGCGACCTACGACGTGCTGCTGGAGACCAAGGTCAAGCTCGCGACCATGCGTCGTCACGAGCGGGATTTCCTGATGGGGCGGGATCCGGAGGTGGCCGCGGCCGTGGCGGCGACCGGGGGCGAGCTCGAGCAGAAGCTGCGATCGGCACCGCTGTTCGACGCCGTGAAGGGGCCGCTCCTGGAAAAGAACGGGCGATATCTCGCCGACTTCGAGGCGGTGCGAGCCGGCTTCGTCGCGCTTGAGGAGCTGCGCTCGGCCGCCGACGCGGCGCTGCGGAGCGTGGTCGAGGGGGCGGCGGCGCTCGTGGCGGGCGAGACGGCGACCGCCGCGGCGGCGACGGCGCGTGCGGCGGCGTTCGCGCGCGGGAGCAACCAGGTGGTGCTGTGGAGCGCGGTCGCCCTCGCGGTCTTCGCCCCGCTCAGCGCGCGGGTGATCAGCCGGAGCATCACCGGGCCGACGACGCGTCTTGCCGAAGCCATGGCGCGGCTGTCCGAGGGCCACCTGGACACGGAGGTGCCGGCTGTCGGTCCCGAGACGGAGTTCGGCGCCATGGCGCAGGCCATGGTGGTGTTCAAGAGGACGATGATCGAAGCCGAGCGGTTGCGGGGCGAGGAGGCGGAGGCCGAGCGGAGGGCCGCGCTCCGGCGTCTGGCCGACCGGTTCGAGGAGATGGTGGGTGACATCGTCGATGCGGTTTCGGCGGCCTCGGCCGATCTCGAGTCGGCAGCGGAGCGTCTCGCCCGGACGGCATCGACGACCGGCCGGCTCGCTGCCGACGTCGCGAGTGCGGCGTCGGACGCCTCTGTCGGGGCAGAGTCGGTGGTGTCGCATACGAGGGGATTCTCGGAAGCGATGGAGGCGATCGTCCGGAAGGTCGAAGCGTCCACGGCCGTCGCGAACGATGCCGTCCGACAGTCGACGGAGACCAATGGACGTGTGGCGGCTCTGACCGACGCGGCGGGGCGGATCGGCGACGTGGTCGAGGTGATCGCCGGGGTCGCCGGGCAGACGAATCTTCTCGCGCTCAACGCCACGATCGAGGCAGCGCGTGCGGGCGCGGCGGGGCGCGGCTTCGCGGTCGTGGCGGGCGAGGTGAAGGCGCTGGCCGGGCAGACGGCGACGGCAACGGGCAAGATCGCCGCCGAGATCGCCGCGATGCAGTCGGCCACCCGGGGGTCTGCCGCGGCCATCGAGGAGGTCGGGGTGACCATCGACCAGATGTCCGGGATCGCCGGGGAGATCGCGGCCGCGGTCGCGGCCCAGGGGGCGGCGACGGGCGAGATCGGCGAGAGTGTTCGGCAGACCGCGAGAAGCACGGCCGATCTGGCGGCGGCGGCGCGAGAGGTGAGCAAGGGTGCGAGCGAGACCGGTGTGGCCTCCGGAACGGTTTTGACCCTTGCGCAGGGGCTCGTGGGCCAGAGCCGGATCCTCGAAACCGAGGTCGAGAAGTTTCTGGCGACCGTGCGGGCGGCGTGACACGCGACGCCGGCCTTCGCTATTCTCTGTCCCCTCCGTCATGGGCAGGTCGACCCCGCGATCTGGCGGGGCCGTAGACGGTCTTCTCGCGAAGAGACGAACGGATGGGTGGGTCGGGCCCGCGCCTGACCCCGGGGGAGGTCTTGACGGCCGGGCACGCAGGCTGCGGTCGTGCACCATGGGCGAGCGGCGCAGCGTCGTGCGACGGGACAGCGGTGACGGGGATGCGGCTCGGTGACACCATCTTCGCCCTCTCCTCGGGTCGGCCGCCGGCGGCGATCGCCGTGATCCGGGTGGCGGGGCCGCAGGCCGGCGCGGCCGTCGCGGCGCTGACCGGGTCGGTGCCGAAGCCGCGACACGCGACGCTCGCCACGCTGCGGACGCCGGGGAGCGGCGAGGCGATCGACCAGGCCGTGGTGCTGTGGTTTCCGGGCCCGGCGAGTGAGACCGGTGACGACACGGCCGAGCTGCAGGTCCATGGCGGGCGCGCCGTGATCGCGGGAGTGCTGGCGGCGCTCGGGACGGTGCCGGGCTGCCGGCCGGCCGAGCCGGGCGAGTTCACCCGCCGGGCGTTCCGCAACGGCAAGCTCGACCTCACCCGGGTCGAGGGGCTGGCCGACCTGATCGCCGCCGATACCGGGGCGCAGCGGCGCCAGGCGCTCAGTCATCTCAGGGGCTTTCTCGGCGACCGCGTCGAGGGGTGGCGCCGCAGGCTGATAGAGGCGCAGGCCCTGGTCGAGGCCGGCATCGACTTTTCCGACGAGGCGGACGTGCCGGCCGAGCTGCTCGGGCCGGCGCTGGCGCAGGTGCGGATGCTGCGCGACGAGATCGTCCAGGCGCTGGCCGACGGGAGGCGGGGCGAGCGGCTGCGCGACGGGCTGGTGGTCGCCATCGCCGGCCCGCCCAATGCGGGGAAGTCGAGCCTGCTGAACCGCATCGTCCGCCGCGAGGCGGCGATCGTCTCGCCGGTGCCGGGCACCACCCGCGACGTGGTCGAAGTCCATCTCGACCTCGGCGGCCATCCGGTGACCCTGCTCGACACCGCGGGGCTGCGCGATACCGACGATCCGGTCGAGCAGGAGGGGGTGCGGCGAGCGCGCGAGCGCGCGGCAGCCGCCGATCTGGTGCTGTGGGTCCGCGACGCCACCGCCCAGTCGGAATTCCCGCCCACCGATATTCTCGGACGGGCCTGGACGGTCGCGACGAAGATCGACCTGTCGGGCGTTCGCGAGGCCGCTGCGCCCGATGTCGCCGGCCGACAGTTCTGGACCTCGGCCGTAACCGGCGAGGGCCTTCGCGAGCTGGTGGCGGCGCTGCAGGCGGCGGCGGAAGCGGTGGTCGGGGCCGGGGAGCCGGCTCTCGTCACCCGGGCCCGCCATCGCGCGGCCCTGGAGGAGACCGTGGCGGCCCTCGACCGGGCCCTGGCAGAGCCTGCGGGACGCGACGAGCTGGTCGCCGAGGAGCTGCGGCTCACCGGGCGGGCACTGGGTCGGCTGGTCGGTCGGGTCGACGTCGAGGACGTGCTCGACGTCATCTTTCGTGATTTCTGCATCGGCAAATGATAGATGGCCGGGCGCGGCGCCGGGCCACAGGCACGCCGACCCGGTGTTTCACGTGAAACACCGCCCCCAACTTCCGACGCGGCCATGGAAACACGCTGGGACGTCATCGTGATCGGAGGCGGGCACGCCGGCTGCGAGGCCGCCGCGGCGGCCGCGCGCATGGGCGCGCGCACCGCGCTGGTGACCCACCGGTTCGACACCATCGGCGCGATGTCGTGCAATCCGGCCATCGGTGGCCTCGGCAAGGGCCACCTCGTCCGCGAGATCGACGCCCTGGACGGGCTGATGGGCCGGGTCGCCGACCAGGGCGGCATCCAGTTCCGCGTCCTCAACCGCCGCAAGGGTCCGGCGGTGCGGGGCCCGCGCTGCCAGGCCGATCGCCGGCTCTACGCCGCCGCCATGCAGGCGGCGATCCGGGCGACCGACGGACTCGCCGTGATCGAGGGCGAGGCGGACGACCTCGTCGTGCGGAACGGTCGGGTGGCCGGGATCCGGCTGGCCGACGGCCGGGAGCTCGCCGCCGGCGCCGTGGTGCTGACCACCGGCACGTTCCTGCGCGGTCTCATCCATGTCGGCGAGCGCACCGTTCCGGCGGGCCGGGTCGGCGAGGCGCCGGCGCTCGGACTATCCGCGGCGCTCGAACGGGCCGGCTTCGTCCTCGGCCGCCTGAAGACCGGCACGCCGCCGCGACTCGATGGCCGTACCATCGACTGGGCCGCTCTGGAGATGCAGCCGGGCGACGATCCGCCGGAGCCGTTCTCGGCCCTGACCGACCGCATCGACACCCCGCAGATCGAGTGCGGCATCACCCGCACGGTCGACGCGACCCACGCGGTGATCCGGGCGAACGTTCATCGCTCGCCCATGTACTCCGGCCAGATCGCCAGCCGCGGGCCGCGCTACTGCCCGTCGATCGAGGACAAGATCGTCCGCTTCGGCGAGCGCGACGGCCACCAGATCTTCCTGGAGCCGGAGGGGCTGGACACCGACACGGTCTATCCGAACGGCATCTCCACCTCGCTGCCCGAGGAGGTCCAGGCCGCGCTGGTCGCGACCATCCCGGGGCTGGACAAGGCCGTGATCACCCGGCCCGGCTACGCGATCGAGTACGATCACGTCGATCCGCGCGAGCTGACGCCGTCGCTCGAGGCGAAGCGGCTGCCGGGCCTGTTCCTGGCCGGCCAGATCAACGGCACCACGGGCTACGAGGAGGCGGCCGGGCAGGGCCTGGTCGCCGGGCTCGCCGCGGCCATGCGGGCCGGCGGCGGTGACGGCGAGCCGATCGTGTTCGACCGGGCCGAGAGCTATCTCGGCGTGATGATCGACGACCTGGTGACCCGCGGGGTCACCGAGCCGTACCGCATGTTCACGTCGCGGGCCGAGTACCGGCTGACGCTGCGGGCCGACAATGCCGATCAGCGCCTCACCGACCGAGGCATCGCCCTCGGCTGCATCGGCCCCGAGCGCGCCGCCCGGCACCGGGCCCGGATGGTGGCGCTCGAGGGCGCCCGGTCTCTGGCGCGGTCGCTGTCGGTCACGCCGACCGAGGCGGAGCGTCACGGGCTCTCGCTCCGCAAGGACGGCCAGCGGCGCACCGCCTTCGACCTTCTCTCCTACCCGGACATCGGGCTCGCCGACGTCGCGCGCATCTGGCCGGAGCTCGGCGCCCTGCCGCCGGCGGTCGCCGGCCAGCTCGAGATCGACGCCAAATACGCCGTCTACCTCGACCGGCAGCAGGCCGACATTGCCGCGTTCCGGCGCGACGAGGCCCTGGCGATTCCGGCGGACCTCGACTTCGCCGCCGTGACCGGGCTCTCCAACGAGGTCCGGGCGAAGCTGTCCGCTGCGCGCCCGGCGACGCTGGGGCAGGCCGGCCGGATCGACGGCATCACGCCGGCCGCCCTGATGCTGCTCGCCGCCCATCTGCGCCGCCCCCGCCCCCGGACCGCGACGGGGCAGGGGTGATGGATCGGCGCTGGACGACTCTCCGTCACCCCGGCGGGCAGCGTCGGGGTGCGGGGCCAAATCGGGAACGCACTTCGCTCCGTCGCGCCGAGGTGCCGGCGCGGAGCGTCGGCCTCGAAGGGCGACAGCGGCTGTGGTGGCCTCATGGTTCGAGGCTCGCGCCGCGCCCATCTCACCACGAGGGGCAGCGTTGGGGTGTAGGCCCCGGCCGGGAACGCACTTCGCCCTATCACCCTGAGGTGCCGGCGCGGAGCGGCGGCCTCGAAGCGCGACGGCGGCTGCGGTGGCCGGAAAGGGGGGCCGCATGAAGCCACCCCGGACCCTCCCTGCCGTCGACCCGGCCGACCGCGCAGCGGCGCTGACGCTCACCCCCGTTTCACGTGAAACAGAGGCGCGCCTCGATCGCTTCGTCGCGATGCTGCTGGAGCGTCAGTCGGTCATGAACCTGATGGCGCCGTCCACCATCCCGACGCTGTGGACCCGGCACGTCGCCGACTCGCTGCAGCTCCTGCCGCTGATCCCCGAGAGAGCGCGCACCTTCGTCGACCTCGGCTCGGGCGGTGGGTTTCCCGGCCTCGTGCTCGCCTGCGCCCTCGCCGACCGGCCGGGCGCCGCGATCCATCTCGTCGAATCGACCCAGAAGAAGGCCGCCTTTCTGCGCGACGTCGGCGCCGCCCTGGCCCTGCCGGTGGTCGTCCATGCCGCGCGTATCGAGGACTTCAACCGCAAAAGGCCCGTCGTCCCCGATATCATCACGGCTCGTGCCCTCGCGCCGCTTCCTGTTTTGCTCGGCTACGTTTATCCTCTTTTAACCAAGAGCGGGGTAGCCCTGCTCGCCAAGGGTCAAGATGTAGAGGCCGAATTGACCCAGGCATCTAAATCTTGGAAGATCACGGCCGATCTCGTTCCGAGCCAGACCAGCCCGGAGGGTCGGATCGTCGTCGTCCGCGGCCTCGAGCGCGTCCGATGACCCGTCCGTCCGACCAGCCCCGTGCCCGCGCGTTCCGCGCCGCCGGCCGGCCGGTCCGAACCGAAAGCCACTGAGATGTTCGACCAAGGCTCCGGCGAGGTGGTCCCGTTCCCGGGCGGGGACGACGCGCCGCGTCCGCGCGTGCTGGCGATCGCCAACCAGAAGGGCGGTGTCGGCAAGACCACCACGGCCATCAATCTCGGCACCGCCCTCGCCGCCACCGGCGAGGAGGTGCTGGTGATCGACCTCGACCCGCAGGGCAACGCCTCGACCGGGCTCGGCATCGACCACAAGAGCCGCGAGGTGTCGACCTACGACGTGCTGACCGGCGAGGCGCTGCTGCGGACCATCATCCGCGACACCGCGGTGCCGCGTCTCGCCATCGCGCCGTCGACCCTCGACCTCGCCGGACTCGAGCTGGAGATCGGGCAGGAGCGCGACCGCGCCTTCCGGCTGCGCGACGCCGTCACGGCGCTGAACGCCGACCCGACCGAGCCGCCCTTCACCTATGTGCTGGTCGACTGCCCGCCGTCGCTCAACCTGCTCACCATCAACGCCATGACGGCGGCCGACGCGATCCTGGTGCCGCTGCAGTGCGAGTTCTTCGCGCTCGAGGGCCTGTCGCAGCTCCTGAAGACGGTCGACCAGGTGAAGTCGTCGCTCAATCCGGAGCTGACCATCCACGGCATCGTGCTGACCATGTACGACGCCCGCAACAACCTCTCGGGCCAGGTCGTCGCCGACGTGCGCGAGTTCATGGGCGAGAAGGTCTACGAGACCGTGATCCCGCGCAACGTCCGCGTCTCGGAGGCGCCGTCCTACGGCAAGCCGGTGCTGGTCTACGATCTCAAATGCGCCGGCAGCGAGGCCTATCTGCGGCTCGCCACCGAGGTGATCCAGCGCGAGAAGCGCCTCACCGAACGGCTCGCCGGCTGAACGGACGGGGGCCGAGGATGCGCGGCGCCGGCCGTCCCGTCCCCGCCCGGGGGCGAGCCGAGGACGGGGAACCCCGGGCCGCGGCGAAGAGCGCGCGGCCTGTATACTTGGTATGAAGAGTACGCTGGAGACACCGATGGCCGAAGACGCGCCGCGATCGCGACTGGGACGCGGGCTCGCCGCCCTGATCGGCGACGTCGAGCCGTCGCAGACGGCCCCCGCCGGGCGCGGCCGCGCGCCGGCGGCGCCGGAGCCGCCGCGGCCCGGCCGCAAGGTGCCGATCGCCTTCATCCGCCCGAATCCGAAGAATCCGCGCCGCACCTTCGCCGAGGCCGAGCTCGCCGAGCTCGCCGACTCGATCCGGGCGCACGGCCTGATCCAGCCGATCGTGGTGCGCGCCGTGAAGGGCGCGGCCGACGCCTACGAGATCATCGCCGGCGAGCGCCGCTGGCGGGCCGCGCAGCGGGCCGCCCTGCACGAGGTGCCGGTCGTCGTGCTGGAGGTGACCGACGGCGAGGCGCTCGAGCTCGCCATCATCGAGAACGTCCAGCGCGCCGACCTCGATCCGCTGGAAGAGGCGGCCGGCTACCAGTCGCTGATCGACAGCTTCTCCTACGCCCAGGACGACGTCGCCAAGACGGTCGGCAAGAGCCGCAGCCACGTCGCCAACACGCTGCGCCTGCTCAAGCTGCCCGAGGGCGTGAAGGCGCTGATCACGGACGGCAAGCTCACCGCCGGCCACGCCAGGATGCTGGTCGGCCTGCCGGACGCCGAGGCGCTGGCCGGTCAGATCGTCGCGCAGGGGCTGAACGTGCGCCAGGTCGAGGCGCTGGTGCGCAAGGACACCGACGGGCCCCGCCCCGGCCCGAAGCCGAAGGCGCCGCCGCCCCCGAAGGACGCCGACACCCGCGCGCTGGAGAAGCGTCTCTCCGACGCGCTCGGCCTCACGGTCACCATCGACCACAAGGGCGAGGCCGGCACGCTCCACATCCACTACCGCGACCTCGACCAGCTCGACGAGGTGACGCGACGCCTGGAAGGCGGGTGAGCGTCGCCGCCACGCCACGCCCGCCTCGCCGCTCTCCTGCTCCCGATCGCCCCCGATGCGCGGCCGCTCACGCGGCTCGCACGGCGCCCAGGAACTTGGTCACCTCGGTCTTCAGCCGGGTGCTGTCGCCCGACAGCGACTGTGCGGCGGAGAGCACCTGGGCGGCCGCCGCGCCGGTCTCCTGGGCTCCGATCCGCACGTCGCCGATATTGGCCGACACCTCGCGGGTGCCGTGCGCGGCCTGCTGGACGTTGCGCGAGATCTCGTGGGTCGCCGCGCCCTGCTGCTCGACGGCGGCTGCGATGGTGGACGAGATCTCGGACAGCCGGCCGATGGTCGTGGCGATCTCGCGAATCGCCGCGACCGAGCCCTGGGTCGCGCCCTGGATCTCGGTGATCTGTTGGCTGATCACGCCGGTCGCCTTGGCGGTCTCCTGGGCGAGCTGCTTCACCTCGGCGGCCACCACGGCGAAGCCCTTGCCGGCGTCGCCGGCGCGCGCCGCCTCGATGGTCGCGTTGAGCGCCAGCAGGTTGGTCTGGCCCGCGATGGTGTTGATCAGCTCGACGACGTCGCCGATGCGATTCGCCGCCTCGGCCAGATCCTCCACCTGCTTGTTGGTGGTGTTCGCCTGATCGACCGCGCCCTTCGCGACCCGCGCCGACTCCTGCACCTGGCGGCTGATCTCCTGCACCGAGGACGACATCTCCTCGGTCGCCGAGGCCACCGACTCGACGTTGGACGAGGCGTCCTCGGCGGCGCCCGCGACCGTCGCGGTGAGCGACTGCGAGCGCCGCGCCGTCGCGCTCAGGGTGTCGGCCGAGGCCTCGAGCTCGGTCGAGGCCGAGGACACCGTCTCGACGATCTCGCCGATCATCGCCTCGAACGCCTGGGTGATGCCGTCGACGCGCCGCGCCCGCTCGATCTTGGCCTCGGCCTCGACGGCGGCGGCCTCGTCGGCGGCCTTCTTCTCGATGAGCGCCTGCTTGAACACCTGCAGGGTGTCGGCGATGTGGCCGATCTCGTTGCGCTCGCCCCGGTGTGGCACCTCGGCGGAGAGGTCGCCGCGCGCCAGCGCCTGCATGGGCGTCACCACCGAGGCGATGCCGCGCGAGACGTCGACGACCAGATAGACGGCGAGGCCGATGCCGGCGAGCGCCGACGTCCCGAGAATGATCAGCAGCAGGCCGAAGGCGCGGTCGTAGGTCGCGGCCGCGGTCCGGGCGGCGGCGTCGGCGCCGGCGTTGTTGAGCGCGATGTTCCTGTTGAGCAGGTCGTCGGCCGCCTTGCCGATCGGGTAGACCTTGGTCTCGTTGAACGCGCTCACCTCGGTCGGCAGCTTGCCGGCGTTGGCGCGCGACATCTCGATCACCTTCTTCACGCCCTCGTCGTAGAGCGCCGATTGCCTCTTCCACTCCTGGAAGGTGCTGCGCTCCTCCGGCGAGGAGATCAGCCTCTCGTAGGCGGCGCCGTACTTGGCGTTGCGGTCGTAGTTCAGGGCCAGCGTCTTCTCCACCGCCGCCTTCGCCTCCGGCGTCTCGGCGAGCAGATGCAGGCGGACGACGCTGCGGATGATCGTCACGCCGGCGCGCAGATCGGCGAGGGCGCGGACGCTCGGCAGCCAGTTCTGCGTGATCTCGTCCGTCTTGGCGTTGATGGTCCTCATGTTCACGATCGCCAGCAGACCCATGCCGGTCATGCCGACCAGCAGGAACGACACCACGACGATGATCTTGGCGCGGATGGAGAGCTTCGCTAGCATGGGCCCGATCCAGACGTTCGTGTTTCGGAATGCGAACAAGTCGCGGTCCAAGGTCGATCGCGACCCCGGACCGGCGCAAGCTCGCGTCGGCCTGATGAGAGAAGAGTGTCGATCGCGCCCACGGCACGCGGTCGTCGATCTTATAACGAGCCGAGTCCTACCCTGACGTTAATCGCGGGCGGGGGACACGTCCGCCGTCGTCCGGCCGCGATCGAGGCGCGTTCGGGACCCGGCCCGACGCCGAGCTCGGCCGCCCGCCGCGACGCGGTCGTGCGATGCGCGTCAGCCGCGCTCCGCCGTGTAGCCCATCCTGAATCCGCCCCAGTGGCGGCCCCGGACCGTGATGGGGGCGGAGCAGTCCTTCATCAGCACGAAGGTGCCGCCGCCCATGTCGCGCCGGTAGGTCTGCAGCAGGAACGGCTTGGTGCTGCGGCCCGCGGCGAGGCCGGTGCGGTCGTTGAACATGCGACGGTTACGGCAGTTGGCCGTGTTCCATGCCGTCTCGCCCGGCCGCTGCGGCTGCGAGAACTTCCTGTTGTGAGTCGGCAGGTAGCCGTTGCGGTCGACCGCGGCGCAGAAGGCGATCTGGGCGTTCTTCGCCAGCAGCGGTTCCTGGACGCCCGGCAGCAGCTGGTCGCACAGCGCCGTGAACCGGGTCGTCACCTGCTGCGGATCGGTGCCCGGCACCGGTACGTAGGTCTCGTCGAACAGCTCCGTCGTGCCGATCCGCCCCTCGTCGAGGGCGCGCTCGAACAGCCGTCCGATCTCTCGCGCCGCCTCCGCGACCAGTTCGACGAAGCCGGTGTCGTCGGTCTCGACGCCGGCCTGGGCGGTGAGCAGCGCCAGCTCCTCGCTGCGCTTGAGGAGTCCGTGCACCCGCTGGTCGGCGGTGCGTAGATCCTCCGAGGAGCGGGCGACGTTGTCGCTCATCGCCTCGAAGGCGGCCTGCAGGGAGTCGCAGCGCGCCTGGATGTCGACGTTCGCCTCGACGATCGCCCGCATGTCGCCGCGCATCCGCGTCATCGCCGGGCCGACATGGTCGATCACCTGCCGGATCGCCGTCGTTCCGGCCTGCACGGTGGTGGCGCGGCCGACCGTCTCGGCCGACTCGGCCATCAGGCCGCGCGTCTGGGTGTCGAGCAGGGCGAGCGTCGCGGCGATCTCGGCGGTGGCCTCCGAGGTCTGCTTGGCCAGCGCCTTGACCTCCTGGGCGACGACCGCGAAGCCCTTTCCGGCCTCGCCGGCCCGTGCCGCCTCGATGGTCGCGTTGAGCGCGAGCAGGTTGGTCTGCCGCGCGATCGCGTCGATGCCGCCGGCCGCCTTGGCGACCCGCTCCAGCGCCAGCCGCAGCCCGTCGAGCTTGCTCTCGAAGCTCGCCGTGGCGGTGGCGAGCGCGCTGATCTCGCCGAGCGAGGTCTGCACCGACTGGGCCGAGGCGTCCATCTCGGCGCAGGCTGCCTCGATGGTCCGATCGGCCGCCGTGGCGGCGGTGCCGATGCGGCGGTTCGAGCTGGTCAGCTCGGTCGCCGCCATCGAGAGGGTGCGGCACTCGGTGGTGAGGCTCTGCGCCTTGGCGTCGACGTCGGCGATGTTGCCGGCCACGTCGGCGAGCTCGACCGAAAGCACCCCCACGGTCCGCGCGATGGTGCGCACCACCTCGTCGCCCGTCGCCGGTCGTGCGGCCATGGCGTCCCCTCCAATCTCTTATGCAGTCCTCGGGTTGCATGATGCCGGGCCGAGCCTACTTCGAGGTTAATCGAGCACGTCCTAGTCGTATGAGGCTACCTGTTCCCGCCGTCGATCTCGCCGTCCCGCACCGCATGGTTGCATCGATCTGCCATCCACACCGATACTGGGGCGGGCGACCGAGGCCGGGCAGGACCCGGCCGGCCCGACTTTTCAGCATCGATTATCGATCAGGGAGGACGTCATGAGATCGTCGCTCGCAGCTGCGCTCGTCGCCACCGCCGCGGTCCTGCTCGGGCCGGGTCCGGCGGGCCCCACGCCGGCCGCCGCCGCCGAGTTCGGCTCCGCCGCCGAGGCCAAGGCCATGGTCGAGAAGGCGCAAGCCACCCTGAAGCAGGGCGAGGCCGCGGCCGTCGCCGCGTTCAACGAGGCCGGCGGCGGCTTCCGCGACCGCGACCTCTACGTCTTCTGCTTCGAGACCGGTAGCGGCAAGTTCACGGCCCATCCGAACAAGGCCCTGCTCGGCACCGACGTCCGCAATCTCAAGGAGAAGGACGGCACGCCGCTCGGCGACAAGCTCTACGCCGCCCCGAAGGAGGGTGCCGTCACCGCGGTGGAGTACCGGTTCCCGCGGCCGGGCGGCGCCGACCCGGTGCCGAAGGAGACCTATCTGATCCGGGTCGGCGGCCAGGCCTGCGGGGTCGGGTACTACAAGTAGGACCGGCTCTCGGCTCCATGCCCCGGACGCGCCGCTTCGCCTCGCGACGCCCCACGTCCGGGACCACGGTGGCAGCCCGCACCGCGTCGGCCTACCGCTTCTGGCGCGCCCGCAGGGTGGCCTGCAGCAGGGCGCGATGGCAGAGCGCGTCGGCGAGGTCGGCGTTGCGGCGCACCGCGGTCGCGGCCTCGGCCAGATCCGCCATCGTCTGGGCGAGGCGGGGCGTCGTCCACGCCGACAGCGCCGCCCGCACCATCGGCTCGCGCCGGAAGAACAGCCCGCGAAACCCTTCGCGCAGAGCCTCCTGGGCGGGCCGGCCGGAATCGATCGCGACCCGGGTGCGGTGGAGCTGGGCCGCGTGGCGCAGCGCCGTCGTGATCAGCCGGTCGGCCGCCGTGCCGGCGGCGCGGGCGCGGGCGTATTCGGTGTCGAACACCTGCGGCCTGCCGGCGAACACCGCGTCGATGACGTCGTCGAGGGCGAGCGCCGCGGCGTCGGCGATCACGGCCAGCACGTCGTCGACCTCGACGCGGCCGCGGCCGTGGCCGTAGAGGGCGAGCTTCTTCAGCTCGCCGCGCGAGGCGCGGCGATCGCCGCCGATCAGCGACACCAGCAGGGTCTTGGCGTCATCCGCGATGGTCAGGCCGGCGGCCTTCATCTCCTGGTCGACGAGGCGGCCGAGATCGGCGTCGCCGTCGACGTAGCAGGGCAGGGCGACGGCGTTGCGGGCCTTCTCGCAGACGAGGCGGATCGGCGCGTCCTTGCGGAGATCCCCGGCCTCGACCACCACCCGGCAGTCGGTCGGCGGGTCGGCGGCGAGCGCCTCGACGGCGGCGGCCAGGTTGGTCCGCCCGGCCTTGATCCACACGGCGCGGCGGCCGCCGAACAGCGGCACCGTATGGGCCTCCTCGGCGATGCGGCCGGGCTCGACCGCGTCGCCGTCGAGCCGCACCAGCGCGAACGGGTCGTTCGGATCGTCGACCGAGGCCTTCACCAGCGCCTCGACCCGCTCCCGCACCAGCCCGGCGTCCGGCCCGTAGACGAGCGCGATCGGCCGCCCGGCGTCCGGCCGGCTGACATAGGCGTCGATCTCGGAGCCCTTGAGGGCGGTCATGTCACGGCGGTCATGGGACGATGTCGCTCGAACGGTCGCGGCGTGGCCGATCCACGGACCCGTCATGCCCGCGCTGGTCGCGGGCATCCACGTCTTTCAGCGGTCGCCGCGAGACCAGACGGGGATGACCGGGACGAGCCCGGCCATGACGGTGGAACGGCTCACGTCCCGGCGACGAAATAGGAGGCGAGGCGCGACCGGATGGTCTCGGCGATCACGCCGGCGGCGCGGTTCTCCGCGTCGCGCAGGGCGCGCTGGCGGGCGAACCGCTGCTGCTGGCCGGGGATGTCGTAGGACACCCGGCTGAACGCCTGGTCGGTGACCACCGGCTTGCCGGTGTTGAGGTCGACCAGGCTGTAGCTCGCCGTGATGCCGAAATTCTCGACGTCCGGGCGGGCCGTCTGGGTGTCGACGATCACCGAGACGCGGCTGGTGGTGATGCGGATGTCGAGCCGGTGGGTCGGCGGCGCCGGGTTGCCGCCCGACAGGCCGAAGACGAGCTGGTTGCGCAGCTCCACCGCGATGCGCGACTCGGCGGTGCCGTTCGGCGCCGGGATCTGGGCGATGTCGACCTGGGACAGCGAGGCGTTGACCGAGGGGCCGCCGTCAAGGGTGCGGCTGCCGTAGAGCGGCTGGAAGCAGCCGGCGAGCGGCAGCGCGAGCGCGAGCAGGGTGACGCCGACCCGCGCCGTGCGCGCGAGCCCGGTCCGCCCCGCTTCCGTTCGGTTCAGTCCCGTCCGATCAAGCCACCACATTGACGATCCTGTGCGGGACGACGATGACTTTTTTGGGGGCTGCGCCCCCGAGCGCCTTTTGTACAGCGTCCAGGGCGAGAACGGCAGCCTCCACCTCCGCTTTTCCGGCGGTGCGTGGCACCGTTACATCACCCCGCTTCTTGCCGTTGATCTGCACCGGCAGCGTGACCGTGTCCTCGACCAGCAGATCGGGCTCGACCTCCGGCCAGGCGGCCTCGCAGACGAGGCCGGTCCGCCCCAGCACCGCCCAGCATTCCTCGGCGAGGTGCGGCATCATCGGATGGAACAGCTGCACCAGGATGGTCGCCGCCTCGCGCACCGCCCAGCGGTAGTCGGCCGGCGGCTCGCTCCCGGCGGCCGCGAGCGACCCCTGGAACGCGTTGGCGAGCTCGTAGATATGGGCGACGCAGCGGTTGAACCGCAGCTTTTCGATATCCTCCGAGACGCGCGACAGCGCCAGATGGGCGGCCTTGCGCAGCGCCACGGCCGCCTCGCCGAACACGGCGGGGCGCGGCAGGTCGCCCGCGGCGGCCACGGCCTCGGCGTCGCCGATCAGCCGCCACAGGCGCTGAACGAAGCGGGCGGCGCCCTGCGCCCCCTCCTCGGTCCAGATGACGTCGCGCTCGGGCGGCGAGTCCGACAGCATGAACCAGCGCGCCGTGTCGGCCCCGTACGAGCCGATGATCTCGTCGGGGTCGACGGTGTTGCGCTTCGACTTCGACATTTTCTCAATGGGCCCGATCTCGACGGGCACGTCGGTGCCGGACAGGACCGCGGTGCGGGCGTCGCCCTGGCCGGCGATCGTCACCTCGGCCGGCGCCGCGAAGGTGCCGTCCGGCTTCCGGTAGGTCTCGTGCACCACCATGCCCTGGGTGAACAGGCCGGCGAACGGCTCGTCGAGTCCGGCATGGCCGGTCGCCTTCATGGCGCGGGTGAAGAAGCGTGAGTAGAGGAGGTGCAGGATCGCGTGCTCGATGCCGCCGATATACTGGTCCACCGGCAGCCAGGAATCGACCGCGGCGCGGTCGGTCGGCGCGTCGGTCTTCCACGGGTCGGTGAAGCGCGCGAAGTACCAGGACGAGTCGACGAACGTGTCCATGGTGTCGGTCTCGCGCGTCGCCGGGCCGCCGCATTGCGGGCAGGCGACGTGCTTCCAGGTCGGATGGCGGTCGAGCGGGTTGCCGGGCCGGTCGAACTCGATGTCGTCCGGCAGCGTCACCGGCAGATCGGCGATCGGCACCGGCACCGTGCCGCAGCTCTTGCAGTGGATCACCGGGATCGGGCAGCCCCAGTAGCGCTGGCGCGAGATGCCCCAGTCGCGCAGCCGGTACATCACCTCGCGGCGGCCGACCGGCGCATTGCCGCGGATCTCCTTCTCCAGCCGCTTCGCCACCTCCTCCTGGGCCTGCGCGAACGTCATGCCGTCGAGGAAGCGGGAGTTGATCATCCGGCCGTCGCCCACATAGGCCTCGTCGGTGATCGTGAAGGTCGCCGGATCCTGGCCCTCGGGGCACACCACCGGGGTGTTGCCGAGCCCGTACTTGTTGACGAAGTCGAGGTCGCGCTGGTCGTGCGCCGGGCAGCCGAAGATGGCGCCGGTGCCGTACTCCATCAGCACGAAGTTCGCGACATAGACCGGAAGCTTCCAGCTCGGGTCGAACGGGTGGACGGCCCGGATGCCGGTGTCGAAGCCGAGCTTCTCGGCCTTGTCGATCGCCTCCTGGGCGGTGCCGATGCGCTTGGCCTCGGCGATGAACGCGGCCAGTGCCGGGTTCCTCTCGGCCGCCGCCCGGGCGAGCGGGTGGTCGGGCGACAGGCCCATGAACTTCGCCCCGAACAGCGTGTCGTGCCGGGTGGTGAAGATCTCGAGCTCGGTCTCGCCGGAGGGCGTGGTCGCCGGGTCCAGCGCGAAGCGCACGTGCAGGCCCTCGGAGCGGCCGATCCAGTTGCGCTGCATCAGCCGCACCTTCTCGGGCCAGCGGTCGAGGCCGTCCAGCGCGGTCAGCAGCTCCTCGGAGAACTTGGTGATCTTGAAGAACCACTGGGTCAGCTCGCGCTGCTCGACGAGCGCGCCGGAGCGCCAGCCGCGGCCGTCGATCACCTGCTCGTTGGCCAGCACGGTCTGGTCGACCGGGTCCCAGTTGACCTTGGACTGCTTGCGCTCGACCAGCCCGGCCTTCACGAAGTCCAGGAACATGCGCTGCTGGTGCTTGTAGTAGGCCGGGTCGCAGGTGGCGACCTCGCGGTCCCAGTCGAGCGACAGGCCCATCGACTTGAGCTGCGCCTTCATGGTCGCGATGTTGGCGTAGGTCCATTCGCGCGGATGGACCTTGTTGGCCATGGCGGCGTTCTCGGCCGGCATGCCGAAGGCGTCCCAGCCCATCGGATGCAGCACCTTGAAGCCCCTGGCGCGCTTGTAGCGGGCCACCACGTCGCCCATCGTGTAGTTGCGCACATGCCCCATGTGGATGCGCCCCGACGGGTAGGGGAACATCTCGAGCACGTAGTATTTCGGCCGGGGATCGTCGTTCCGGGTGGCGAAGATGTCGCGCTCGTCCCACACGGCCTGCCAGCGCGGCTCGGAGACGCGGGCATTATAGCGTTCTGCAGTCATGAGATTCGGCTCGCTCGCAGCGAAATGTCCGGCCCGTTGGACATCATTGCGGCGCCCGGGTCAACGCTCGCGCGTCCCGGACGGGGTGATCCGGGGTTGTGCCCAGGGCGGGGCGGCGGCGGCCGCTGCGGGGGCGGCCCGTCCTCTCACCCTGCCTCGGCCAGCGGGATGTCGCGGTCGATCACGGTGGTGTTGCGGCCGCGGCGCTTGGCGGCGTAGAGGGCGGTGTCGGCGGCCTCGATCAGCCGTTGCGGGCGGCTGTCGGCGGCCGGCACGTGCGCCGTGACGCCGACGCTCACCGTGATGGTGCCGCACGGCGCGCCCTCGTTGCGGATGCGCAGCGCCATCACGGCGAGGCGCAGCCGCTCGGCGATCGCCACGGCCCGGTCGAGCCCGGCCCCGGGCAGCAGCAGCACGAACTCCTCGCCGCCCCAGCGGGCCGCGAAGTCGGACGGTCCGTCGGCCACGGCGGTCAGCACCCGGCCGATCTGGCGCAGGCAGGCGTCGCCCTGCACGTGGCCGTAGCTGTCGTTGAACAGCTTGAAATGGTCGACGTCGACCATCAGCAGCCCGACCGTGTGGCCGGCCTCGGCGGCCTGGTGCCACTCGGCGGCGAGCCGGGCGTCGAAGCTGCGGCGGTTGGCGAGCCCCGAGAGGGCGTCGATCGAGGCGAGCTCCTCCAGGTGCTCGTTGACCGAGCGCAGCTCGCGCTCGCGGGTGGCGAGCCGGTCCGCCATGTCGGCGAGCGCGCTGGCGAGCGGGGCGAACTCCGGCGCCCAGCTGCCCGGGTCGGTGCGCACCTTCAGGTCGCCCTGGCCGATCCGCGTCGCCGTGCGGGCGAGCGCCCGGATCGGCTCGACGATCAGGTGCTCGCCGACCATCCAGGCGGCCATCACGGTGAGCAGGCCGAAGAAGGCGACGTGCAGGTAGGCGATGCCGGAGTCGCGGTCGATCTTGCCGACCACCTCGCGCTCGGCGAAGCCGACCACGATGCGGGCGTCGGTGCCGGGCAGGCTGGTGTAGCCGTAGATGCGGCGCACCCCGTCGAAGCCCTCGAGCGTGGCGGTGCCGTCGGGCTGCGCCTGCACGGTCTTGACCAGGGGGTGATCGCCGAAATGGCGCCCGACCAGGCGCTCGCGGCTCTGCACCCCGGCCAGCACCGTGCCCTTGCCGTCGATCAGGTAGGCCGCCATCCCGGCGCGGCTCTCGACCCCCTGGCCGAGGCGGGCGAGCCAGTGCAGGTCGATCGGCGCCAGCAGCACGTCGACCTCGGCGACCCCGGGCCGCACGATCGGGAACGCCATCAGCACGGTCGACTTCTCGTAGGAGCGCTCGAGCAGGTAGTCGCTGAGCACGTAGTGCCGGGTGCGCTGGACGTCGTTGACGTAGTCGCGGTCGGACAGGTCGAGGCCGATCACCTGGCGGCGGGTCGAGCAGGAGATGCGGCCGTCGGGGCCGACCACCGACAGGCTGGTCACCCACGGGGCGTCGGAGACGAAGCCCCACAGGAAGGAGGCGCAGTCGGACGAGCTCGCCGCCGTCGCCACATAGGCGCGCGCCACCACCTGCATCAGGGCGCGGGCCGCCTCGATGGTCTCGATCTGGGCGTCGCGGGCCCGGTGGGCCACGGTGACGACCTCGGCATAGGCGGTCTGGATGCGCTCGACCCGGTTCGTCTCGGTGAGGTGCACCCGGTCGAGGATCAGCGGCACCACGGCCAGCAGGGCGAGCAGCATCAGGCGGGCTCGGATGCTCAGTCTCGGCTTGCCACGGCGCCGCGTGCTAGGAGACCGCTGCTGATGCTTCATCCGTGTCGCCCCATTCCCCGATAAGATGCTACCCGGGCGGCGTGAAAGTCGCGTTCGGTCGATCGCTAAAATTCGAGTCAATCCGTCATGACGACGTCCGACACCTCTCCCCCTCCCGCCGACGGCGCCGCGCCGGCCGCCGCCCGGCTCGCCGCCGTGCGGACCGGCATCGCCGCCGCCGCCCGCGAGGCGGGGCGCGACCCCGGCTCCGTCGCCCTGGTGGCGGTGAGCAAGACCTTCTCGGCCACCGAGATCGAGCCGGTGATCGCCGCCGGGCAGCGCCTGTTCGGCGAGAACCGGGTCCAGGAGGCCAAGGCCAAGTGGCCGGCCCTGCAGGAGAAGCACCCCGGCATCGCGGTGCACATGATCGGGCCGCTGCAGTCCAACAAGGCGCGCGAGGCGGTGGCGCTGTTCGATGCCATCCACTCGCTCGACCGGCCGAGCCTCGCCGCGGCACTCGCCAAGGAGGTCCAGCGCGCCGGCCGCCAGCCGCTGCTGTTCGTCGAGGTCAACACCGGGGCCGAGCCGCAGAAGGCCGGGGTTCTGCCCGAGGAGGCCGACGCCTTCGTCGCCGCCTGCCGCGACGTCTACGGCCTGACGGTCGGCGGCCTGATGTGCATCCCGCCGGCCGACGAGGCGCCGGCCCCGCACTTCGCCCTGGCGCAGAAGATCGCCCGCCGCAACGGTCTCGAGCTGCTGTCGATGGGGATGAGCGACGACTTCGACGTGGCGATCCGGTTCGGCGCCACCCATGTGCGGGTCGGCACCGCGATCTTCGGCCACCGACCGAAGGCGGACGCCGGCGGGCCGGGGTGAGTTGCCATTCGCGGCCGGCGCACCCCGATGGATGAAGCGACGATCCCGGTGCCCGGCCTCGTGCCTCGGACGAGGCGCAGCAGGCCGCAGGCCTGATGCGCCGCGCCCGGGACACGAGGCCTTCGCCGAGGCAGCGCAGCGGAACAGCGAGCTTCCGGGCAGGGCGACCGCGCATCCCGCTGGAGACGGGTTCCCGGTTCTCGGTCGCATGCCTCGGATGCGGCGCTTCGGGTCAGAGCCCTGATCCCGGCCGCCGTCGGTGTCGGTCCGAAGGGGCCGAAAAATCCTTTCCTGTCCGGCCCGGCGTGCCATAAGGGCGGCCCGAACCGCCCCGATCCCCCTGGACCGCGCCCCGAGAAGCTCGCCTCGATGATCCGCCTCGACTCCATCTCCAAGCAGAACGGCCACCATCTCCTGTTCGTCGAAGCCTCGGCGGCGCTGCTGCGCGGCGAGAAGATCGGCCTGGTCGGCCCGAACGGCGCCGGCAAGACCACGCTGTTCCGCATGATCACCGGCGAGGAGCCGCCCGACGAGGGTCAGGTGTCGGTCGATCGCGGCGTCACCATCGGCTATTTCAGCCAGGACGTCGGCGAGATGGCGGGCCGCAGCGCGCTCTTCGAGGTGATGGACGGCGCCGGCCCGGTGAGCGAGGTGGCGGCCGAGCTGAAGGAGCTCGAGCACGCGCTCGCCGACCCCGACCGCGCCGACGAGATGGAGGCGATCATCGAGCGTTACGGCGAGGTGCAGCATCGCTTCCAGGAGCTCGACGGCTACGCCCTCGAATCCCGCGCCCGCGAGGTGCTGGCCGGGCTCGGCTTCGACGAGGCGATGCAGGAGGGCGACGTCGGCGCGCTGTCGGGCGGCTGGAAGATGCGCGTCGCGCTCGCCCGCATTCTTCTCATGCGCCCCGACGTGATGCTGCTCGACGAGCCCTCGAACCATCTCGACATCGAGAGCCTGATCTGGCTGGAGCAGTTCCTGAAGGGCTACGAAGGCGCCCTGATGATGACGTCGCACGACCGCGCCTTCATGAACCGCATCGTCACCAAGATCGTCGAGATCGACGGCGGCTCGCTCACCACCTACACGGGCGACTACGAGTTCTACGAGGGCCAGCGCGCGCTCGCCGAGAAGCAGCAGCAGGCGCAGTTCGAGCGCCAGCAGGCGATGCTGGCCAAGGAGATCAAGTTCATCGAGCGCTTCAAGGCGCGCGCCTCGCACGCCGCGCAGGTGCAGAGCCGCGTGAAGAAGCTGGAGAAGATCGAGAAGGTCGAGCCGCCGCGCCGCCGCCAGACCGTGCTGTTCGATTTTCCTCCCGCGCCGCGCTCTGGCGAGGACGTCGTGAGCCTGAAGTCGGTGCACAAGGGCTATGGCGACAAGCGCATCTACGAAGGCTTCGACTTCATGATCAGGCGCCGCGAGCGCTGGTGCGTGATGGGCGTCAACGGCGCCGGCAAGTCGACGCTGCTCAAGCTGGTCGCCGGGGCGACCGCGCCCGACGCCGGCACCGTCACGGTCGGCGGCAGCGTCAAGATGGGCTACTTCGCCCAGCACGCCATGGACCTGCTGGACGGCGACCGCACCGTGTTCGAGACCCTGGAGGACGCGTTCCCGCAGGCCGGCCAGGGCTCGCTGCGCACGCTCGCCGGCTGCTTCGGCTTCTCCGGCGACGATGTCGAGAAGCGTGCCCGCGTGCTGTCCGGCGGCGAGAAGGCGCGTCTCGTGATGGCGCTGATGCTCTACGATCCGCCCAACTTCCTGGTGCTGGACGAGCCGACGAACCATCTCGACATCGCCACCAAGGAGATGCTGATCACGTCGCTGGCCTCCTACGAGGGCACCATGCTGTTCGTCTCGCACGACCGGCACTTCCTCGCCGCGCTGTCCAACCGCGTGCTCGAGCTCACCCCGGACGGCGTCCACCAGTACGGCGGCGGCTACACCGAATACGTCGCCCGCACCGGCCACGAGGCGCCGGGCCTGCGGAACTGATCAGCTTCGGTCGTCGCGTGCCACGGCCACTCTTCCCTCTCGCTTCGAGAGCTTTGCAGAGTTCGTCATTCCGGGACGACGCGGAGCGTCGGACCCGGAATCCAGCCCGGAATGCCGCGGTCGGAGCCGGTTCCCGGTTCGCTCACGCATTCCGCCGGGGACATGGGGTCTCTGCGCTCGACATCAGCGAGCGGCTCTGCGTGACGGAGAGAAGCCGGCCCCCTCAGGCCCGCCGGGCATCGGTGGCGGCGAAGTCCTCTCCCTTGAACAGCAGCGCCGCGTCGTGCGCGGCGGCGCATGCATAGGACAGGCAATCGCCGAAGTTCAGCCGGGCCTCGTGGCGGCCCTTGCCGTACCGCTCGAAGGCCGCGACCGCCAGATGGGCGGTCTCCTCGGTGATCGGCACGATGGTGATCCGCGCCTCGCGAAGCAGACGCGTCACCAGCCCGTCGGCCACGGTCGGCGTGACGCCGAGCAGGGTGGACAGTCGCATCGCGGCCTCGAGCACGACATGGCCGGCCGAGACGGCCCCGTCCGCCGCCTCGATCGCGCGAGCGAGCTCGGTGGCCTCCGGCTCGGAGGTCAGGATGGCGACGATCGCCGAGGTGTCGACGAAGATCACGAATTGCCCCAGAGATCGTCGACCTCCTGCTCGTCCACGGGGCGGCTGCGCTGTGGATCGCGTAAGCGGGCCGCATCGCGGGCGATCTCCTCGAGGCGCTCCGCCAGCGGCCTGGCGTCGCGAGCGAGCGCCCCTTCGAGCGCCTCGATGACGGCGCGAGTCATGGTCACGCCCCGACGCTCGGCCAGGGCCTTGGCCAACCGGCCGGCGCGATCGTCCCGGATGTGGAGTGCCATGGGCGTCCTGTCTACACCAGCGATCTAGATGTCTACACGTATTGTAGATGCAGATCCGCGCACCGGCAACCCGTGCGGCCTTCGCAGGCGACGACGTCCCACGCTGACTATCCTCCTCTGCGCCCGAAGCCCGCTCCTCGACCGACGTCGCCGCCGGTGACGTCGCATGCGTCCGCGCCGCGCCTGCTCACCTCCGGACGACGATCCGGGTCTTCGGCCCGATCATCGCCAGCAGCCGGCGCAGGTCGTTCGGGGCGAGCGCGACACAGCCGGCGGTCGGCAGGAAGCCGTCACGGGCCAGATGGACGAACACGGCGCTGCCGCGGCCGGCGATGCGCGGGCGGGCATTGTGGTCGAGCTCGATCATCAGGTCGTAGAGCCGGTCGTCGCGCCACAGGTGGTCGCCGGCCGGCACCGGTGCCGCGTGGATCAGCGGCGGCGACGTGGATCGTGATCTCGGGCGCGTTTCGTCGACCCGAACACGACGCTCGTCGTCGCTGCGCGCCGTCGCAAGTCCGGATCGTGAGGCCCGCGTCTCGAATCGCGCGGGATGGGGCGCGCCGGAAAAGGCAGCCGTTCCTCGCTGCTATATGAAAATGGGAGGCTCGTTTCCGGCGGCCGCGCATTTCGACTCGCTCCGTCACCCCGAGGTGCTCGGCCGAAGGCTGGGCCTCGAAGGGCGACGGCCCGGGCCGCTCTCCTCCGAGGCTCGCCGTGCTCGCACTTCAGGATGACGGGTCGAGGTTCAGGGCTGCTGGTGTCAGTCGCTCGACGGTCCGCGAAAGGCGGCGCGCAGTCTTTCACGATCCCACTCGCCGATCAGGTCCAGATTGTAGATGTGCTCGGTGAGGGCCGTTTCGCTCACGCGCAAGGTCGCAGCGGCTTTCACGATGTCATCGCGCTCGATGCGCTGCTGCGCCGGCAACAGCCGCCGCACGAGTGGGCCAGGCATCAGCAGGTAGGCCGCGAACGCATTCGCCCGTTTTTCGATGCCGGGCGCGACCCAAGGGCCGCTCGCCACAGCCACCCGACGGGCGCGGCCGCGATCGAACAGGACGTGGCAGAGCTCGTGGGCCAGCGTGAACCGCCGGCCCTCTTCGGCGGCGTTGTAGATGCTCGCCGTGTTCACCAGAATCGTGGGACCGAATCCTTCACCCGCGAGGGCGACGCCGCGGATCGTGTCGGTGACGAGGCGGGTCTCCCTGACGTCGATGCCGAGCCGACGGACGACGCCGCGGATGTCGATGCATTCGGCGTCGCCGGGCTCGTCGAGGTCCTCCAGCAGCTCCGCGGCGAAGTCGTAGCCGTCCTGGTGGGGGACGCCGAGCGGAACCCCGGCGCGCGGGCGGACGAGCTCGGCCAGGGCAGGGCTCTCCGGAATGTCCATGCGTGAGGCCAGAAGGGACGAGATCGTGTCGACATCCTCGCGACCGATGTTCGGCGTCACGCCGCCGAACATCGCGACCGCGGGTGAGAATGTGGACACCGCCGGGACGTCCACGATCCGCACGTCGTCGAGCAGGCGGTGCGCGGCGGCGCCAAGTCGCGCAAGAGCGGCCCGAACGCTCGCGAGGAGATCACTCTGGACATAAGCGGCCGTCATCGCGGCCGCCGACGTGTCACGCAGCGCGGTGATCTTGGTCGCGAGCCGCGTAGCTGCCGCCCGGTCGGAGTCCGTCTCGGCCGGCGCCGTTCGCACGGCCCAGGCCAGCGCCTCCCAGAGCGGTCCGGCGACGTCCGCCACCGGAAGGCGCGCCGTGCCGGGCTCCGCCACGAAGGTGAATCCCTCCGGCGCGAAGAGCGGAGTCGCGAGGGACCAGGACAGCTCGATGTCGTCAATGAAGCGGCGAACGAACAGGTCCGGAAGCAGACCGCCCTCCGCGGCAGACCGCAGCGCATGGCGACGATACCAGGCCTGCACGGTCGCGTAGGTTGCGCGTCCGGTCTCGTCGGATTCGCCGATCCAGCGGTCCAGGGCGCGCCGGCAGGCCACCAGGGCCGGTGCCGAGGACTTCTCCGACCAGGAAAAGTCCTCCTCGTGCAGCAACGGGATCCAATTGTCGGCGAGCCACTCGAGGAGCGGTGACAGATACCAGCCGACATGAGCCTTCGGCTGGGTGCCCTGGAGGCTTTGCGTGATGTTGCGCCCGGCGACGTCGATCCTGAGATCGCCCATCGACCACCCATGGTCCGCCGGCCGACGCTCGCGTGGCTCGCTGTCGCGAACCCACCGCACCGCGATCGAGAACCGCTGCGGGTCTCCAAACCGGGTGAACTCAGTCATCGTCGGATTCCAACGCCCAGTGGACGTCGTCCTCGGGCCTCTCCATGTATCGCTTCAGGTCGCGCGACCGTATCAGCTTTTCGTCCTGCCAACGATTCTTGAGCGCCGCAGGAACGCTTTGCCACGGCACCGGATAGCCATGCCACGTTCCGTCGTTGGTGGGGACGGCGATGAAGGCGATGCCGCGCGCCGTTGCATAACGTCGGCCGGAGCCGTTCGGGCAGGGAACGCTGCTCTCGAAGAGACGGCCAGCCTGCGTCTTTTCCCAAGGATGCGCGTCGACATCGTTGCCGAGGCGGCGGCAGACATCCGTGATGTGAGTCCATTCCGGGCACAGCGTGCCCTTTCTCCCGGTCGCCGGCCGGTTCTTGTGCTTTTGCGAGCCGCGATATGGTTCGGACATCTCGGTTTGCGCGGCCGGACAGTGAACTGGGGCGGGCGTCTCGAATCGGAATTCCGGCCGAATTCAGCCCGGGCCCGGGCGGTTCCTGCGCTCGCGTTCCTGAGTACGCAGCGCGGCTTTCGAAAACTCGTTCTGCGTCCTAATGGTGGCGATCGTAACAACGGGCCGCAGTTTCTGCAAACCGCACAAAGGCCGAGCCAACCGGCCTCTTGACTAAATTCCTATCCAGGATCATACTCCTCCCGTCTCGCTCGTCGAGGGACGTCGACCGGTGACGTCGGGCGGCGGAGCGGGCCGGTGACGTGCGGGTCTTCTCGGACGCGCCTCCGGTTACGGGGGCGAGGCCGAAAGCTCCGCACCACGGCGGGGGCGGTCCCCGTCAGAAAAGCCGGGCGCCGGATCCGGAGAGACGCCGGCCGGCGCATGCGGCACCTGCGGGCCCGGCCTCGTCAGCCGCGGTCCCCGGGCGGTGTCGGGGGATCTTCGCTGGGCATGGACGACCCGGAGCGCCGCACAGGCCGACGCCGGACCACCGCCGTCGGTGCTGCGGAGAGCGCGCGAGACCCGTCGCCGTAAAGATGCCGCCGCGGAGCGCCGGGAGGCGTGCGCATCGACGCTTCGATGCGCGTTGCGTCCCGACGGACGCAGCACGGTTTCGGCGCCTGTCGGCGCTCCGCGTCCCTCGGCTTCTGCGGACGCCGCGGGGAACGGGTGGTGGACCTCATGGGCAAAGCCCGGGCGCGCCGGCGCCGCGGGATCGGGAGATCGTTCGCATGCGGACCGAGAGCGCCGCGCCCGGACGGCGGGCGTCACCTCACGACGATCCGGGTCTTCGGCCCGATCATCGCCAGCAGCCGGCGCAGGTCGTTCGGGGCGAGCGCGACGCAGCCGGCGGTCGGCAGGAAGCCGTCACGGGCCAGATGGACGAACACGGCGCTGCCGCGGCCGGCGATGCGCGGGCGGGCATTGTGGTCGAGCTCGATCACCAGGTCGTAGAGCCGGTCGTCGCGCCACAGGCGGTCGCCGGCCTCGCCGTCGCGCCGGCGGAACGGCCGGTTGTAGCGGCGGTCGGCGGGATCCTCGCACCAGGCGAGGTCGGGCCCGATGCGTCGCACGGGCAGGCCGGTGCGCGGCCGCGGGCCGCGGTCGGGCCGCCACCACAGGCGGAGCGGCCGGAACACCCCGCGCGGGGTGGCGCCGTCGCCTTCGCGCTTGTCGGCCCTCAGCCCGGCGCGGCCGAGCGCCACCGGCAGCCGCAGCGGCCCGGCCGCGAGCCAGCCGCGGGTCGGCCGGCCGGCGCACGCCGTCACCACGACGCGGCGGAGACGGGCGTCCGGCGGGCGCGCCGCCTCTCGCCCATGGGTCTGACGAATCAAGGGTATGGCCGCCTGCGAATGCGTCGGGACACTTGCTCTTTCGCCCCCGAATGCTCTACTTCGCGCACTATCGCGTTCCATGTGCGCGTGCGCCAGAGGCCTCGAGCGATGCCGAATGCCCGCAAGATCCTGATCGTCGACGACGAAGCCGAGCTGCGCGAGGCCCTGGTGGAGCAGCTCTCGCTCCACGACGAGTTCGAGCCGGCCGCGGTCGACACCGGTGCCAAGGCCGTCCAGGCCGCCAAGGTGGGGCCGTTCGATCTGGTCATCATGGATGTCGGGCTGCCCGACATCGACGGTCGCGAGGCGGTGCGCATCCTGCGCAAGAACGGCTTCAAGGCGCCGATCATCATGCTGACCGGCCACGACACCGATTCCGACACGATCCTCGGGCTCGAGTCGGGCGCCAACGACTACGTGCCGAAGCCGTTCCGGTTCGCCGTGCTGCTCGCCCGCATCCGCGCCCAGCTGCGCCAGCACGAGGCGAGCGAGGACGCGGTGTTCGCCATCGGCCCCTACACGTTCCGGCCGAGCTCGAAGCTGCTGGTCGGACCCAAGGGCAACAAGGTGCGGCTCACCGAGAAGGAGACCGCCATCCTGCGCTTCCTCTACCGGGCCGGGCAGAAGCCGGTGTCGCGCGACGTGCTGCTGCAGGAGGTCTGGGGCTACAATTCCGGCGTCACCACGCACACGCTGGAGACCCACATCTACCGGCTGCGCCAGAAGGTCGAGCGCGACGCCGCCACGCCGTCGATCCTGGTCACCGAGGCGGGCGGCTACAAGCTGGTGCCCTGACGCCGGGCCGCCCGGTCCGCGTCGCCGCGCGAGGCTCCGCCGCCCGCCGCGGGCGGTCCGGACGCGAAGAAAACTGTTTAAGGTTATCGCATTACGGTTCATTTGCGCGGAAGATGGGAATCCACTTTCGCCGATGTCACGGTAAGTTCGACAGTTCCGGCCGCCGGGGCGCGGCCGGACCTGCCTTCCACGGAACCGGCCGCCCCGGGAGCCGCCCCAGGCCTGCAGCATCGTCGCGACGGCATGAGCATCGAAGACGATATCGGCTTCCTGGCGGGCGTCCCGACGTTCCGCCTGCTGGGGCCGAACGCGCTGCGGATCCTGGCGATCGGCTGCGAGAGCCGCTCGCTCGGGCCGGGCGACGTGCTGTTCCGCGCCGGCGAGGCGGCCGACTGCGGCTACGTCGTGCAGGAGGGGGCGTTCCGGCTCGATCCGGACCGCACCGACGGGTCGCTCGTCACGGTCGGCCCCGGGGTGCTGCTCGGCGAGATGGCGCTGCTCATCGACACGGTCCGCCCGGTCACCGCCACGGCGACCGAGCCGGCCGTGGTGATGCGCATCCCGCGCCAGCTGTTCCTCAAGATGCTGGAAGGCTTCCCCGACGCCGCCTTCCGGTTGCGCGACCACCTGGCGGAGCGCGCCCTGGAGACCGCCGACGACATCGCCCAGGTGCGGGCGAATCTGGACCCGGGCCGCTGAGGCGTGCTCGCCTCGAACTGATGCATCAGCGGGGGCGACAAATGCATCAGTGGGCCGGTCCGTGCGCTCAGATCTCCAGCTTCACGGTCACCGGCACGTGGTCGGAGGGCTGGGTCCAGCCGCGCGCCGCCCGGCTGACCGTCATGGCCGAGACCCGGTCGCCGATCGCCGGGCTCACCCAGACATGGTCGAGCCGGCGGCCGCGGTCGGAGGCGGCCCAGTCGGCGGCCCGGTAGCTCCACCAGGTGTAGAGCTTCTCGGTCGCCGGCACGTGCATGCGCATGGCGTCGACCCACTGCCCGGCGGCCCGCACGGCCCCGAGCTTCTCGCACTCGATCGGCGTGTGCGACACCACCTTGAGCATCTGCTTGTGGCTCCACACGTCGTGCTCGAGCGGCGCGACGTTGAGGTCGCCGACCAGGATGGCGCGGGCGCCGGGCGCGGCGTGCAGCCCGGCGGCGCTCCGCATCTCGTCGAGGAACTGCAGCTTGTGGGCGAACTTCGGGTTCACGGCCGCATCCGGCTCGTCGCCGCCGGCCGGGACGTAGAAGTTGTGCAGGGTCGCCGGATCCTTCAGGCCGGCCCGCTCGCCGAACGTCACCGCGACGTGGCGGCAGTCCTGCTTGTCGCAGAAGCTGCGCCGGTCGACCGCCTCGAACGGGAGGCGCGAGACGACGGCGACGCCGTGGTAGCCCTTCTGGCCGTTGGTCGCGACATGGACGTAGCCGAGCTTCGCCAGCGGCTTCAGCGGGAAGGCGTCGTCCGGGCACTTGGTTTCCTGCAGGCACAGCACGTCCGGCCGGGTCGCCTTCAGGAACTTGGCCACGAGATCGATCCGCAGCCGGACCGAGTTGATGTTCCAGGTGGAGATGGTGAGGGGCATCGGGACCTTCTTCTCGGTCCCTTGATAGCCCGGATGCAGGCAGGAGCAAGGCGTCGCGCCGGCCGGCGACGCCGGTCGTCAGGCCGAGGCGGCGCCGACGACGGGCTGCGCCTCGGGGTCGGCGTCCGGCTCGAGCGGCGGGCCGGCGGCGAACGGCGGGCTCGGCGCGGCGAGCGCCGCGGCGGCGGCCGCGATCCGGTCCGCCACGGCGGGATCGTAATGCATCATGTGGCCGACCCCCGGCACGATCCGCAGCGTCGCGTTCGGCAGGGCCTCGACCAGCCGGGGGGCCTGAAGCTCCTCGACCAGCCGGTCGCCGGCCGCCGCCAGCACGGTCACCGGGCAGGCGATGTCGGCGTAGCGGCGCCGCAGCCGCCGGGCGGCCGGGATCATGACGACCGATTCCTCGGCGGTCGCCCGGAGCTGCTCCGGTCGCAGCGCCATCGCGACCGGGAAGCCGGCCCGGAAGGCCGGCGAGACCGGGCGCGGCGCGAACAGCCGCCGGACGAACGGCCACGCGATCGCGGCGCCGATCAGCGGCGAGAGGGTGTGCCGCATCAGCAGCCCGACGCCGGGCCAGGCCGGGCCGGACACCATCCACACGTCGAGCCGCCGGGTCGGGACGTAGTAGCCGGCCGCCAGCACCAGGCCGGTGACGAGCTCGGGAGCGTGGAGGGCGAGCGCCAGCGCGACGAGCGTGCCCCACGAGTGCCCGACCACCACGGCGCGGTCGATCCCGAGGAGGCGCAGCAGGTCGGCGGCGAGCTCCGCCTGCGCCTCGGGCGGCAGCGGGTGCCGCGGGCGCTCGCTCCAGCCGAAGCCCGGGCGGTCCGGACAGATCACCCGGTGGGTCCGGGCGAGCCGCTCGATCAGGCCGCTCGCCACCATGTCCTGGGCCATCGCCCCGTTGCCGTGCAGCAGCAGCACGGCCGGCGCGTCGGCCGGTCCGGCCTCGATCACGTGCAGGCGCAGGCCCATCACCCGGACGAAGCGGCCGCGCGGCGGATTTCTCCGCTCCGCCCGGCGGGTCGCGATCGCCACGGCCACGGCGTTGGCGGCGAGAAGTCCGGCGACCACGGCGAGCGTCTTCTTCATCGGCGGGGGTCCTGTGAACGGAGGTCCTGCGATCGGCGAAACGGCGAAGGGCGCACCGGCCGGCGCGCCCTTCGAACAAATCCGCGTCGCAGCATCCGTTCCGCCGGCCGCTCCGGCGGTGGCGGGATCCGGCCGTACCGGCTACTGCAGCACCCGCTCGTAGTTGATCCGGAACAGGCCCGGGTCGGGCTTCGAGGCCGGGTCGAGATTGTAGACCGCGACGGTGGTGTCGTAGCCCTGCGGGTCCGTCACGGTCCACTGCTTGAGCTGCAGGTCCTTGGCGCCGAACATCATCATCAGCTTGTGGGTGCCGGTGAGCGCCTGCTTCTCCTCGATCACGATGGTGACGAACACGTCGTCGGCCGAGACCGACACCAGGTTGGTGTCCTTGGTGAGGTCGATCTTGTCGACCAGGAGGTAGCGCAGCGGCGTCTGCGACAGCGGGTAGAGGTCCTGGGTGGCCAGCTTGCGGTCGCGCACCACCACCGAGTTGCCGTCGGCGATCACGTCGATCGGGCTCGGCGGGTTGTACTCGAACCGCACCTTGCCGGGCTTCTGGATGTAGAACTGTCCCTCGGTCCGGCCGCCGTCCGGGCCGACCTGGATGAAGTTGCCGACCAGCGTCGACATGCCGGACAGATAGCCGCTGACCTTGTCGGCGAGCGCCTTCTGCGAGCCGTCCAGCGCCCCGGTCCGCGCCGGGGCGGCGACCGGGACGATCGAGCCGGTCGGCGGGGTGCCGGTCAGCGCCGGTGCGGTGAGCGGCGCCCGGGCCGGCGGGGTGGATTGGGCGACCCGCTTGGGCGAGGGCACCGGAAGCGGAACCGTCTGCGCTGCGGCCATTGCGGTGGCGCCCAGCAGGCAGGTCCCGAGCACCATGCCGCCGACCAGCGCGGCCGCCCCCGAAGTCCGCATGATCATCTCCGATTCACCCCTTGCCCAGAGAGAAGACCTGTCGTCCAGGTCTATGGCGATTTCGCGGCCCGGCGGGCGGCGAATCGATCGGACCGGCGCGCCGCGGGGCGACTCGCCGCGGCGTTCGAACGGAGCATAGCGGCTCGCTCAGAAGCTGTCCTCGGCGCCGTCGCCGCCGACGAGAATCTCGCGCTTTCCCGCGTGGTTGGCCTGGCCGACGATGCCTTCCTGCTCCATCCGCTCCATCAGCGAGGCGGCCTTGTTGTAGCCGACCTGCAGGCGGCGCTGGATGTAGCTGGTCGAGGCCTTGCGGTCGCGCAGCACCACCTGGACGGCCTGCTGGTAGAGGTCGCCGCCCTCCTGGCCCATGGCGGTGCCGTCGAACACGGCCTCGCCGTCGCCCTCGGGCTCCTCGGCCGTGACCTCCTCGACATATTGCGGGGTGCCCTGGGCCTGCAGGTGGCGGACGATCTTCTCGACCTCCTCGTCGGAGACGAACGGGCCGTGCACGCGGCTGATGCGGCCGCCGCCCGCCATGTAGAGCATGTCGCCCTGGCCGAGCAGCTGCTCGGCGCCCTGCTCGCCGAGGATCGTGCGGCTGTCGATCTTGGAGGTGACCTGGAAGGAGATGCGGGTCGGGAAGTTCGCCTTGATGGTGCCGGTGATGACGTCGACGGACGGGCGCTGGGTGGCGATGATCACGTGCAGGCCGGCGGCGCGGGCCATCTGGGCGAGGCGCTGCACGGCGCCCTCGATGTCCTTGCCGGCCACCATCATCAGGTCGGCCATCTCGTCCACCACCACGACGATGTAGGGCAGCGGCTCGAGGTCGAGCTCCTCGGTCTCGTAGATGGCCGTGCCGGTCTCCTTGTCGTAGCCGGTGTGCACGGTGCGGGTCAGCCGCTCGCCCTTGGCCTTCGCCTCGGCGAGGCGGGCGTTGTAGCCGTCGATGTTGCGCACCCCGACCTTGGAGAGCTTCTTGTAGCGGCTCTCCATCTCGCGCACCGCCCATTTCAGCGCGACCACCGCCTTCTTCGGGTCGGTGACGACCGGCGTGAGCAGGTGCGGGATGCCGTCGTAGACCGACAGCTCCAGCATCTTGGGGTCGACCATGATCAGCCGGCACTGATCCGGCCGCAGCCGGTACAGCAGGCTGAGGATCATGGTGTTGACGGCGACCGACTTGCCCGAACCGGTGGTGCCGGCGATCAGGAGATGCGGCATGCGGGCGAGGTCGACGATCACCGGATCGCCGCCGATCGTCTTGCCCAGGCACAGCGGCAGCTTGGCCGAGGAGTCGTGATACTGCTCGGCCGCCAGCATCTCGCGCAGATAGATCTTCTCGCGCGTCGCGTTGGGCAGCTCGATGCCGATCACGTTGCGGCCCGGCACCACGGCGACGCGGGCCGACACGGCGCTCATCGAGCGGGCGATGTCGTCGGCGAGCCCGATCACCCGCGACGACTTTATGCCCGGCGCCGGTTCCAGCTCGTAGAGAGTCACCACCGGCCCGGGATGCGCGTCGAGAATCTCGCCGCGCACGCCGAAGTCGCCCAGCACGGTCTGCAGAGCCGCCTCGTTGGCCTTGATCAGCTCCATCGACGGCGCGTGGCGGTCGGACGCCTTGGGCGCCGCCAGGAGATTGATCGACGGCAGCTCGTACTCGCTCGCCTTCGCCTTGGCCGGCGGCTTCCTGGCGGGCGGCTTCCTGGCCCGCTTGGGCGCCGGCTCCTCGTCCTCCTCCTCCTCGACGTCCTCCTCGATCTCCGCCTCGTCGGCCGCGTCGAAGGGCGGCGCGTCGTCGAAGGCGCGGCGCTCGGCGGCGTCGGCGGCCTCGCCGTCGAAGCGCGGCTCGCGGCGCTCGAAGGCGAAATGGTCGATGTCGGGCTCGCGCGAGGTCTTCATCAGCCGGGCGCCGGCCGCGATGCCGTGGCGGGCGAGCCGCAGGGCGCGCGCCTTCAGGCTGAGCATCGAATGCACCAGGAAGCCGAGCGAGACCGAGGCGCGCTCGCTGCCGTCCTCCTCGTCGTCGGCCTCGGGCTCGCGGACCGGCGGCGGCGCTGCGGGCTTCCGGGCCGGCGCCTTCGCGGCGGTCTCCTCGTCCACCTCGGCGAAGCCGAAGCCGCTGGCGAACACCATGGCGCCGAGCGCCAGCAGGCCGTAGACGGCGGCGAGGCTGACATAGCCCCAGCCGGCCGGGAGGAGCGTGGCGGGCCCGCGCACCAGGAAATCGCCGATCACCCCGCCGAGCCCGCTCGGCAGCGGCCAGGCGGCGCTGCGCGGCAGGCAGGCGGCGAAGCCGGCGGCGAGCGGCGCGCCGACCGCCCAGGCGAGCACGCGCCAGCGCTCGCGGTCGAAGCGGCGCTGGTTGGCGAGGCGCCAGCCCCAGGCGGCGACCGGGCCGACCAGGGCCAGGGTGGCGAGGCCGAACAGCTGCATGAACAGGTCGGCCGCGATCGCCCCCGGCACGCCGAGCAGGTTGCGCACCGGCGCCGAGGTCGCGTGGCTGAGGCTCGGATCCTTCACCGACCAGGTGACCAGCGCCGCCGTGCACAGCATGGCGAGCCCGACGAGGACGAGCCCGCTCGCCTGGCGGATGCGCCGCTCCAGCCCCGCGCGGAACTCGTCCGGCAGGAGAGCAGGGGCCCCGATTCGGCGCTGCAGTGCGGGCATTGCGTCTCCGTGTCTGCCCGGGCGGCCGCAGGGTGCGGGCGGCCCAAGTCCTCAGTTCAAGGTTCTCAGCCCAGAGTCCTCGGTCGATGTCCTCAGCCCAGCACGGCGACGAGGCGGTGCAGCGCCTCGGCCGTGGTCTCTTCGTCCTGAACCATGGCGATGCGGATGTAGTCGGCCCCCGGATTGGAGCCGTCGGCCTGGTCGCGGGCGATGTAGCGGCCCGGCAGCACCCGCACCCCGGCCTCGCGCCACAGCTTCAGCGTCGCGGCCTCGCTGCCGCCGAGCGCGGCGACGTCGAGCCACAGATAGAAGCCGCCGGCCGGCCGCCGGTAGCCCCAGCGGTCGCCGACGATCTGGTCGGCGAGGTCGAACTTCCGCGCATAGAGGCGGCGGTTCTCCTCCACATGCGCCTCGTCCGCATAGGCGGCGGCGGCGACGGTCTGCGCGACCACCGGCACCTGCGGGGCGGCGACGTTGCGGAGATCCAGGAACTTCTGCAGGAACCCGGCGTCGCCGGCGGCGAAGCCGACGCGCAGGCCGGGCAGGTTCGAGCGCTTGGACAGCGACTGGAACACGACCGCGTTGGAGAAGTCCGCGCCGGCCGCCTGCAGGATGCCGGGCGGCGGCTCGCGGGTGTAGATCTCCGAGTAGCACTCGTCCGCGAAGACCAGGAATCCGTGCCGGCGGGCGAGCGTCAGCAGCCGCGCCAGATAGTCGAGGTCGGCGACGGCGCCCTGCGGATTGGCCGGCGAGGCGATGTAGAGCGCCGCGGTGCGGGCGAGCAGCGCGCCGTCGAGGGCGTCGAGGTCCGGCAGGAAGCCGTTGCGCTCGAACGCCGGCATGTAGACGACCTCGCAGTCGGCGGCGGTGCCGCCGGCCGGATAGGCCGCGTAGAACGGGTTCGGCACCAGCACGGCGGGCTTTCCGGGAAGCGGCCCGCGCTGCGTCTCGACCCAGCGCTTGGCCGCGAGGGCGCCGAGAAACAGGCCCTCGCGGGTGCCGCACAGCACCAGCACCTCGCTCGCCGGATCGACCGGCCGCGGCAGGTCGTAGCGGCGCGTCAGCCAGCCGGCCGCGGCGGCCCGGAACGCATCCGTGCCCTTGCCGGCCGGGTAGCGGCCGAGCGACGCGAGATCGGCGACGAGCGCATCCTTCACGAAGGGCGGGATGGGGTGCTGCGGCTCGCCGATCGACAGGTTGATGGGCGTCTGCGCGGGCTCGACCCCGGCGAGCAGCTCGGTGAGCCGCACGAAGGGCGAGCGTGTGTCGAGCGGCCTCGCGGACGAGGTCGGGGGCGCGCAGGCGGCAGGCGTCATGGACATCGGTCGTGTGTTCGTGAGCGGGGCCGCGCCGGTCGGCGCGGTCGCGTCGGGGTGAAGCTTAGAGGGGGCGAGGTTAAGGCGCGATTAACCATCGGCCGTCAAGGGCCTCGGGCGACGAGGAACCCCTCGTTCCGGGGCGCGGACCGCAAGGTCCGCGAGCCCGGAATCCAGACTCCCGGCGTCACTGGCTCACGAAGGACAGGGGATAGGGGATCCGGGCTCAGACCTTCGGTCGGCCCCGGAACGACGCGACACGGACGGGCCAAAAAAAGAGGCCCCGACGCGAGGTCGGGGCCTCCCAGCGGCAGGGGCGGTGCCGGGTCTCCACCCCTGCCGGGTCCGTGTGCGAGGTGGGACCTCACATGTTGTAGGCACGCTCCCCGTGGTCGGCGAGGTCGAGGCCCTCGCGCTCCTGCTCGGCGGTCGGACGCAGGCCGACGACCAGATCGACGATCTTGTAGAGGATCGCCGAGCCGACGCCGGACCACACGATGGTCAGGCCGACGGCCTTCAGCTGCGAGATCAGCTGGGCCATCTGGTCGAAGTCGGCGACCTTGGCGGCGACGTAGTCGTAGACGCCGGTGCCGCCGAGCGCCGGGTTGACCAGGATGCCGGTGCCGATGGCGCCGACGATGCCGCCGACGCAGTGGATGCCGAACACGTCGAGGGCGTCGTCGTAGCCGAAGGCGTTCTTCACCACCGAGCAGAAGAACAGGCAGACGACGCCGACGATCAGGCCGAGCACCAGGGCGCCCATCGGGCCTGAGAAGCCGGCCGCCGGCGTCACCGCGACGAGGCCGGCGATGCAGCCCGACAGCGCGCCGAGGAGCGACGGCTTGCCCTTCACGATCCACTCCGCGAACATCCACGACAGCGCCGCCGCGGCCGTGGCCACGAAGGTGTTGGTCATGGCGAGCGCGGCCGAGCCCGAGGCCTCGAGCGCCGAGCCGGCGTTGAAGCCGAACCAGCCCACCCACAGCAGGGCGGCGCCGATCATGGTCTGGGTCAGCGAGTGGGGCGGCATCAGCTCCTTGCCGAAGCCGATGCGGCGGCCGACGATCAGGGCACCGACGATGCCGGCGATGCCCGCATTGATGTGCACCACGGTGCCGCCGGCGAAGTCGAGCGCGCCCCACGAGAAGATCTGGCCGGCGTCGGCCATCACCTCGTCGAGCTTGGCCTGCGCGGCCGCCTTGGCGGCCTCGTCGGTCGCGGCCGCGAGGGCGGCGGCGGCATCGGCGATCGCGTCGGGGCCGGCCCAGTACCAGACCATGTGGGCGATCGGGAAGTAGATCAGCGTGATCCACAGCGGGATGAACAGGGCCAGCGCCGAGAACTTCATGCGCTCCGCGAAGGCGCCGACGATCAGGGCCGGCGTGATCGCCGCGAAGGTCATCTGGAAGCAGACGTAGATCAGCTCGGAGATGTTGGCGCCGACCGAGAAGGTCGCGGCCGCCGACTCCGGCGTCACGCCCGAAAGGAACAGCTTGGAGAAGCCGCCGATGAAGGGCGAGCCGCCCGTGAACGTCACGCTGTAGCCGTAGATGGCCCAGATCACCACGGCGATGCAGACCGTGTAGAACACGTGGGCCAGCACCGACAGCATGTTCTTGGAGCGCACCAGGCCGCCGTAGAACAGGGCGAGGCCGGGAATCGTCATCAGCAGGACCAGCACGGCCGACGTCATCATCCAGGCGTTGTCGCCCTTGTTGATGGTCGGCGCGGCCCAGGCCGAGCTCGCCGCCAGCATCGCGACCGCGAAGGCCGCGATGCCCGCACGATACGGATTCTTGTATGTCATCTTGTCACTCCTGTCCGTTGGGTGCGGATTACAGCGCCGCATTGTCGGTTTCGCCGGTCCGGATGCGGACCGCCTGATCGATGCCGACGACGAAGATCTTGCCGTCGCCGATCTGGCCGGTCTTCGCCGCGCCCGAGATCGTCTCGATCACCTTCTCGACCTGATTGCTCGGCACCGCGATCTCCACCTTCACCTTCGGCAGGAAGCTCACCGCGTATTCGGTGCCCCGATAGATTTCCGTGTGGCCCTTCTGCCGCCCGTAGCCCTTCACCTCGGTCACGGTCATGCCGTAGACGCCGATGGACGTGAGCGCATCGCGGACCTCGTCGAGCTTGAATGGCTTGATGATGGCCATGACGATTTTCATGAATCGATCCCCGCTGGAGCCCCCTCTGGCCGAGGATGGGCTGAAATAACGGCTCGGCGCGCGAGATCGCCCCCCGCAGGCTTAGCCTGGAGGACCCGAATCAAACCGCGTGCCAACCCGGGTTCCATCCGGAGCGGCCATGATTCTGCGGTGCTTTGCCGCGCCGCCGCATGGCCGGGCCGCAGCCGCGCGCGTCCGGGCGGCCGAAAAGGCGGGCAGCCGCCGCGCGACGGCCGCGCCGTGCGCAATCGGGAGGCGTCTTCTGCCTAATTCGTGGTCAATGAGGCTGCGGCCGTTACCGGAGTGTAAACGGCAGGCGACCAAAGTATGATTTCGGCGTCGGGAAAGCGGGAGGACCGGCGCGCCACGGCCGCCCGGGGCCCGGGGCGGTCCGCGACGAGGGGGCTCCGCGCAGGCGAGGGCTCCGGATCAGGCGTCATTCCGGGCGCGCGTCAAAGGCGCGACCCCGGAATCCAGCGGCAAGCACCGCGTTCTGGGCTGGCTTCCGGGTCCGGCGCCCCGCGCCGGCCCGGAACGACCGGATCATGCAAGCCATCGCCGGGCGGGAGCATCCGGTGCGCCGCCCGTCCGCCTACAGCGCGTCGATGTCGGACTCGCCGGTGCGGATCCGCATGGCGCGGTCGACCTTGGTGACGAAGATCTTGCCGTCGCCGATCTGGCCGGTGCGGGCGCTGCCGCTGATCGCCTCGATGACGGCGTCCACCCGGTCGGCCGGCACCACCACGTCGATGCGCACCTTGGGCAGGAAGCTGACGGCGTATTCGGCGCCCCGGTAGATCTCGGTGTGACCCTTCTGGCGGCCGTAGCCCTTCACCTCGGCGACCGTCATCCCGGTGACCCCGATGCGGGTCAGCGCCTGGTGCACCTCGTCGAGCTTGAACGGCTTGATCACCGCGATCACGAGCTTCATGGCGGCCCCCTCTGTGTTCGGCGGCGCGCGCCGCCGCCTGGTGCCGTGCCCGGCTCGGCCGTCGGCACCGCGATGGACGAAGCGTCGAAAGGCATCCGCGCGCCGAAAAACGCGCCGACGCCGGAAGAGCGAGCCCGCACACTACGACAATGCCGCGCGGTCGTCAGCCGCCCTTTGCCCGCTGCGACGGACGGACGGCGCCTTCCCTCAGTCGTGGCGCGGCCGCACCACGCCCTCCTGCGCCACCGAGGCGACCAGCGTGCCGTCGCGCGAGAAGATCAGGCCGCGGCCCAGCCCGCGCGCCCCGTGCGAGCTCGGGCTGTCCTGGCAGTAGAGCAGCCACTCGTCGGCCCGGAACGGCCGGTGGAACCACATCGCGTGGTCGAGGCTCGCCGCCATGATGTCCTTCTCGAACAGGGTGCGGCCGTGCGGGATCATCGAGGCGTCGAGCAGCAGCATGTCGGATGCGTAGGCGAGCACGCAGCGGTGGATCGCCGGCTCGTCGGGCAGCCGGCCGGTGGTGCGGATCCACACGTGGAACCGGCCTTCCGGGTGCGCCTTGCCGAGATAGCGCTCGAACTCGACCGGCCGCAGCTCGATCGGCCGCTCGCGCTCGTAATAGCCGCGCACCGGGTCGGGCATCAGCGGCAGGATGCGCTCCTTCAGCTCGAGCTCGCTCGGCAGGTTCTCCGGCCCGACCACGTCCGGCATCCTGAACTGGTGCTCGAAGCCCGCTTCGGCGCGATGGAACGACACCATGGCCGAGTAGATCGGGCGGCCGTGCTGGATCGCGGTGACGCGCCGCGTCGTGTAGCTCTTGCCGTCGCGCAGCCGTTCCACCTCGTAGATGATCGGCACCTTGGGATCGCCGGCGAGCAGGAAATAGGCGTGCAGCGAGTGCGGCGGCCGCTCGGCGATCTCCTCGACGGTGCGGCAGGCGGCGACCAGCGCCTGGCCGATCACCTGGCCGCCGAACACGCGCTGCCAGCCCGACTGCGGCGAGCGTCCGCGGAAGAGGTTCACCTCGAGTCGTTCGAGATCGATGACGGATAGAAGGTGCTGGACGGCGGACGCCATGGACTGCGGACCTGTCGTTGCGGGTGGATGTCGCAGTGACGCCGGCGCACCGCACAAAGTCAAGGCGAGGACGCCACGGTCCGCTCGTCCCCGCGCAGGCGGGGATCCAGGGCGACACGGCACGACGCCCCTGGATGCCCGCTTTCGCGGGCATGAGCGGACGGGGCGAAGACTCCGCCGCATGGCCGCGGGCTCGCGGTCGGTGCTATAGCTCGCCCCGGGGCCGCGCCGCTGCGCCGGGGCGACCGAACGATGCGGTGACGACATGACGGCTGAACGAACCAATGTGGTGATCGCCGGCGGCGGCTTCGCCGGCCTGGCGCTGGCGCTGGCGCTGCGCCAGTCGCTCGGGCCCGCCTTCGGGGTCGTCGTCGCCGATCCGGCCGTCGCCCGCCCGAACGTCGATGCGCGCGCCTCGGCGATCGCGGCGGCGACCCGGCGGATGCTGGAGACGCTCGGCGTGTGGCCCGCCGTGGCGCCGGCCGCCCAGGACATCCTCGACATGGTGATCACCGACAGCCGGCTCGACGACGCCGTGCGGCCGGTCTTCCTCACCTTCGCGGGCGAGGTGGCGCCCGGCGAGCCCTTCGCCCAGATGGTCGAGAACGGCGTGCTGCTGCAGGCGCTGACCGCGCGGGCCAAGGTGGACGGCATCGATCTGCGCGCCACCAGCGTCACCGGTTACGAGGCGAACCCGCAGAGTGTGAGAGTCACGCTCGGCGACGGCGCCGTGATCGAGGCGGGCCTCCTGGTCGCCGCCGACGGCGTGCGCTCGCGGCTGCGCGACCTCGCCGGCATCACGGTGGTCGGCTGGGAATACGGCCAGTCGGCGATCGTCACCACGGTGAAGCACGAGCGTGAGCATCACGGCTGCGCCACCGAGCACTTCCTTCCCGCCGGGCCGTTCGCGATCCTGCCGCTGACCGAGAACCGCGCCTCGCTGGTCTGGGTCGAGACCACCGAGGAGGCGAAGCGCATCGTCGCGCTGCCGGACGCGGGGTTTCACGACGAGCTGGAGAAGCGCTTCGGCCTGCATCTCGGCACGCTCGAGGCCGTCGGCCCGCGCCAGGCCTATCCGCTCGGCCTCGGCGTCGCCCGCGCCTTCGTCGCCGAGCGCCTCGCCTTGATCGGCGACGCGGCGCATCGCGTCCATCCGATCGCCGGCCAGGGCCTCAATCTGGGTCTCCGCGATTCGGCGGCGCTCGCCGAAGCGGTGGCGGACGCCGCGCGGCTCGGCCTCGACATCGGCGGCCCCGACGTGCTGGAACGCTACCAGCGCTGGCGCCGCTTCGACACCATGACGATGGGCATCGCCACCGACGGGCTCAACCGCCTGTTCTCGAACCGCTCCGACGTGCTGCGGCTGGTCCGCGACCTCGGCCTCGGCCTGGTCGACCGCGCCCCCGTGCTCAAGCGCGTCTTCGTCCGCGAGGCCGCCGGCCTCTCCGGCGAGGTGCCGAAGCTGCTGAAGGGCGAGGCGCTGTAGGGGTTCCCGTCATTCCGGGGCGCACCGAAGGCGCGAACCCGGAATCCAGCGGCAAACTCTGCGTCCTCGGCTGGATTCCGGGTTCGGCGCTGCGCACCGCCCCGGAATGACCCGTTCTGATCGGCCGGTTCCCGGCCTCACACCATCGGAATCGAGGCGACGTGCTGCTGGAAGGCGGGGCGCTGGTCGATGGCGGCGTACCAGCGTTCGAGATTGGGCATCGAGGGCCGCTCCGGCACCAGCTCGAGGAAGCGCCGCGCCATGATGGCGAGCGGGATGTCGCCGTAGGAGAAGGCG
Source organism: Rhodoplanes tepidamans (assembly GCF_030813915.1). Lineage (GTDB taxonomy): Bacteria > Pseudomonadota > Alphaproteobacteria > Rhizobiales > Xanthobacteraceae > Rhodoplanes > Rhodoplanes tepidamans. Next base: position 56,792 of record NZ_JAUSUJ010000002.1, read on the forward strand.
TCGCCGGCCAGATAGGTCGAGGTCGCCAGCGCCGCGTCGGCGACCGTCATCGCCGCGATGCACTTCTCCTTGCCGGCCGCGATCGCCGCCGCGTCGCGCTGTTCCGGCGGAGTGCGCACCAGGCCCCAGAACACCGGGAAGATGGCGGGTCCGGCGACGCTGAGCTGCCAGTCCATCCACTGCCCGGCGCGGGCGCGGCCGCGCGCGTCGGCCGGCTCCAGCGGGCCCGGCCCGTAGGTGGCCGCGAGATAACGGACGATGGTGTTCGACTCCCACAGCACGAAGCCGTCGTCCTCGCGCAGCGTCGGGATCAGTCCGTTGGGGTTCAGGGCCAGATAGTCGGGATCCTTGTTGCCGCCGAACGGGCCGCCGAGATCGATGCGCTGGTGCTCGAGCCCCAGCTCGCCGATCGCCCACATCACCTTCTGCACGTTGGACGAGGTCGTGCGGCCCCAGATGGTCAGCATGGTCTGCTCAGGCTCCGGCGTTGCGACGGACCGGCCGGGCGCGGCACCGGCGCCGCCCGGAACGATCAGGCGCGGGGAAGGGCACGGCCGCGCCTCAGTCGAGGCGGCGGGCCTCGTCGACCAGCATGATCGGGATGCCGTCGCGGATCGGATAGGCGAGGCGGGCGGCGCGGGACACCAGCTCCTGGCGCTCGGCGTCGTATTCGAGCGGGCCCTTGGTGAGCGGGCAGACGAGGATTTCGAGGAGTTTCGGGTCGACCGCGCCGGCCGCGCGGTCGGGAGGCGTCGAGGTCATGCGATGCATCCGTTGGCGGAACGTCCGTCGTCGACGGCGGAACGGGCCGGCCGTCCGGCCGGGCGGGGCACCATACTCTCAGGGACCGCGCAGCGCCAACGGTCCGAGCCGCACCCGGTTCCGTTCCGTGTCTCCGGGCGGGCCCGCCTCACTGCAGCGGGGCGTCGCCGGGCGTGCGGCTCTTGGCGAGCTCGATCTCGGTGACGGCGACCAGGATCTCGGCCCGGGTCTTGAGGTCGGGCGCCTCCAGCAGGGCCTGCTTCTCGGCCGGCCCGTAGGGCGACATCATCGCCAGCGCGTTGACCAGCGCCTCGTTGGGGGCGTTCTCGATGCCCTCCCAGTCGGCCTTCAGCTTGTTGGCCTCGAGGAAGTCGCGCAGCGCCCGCAGGAGCGCCTCGCGGTCGACCGCCTTCTCGCCCTTGCGGGCGACGAAGTCGTCGGCGAACGGGCCGTAGGTGACGAGGCACTGGCGATAGGGGGTGTCGACCGAGAGCTCGTGCTCCACCCGGAACCGCGACACGCCGGTGAGCTGCAGGAGATAGCGGCCGTCGCCGGCCTCGGCGAACTGGGTGATGCGGCCGACGCAGCCGACCTTGAACAGGGTCGGCCTGTCTTCCGGGCCCGGATGGGCGCTGTCCGGCTGGATCATGCCGATCAGCCGGTGGCCGTTCCGGAGGGCGTCGTCCACCATGGCGAGATAGCGCGGCTCGAAGATGTTGAGCGGCATCTGGCCGCGCGGCAGCAGGAGGGCGCCCGGCAGCGGGAACACCGGGAGGGTCGACGGCAGATCCGCCGGGCCGCGATACACCGCATTCATCGGCATGGCCGGTCTCCGGGCCTGGTCCGGCGAGCGGACCGGGCCGTCTCAGGCGAACAGGATGGACGACAGGCGGCGGCGGCCCGACACGGTCGCCTCGTCGGTGGGGCCCCAGGCCTCGAACAGCTGGACGAGCTGCTTGCGGGCGCCGTCCTCGTTCCACTTGCGGTCGCGCCGTACGATCTCCAGCAGGTGGTCGACCGTCTCGGCCTTGCGGCCCTTGGCGGCCAGCGCCAGCGCGAGGTCGAAGCGCGCCTGGTGGTCGAGCGGATCGGCCGCGACCTTCTTCTCCAGCTCGACCAGCGGACCGAGCGCGGCGGCCTGCTCGGCCACCTCGAGGGCGGCGGCGGCGGCGGCCACCGGCGCCTCGCGCCGCTTCGCCTCCGGGATCATGGCGAGCGTCTGCCTGGCCTGATCCAGCGCGCCGGTCTCGACCTGGCAGCGCACCAGGCCGGCCATGGCGTGGACGTTCTCGGGATCGTGCTGCAGCACCTCGGCGTAGATCTGCGCCGCCGAGGTGGCGTCGCCCTCGACCAGGGCGGCGTCGGCGGCCTCGATGGCCTGCTGGACCGGGTCGCCCTCGGGGGCGCCACGGCCGCGGGTCAGCCGGTCCAGGAAGGCGAGCACCTGCTGCTCCGGCAGCGCCCCCATGAAGCCGTCGGCCGGGCGGCCGTCCACGAAGGCGACCACGGCGGGAATCGACTGGATGCCCATCTGGGTCGGGATGGCGCGGTGCTCGTCGATGTTCATCTTGACGAGCTTCACCTTGCCGCGTGCCGCCTTGACCACCTTCTCCAGCACCGGGGTGAGCTGCTTGCAGGGCTGGCACCACGGCGCCCAGAAATCGACCAGCACGGGCTGCCGGCGCGATTCCTCGATCACGTCCTTCACGAAGCCCTGGGTCGTGGTGTCCTTGATGAGCCCGTCCGCGGCGACCGCCGCTCCGCCGTCCTGAAACATCTGGAGTGTCCTTTGTCGGGGTGCCGCCGCGCCCCACCGATCGAACAGATGGGGAAGCAGGGAACTCATTGCAATCGTGACGTCAATCGGGCGAGTCGCCGCTCCGTGCCGGGGCCTCGTCGGAGACGGTGACGAGACGCGGCTCGTGGCCCGTGTGGCGCAGGAACCGCAGCAGGTCCCCGGGCGCGATCGCCGTCGTCATGGTGTTGACCAGCGGATGATAGTTGAGCGGGTCGTGCGCCAGCATCGGCTCGTCCAGCACGACGGTCACCCGCCCGGCGGTGTCGTTGATGGCGGCGAAGGGCGTCACCGAGCCGGGCTCGACCCCGAGCGCCTCGCGCAGCAGCTCGGCCGAGCCGAACGAGAAACGCGCGGCGTCCAGCCGCCGGTGCAGGCCCTTGAGGTCGATCACGGCGTCCTCCAGCGCCACCACCAGGAACAGCGTGCCCCGCTTGTCCTTGAGAAACAAGTTTTTCGTGTGCCCGCCCGGGATCGTGCCGCGCAGCCCCTGCGATTCCTCGACCGTGAAGACCGGCGGATGCGTCACGGTGCGGTGCGGCACGCCGAGCCGGTCCAGGCAGGCGAACAGGTCGGCCGGGGTGGCGGCGGCGGGCGATGTCGGTGCGGTCGTCATGGCATGTCGGGGCGGCGGTCCGTCGGGCGGCCGCAATGGACCCCGGCGGGCCCCCCGGCGTCAACCCCGCCGAACCGCGGCCGGCCGCCCGGAGGGAGGGCCGGAATTCGGTGCGTCGGGACGGTTGCCAAGCGATCCGAGTTTGGGTAGAGAAGCGCTCCGGCGGCGCTGCCGCCCACGGATGCGGGTGTAGCTCAGGGGTAGAGCACAACCTTGCCAAGGTTGGGGTCGAGGGTTCGAATCCCTTCGCCCGCTCCAATTTCCCCGGGTGCGATTCACTCGGGTGCGTGCAGCGGTCTGCGTTTTTCAGGACGATTGCAATGTTTCGGCGGGTATTGCGCTCCCTGGCGGGTTCGTCCGGCTCCTCCGATCCGATCGCCGGCCGCTTCAAGATCGCTCCGCTCTTCGTTCCGGCCTATCGCAGCGGCCTGTCGATCCGCATCAACGCTCGTCCGCCCCGGCAGGCGCTCGCTCGCCGCCGGCTCGGCCGCCTGATCGAGACCCGTCGCCGGTCGAGCTGACCCGCGAGCTGCTTTCACCACGCAACGGTCAATCGCCCGCCGCGCCGGCGCCGCGGGCGCGGCGGTCCGCGACCCCGACCATTCCGTCCGGCGTCACCACCACGGTATGGGCCGAGCCCGCCGTGGGGCCGACCCGCACCGGGTGGCCCATCGCCGCCAGGGCCCGGGCCGTGGCCTCGGGCACGGCGCGCTCCAGCAGGACCTCGTCGGGCCGCCACTGGTGATGGACCCGCGGTGCCGCGACCGCGAGGGCCGGCGACAGGCCGAAGTCGATCCGGTTCAGGATCACCTGCAGCACCGTCGAGATGATGCGGCTGCCGCCCGGCGCGCCGGTGACCAGCACCGCGCGGCCGTCCTTGACGACGATCGCCGGCGTCATCGAGGAGAGCGGCCGCTTGCCGGGCGCCGGCGCGTTGGCGGCACTGCCGACCAGGCCGAAGGCGTTGGGGGCGCCGGGCTTGGCCGAGAAGTCGTCCATGGTGTTGTTGAGCAGCACGCCGGTGCCGTCGGCGGTGAGTCCCATGCCGTAGTTGAAGTTGAGCGAGGTGGTCAGCGCCACGGCGTTGCCGTCGCGGTCGACCACCGAAAGATGCGTGGTGTTCGCCCCGCCGCCGCCCAGCGCCGGGCTGTCCGGGCGAATCTCCGCCGATGGCCGGGCCCTGCCCGGGTCGATGCTCCGGCGCAGCTCCGCCGCGTAGTCCTTGGACAGCAGCTTCGCCAGCGGCACGTCGACCTGGTCGGCGTCCCCCAGGAAGGCGGCGCGGTCCGCATAGGCGAGCTTCATGGCCTCGATCTGGAGGTGGAACGCGGCCGGCGACCCGGCGCCGCGGCTCTTCAGGTCGAAGCCTTCGAGGATGTTCAGCATCTCGACGAGATGGACGCCGCCCGACGAGGGTGGCGGCATCGCGACGATGCCGAAGCCCCGATAGGTGCCGCGCACCGGCGGCCGCACCACGGCGCGGTAGCCGGCCAGGTCCGCCAGGGTGAGGAGCCCGCCCGCGCCCTGCACCGTCGCGACGATCTTCTCCGCCACCGGCCCGCGATAGAAGCCGTCCGGCCCGTCCGCCGCGATTCGCTCCAGCGTCGCGGCGAGATCGGGCTGCCGCAGGAGGTCGCCGTCCGCCGGCGGGCGGCCGCCGGGCAGGAACACCCGGGTCGAGGAGGGCCAGCGGCCGAGCCGGCGCTCGGCGAGCGTCAGGGTCTCGAACAGGTCGCCCGTCACCGGCACGCCGTCGCGGGCGAGGGCGATCGCCGGCGCGATCAGTGCGGCGAGCGGCAGCCGCCCCGAGCCGTAGCGCTCGTGCGCCAGCGCGAGGCCGGCGACGCTGCCCGGCACCGCGATGGCGCGGGCGCTGAACCGCGACAGCTCCGGATCGGCGTCGCCCTTGGCGTCCAGGAACATGGTCGCGGTCGCGGCCGCCGGCGCGGTCTCGCGGAAGTCGACGGTCACGGCCTCGCCCGAGGCGCGGTGCAGCACCAGGAAGCCGCCGCCGCCGAGATTGCCGGCGCGCGGCAGCGTCACGGCGAGCGCGAAGGCGGTGGCGACCGCGGCGTCGACGGCGTTGCCGCCGCGGGCCAGCACGGCGGCGCCGATGCGGCTCGCCTGCGCCTCCTGGCTCGCCACCATGCCGTGCCGGCCCGTGATCGCGGCGGCGTCGATCTCGCCGGTGCTCGGGGTGACGTCGGTGCCCTGGGCACGCAGCGGGACGGGCGCGGCGACGAGCAGCGCGAGGAGCAGCACGAGAGCGAGACGCATGCGGTGATCGGGCCTTTCGGTCGGGGGCAGCTTCGCGGGCGGAGCGGCGGGCGCGTGGCCGTCAGCGTGCCTGGCCGTGATACTCGGGATTCGGCCGCATGTCGGTCGCCGCGGCGATGCGGTTGGTCATGTTGAAGAACGCCGCGACCGCGGCGATGTCCCAGATGTCGCGGTCCGCGAAGCCGGCGGCGCGCAGCCGGGCGCGGTCTTCGTCCTCCACGGTCCACGGCGTCGCCGTCAGCGTCACGGCGAAGTCCAGCATGGCGCGATGGCGAGGCGACAATCGGGCGGCCCGGTAGTTGGTCACCAGCTGCTCGCCGAGCAGCGGATCGCCCGACAGCGTCCGCACCGCCGCCCCGTGGGCGACCAGGCAGTAGTAGCAGCGGTTCTGCGACGACACCGCGACCGCGATCATCTCGCGCTCCAGCCGGGTCAGGCCGGACGGTGCCCGCATCAGGTCGTCGTGCAGGGCGACGAAGGCCTCCAGCTTGGCCATGTCGAACCTGTAGGCCTTCAGGACGTTGGGCACGAAGCCGAGCTTCTCGTCGCACTTCGAGAGATAGTCCGCCATGGCGGCGCTCGGCGGGACGGCCGGCAGGTCGAGGGCGATCGGCGGGTCGTCGTCGCTCGCGTTGCGCGTGGTCTCGGTCATGCTCGCCTCCTCGTGGGCGCGTGAATATGCGTGCCAAGCTCGGTCCGCCGGTCCGCGGCGGGCGCAGGTCCGCTCCGCGGCCCCTCGGCCGCTGCCTGCCGCAATCGGTTGCTCTAAAATAGAGCAAGCCCCGGGCTCGGTGGCGAGCACCGGAGGTGCAGCGAGGAGCACGCCATGGACGCGGAAACGGCGGGGCCGGGACCCGACGAATCGCGCGCGAAACGAGTGATCGCCGAAGCCGAGGCGATCCTGGTCACACGACAGGGACGGCCGGAGGAGCGGCCGGAGGCCGGGCTGGTCGGCGCCCTCTACGGGGAGGTCGCCGCCGAGGACCTGGCCGGCTACGACGGGGCCGAGCTCGCGATCCTCACGCGCGGCGCCCTCGCCTTCATGGCGGAGCGGCCGCCGCGCACCCCCCGCATCCGGATCGTGACGCCGGACGGCGTCGCCGCGCCGGCGCCCGTGTCGGTCGTCGAGATCGTCAACGACGACATGCCGTTCCTGCTCGATTCGGTGCTCGGCGCGCTGCGCGAGAGCGGGCTCGATCCGCTGCTGGTCGCTCACCCGATCCTCGCCGTCGAGCGCGACGCCGCGGGCCGTCTGGTGTCGTGGGCTCCGGCCGCCGCCGGGGAGACGCGGGCCAGGGAAAGCCTGATCCACATCCATGTCGACCGGATCGTCGACGCCGGCCGCCGCGACGAGGTGACCGCCGCGCTCGCCGCGACGCTCGCCGACGTGCGGCTCGCGGTCGAGGACTGGCGGGCGATGCGGGCCCGGCTCGACGAGGTGATCGCCACGCTCGAGCGCGACCCGCCGGCGCTGCCCAACGGCGAGGTCGCCGAGACGGTGGCGTTCCTGCGCTGGCTCGGCGACGACAATTTCACCTTCCTGGGCCTGCGCACCTACGCGATCGCCGGCGACGAAGGCGCCGCGGTGGAGACCGGCGCCGAGGCGTCCGACGCGCTCGGCATCCTGCGCCAGGAGAACGTGCGGGTGCTGCGGCGCGGCCGCGACTACGTCACCATGACGCCCGAGGTGATGGAGTTCCTGCAGGAGCCGAAGGCCCTGATCATCACCAAGGCGAACGCGCGCTCGCGCGTGCATCGCCCGGTCCACATGGACTATGTCGGCATCAAGCGCTTCGACGCGGCCGGCCGCGTCGTCGGCGAGCTGCGCCTGCTCGGCCTGTTCACGGCCACGGCCTACACGCGTTCGGCCCGCAGCATCCCGTATCTGCGCCGCAAGGTCGACGCCGTGCTGGCACGCGCCGGCTTCGCGCCCGGGAGCCATTCGGGCCGGGCACTCGCCCATGTGCTGGAGACCTATCCGCGCGACGAGCTGTTCCAGGTCGACGAGGACACGCTCTACCGTTTCGCGCTGATCGTCATGCATCTCGGCGAGCGTCCGCGCGTCCGCGTGCTGCCGCGGCTCGACCGCTTCGACCGCTTCGTCTCGGTGATCGTCTACGTGCCGCGCGACCGCTACGACTCGACGGTGCGCGGGGCGATCGCCGAGCATCTGGCCGCCGTCTACGCGGGTCGCGTCGTCACCTTCTCGCCGTGGTTCCCGGACGGGCCGCTGGTGCGCGTCCACTACATCATCGGCCGCTTCGCCGGCGAGACGCCGCGCCCGTCCCGCGCCGCGCTGGAGGAGGCCGTCTGCTCGATCGTGCTGACCTGGCAGGACCGGCTCGCCGCGGTGCTCGCGGCGACCCTGGACCCCGCCCGCGCGGCGGCGCTGCGGGAGAAGTACGCCGCCGCCTTCTCGCGCGCCTACCGCACCGCCTTCTCCCCCACGGCGGCGGTCGCGGACATCCGGATCCTGGAGCGGCTCACCCCCGACCGGCCGCTCGGCGTCGACTTCTACCGCAACGCCGCCGACCCGCCGGTCTGCGCCCGCCTGAAGGTGTGGAGCCAGGGCCGGCCGATCCCGCTGTCCGAGCGGGTGCCGGTGCTGGAGCACATGGGCTTCCGCGTGGTCGAGGAGAGCACGTTCCGGGTCGAGCCGCCGGCCGGCGCCGGCCCGCAGGCGGGCGCTCACGTGTGGCTGCACGACATGCTGCTGGAGCGGCTCGACGGCGGCGCCGTCGATCTCGACGTGCTCGGCCGCAGGCTCGAGGCCGTGTTCCTGATGGCGATGCGCGGCGTCGCCGAGGACGACGGCTACAACGCCCTCGCCCTGACGGCGGCGCTGCCGTGGCGCGAGATCGCGCTGCTGCGCATGCTGTCGCGGGCGCTGCGCCAGTTCGGAGCGCGCTGGTCGCAGGACTACATGTGGGCGACGCTGGTGCGCCATTCGGCGCTCGCCGAGAAGATCGTGACGCTGTTCCACGCGCGCTTCGAGCCGCGCACCGGCCTGTCGGAGGATGCCCGGGCCGACCGCCAGACCGAGATCGTGCACGAGATCGAGACGGCGCTGGAGCAGGTGGAGAGCCTCGACGAGGACCGCATCGTGCGGCGCTTCGTCAATCTCGTGCTCTCCGCGGTGCGCACGAGCTTCTATCAGCTCGACCGCGACGGCCTGCCCAAGGCCGTGATGGCGATCAAGTTCGACAGCCGTCGCATCGACGATCTGCCGCTGCCGCGGCCGCTCTACGAGGTGTTCGTCTACTCGCCGCGGCTCGAGGCCGTGCATCTGCGCTTCGGCAAGGTGGCGCGCGGCGGCATCCGCTGGTCGGACCGGCCGCAGGACTTCCGCACCGAGATCCTCGGCCTGGTCAAGGCCCAGCAGGTGAAGAACGCCGTCATCGTGCCGGTCGGCGCCAAGGGCGGCTTCGTGCCGAAGCAGCTTCCGGCCGGCAATCGCGAGGCCGTGCAGGCCGAAGGCGTCGCCGCCTACAGGCTGTTTATGGGTGCGCTGCTCGACCTCACCGATACGATCGCGCCGGACGGCAAGGTCGTTCCCGCCGACACGGTGCGGCACGACGGCGACGATCCCTATCTGGTGGTCGCCGCCGACAAGGGCACGGCGACCTTCTCGGACATCGCCAACGGCATCGCGCAGGGACGCGGCTTCTGGCTCGACGACGCCTTCGCGTCGGGCGGCTCGGCCGGCTACGACCACAAGCAGATGGGCATCACGGCGCGCGGCGCCTGGGAAGCCGTGAAGCGCCACTTCCGCGAGATGAACGTCGACATCGGCCGCGTCCCGTTCACGGCGGTCGGCGTCGGCGACATGTCGGGCGACGTGTTCGGCAACGGCATGCTGCGCGAGCGCACCACCCGGCTGATCGCGGCGTTCGATCACCGCGACATCTTCATCGATCCGGATCCGGACCCGGAGCGCAGCTTCGACGAGCGGACCCGGCTGTTCGCCCTGCCGCGGTCGACCTGGCAGGACTACGACCGCGGGCTGATCTCGCGCGGCGGCGGCGTCTTCTCGCGCACCGCCAAGGAGATCGTTCTGTCGCCCGAGGCGCAGGCCGCGATCGGGCTGGCGAAGGAGCGCGTCACCCCGACCGAGCTGATGAGCGCCATCCTGAAGGCGCCCGTCGACCTGTTGTTCTTCGGCGGCATCGGCACCTATGTCCGGTCGCCCGAGGAGACCAACGAGCAGGCCGGCGACCGCGCCAACGACGCGATCCGCATCACCGGCCCCGAGTTGCGCTGCAAGGTGGTGGGCGAGGGCGCCAACCTCGGCATGACCCAGCGCGGCCGCATCAGCGCGGCGCTCGCCGGCGTCCGCCTCAACACCGACGCGATCGACAACTCGGCCGGCGTCAACACCTCCGATGTCGAGGTGAACCTGAAGATCGCGCTCGGCCGGCCGCTGCGCGACGGCCGCATCGACCGCGCCGCGCGCGACACGCTGCTCGCCTCGCTGACCGACGACGTCGGCCGCGTCGTGCTGCGCAACAACTACCAGCAGACCCAGGCGCTGTCGCTGGCGCAGCGGCGCGGCCTCGAGGATCTCGGCTTCCAGCAGCGGCTGATGCAGACGCTGGAGCGCCGCGGTATGCTCGACCGCGCCGTCGAGTTCCTGCCCGACGACGTCGAGATCGCCGAGCGCCGGACCCGCGGCGCGCCGCTGACGCGGCCCGAGCTCGCGGTGCTGCTCGCCTACGCCAAGCTGTCGCTGTCGCACGACCTGCTGGAGTCGTCGATTCCCGACGACGCCTATCTGTCGCGCGAGCTCGGCCGCTACTTCCCCGCCGCGATCGCCGAGCGGTTCCCGGACGCGCTGGAAGAGCACCGCCTGCGGCGCGACATCATCGTGACCCAGCTCGCCAACTCGATGATCAACCGCGGCGGCCCGACCCTGATCGTCCGCATCGCCGACCAGACCGGCGCCACCGCCGACCGCATCGCCGCGGCCTTCGCGGCTGTGCGCGATTCCTTCGACATGGTGGCGCTCAACACCGCCATCGAGGCGCTCGACAACCGCATCGACGGCGATCTCCAGCTCGCCTTGCTGGAGGACGTGCAGAACCTGCTGCTCGACCGCATGGTCTGGGTGCTGCGCCGGCTCGATCTGTCGGGCGGCCTCGCCGGGATCGTCCAGCGGCATCGCGACGGCATCGCCGCCATCGAGACGGCGCTCGACCGCGTGCTGCCCGGAGCGGCGCGGACGGCGCGCGAGTCCCGCACGGCGGAGCTGACGGCGGCCGGCGTGCCGGCGGATCTCGCCCGCCGACTCGCCGATCTGCCGCAGATCGGGGGGGCCCTCGACGCGATTCGGGTCGCCGACCAGATCGGTCGCCCGGTCGAAGAGGCGGCGGCGACATGGTTCGCGGTCGCGGCGTATTTCGACGTCGACCGGCTCTCGGCGGCGGCCCGCAAGATCGTGATCGCCGACTACTTCGACCGTCTCGCGCTCGACCGTGCCCTCGACCAGATCGGCGACGCGGCGCGCCGCATCACGGCCGAGGTGCTGGCCGGCGGCGGCTTCGGCGAGCCGGCCGTCGCCGCCTGGGTCAAGGCGCGCGGCAGCGCCGTCGAGCGGGTGCGCGCCGCCGTGCACGAGGTCGCCGCGTCCGGCCTGACGCTGTCGCGTCTGTCCGTCGCGGCGAGCTTCCTGGGCGACCTCGCCCCGGCGTGAGCCGCGGGCGGCATCGTGCCGCTCGCCCGCAGTCGGTCAGCTGGCGAGGCGCAGGGGGCGGGTCAGCGGTCGCACGCGGCCGCTGCGGTCCTCGATCGCGGTCAGCAGGAACTGCAGCTCGCCGGTGCGGTCGCGCACCGGGACGCAGCGGGCCGAGACGATGCGCGGCCCCGCCGCCGGCGTCTCGATGGCGCGCTCGGTCACCAGCGTGGGCTCGCGCGTGGTGATGACGTCGCGGTCGTCGGCCGCGATCAGCGCGGCGGTCGCATCCGGGAAGATCTGCCGGGCGGTCTTGCCGACGATCGCGCTGCGGGGCAAGCCCAGCAGCGCCTCCGCGGCGCGGTTCGCCAGCACGTAGCGCAGGTCGCGGGCGTCCTTGACCAGGATCGCGTCCGGCAGGCCGTCGAGCACCCCGGCGAGAAGCTCGGCGCGCAGCAGAAGCGCGGTCTCGGCCCGGCGCTGCTCGGTGACGTCCTCGTGGGTCGACACCCATCCGCCGACCGCGAGCGGCCGGTTGGTGATGCGGATGACGCGGCCGTCCGCCAGCTCCACCTCCGCGGTCGCCGTCTTGCGTGCGGCGACCCAGCGGATGAAGGCCTCGGCGTCGCCGGGCGCCGTGCCGGCGCGCGCCTTGCGGCGCAGCAGGGCCTCGAGCGGCAGCCCGGGCTCGGCCGCCTCGCGCGGCAGGCCGTACAGGTCGAGATAGCGGTCGTTGCACAGCACGAGCCGCATCGACGCGTCGATGCCGACGACCGCGTGCTGCAGGTTGTTGACCACGGTGGCGAGCATCTGCCGCTCGGCGCGGATCGCGTCCTGCATCCGCTCGCGCGCGGCCGCCGCCGTGGCGGCGTCGAGCACGGCGTCCGGGACGGTCGTCTCCGGCACGCCGGCGGCCGGGCGCGCGATCGGAGCCGGGAGCGAACGGCGGGCCTGCACGACCGCCGCGGCGATCGAGGCGAGGGCGACCGCGCCGAACGCCACGACGATCCACGCGGTCGTCGTGGCGCCGTGCGACAGGAGCGCCGTGACGGCGACCGCCGACATGGCCGTGATCAGGCCGGCGAGGCCGGCCGCGACCGGGACCACCGCGCCGCCGACGGCCTGCGTTCGGGCCGGATCGGCCTGCTGCTCGGGGTGGTTCGTCGTATACGTGCTGGTCATCGGCTCCACGCGCCTTGTTTCGGGACGCGAAGACTTCGATTAAACTCCTAACGGAACTTTGTTCGGATTCGCGACAGCAGCGGACGTGATCGGGCCGGCTGCTGTCCGGATGGCGTCGAAACGTGCAGGCTTTCAGGCGGCCGGACGGTTAACGGCGGCGTTTACCATTGTGCCGGTCAGTGGAGCCAGGGACCGCCGCGGACGGAGTCACTTCGTATGACAACCCCTGCCACGCCTCTCACCCTCCAGTTCCTCGCCTGGCTCGACGAGCGTCCACGCACCTACGGCGAGGCCATGGAGGCATGGCGGACGAGCTGTCCGCGCCTGTCGATCTGGGAGGACGCGCTGATCGACGGCCTGGTCGAGATTGGCGCCGGGGCCGCGACGCGCGACGCTGCCCCGGTGCGGCCGACCGCCAAGGGGCGGGCCCTGCTCGCGACGGCGACGGCGGTGCCGGCGTGACGTGACCGTGGTGGGGGGAGGCGCCGTGGACTTCGGGCTGGGTCCGCAGCAGCATCTGCTGTTGTCTGCCGCCCTGTCGCCCGACCGCGAGCTGGCCGCGCAGGCGCTCGATGCGTGGTGGCGCGGCATCGACGACTTCGACGCCGTCCGCGGCACCGACTCGGCGCTGTTCCCGCAGATCTTCTGGAACGTCGGCGCGGCGATCCGCGACCGCACGCTGGCGGCCCGGCTCAAGGGCGCGGCCCGGCATCAGTGGATTCGCAACCAGTACCTGATCGCCTCCTGCGCCGGGGTGCTCGACGTGCTGATCGGCGCCGGTATCCGAGGCGTGCTGCTGAAGGGCGCCGCGATCGCCACCGCGGTCGACGACGATCCGGGTCTGCGCGCCATGTCGGACTGCGACGTGATGGTGCCGCGCGGGCGCGCCCTCGAGGCGGTGGAGCGGCTCGTCGCCGCCGGCATCGTCGAGCCGCCGCGGCTCGTCGCCGCCGATCTCGACCTGATCCACGGCCTCACCCTGTTCCGGCGGCCGGCCAGCATCGCGACGGTCGACCTGCACTGGCGCCTGCTGCGCGAGGTCGCCGCCGAGGAGCTGAGCGCCGAGGTGATCGCCGGCGCGCGGCCGGTGCGGTTCTGCGGCCGCGAGTGCCTTGCGGCCGCGCCGGAGCACCTCGTCTTCCACGCGATCGTCCACGGCACCGCCTTCGCGCACGATCCCCATTACGGCTGGCTGGTCGACACCGCGAAGATTCTCCGCCGCACCGGCGATGCCTTCGACTGGCGGCGGCTGGCCGCGATGGCGCGGCACTATCGCTTCGAGGCGCTGATCGGCGCCGCGCTCGCCGAGATGCACCGTGTCGTCGGCGTCGCGATGCCCGACGAGATTCGCCGCAGCCTCGGTCGCGGCGCCTCGCTGCTGCAGCGGCGCGAGGCGCGGCTGTCGCGGCGCGATCCGGCCACCCTGACCGGCCTCGACGAGCTCGTCCTGTCGCTGCAGCGGCGCCGCCGCCGGAGCAAGCGCGATCTCGGCCGCCCCGCCGCGGCCGTGGTTCCGGATCTGCTCGCCGAGCTCGGTCTTCTGCGCCGGCGCTTCGCGGCGGTGCCGCCGGCGGAGCGGATCACGCTGCTGCACGGGTGGTCGGCGCCCGACGTCACCGGCCGCTGGAGCACCGGGCGGTTCGTCAGCTTCGCGATCCATGCGCCGGAGCGGCCGCGGCCGTCCGCCGTCGCGCTGCGGGCGCATCCACTGCGCGGCGAGGCGACGCCCGCTCAGGACGTCGAGGTCTATGCCGGGCTGCGGCGGCTCGGGCGGCTGAGCTGGTCGGCCGCCGGTCCCGACCCGGTGTCGCGCGAGATCGCGCTGCCCGGTCACGTCTGGCGCGGCGACACCGCCGTGCTGCGGCTCCACGTGGCCTCGCGACCCACGCCGGCGGGGCTCGGCCTCAACGGCGACTCGCGGGCGCTCGGCCTGTTCGTCGAGGCCCTGACGGTCGATCCGCCGGTGCGCGATCTCGCCGCTGCGCCACTCGATCTGAGCAGCGAGAGCGGCGACGCGGAGGCGCTGTGGCACGGCTGGTCGACGCCGGAGCCGACCGGCTGCTGGACCTTCGGGCCCGAGGCGGTGCTGCGCTGGCGGACCGCCCGCGCCGTGGCGGCCGGGGCGGTCCTGCGGATCGAGATCGCGATGGTGGCGCCGGGGCGCGGAGAGTTTCGTGGCCGCGTCGGTCTCGACGGCGGCGCCGCCGAGGACCTGATCCTCGGCCGGACCGACCCCGGGCCGACCATCGCGCTGACACTGCCGACCGGTCTTCCGGCCGGCCACGCCTGCGCGCTCCGGATCGCCATCGAAAAGCCCTGCATCCCGGCCGAGACGGTCGGCGGCGACGACCGGCGGCCGCTCGGCCTGCACGTGCGCCGCGTCCTGATCGAGGCTTCGGACCGATGCGACCGCGTCAGCCCGGCGGCTGCTTCCGCTGCCGGCGCAGATCGAGCGCCCGCTTGAGGCCCGCGAGATTTTCCTGCTGCTGCTCGTGGCGACGCAGGATGCCGGTGTTGCTCGCGTGCAGGCGTCGGCGCGCCATCACCTCGGGCCGGGTGACGATGCGCAGCCCGAGCGTCATGGCGCGCGAGAACCACGGGATGAAGTCGGCGGTGCGCAGGCCCTCGTCGAACAAGCCGAAGCGCGCGAAGGCGTCACGGCGGATCAGCAGCGTGTCGCGGCAGAGGCCGGGCTGCGGGACGCCGTCGGCGAGCGCGGCGGCGGCCATGTCGGCGTGGCGGAACTGGGTGATGTGGCCGAACACGCCGTCGAGGTCCGGATCGGCGGCGAGCGCCGCGGCGCCGAGCGCGACGCGGTCCGGCAGCCACAGATCGTCGGCGTCCAGGAAGGCGAGCACGTCGCCGGTCGCCGCGGCGATGCCGCGGTTCACGGCGGCGCCGGGGCCGGCATTGTCCTGCCGCAGCAGCCGCACCGCGGGGACGTGGCGCGCCACCAGATCGGCGCCGCCGTCGGTGGAGCCGTCGTCGACCACGACGATCTCGTCGATCGGCCGGGTCTGGGCCAGGATGCTGTCGAGCGCCTCACCGACAAAGGGAGCCGCGTTGTACAGCGGCACGACGGTGCTGATTCTCATGCGCCATGCCTCATGTCCCGTGCCTCATGCGCCGCGCCGCCGGCGCAGCGACCGCTGCAGCACGTTGAGGATGATGTCCTTGGAGACTTCGCGGTCGATCGAGGTGTTGGTGTCGTGAATCCGGTAGATCAGCGTGACCGCGTCGAGCATGACGGTGCGCAGGCCGGCCTCGCGCCGGAGCATCGCGAAGTCGAGGTCGTCGCCGTAGCCGACCGCGGTGCTGAGCGGGCCGAGACGCTCGAACACGGAGCGGCGGACGCACAGCGAGCCGAGCAGGGTCTGGCGATGCAGCGTGTCGGTCTCCTCCGGCCGGGTCGGCGGTTCGGCGCGCTCCCACAGGATCTCGACGCGGCCGGCGGCGAGATCGGCCGCCGGGTCGGCGGCGAGTGCCTCGACCAGAAGGCGGTTGCGGTCCGCCGGCCACAGGTCGTCCTGGTCCAGGAAGCAGATCAGGTCGCCGCGGGCCTGCGCGAGCCCGGCGTTGCGGGCGGCGGCCACGCCGGCATTGGGCTGCCGGATGACCCGGAGCCGGTCTCCGAAGGCGCGCAGGATGTCGGGCGAGGCGTCGGTCGAGCCGTCGTCGACGATGACGATCTCGTCGGCCGGCAGCGACTGGGCGAGCGCGCTGTCGAGCGTGGCGGCGAGCCACGGCGCCCCGTTGTAGACCGGAACGATCACGCTGAGCGGCACGGCACCTCTCCCTCGATCAGGCCGGCGAGCGTCGCGTCGAGCCTCGCGGGGTCGCGGCACCGGCCGAGCGCGTAGCATGGAACGCCGGCGACCAGCGAGGCCAGCTTGGCGAAGACCGCCGGCTCGTCGCCGAGAATGCTCTGCCGGGTCGCGTCCATCAGCCTGCGCAGCGTGTCGGACGGGCGCAGCGGTGCGAGCCCGCAGGGCAGGCCGTCCGGCTGCGGCACCACCACGGCGGCGATCTCGGCCTGCGGCTCGGCGAGCGGCCGCAGCCGGGACATGTCGACCTCGGCCTTCAGCTCGCCGGCGTCGTCGGAGATGCCGCGCGAAGCCTCCATCGCGGCCGGGAACAGGTGGAACGTGTCCCGGCGCAGCCGCGCCGAGGCGTACAGGGCGGCGACGCGCGGCGGATCGGCCCGCACCATCACGGCGTCGTCGCCGAGATAGTCCCAGCCGGCAGCCGCACAGGCGAGCGCCATGCTGGTCTTGCCGGCGCCGCTCATGCCGCAGATGAGCACGGCGCGGCCGCCGCGCGCCACCGCGGCGGCGTGGATCGGAGTCCACGGCCCGCCCAGCGCGAGGCCGTGGACGGCATGCAGGAGCGGGCGGGCGACGTGCCAGGAGGCGATGCGGTCCGGGCACGTGAACCAGACGAGGCCGCGCCGCGTGCGGCGGTCGATCCCCGTCAGATAGCCGCCCGCCTCGTCGCGCCACAGATAGTAGACGTCGGGGTTGGCGCGCAGCACGGTGCCGGCGCGCCTGTCCGGCGGCGGCAGCAGCGCGCCGAAGCCGTCGAGCGCGCCGATCACGTCGATCACGGCGGCGTCCGGCGGCGGGGCGTCGAGGCGCACCCGGATCATGTCGAGAAGGGCCGGGATGCGCCCGCGCCCGTCGACCCGGAGCGTCACCGCCAGATCCCCGAAGGCGACGGCAGACAGCGGCCGGCGCTCTCGCCCGGCGGCGTCTTCGACGGCGGCGAGCGCATCCCGCACCAGGTCGCGCAGGTCCATCGGAGGCGGCGTCAGGCCCGCGACGGGTCGGCGTGCGGCCAGCCCATCTCCTCGACGTCGTGGACCGGATCGAGCAGCAGCAGGTCTTCCATGTCGTCGAAGCGCTCGAGCAACGGCACGGCGTAGCGCCCCTCGGCGGGCGGCACCGGCGACCAGGCCGGGGCCGGAGCGGTGCCGTCCTCGATCGGGACGATCAGCTTCTCGGCGACGAGCGCGTCGACGAAGCTGCGGGCGGCCTGTGCGAACGCCTCGGGCGCGGCGTCGCTGAGCGCGCCGACCTGGGCGACGACGCGGTCGCAGGGAACGCCGGCGACCAGCCCGTCCCACATCTGCATTGCCGAGCCGAGCAGGCTGTAATAGACGCCGGTCACGAAGTTGGCAGCGACGATCTCGTCGCCGAACGAGCGGGCGCTCACGTTCGGCGAAGGCGACAGGCGATAGCGCATCGGACGACGATCTCCCCCCGGTTACCGGCAGGACTCTACATACACGGCCGTGTCGTCCCCGGCCAGCCGCGTTCAGCGGCCGGCGAAGCGTGCGAACTCGGCGACCACCCGCTCGTAGACGGGGCGCTTGAACGGGATGATCAGGCCCGGCAGGTTCTCGATCGGCTCCCACCGCCAATCCGCGAACTCTGGGTCGTGGGCGCTGAACCTGAAAGAGATATATCACATAGCCGTTGTGATTTGGTCTATTGCAGCAATCGCGCGTGCTGCAATAATGGATTGCGCAGGAATTGGTTGGAGCAAAGTACGTTTCCTAAGGAGCCACAAATGACATTGGACGAGCTGATATCTATGGCGCTTGATGGTCGTTCGATTCTGTTTGTTGGATCAGGCTTCACCATTGGCGCTGTGAATGAGAATAACCGCGCCGTCCCAAACGTTGATAGCCTCTTGAAGTACTTTAATGCTTCTGAGTTAGGCAAGCCATTTAAAGACTACCGTACTGCGGCAGAGAGATACATGCGAGATGGGCGTTTTGGCGCGGCTCGTGCATACGCTGAGCTGAAACGCGAATTCTCTGTAAAGAGCTATGCGTCTTTTCATAAGAGTGTTATTTCGCTTCCTTGGAAGCGAATATACACAACGAATTATGATGACCTAATAGAGAAATGCCTAAACTCCGCAGGGAAGCCGTTCAGGTCGCTAAACGCTGCGAAAGATGCCGATCCTTATGAGAGAGATAAGGTTAGCGTAGTACATTTGAATGGGAACTTTAGCGAGATGGGCTGCCTTGACTTCGATTCGCTCATTCGGCTGACAGAGAGTAGCTACATCGCTGAGAGATTCTCGCAGCGCCCCTATTTTGCTAGCTTTAGAAACGAACTTCGCACTAGCGGCGCAGTAGTCTTTGTTGGCTACAGTATGGCCGATATTGATGTAGCCAAGCTGCTTAAGGATGTTCGGGAAGTAGAAGAAAAAACAGTTCTTGTGATTGGGCCGGCAGCCGATGAAGAAGAAATATATTCTTTGAGTAAGTATGGACTGGTCGCTCCAATAGGCGTCGAAAAGTTTGCCAAGGAAATCGAGAAGCAAAAATTGACACATCAGCCAGTATTGACAAAGAAAAACTACTATTGTCTCCGGAAATTTACGATTCAGCCGAACCCATTCGACAGGATTACAGACAGGGACCGTTATGATCTGTATGTTTATGGTGTATTTAAGCCTCAATTGCATCTTTTGCAGGACTCAGAAGCCTCGGGCTCGGTCTATTCCGTTGAGCGAGACGGAGTCAGGAGCTTTTTGGGAAAAATTAGTAAAAAACCTGCAATAGGCTATGTTCATGGAGATCTTGCGTCTGGAAAATCGGTGTTTGTGCAACAGCTGTGCTGTGAATTAGATCGTACTAATTTCGATGTCTGGCTTGTTGAGAAAGTCTCTGAATTCCTGTTGGAAGAGATAGAGTCTGTTTTATTAAATTCGACTAAAAATATAATTATAATATTCGATAATTACGAATTGTACATAAGTGAAATACGGTATATACTTGAGCAGTATAAAACAGACGTGTCCCTGTTGCTGTCATCCTCTACCCATCTTCACGAGCTCAACAGAGCAACGGTGTCCCGCGCAAACTCTAGGTCTATTGCCGAGCACGAGTATAACATCAACACTCTCTCAAACGCAGAGATTGCTGGACTGTCCCGAGCGCTGCTCACCGGGGAACTCCGTGGTGCCTTTAAGGTGAATGCAACGGTGGTCGATATCGAAAACATAGTAGTTACTCGATGTCGACGAATGATGCGGGATGTCCTCTTATATCTGTTGGACTCGAAGTATATCGAAAATCGGATACGGCAGGTTTTCAATAGTGCAGAGATGGACACGCAAGGCAGACGATTTATACTTATATGCTGTATAATAAAACTGTTGCAGGCAAATCTTACCCTGGGCGAAATGGAGGATGCCTTCCTCAGCGGCGAGCCATTCTATTCAGGATTTTTCAGGCGCAACGAAATTAAGGCAATCATGCGGTTCGACGAGTTCGGGCATCTCAGTTTGTCTCCCGCGATGGCCCAATACTATACAACACGACTCTTTGATCCGAACGAAGTGCGCGACGCCTTGTTGAGGGTAGCCAAACGTTCTTATGAACTATCGAGCCATCGCGTTTATGATTCGCTGTATCGTGCGTGCATGCAGCACGGGCGAATAAAGGAACTATTTTCACCATCCAGTGTTGATGATGAGATCATCGGGTTTTATGATCAGGTTAAAAACATGAATTTCTTTCGTCAAAATCCGTATTTCTGGCTACAGTATGCAATCGCTCGCTGGCATAAACGAGAACGCGATTTGACGGACAGCTGCATAAAGCTCGCACGCGAGGCTGGGGAGCGTATAGCTGGTTTCAAGGCTTTCCAGATAGATCACTTTGAATCTGTTGTGCGCCTCGAATACTTAATGGATAATGGGTTGACCCCAAAGTACCGGGGGGATGTAGAATATGCGGTAAAAATACTAGAAACACAAATTGATGACGAAAAAACTAAGTATTATCCGCTCCGTCTTTGTGTCACTCTAGAAAGGTTTGTGTCTGAAGTCATTAGTAACCTATCACGGAACGATAAAAAGTTTATTTCAGATGCGATACTTCGGGTATCGCGCGTTGTAGAAACATCGGATAAAAAGGACGATTATCCACAAGAGGCCGGAACAGCGATTGAGCGGTTAGCCAAGGCTGCGCGTCTTTTGCGGTGAGGCCACTATTAACTCCCGGACTCGGAAGCTAATAGTTCACCGGATGAGCTTTGCGAACTCGGCGACCACGCGCTCGTAGACGGGCCGCTTGAACGGGATGATCAGGCCCGGCAGGTTCTCGATCGGCTCCCACCGCCAATCCGCGAACTCGGGGTCGTGGGCGCCGCCGCCCGGCGCGGCGATGTTGATCTCGCTCTCGTCGCCGGTGAAGCGCAGCGCGTACCATTTCTGCGTCTGGCCGCGGTAGCGGCCCTTCCAGGCCTGGCCGACGATGTCGCGCGGGATGTCGTAGGCGAGCCACTCCTCGATCTCGCCGAGCTTCTCGACCGAGCGGATCGAGGTCTCCTCCCACAGCTCGCGCAGCGCCGCCGGCCACGGGTCCTCGCCGGGATCGACGCCGCCCTGCGGCATCTGCCAGGCGTGCACGTCGTCGACGTGCTCGGGCCCCTCGGTGCGGCGGCCGACGAAGGCGAGGCCGTCGCGGTTGAGCACCATCACGCCGACGCAGGGACGATAGGGAAGGTCTTCGAAGCGGGTCATTCCTGGCTCACGGTCTGGCCGGGCGGACGCTCACTGCGGCGGGCCCAGCACCTTGCGGTACTTCTCGATCTCGGCGGCGACCAGCCGGCCGGCGGCGGCCGGGCTCATCTCCTCCTCGGTCGCCGGGATCGAGCCGAGATCGTCCATGCGCTTCTGCAGCGCGTCGCTCGCCACCGCCTTGCGCAGCGCGGCGTTGAGCTTGTCGATCGCGGCCTGCGGCGTGCCCTTGGGGGCGAACAGCGCGTTCCAGCCCTGCTGCTGCCACTCGGGCAGGCCGGCCTCCGCCGCGGTCGGCACGTCGGGAATCGTGCGCATGCGATGCGGCGCCGAGACGACGAGCCCGCGCACCAGCCCGTTCTGGATCGCGCCGGAGACCGAGGCCGCGGCGTCGCAGACGCCATCGACCTGGCCGCCCATCAGGTCGTTGAGGGCGGGCGCCGCGCCGCGATAGCTGACCAGCGTCACGTCGATCCCGGCCGCCGCCATGAAGGTCTTGCAGATGAGATAGTTCGACGAGCCGACTCCGGCATGGCCGAGATTGACTTTGCCCGGATTGGCCTTGGCGTGGGCGATGAAGCTCTTCAGGTCGGTCGCCGGAAAGTCCTTGCGGACGGCGATCACCGGCACGGTCTTGGCGGCGAGGCCGATCGGCACGAAGTCGTCCGCCGTGTACTTGATCTCCGGATAGATCGCGTAGGCGGCCGCGTTGGTGCCGACATTGCCGATGGCGATCATGTAGCCGTCGGGGACCGCACGGGCGACGCGGGCGAGCGCCGTGGTGCCGCCGGCACCGGGGACGTTCTCGTTGATCAGGCGCTGGCCGAGCACCTGGCCCATCTGCTCGGAGACGACGCGGGCGATCACGTCGGAGGTGCCGCCCGCGGCGAACGGCACCACCATGGTGACCGGGCGGGTGGGAAAGTCGTCGGCGGCGGCCGGCAGCGAACCGGCCAGCATCGCGACGGCGGCGAGACGGAGGACGAGGTTCATGGCGGGACTCCGGGACATCCGAAGCGGGTCGGCGGGCGCCGACGAGGCGGCGCAACCATAGCCGGTTTCGCGCCGGGGCGGCAGCCGCCGGACAGAAAATCCGAGCGTCCGAAGGCGCCCGTCGCCGGCGCGCCTAGCTCGCCTTGGCCCGGGTGGCGATCGCCGTGATCGGCACCACGACGATGCCGCGGCCCTCGGCCTGCTTGATCCACTGGGTGAGGCGCTCGATCGACAGCGGCAGGGCGCGGGCGACGCCGACGGCGCTGCCGGTCTCGCGCGCCGTCGCCTCCAGCCGGGCGAGCGCCCGGTCGATCTCGGCGTTGGACGGCACAGCGTCGATCACCACGGCGGCCTTGGCGAAGGGCAGGTTGTTGGCGCCGGCGAACTGGCCGGCGAGGCTGCGCGGCGAGGTGCCGTCGTCGACATAGACGAGGCCGCGCTTCGCCACCTCGCGCAGCACCGGGCCGATCGCCGTCTCGGTCGAGGTGAAGCGGCCGCCCATGTAGTTGAGGATCCCGACATAGCCCTGGATGCGGCTCATCGCCCACTGCATCCGGTCGATGTTCTGCTCCGGGGTGAGCGAGGTGAGCAGGGTCTGCGGGCCGGGGTCGTTGTCCGGATACTCGAACGGCTCCATCGGCAGCTGCAGCAGGATCTCGTGGCCGGCGCCGCGCGCCGCCGCGGCGAGCCGGGCGACCTCGCTGCCATAGGGCACGAAGGCGAGGCTGACCACGCCGGGCAGCGCCTTCATCGCCTCGGCCGTGGCGCTGCCGCTGACGCCGAGGCCGCCGACCAGCAGGGCTACCCGCACGCTGGTCTCGCTCGCCGCCGGCGCCTTGCGGGCATAGGCGACCGAGGGGCGGGCGCCGTCGAGGCCGATCCGCGGCACATGGCCGTGGCGGGTCGCCTCCAGCAGATGCGGCTCGACCGCCGCGACCTTGACGCCGCTGGTCTTCGCGTCGGGCTTGGTCTCGCCCTTGGTCTCGCCCTTCGCGGCGCCTTTGCCGTCGTCGCCGGCGCCGGGCGGGATCGTCACCTGCTGGCGCTTGCCGGTCGAGCCGTCGATGATCGTGATGGTCTGGCCGCCCGATGCCGTGCCCGGCGCCGCGGCGGCCGCGTCGCCCGCCGGCTTGGCCGGCGTCTCGGCTCCAGCCGCCGCCGGCGGACTGCCGGTCGGGGCCGCCGGAATCGTCCCGGGCGGCAGCGTCACCACCGCGACGGGCTCGCCGCCGAGCGGGTCGTCGACCATCATGGCCCAGCCGACGAAGCCGAGAATGCACAGCACCAGCAGCGCCGTGATCGGCATGCCGATCGGGATGTGGCGGCGCTTGCGCCTGTGCTCGGGCTCGGCCATGCCGAGCGGCTTCTCCAGATCGTCGCCGGCCACCGCGGACTCCTCGCGAATCACGCGCGCGAGTGTAGCACGCGCGATTCGCGGCGGAGCCGGCGCGAATTGCCGGGCGGGATCGCGCCGGGTGCGGCACGGATCCGCCGGGGTGCGGGATCGCCGAAACGAGAAGGCCGGAAACGAGA
This sequence comes from Rhodoplanes tepidamans, assembly GCF_030813915.1. Classification (GTDB taxonomy): domain Bacteria; phylum Pseudomonadota; class Alphaproteobacteria; order Rhizobiales; family Xanthobacteraceae; genus Rhodoplanes; species Rhodoplanes tepidamans. The sequence goes on from NZ_JAUSUJ010000002.1 coordinate 80,156, forward strand.
AGGGGCGGCCCTGCGGCCGCCCCTTCGAAGGTCCGGTGATGCGTCGCCGGCTCAGTTCGGCACGGCGGCCGACTTGGCGCCGGGCGGGAAGGCGGCGTTCACCTGGGTGCCGCGCATCAGGTCGAGCGCCATGTTGAGCGCCTTGTCGTCCTTCGCCTCCGGCGGCACGTAGGACTGCGATCCGGCCTGCTCCTCGCCGTCCGCCTTGAGGTGGCCGCGCAGCGAGGACTCGCCGCGCATCTCGGCGCGCGACTTCACCTCGTCCGGCACGTCCTGCAGCACCTCGATGTCCGGCACGATGCCCTTGGCCTGGATCGAGCGGCCGGCCGGCGTGTAGTAGCGCGCCGTGGTCAGCCGCAGCGCGCCGTTGCCGGCGCCGAGCGGGATGATGGTCTGCACCGAGCCCTTGCCGAACGAGCGCGTGCCGATCAGGGTCGCGCGCTTGTGGTCCTGCAGGGCGCCGGCGACGATCTCGGAGGCCGAGGCCGAGCCGCCGTTGACCAGGATGATCACCGGCTTGCCCTTGGTCAGGTCGCCCGGACGGGCGTTGAAGCGCTGGGTCTCGTCGGGATCGCGGCCGCGGGTGGAGACGATCTCGCCGCGGTCCAGGAAGGCGTCCGACACCGAGATGGCCTGGTCGAGCAGGCCGCCCGGATTGTTGCGCAGGTCGATGACGAAGCCGCGCAGCTTGTCGGCCGGGATCTGGTTGGCGAGGTCGCCGAGCGCCTTCTTGAGGCCCTCGGTGGTCTGCTCGTTGAACTGGGTGATGCGGATGTAGCCGACGTCCTGGCCCTCGATGCGGCTGCGCACCGAGCGGACCCGGATGATGTCGCGGGTGATGGCGATCTCGAGCGGCTTCTCGGCGCCCTTGCGCATCACCTTGAGGTTGATCTTGGTGTTGACCGGGCCGCGCATCTTCTCGACCGCCTGGTTCAGGGTCATGCCCTGCACGGCCTCGCCGTCGAGATGCGTGATCACGTCGTTGGCGCGGATGCCCGCCTTGGCGGCCGGGGTGTCGTCGATCGGGGCGACGACCTTGACGAGCCCGTCCTCCATGGTGACCTCGATGCCGAGGCCGCCGAACTCGCCGCGCGTCTGCACCTGCATGTCGCGGAAGCTCTTCGGGTCCATGTAGCTCGAATGCGGATCGAGCCCGGACAGCATGCCGTTGATGGCCGACTCGACGAGCTTGGAGTCGTCGGGCTTCTCGACATAGTGCGAGCGCACGCGCTCGAAGATGTCGCCGAACAGATTGAGCTGGCGATAGGTGTCGGACGAGGCGGCGTTGGCGCTCGACCACAGGAGACCATTGGCGAGGCCGGTCGGCGGCTGCGTCGCGAGCACCGTCAGGGCGGCGCCGGCCGCGGCCCCGAGCAGAACCAGTGAAGTCTTTCGCATCATCCGCGGACCTTCTCGCTCTCGTTGGTTGCCCACCAGGGGGACGGATCGACGGGGAGGCCGTCTTTCCGGAACTCCACGTAGAGGACGGGTTGTGTCGATCCCGTGGCAGCGCTCGCCATCGCCGGGCCGCTGCTTCCCATCGTCCCTACGGGTTCTCCGGTCAGGACGAATTGGCCGAGATCGACCGTGATCCGTTCCATGCCCGCCAGCAGCACATGATATCCGCCGCCGGCGTTCAGGATCAAGAGTTGCCCATAGGAACGGTACGGGGCGGCATACACCACCCAGCCGTCGCAGGGCGCCGTCACCTGGGCGCCGGGGCGCGCGGTAATCGACAGCCCCTTCTCGGTGCCGCCGTGGGTGTCGGAGGCGCCGAACTCGCGCAGCCGCATGCCGTTGACGGGCAGCGGCAGCGTGCCCTTGGCCGAGGCGAAGGCGATCGCCGGGGCGAGCCGGCCCGGATCCTTCAGGGCGGCGAAGTCGCGCCGCGCCTCGGTCGCCGCCTGGCGCTCGGCCTGGGCGCGCGCGGCGCGCGCCGCGTGGTCGAGATTCTGCTCGAGCCGGGCGATCAGGTCCTTCAGGTTGTCGGCCTGCAGGGCGAGCTGCAGGGCGCGGCGGCGCGCCGTCTCCAGCTCCTTCTCGACCTCGCCGAGACGGCGCTGGCGCTCCTCGATCAGCAGGCCGAGGCGGGTGCGCTCCTCCGACAGAACGGCGAGATCGTTGGCCCGCTTGGCGTGCTCGGTGGCGCTCTCGCGGCGCACCCGCACCAGGTCGGCCAGGTCGGTGGCGAGCGCCTCGGCCTCGGTCTTCAGCTCGGGCAGCACGGCGCCGAGCAGGATGGCGGTGCGCACCGACCTCAGCGCGTCCTCGGGCGACACCAGCAGGGCGGGCGGCGGCCGCCGGCCGAGCCGCTGCAGGGCGGCGAGCACCTGGGCGATGACGGCGCGCCGCCCCTCCAGCGAGCCGTTGATGCCGTGCTCGGTCGACTCGAGCAGATCGAGCCGCGCCTCGATGGCGGCGATCGCCTGCTCGGCGCCGCGCACCCGTGCGGCGGTGTCGATCATGGTCTGGTTCAGCTTGCGGCGGTCCTCGCCGAGCCGGTCGATCTCGGTGCGCAGCGCCTTCTCGGTGTCGGCGGCGCGCTTCTGCTCGGCCTTGATGGCCTCGAGCTCCTGGTCGCGCTGGCGGATGGTGTCGAGCGTGGCGGGACCGCGCGCCCGCTCGGACTGCGCCGCCACCGGCGCTGCCGGCGCGACCGCGCAGGCCAGCGCCAGGGCCAGCGAGAGCGCGGCGTGCGCGGGACGGGAGGGCAGGCTCGGCGTCATCGGTTGCGCGGGTGACCGTCGGTCGCGGAACACGGGAAGACGACGCGTCTACCGGCCGATTGGGGCGGCTTCGCGTCCCCGCGGGCCGGGGCGGATGAATTCGCGTCCATGCTTTCGGCTCGGCTGGATGGATTCAGGCCCGATGATACGGATGTCCCGACAGAATCGTCGATGCGCGATAGAGTTGCTCCAGCAGCATCACCCGGACGAGCTGATGCGGCCAGGTCGCCGCCCCGAACGACAGGACGAGGTCGGCGCGGCGCCGGAGCTCGTCGCCGAGCCCGTCGGCGCCGCCGACGACGAACACGGCGGCGTCGCGGCCCGAATCACGCCACACCCTGATCTCGCCTGCGATCGCGGCGCTGTCCAGGTTCTGGCCGCGCTCGTCGAGCGCCACGACGGCGGCGCCGTCCGGGATCACGTTGGCGAGCGCGATCGCCTCTTCCAGGCGGCGGCGGTCGGCCTCCTGGGCCCGGCTCTCGCGGAGCTCGACCACCTCGACTCCGCGCAGTCCGATGGCCCGGCCGCTCTTCACCAGCCGGTCGAGATAGCGGTCCGCGAGGTCCCGCTCGCCGCCGGATTTCATGCGGCCGACGGCGGCGACCACGAGCCGCATGGCCGCCTCCGCCCGGTCAGCTCGCGCGGCGCGTGCCCGCGTCCCGCGGCGCCCACATCTTCTCGAGCGCGTAGAAGCTGCGGACCTCCGGGCGGAACACGTGGACGATCACGTCGCCGGCGTCGATCAGGACCCAGTCGCAGTGCGGCATCCCCTCGACCTTGGTCCTGAGGCCGGCCTTGTGCAGGTCCTCGACCACCCGGTCGGCGATCGAGCCGACATGGCGGTTCGAGCGGCCGGTGGCGATCACCATGATGTCGGCGATCGTCGACTTGTCGCGCAGGTCGATGATGGCGGGGTCTTCGGCCTTCATGTCGTCCAGGCGCGCGAGCACCAGGCGCAGCGTCTCGTCGGCGTCGGGGCGCGGCGATGCCGGCTGCAAGGGAACCGCATCGGAGGCGATTTCGTCTCGGGCGGTTTCGTCTCGAGCGATCGCGTTCTGAGCGATCGCATTCTGGGCGACCAGGCCGGAGACCGTGGCGGGCTTTCGTTGGGCGCTCGCCCGCGAGCGCGCAGATGTCGTCAGGGGACCTTCCTTCCAGCAAGACCCGGGCCGCTTCGCCCGGACGAGTCACAAGATAAGTGGTCGGGGTAAACGGATTCAACCACCCCCGACGCCGCGGCGGAGGTTTCTTTCGGGCTCGTGCGCCCGCGCCACAACCGGCACCGGCGCGGCGGGCTCGGCGGCGGCGTCCGGATCGTGGTCTTCCGGCACCGGGTCGGGGTCGCCCCATGGCGGCGTCCGCCGCTTGGCGCGCAGCTGGGTCGAGGACAGCGGCGACTTCAGCCCGTGCAGGAAGGCCCAGGCCGGCGGCTTCAGGAAGGGCAGGCGGACCGCCTTCTCCTCCTTGATCCGCGCGAAGTCGAGGGCGCGGCCGGCGACGCCGGCGCTGGCATAGAGGCTCGGGCCGAGCCGGTCGACCACCACGATCGGCACCAGGGAGGCGATGCCGCGCCAGTTGTTCCACCGGTGGAAGCTGCGCAGGTTGTCGGCCCCCATGATCCAGACGAAGCGCACGCCAGGGCAGCGCGTCACCAAGTATCGCACGGTGTCGTAGGTGTAGCGCACCCCGACCGCGGCCTCGACGCCGGTGACGGCGATTCGCGGATGGCGGGCGAGCGTGCGGGCGGCGGCGATGCGTTCGGCCAGCGGGGCGAGTCCGGCCGTGTTCTTCAGCGGGTTGCCGGGCGTGACCAGCCACCAGACGCGGTCGAGCTGCAGCCGCCGCATCGCCAGGAGGCAGGCGGCGAGATGGGCCTCGTGCGGCGGGTCGAAGGTGCCGCCGAACAGGCCGATCCGCATCCCCGGTGCATGGGGCGGCACGCGGTAGTCGCGGCGCCGGAGCGCCGTGTCCTCCCGCGCCGGAACGGACCGGAGCGAATCGTACGCCATGGGCATGGAATTCGAGGATCCCTCCGGCCCCGCTCGCTCTTCCTCCCGGCCGGGAGGATCGGTCGACCCTATGGACGGGTCTGGCCGGAGCCGCGGATGCGGTACTTGAACGTGGTGAGCTGCTCGACGCCGACCGGGCCGCGGGCATGCAGCCGGCCGGTGGCGATTCCGATCTCGGCCCCGAACCCGAACTCGCCGCCGTCGGCGAACTGGGTCGAGGCGTTGTGCAGGACGATGGCCGAATCGACCTCGGCCAGGAACCGTTCGGCGGCCGCCGGGTCCGAGGTCACGATCGCGTCGGTGTGGTGCGAGCCGTACTGGTTTATGTGGCGGATCGCCTCGGCGACCCCGTCGACCACCTTGGCGGCGATGACGGCGTCCAGATACTCGGTCGACCAGTCCTCCTCGGTCGCCGGCGTGACCCGCGGGTCGACGGTCCGGGTCTCGGCGTCGCCGCGCACCGCGCAGCCGGCGTCCAGCAGCATCGTCACCAGCGGCGCCAGATGGGTCGCGGCGACGGCGCGGTCGACGAGCAGGGTCTCGGCGGCGCCGCACACGCCGGTGCGCCGCAGCTTGGCGTTGAGCAGGATGGTCTTCGCCATGTCGAGGTCGGCGGCGGCGTCGACATAGACGTGGCAGTTGCCGTCCAGATGCGAGAACACCGGCACCCGCGCCTCGGTCTGCACGCGCGCCACCAGGTCCTTGCCGCCGCGCGGCACGATCACGTCGATATTGCCGTCGAGACCGCCGAGCATCAGGCCGACCGCGGTGCGATCGCGGGTCGGGACGAGCTGGATCGCGTCGGCGGGCAGCTCGGCGGTGCGCAGGCCCTCGGCCAGCGCCGCGTGGATGGCCCGCGACGACCGGAAGCTGTCGGAGCCGCCGCGCAGGATCACGGCGTTGCCGGCCTTCAGGCACAGCGCGCCGGCGTCGGCCGTCACGTTCGGCCGGCTCTCGTAGATGACGCCGATCACGCCGAGGGGCACCCGCACGCGCTCGATCCGCATGCCGTTCGGCCGGGTCCAGGCATCCATCACGGCGCCGACCGGGTCGGGCAGGGCGGCGACCACCTCTATGCCATCGGCCATGGCGGCGATGCGCCGGTCGTCGAGCTTGAGCCGGTCGATCAGGGCCGCGGTCGCGCCGCGGCTGCGCGCCTCGGTGACGTCCTCGGCATTGGCGGCGAGGATTTCGGGCGCGGCGGCGCGCAGCGCCTCGGCCATGGCGGCGAGGGCGTCGGCCTTCTCGGCCGGCGAGGCCTGAGCGACCACCCGGGCGGCGGCGCGCGCCCGCCGCCCGATCTCGCCCATCACGGCGGTCAGGTCGGGCGTGCGGCTCTGGGGCGTCGTCAGGGTGGCGCTCATCGGCGACATGCCTCTGTCATCTCGCCTTCCTAGCATGCCGGCCGGCCCGCTGCGAAGCCGGCCCTCGATCCGTTCGCCGCGGGGCAGACTGGCGTTTCGGACGGATCGGACGGGACCGCACTCCTCCGGCGCCGCCCGCCCACCGCGAATGAATCCTCGTTCGGAGCCTGCCATGACCCCCAAGCAGCGCCTGCCCCGCCGGTTTCCGGTCGGCACCCGCTTCGTCCTCGAGGGCGAGCCCGACCGGCACGGCACGCTCCGGGTGGTGTCGCGCTATGTGGTGATGCCGAACGGCCGCCGCTACGACCTGATGCCGCAGGCGCCCGCGGCCCCCGTCCCGGACCACCCGCGCCGCCGCCGTGCCGCCGCGCCGGCCTGATCTCGCCGCTTCTCGACGGCCCTCGGACCCCTTGGCCGCCCGGCCGAACCCGGCGCCGCCGCGCCGGTCCTGCCCGAACCGTGCCGCATTGCGCTGACATCTGTTCGGCACCCGGACGGCTTCGCCGCCCGGACGAGGGAAGAGTCATGATCCGAGAGCGCCGTCCGACCGTCCTGCGCGCCGCCGTTCTGGGCCTGGCGCTCACCCTGCTCGCCGTCGCGGCGCCGGCCGGCGCCGCCGAGCCGGTCTATCCGCCCGGCATCAAGATCGGGCTCGCCCCGGTGGCCGGCCTGGAGGCGAGCGACCGCTTTCCCGGCTTCGAGGACAAGGACACGGGCGCCTCGGTGCTGCTGCTCGAGGTCACCGGCCAGAGCCTCGGCGAGACGGCCAAGCAGATCAGCCGCGACCGCCTCAAGAAGCAGGGCATCTCCGAGGAGCGCCGCGAGAGCTTCCCGGCCGGCGGCAAGGGCACCCTGGTGGCCGGCCGCCAGGAGGCCGACGGCAAGAAGGTGCGCAAGTGGATCCTGCTGGCGCCCGCCGGGGAGGGCGCCGCCCTGGTGATCGTCCAGGTGCCGGAGGACGCCGCCGGCAGCTATTCGGACGCCGCCGTCAGGACCATGCTGGCGTCCCTCGCGGTGCGCGAGGCGGTGCCCATCGAGGAGCAGATGAGCCTGCTGCCGATCCGGCTCGACGAGCTCTCCGGCATGCGGCCCATCCGGGTGATCGGCAGCGCCGGCGCGGTGCTGACCGAAGGTCCGAAGGACACGCTCGACGCCGCCGAGCAGCCCTTGCTGCTGGTCTCGGTCGGCCGCGGCGGGCCGGAGGAGAACACGGCGCGCGACACGTTCGCCCGCAATCTCCTGTCGGGCTTCGGGGGCTACAAGGACGTGCGGGTCGTCAATGCCGAGATGCTGCGGCTCGGCGGCGGCGCCGCCCAGACCCACCAGGTGATGGCCGAGGCCAAGGACCCCAAGACCGACACGCCGATCAAGCTGGTGCAGTGGGTGCGGTTCGGCGCCGGCGCCTATCTGCGCATCCTCGGCGTCGCCCGCAACGACGCCTGGTCCGACGCCTTCCCGCGGTTCCGCGCCGTCCGCGACGGCGTCAATCCGCGCGGCTAGGAGCTTTCGTGGCCGGATTGTCGTCGACTGAAAGATAATCCTTTCGATCTCGGATCTGTGATCGACGCGTCCGGGAAGCAACGCGGCCCGCGTTGATCGACGTCAACGTCCCGAGTGAGCACGGCTGCGCAATCTGCGGTCGCGAACCGGCGGGCTCCCGACCAATCGATTGTGTTTCGACCTCGGTTCGACTCGACATGCGATACGCCGCGGCGCGCGCCGCCGGGCGACGCTCTGTCCGGCCGCCGGCGCGGCCCGCAAGAAGTCCGGCGCCGTGCCGGGCGACTGGCCAGACCATCGTGACGATCGCGAGCCGTGTGCCCGTCCGGGCCGCGAGACGGCCGGTCGTCGGCAGGACCATCACCATGGATGCGAGGACCAGCATCGTCGGCGGTTCGGGCGAATACGCCCGGCGTCCGACGGACGTGGCATTCGCCCTCACCGGGCTCGGCGGCTCGAACGCCTTCGGGGCGGGCTTCCTTCAGGCGGCACTCGACCACGGCATCACGCCGCGGATCGTCACCTGCACGTCGGGGATGATCTACTGGACGTGGCGCTGGCTCGAGGCGCGCCGCGCCAACGCGCGCGATCCGCAGCCCGGACGGCTGCGGCGCGAGGTCGAGGCGATGATCGCCAAGGCCGAGCCGTTCCCGAAATCGCTCGGCGGTCTCAACGCGTGGCTGATGGCCACGATGGCGGTGCCGGACGTGTTCCGCTGGGCCCATCGGGAGTATGTCGCGCGCTTCTTCACGACGCCGCTGTTCGGCACCGACGCGATCTATCCCGACGCGTGGCTCGACCTGATCTTCCCGGCCCAGCTGATGGTGCCGACGCGATCCCCGCAGACCTTCGCCGACATGGCGGCGGCGTTCACGGCCGAGCCCGAGATCGGCATCTGCTTCAACTCGTTTCTGGCCGAGACCGGGACCGAGTACCTGCACGCCAACACGGCGGCCCGGACCCTGCTCTCCGCCGAGGAGGAGCGGATGGTCCGCATCAAGGCGGGGCGCACGAGCACGGCCGCCACACGACCGCGCCGGCGGACGCTGACCCGCAAGGTCGTCGACGGGATCACGGCCCAGGACATCGAAGACGCGCTGTGGCTGACCCTCTACGGCGCCCACAGCAATGTCGGCCGCGGCGGCTATGCCGACCGGCTCGACGGCGCCTATGTGCGCAGCGTGATCCTCAGCGAGCTCACCATGGTCGACACGGTCCTGATGCCGCGGCCGGTGGCGACCCAGCGCAAGGACTTCCCGTCGAACTACTTCGAGGTCGAGGACTTCAAGACGGAGCTGTGGTGGAACGCCAGCTGCAGCCCGCAGGTCGCGGCGATCGAGTTCGTCAACACGCTGGCGCGCGACGGCTGCACCGTCACCGTGAAGGACCGTGACAGCGGCGAGGCCAGGACGCTCGCCTTCCGCGAGGTCGACGTGGTGCCGATCGAGATCGACGTGGACCGCGGCTACTTCGCCTATTTCCGCGAGGATCTCGCGACCTTCGACCGCGGCTACAACGAGGCCCGGATCGCCTTCGACCGCCTTGAGAAGGGCGGCGGGAGCGGGCAGGCCGCGACCGCCGCGGCCGGTCCCGCCGAAGCGGCGACGGTTCTCGGAGAGCTGGAGCCGCGCGAGCTGCGGCCCGCCGCGGCGTAGCGCCGGCACCGTGCGACCCCGATGCGGCCGCGCGGCCGCATCGGCAGTCCGGAACCCGGAGGAGGCGTGCCGGCGCTACGCCGCGCCGCCCGCCTTCGGTCCGCCCGGCTCGCCGGCCGGGCCGTCGCCGGCCGCGCCGGCGCTCTCGGCGGCCGGCGCTCCGGCCGGGGCCGGCTTCGGGCCGCCCTTGGAGACGCCGACCAGCGCCGGGCGCAGTACGCGCTCGCCGATCATGTAGCCGGACTGGACCACCTGGACGACGGTGCCGTTGGGCTGGGTCGGGTCCGGGATCTCGAACATGGCCTGATGCACGTTGGGATCGAACCTCTGCCCGGCCGGATCGAACTTCTTCACCCCGTTGCGCTCGAATGCCTTCAGGAGCTCGCGCTCGGTCAGCTCGACGCCTTCGATGAAGGCGACGACCGGAGCCGCCAGGCCTTCGCGTGCCTCGGCTCCCATCGCCTCCAGGGCGCGACGCAGGTTGTCGGCGACCGCCAGCATGTCGCGGGCGAAGCCGGAGATGCCGTAGGCGCGGGCATCCGCCACCTCGCGCTCGGTGCGCCGGCGCAGGTTCTCCATTTCGGCGAGGGTCCGCAGCAGCCGGTCCTTCGACTCCGCCACCTCCTTGGCCAGGGCCGCGACGTCCACGGCCGGCTCCGCCGGCGGCGGATCGGCGGCCGGGGCTGCCGTCGTCGTGGGGGTTTCGGAGGCGCTTGCGTATGCGGCCGCGCTTGCGCGCGCCTCAGCCACGCGCGCCTCTTGGGCGGGCGTGGCGCCGGCCTTGTCGTCGGTCATGGCGGTCCGTCCGTCTGTCCGTGGTTTCTGTTTTCGCCTCCGCATATCGGTCGGCCCGCCCGGAAAATCAAGCAGTTCGGGCGCAGCGAAGGTCCGCCGCCGCGGCGCGGATGTCACCCCCCGAGCAGGCGGCCGACCACCCGGGCCGTGTAGTCGACCATCGGCACGACGCGGGCATAGTTGAGCCGGGTCGGGCCGATCACCCCGATCACCCCGACGATGCGGCCGGCTCCGTCCCGGTAGGGGGCGATGATGGTGGACGAGCCGGACAGCGAGAACAGCTTGTTCTCCGAGCCGATGAAGATGCGCACGCCCTCGGCCGATTCGGCCCGGCCGAGCAGGTCGACCAGGCCGCGCTGGGTCTCCAGCTCGTCGAAGAGCTGGCGGACCCGCTCGAGATCCTCCAGCGCGTGCAGGTCCTCCAAGAGATGGGCGTGGCCCCGCACGATCAGCCGCCGCTCGTCGCCGTCGCCGCCCGACCAGCTGGCGAGCCCGGCCGCGACGATCTTCTGGGTGAGGGCGTCGAGCTCGGCCCGTCCGGCGGCGAGCGCCGTCTCCAGCGCCGCCTTGGCGTCGAGCAGCGTCTGGCCGCGAATGTGGCGGTTGAGGAAGTTGGTCGCCTCGACCAGGGCGGAGCTCGGCAGCCCGGGCGGCAGCTCGACCACCCGGTTCTCCACCTGGCCGTCCTCGGCGACCAGCACGACGAGCGCCCGGGTCGGCTCCAGGCGGACGAACTCGATGTGCTTGAGCCGGGCGTTGGACTTGGCGGTGAGCACCACCCCGGCCGCGCGGGTGAGGCCAGAGAGCATGGTCGACGCCTCGGTGAGGACGTTCTCCATCGAGCGGCCGGCGCCCGCCACCTGGGCCTCGATCGAGCGGCGCTCGTCCTCCGGCAGGTCGCCGACCTGCATCAGGGCGTCGACGAAGAAGCGCAGGCCGAACTCGGTCGGCAGCCGCCCGGCCGAGGTGTGCGGGGCGTAGATCAGGCCGGCCTGCTCGAGGTCCTGCATGACGTTGCGCACCGAGGCCGGCGACAGCGTCATCGGGATCAGCCGGGACAGGTTGCGCGACCCCACCGGCTCGCCCGTCGCGAGATAGCTGTCGACGATCCCGCGAAAGATCTCGCGGGACCGCTCGTTGAGCTGGACCAGGCTGGGGCTGGCGCCGATCGGGAGATCCTGGGACAAGGCCTCGTCTCGTGCGAGCGGTTGCGACGCGAAGAGAATTGTCCCTCGCCCCGGCCGAGCGCAAGGCGATCTGACGATCGATGGTGCGGCCCTGCACAAGCAGGCCTTGCCGCCCCGGGCCCGGCGACCTAAAAGCGAGCCGCCGATCCCCCGGCCCGCGGCACCCGCCGCGCCGGCCGATCGCTTCGTCAACAGCATTTTTCGCCCCGGGGAGTCTTCGATGCGTCCGAGCCACCGCCAGCCCGACGAGCTGCGTGCCGTCTCGCTCGAACGTGCGGTCGTCAAATATGCCGAGGGCTCCTGCTTCGTGAAGTTCGGCGACACCCATGTTCTGGTGACGGCGACGCTGGAGGAGCGCCTGCCGCCCTGGCTCAAGGGCCAGGCGCGCGGCTGGGTCACGGCCGAGTACGGCATGTTGCCGCGCGCCACCTCGGAGCGCACCCGGCGCGAATCCTCGGCCGGCAAGCAGACCGGCCGCACCGTCGAGATCCAGCGCCTGATCGGCCGCAGCCTGCGCGCCGTGGTCGACCTCGAGGCGCTCGGCGAGCGCCAGATCACCATCGACTGCGACGTCATCCAGGCCGACGGCGGCACCCGCACGGCCTCGATCACGGGCGCCTGGGTGGCCCTGCACGACTGCCTCGCCTGGATGAAGGCGCGCGACATGCTGCGCGGCGAGGTGCTGCGCGACCATGTCGCCGCGGTGTCGTGCGGCGTGCACGGCGGCGTCGCCGTGCTCGACCTCGACTATGCCGAGGATTCCGACGCCGACACCGACGCCAATTTCGTGCTCACCGGCAATGGCGGCATCGTCGAGATCCAGGGCACGGCCGAGAAGGTGCCGTTCAGCGAGGAGCAGTTCCTGGCGCTCCTGGCGCTCGCCCGCAAGGGTGTCGGGCGGCTCGTCGAACTGCAGAAAATGGCGGTGATGTGAGCGAGACCGCGCATCGTCCGCTGACCGGCCGGCTGGTCGTCGCGACCCACAATGCCGGCAAGCTGCGCGAGATGCGCGAGCTCCTCGCCCCCTGGGGGATCGAGGCCGTGTCGGCCGGCGAGCTCGGGCTGGGCGAGCCCGAGGAGACCGGCACCACCTTCGTCGAGAACGCCCACATCAAGGCGGCGGCCGCCGCCGCCGCGACCGGGCTGCCGGCCTTCTCGGACGACTCCGGCCTCGTGGTCGACGCGCTCGACGGCGCCCCCGGCATCCACTCGGCCCGCTGGGCCGGCCCCGACAAGGATTTTCCCCGGGCGATGGCGGACATCCACGCCCGGCTCGTGGAGCGCGGCGCGGTGGCGCCGGCGCAGCGGCGCGCCCATTTCGTCTCGGCCCTGTGCATCGCCTGGCCGGACGGCCACCGCGAGGACTTTCTCGCCCGGGTGCACGGAATCCTGGTCTGGCCGCCGCGCGGAACTCTCGGTTTCGGCTATGATCCGATGTTCCTGCCGGACGGGCACGAGCGGACCTTCGGCGAGATGCCGGCCGAGGAGAAGCACGGGCTGCCGCCGCGGGGAAAGGGCCTGTCGCACCGGGCGCGGGCTTTCCTGATGCTGGCGGAGGCGTGCCTTGAGCGACGCTGACGTGCTCGATCTCGCTCCGGCCGACACCCGCGAGGACACGCCTTTCGGGGTCTATGTCCACTGGCCGTTCTGCCTGTCGAAGTGCCCCTATTGCGACTTCAACAGCCATGTCCGCCACGTCGCGGTCGAGCAGGAGCGCTTCGCCCGCGCCTTCGCGGCCGAGATCGCCACGACGGCGGCGCGGATCGGCCGTCGCACCGTCTCGACCGTCTTCTTCGGCGGCGGCACGCCCTCGCTGATGAAGCCCGAGACGGTCGGGACCGTGCTGGACGCCATCGCGCGGCACTGGACCATGGCGCTAGGCGCCGAGGTCTCGCTCGAGGCCAACCCGACCTCGGTCGAGGCCGAGCGCTTCCGGGGTTTTCGCACGGCCGGTGTGAACCGGGTTTCGCTCGGCGTGCAGGCATTGGACGATGATTCACTGAAGGCACTGGGCCGCCTTCACACGGCCGCCGAAGCCATGGCGGCCGTCGCGACGGCGCGAAAGATCTTCGATCGCTACTCGTTCGACCTGATCTATGCGCGGCCCGGCCAGGGCATCGCGGCCTGGACGTCGGAGCTGCGACGCGCCATCGACGAGGCGGCCGAGCACCTGTCGCTCTACCAGCTCACCATCGAGCCCGACACGCCGTTCGCCGCGCTGGAGAGCGCCGGCAAGCTCAGCGTCCCGGGCGACACCATCGCGCGGCACCTGTTCGACGTCACCCAGGAGGTCTGCGCCGCCGCCGGCCTGCCGGCCTACGAGGTGTCGAACCACGCCCGCCCCGGCGCCGAATGCCGGCACAACCTGGTCTACTGGCGGTACGGCGAATATGCCGGAGTCGGGCCCGGCGCCCATGGCCGCCTCGACGTCGGCGGACGCCGCGTCGCCACCGCGACCGAGAAGCGCCCGGAGGACTGGCTCGCCCGGGTCGAGGCCGCCGGCCACGGCCTCGTCGTCGACGAGACGGTGACGCGCGCCGAGCAGGCCGACGAGTTCCTGCTGATGGGCCTGCGGCTGACCGAGGGCATCGACCCGGCCCGCTTCGCCCGCATCGCCGGCCGCCCGATCGACCCGGCCCGGGTGGCCGACCTCAAGTCCTACGGCTTCGTCGAGACGACGCCGACCGGCCGCCTCCGCGTCACCCGCTCCGGCTTTCCGGTGCTCGACGCCGTGGTGGCGGATCTGGCGGCGTAGCGCGCGAGCGTTCTCCAGGCCGCGTGGAACTCCGAGTCGCCATGGCCGCGCTTGTCGCGGCCATCCACGTTTTCCGAGCGCCGCGGGCGCCCGTGGACGGCAGCGGACAGGACGCCCGGCCATGACGATACTCGCGATAGACCACCCGCGCTCTATTGGCCTCGACGTCCCTTCGTCCACGCCGCCACCAGCCGCACGCAGGCCTCGAACGCCGTGAGATCGTGCCACGGGTCCGCCGGGGGCGCCTCGGGCACGACGACCGGCGCGCCGAACGCGTCCAGGGCGTGGACGATCATCAGGTTGTCGGCGAGGCCGAAGTCTTCGATCCGGTGGCCGCGATCATGGGCCGACGCGCGGACCCGGTCCGCATAGGGCCGCGGGTCGTTGGAGTAGCCGACGCAGAACGTTCCGCGTCCCGCCATGTAGCCGAGCTCGAACACGGTGCCGGGATCGGCGCTCGGGCCCCGGAACGGCGTGAGGTTGGCGATGATCGCCTCGGCCCGTTCCATCAGGGCGAGATTGGCGTCGAAGATGGCCCGGGAGCCGGGTTCCGCGCCGAGGCCGTCCTCCAGCGGAAAGAACCCCTCGAGCCCGGCGGCGGTGCACAGCGCCAGCTTGCGCCGGCCGATGTCGGCGGCGTCGGGCAGGAAGACGTCCGGGCCGGCGAGATAGATCATGGGGTTCTGAAGAAGGGTCGAGGTGCGGGACGCGAAGCTACCACGGCCCGTGGCGCGGTCCCATGGCGCGGCGGTTGCGGCGTCGTCCGGTGCGGGCCGGAACCGGCCTCGCGACCGGGCGATTGAGCCGGCATGACCGGCTTCGCCTCGCAACACCTCGCCACCGCGATCGGCCTGCTCGCGGCCTTCTGCACCACCGTGTCCTACGTGCCGCAGGTGAAGAAGTGCTGGCAGACCGGCCGGACCGGCGACCTGTCGCTGAAGATGTTCTCCATCCTCTCGGCCGGGATCGCGCTGTGGGTGGTCTACGGCCTGCTGCAGGGCGACCCGGTGATCGTGCTCGCCAACGGCATCAGCCTGGCGATGCTCGGGATCATCATGGTGTTCAAGCTGCGCGAGATCGCCGGCGACCGCGCGACGGCGCGTGCCGCGGCGAAGGCGAAGCCCCGCGCCCCGGCCGCCTGATCTACTCCGAGCCGCGGGCGACGCTCTCGAACGAGACGTCGCGCTGGGCGGTGCGCAGCGACACCACGAAGCCGGCGATGACGTCGACGAAGACGATGGCGAGCAGCAGGAAGAAGGTCGCGGTCGCCGTCTCCGGCACCAGCAGGAACTCGACCAGCATGGCGATGAAGAGGAGCAGCGACAGCAGGTGGTCGACCACGCTCCGCCGCGACATGCGGGTCGCCTTGACGATCTCCAGGAACAGGAAGGCGAGCCCGACGATCACCAGGAGGTCGCCCCAGCTCAGCGAGAACTCCGCCTGGGAGATCATCCGGACCTGGAACACCGGGTCGGTCCAGACGAAGCCGCGCAGCAGGAAGGCGACGATGTTGTAGATCGCGAAGGGGACCAGGAGCAGCGGAAAGCCGAGCACGAACATCGACAGGTCCTCGAAACGGATGCGATCCGGGAAACGCCTGCGCTCTTAAACAGGTCCGCCATGTCCGTCCAGTGACGAACCGGGAGTCGCGCCCGAAACGCCGAAAACGCCCGGGCGCCGCGCGCACCGGACGTCGGCCGCGGCCGGAAGCCGCAGCGGGCGGGTCGAGCGGCGACGGCGGCCCAGGGCCACCGCGCGGTCGCTCAGTCCTCGGACTTCTTGGTGAAGATCTGCCGGCCGCGATACATGCCGGTCTTCAGATCGACGTGGTGCGGGCGGCGCAGCTCGCCCGAGTCCTTGTCCTCCACATAGGTCGGCGCCTTGATGGCGTCGGCCGAGCGGCGCATGCCGCGGCGGGAGGGCGAGGTCTTTCGTTTCGGCACGGCCATGGGTGCGGTCTCCTCGACAGGGGCCGGCAGCGAGGGCGCGCCGAAGCCCGGTTTTCCGGAAAGTGGGGCTTATAGAGCATGCGCCCCGGGCTGGCTAGAGCGAGTCCCGCAAAACTGCGCGGCGATCTCGCGGCCGGCGGGCGGCCGAGCGCCGGTATGGTTTCGGTCGCCGCGGGGAACATTGCGGCAACCGAGCATGTCATGCCGGCTCTCGCGGCAATCGCAGGATGCGCCGGGCCTGGGCCGGGGTCGCCGGCTCGGCGTCGAGCGCCCGGACGATCCGCACCGCCTTCTCGACCAGGGCGGCGTTGCTCGGGGCGAGCACGCCCTTCTCGATGTGGAGGTTGTCCTCGAGCCCGACCCGGACATGGCCGCCGAGCAGGAGCGCCTGGGCGACCATCGGGAACTGGGCCGGACCGATGCCGAAGCCGGTCCACACGCAGCCGGGCGGCAGCATGTCGCGCATGAACAGCATGGCTTCGGGGGTGGCGGGGGCGCCCCACGGCACGCCGAGGCAGATCTGGAACATGGCGGGCGTCTTCAGCACGCCCTCCTCGATCAGCCGCAGCGCCAGCCGGATGTTGCCGCTGTCGAAGCATTCGAGCTCGGGCAGCACGCCGGCGGCCGCCACGGCGCGGCCCATCACCCGCAGATGCGCCGGCGTGTTGACGAAGACGAACTCGCCGAAATTCATCGTGGTGATGTCGAGCGTGCAGATTTCCGGCTTCAGCGCCTCGATGTGGCGGACCCGGTAGTCCGGCGGCGCCAGCGTCGAGCCCGGCGCACCGACCTTGGGGTCGGCGTCGGACGGAATGAAACGGGCCCCGGCCCCGGTCGTGATGTTGAGAATCACGTCCGGGTCGGCGTCGCGGATGCGCTCGACCACCTCGCGGTAGAGCGCGAGCTCGGTCGCCGGCCGTCCGGTCGCCGGATCGCGCACATGGATGTGCACGATGGCGGCGCCGGCCCTGGCCGCGTCGATCGCCGAGACGGCGATCTGCTCGGGCGTCACCGGCACGGCCGGGTTCTTGCCCACCGTGTCGCCGCCGCCGGTGAGCGCGCAGGTGACGACGACGGGCCGCCTGCCCGTCGCGCCGGAGGTTTTGCCGTCCGCCATGGCTCACTTGCCCTCGAGACCGAGCCGGCGGATCAGCTCGCCCTTCAGCTTGTAGTCGTCGAGGATGCGGGCCCGGAAGGCGGCGCTGTCCAGATAGGCGGCGACCTGGCCGGTGTTCTTGAGCGCCGCCGTGACGGGCTCGGACTTGATCGCCGCCGCGCAGGCCTTCTCCAGCGACGCCTTGACGGGCGCCGGGATGCCCTTCGGGGCGAACAGGCCGTTCAGGCCCTGCGACAGCGAGCGTTCGACGCCGAGCTCCTTGGCGGTCGGCACGTCGGGCAGGCTCGGCTGGCGCTCCTCCGAGAACACCGCGAGCACCCGCACGTTCTGGCCCCGCACCGAGGACACGGCCGGCACCAGGAAGTCGATGTCGCCCTTGAGCAGCACCGGCAGGCCGGCCGCGTCGCCGCGGAACGGCACGTGCTGGACCTTCATCTTCAGCGCCGCCGCCGCGTTCTCGGCCGACAGATGGCCGATCGAGCCGACGCCCGGGCTGCCATAGGTGAGCGGATTCGGGTCCGTCTGGGCCGCCGCGATCAGGTCCTTGGCGGTCGCGTAGGGCGAGTCGGCCCGCACCACCAGGGCGAAGACGTTCTCGAAATACTGGCAGATGTACTCGAACGAGTCGGGATCGTAGGTGACGCCCTTCACCAGATAGGGCGCGTTGGTGACCGGCGTCGCCGGGCCGGCGGCGAGCACGTGGCCGTCCGGCGTCGCGGCGAGCAGGGCCCGGAAGCCGAGCGTGCCGCCGGCGCCCTCGCGGTTGGTGACGAAGACGTTCTGGCCGAGATCGCCGGTCATGGCCTGGGCCATGGCGCGGGCGACGATGTCGACGCCGCCGCCGGCCGTCCACGGCACGATCAGCTCGATCGGGCGCGTCGCCCAGCTCTGGGTCTGGGCCTGGGCCTGGGCCTGGGCGGGTGCGGTCGCGGCGGCGGCGAGCCCGAGCGCGAGGGCGGCGAGGCTCTTGGAGTGCAGCGTTCGTCCCATGATCGTCCTTCTTGCTTGTCGTGAGATGACCTTGGTGTCCGGCCGGCGCGGTCGAGCGCCGGGGGCGGCGCACCGGCGTGTCGGGGTCTCCGTCAGGCGTCGAGGATGGCCACGGCGCGGGTCCAGCCGGCCGAGGCGCCGCGGATCTTCACCGGGAAGCAGGCGACCGTGAATCCGATGGCCGGGAGCAGCTCCAGATTGTGCAGCTTCTCCAGGTGGCAGTAGCCGATCTCGCGGCCGGCCTTGTGGCCCTCCCAGATCAGCGCCGCGTCGCCGGTCTCGGCGAAGCGCTTCGCCGTCGCCGCGAACGGCGCGTCCCACGACCACGCGTCGGTGCCGACCACGCGCACGCCGCGCGAGGTGAGCCACAGGGTCGCCTCCCGGCCCATGCCGCAGCCGGCGTCGAGATAGCCGTCCGTGCCGAATCGCCCGCCCGCCGCGGTGTTGACCAGCACGATGTCGAGCGGCTGCAGGATGTGGCCGATGCGGGCGAGCTCGGCCTCGACGTCGGCCGCCGTCGCCACGGCGCCGTCGGGAAGGTGCCGGAAGTCGAGCTTCACGCCGGGCTTGAAGCACCACTCCAGCGGGATCTCGTCGATGGTGGCGGCGCGCTCGCCGCCCGGGACGAGCGCATGGTTCATGGTCGGGTGGAAGTGCCACGGGGCGTCGAGATGCGTGCCGTTGTGGGTGGTCAGCTCCACCTTCTCGATCGCCCAGGCGGCGCCGTCCGGCAGCCGGTCGGGCGTCAGGCCGGGGAAGAACGGCAGGAGGCGGTCGAAGGTCTGGCCGTGGTGCAGATAGGCGACCTTCGGCCGCGCCATCGGCGGATCGCTCGGCACGTCCGCGTCGATGCTGATCGAAAGGTCGATGATGCGCTGGGGCATGGCGGAACGCTCGACGGCGGCGGTGCCGCCGGCCAATGTCGGGAGGGTGATGCACGACACCACGCTCCGCCCAGAAGGTCAAGCAGTTGCTTGAAGCATGTGCTTGAGTATAAATGTAACATTCTGATGAACCGAGAGAACTCTTGAACAGCCCCGCCTCCCGCCGCCGCCGTTCCACCGTCCCGGGCGACGAGACCCGCGAGCGCCTGCTCGACGCCGCCGAGCGGCTGTTCGCCGAGCGCGGCTACGCCAATGTCTCGACCCGCGACATCGCCGAGGCGGCCCGCTCCAACGCCGCGGCGGCGCACTACCATTTCGGCTCCAAGGAGGCGCTGCTCGAGGCCGTGTTCAAGCGCCGGCTCGACGGCGTCAACGCCGAGCGCGAGCGCCTGCTGGCGGAGTGCGTGGCCGCCGCCGGCGGCCGGCCCGACATCGCCGACGTGCTGGAGGCCTTCATCGGCCCGACGCTCCGCCTCGGCGCGACCGAGGAGGGGCACCGCTTCAATCTCCTGGCGGGGCGATCGTCCACCGATCCGAACCCGGAGGTCCGCCGCATCGTCTTCGGCGTCTACGATTCGGTCGGCCGCTGCTTCGTCGAGGCGGCGGCCGCCGCCTGTCCGGACCTGTCGAAGGACGAGCTGTTCTGGCGCATCGCCTGCGTCTACGGCGCCATGATGTACATCCGCGCCGACAACGGCCGCCTGCAGCATCTGTTCGGTCCCGGCGTCAGCCTCTCCGACAGCGCGGGCGCGCTGAGATACGCGATGCCGTTCCTCACCGCCGGCATGCGGGCGCCGCCCGCGGCGGGGACGGAGTGACGGCGTTCGACACGGCGCTTTCTTCCCTCTCCCCTCGCGGGAGAGGGTGGCTCGGGCGAGCGAAGCGAGACCGAGACGGGTGAGGGGGGTCTCCGCAGACTCGGAGTTTGCGGTACGCCCCCTCACCCGCCCGCGCTGCGCGCGTGCACCCTCTCCCGCGAGGGGAGAGGGTAAGGGCCGAGTGCCTCGCCGTATCTCCAGCGGCGCTCACCTCCGCCGCGCCACCACGCAGCTCGCCAGCGCCCGCGAGGCGCGGCGCTCGTGGATGCCGGCGAGGCGGCGCATCCCGGGACCGGGCCTCGCCGCGTTGCGCCGGTGCGGGTCGGGCAGCATCGCGGCCATCAGGGCGGCCTGCCCGGCCGAGAGATCGCGGGCCGAGCGGCCGAACGCCCGCCACGCCCCGGCCTCGGCACCGAACTCGCCGTTCGGGCCCCATTCGGCGACGTTGAGATAGATCTCCATCACCCGCCGCTTGCCGAGCACCAGGTCGAGCCAGATCGCCAGCGGCGCCTCCAGCGCCTTGCGCACGAAGCTGCGGCCCGGCCACAGGAACAGGTTCTTGGCGAGCTGTTGCGAGAGGGTGGAGGCGCCGCGCGCTCCCAGGAGGCCGTCGTCCTCGATGGCGTCGCGGATCTCGGCGAGGTCGACGCCACGGTGCCGGCAGAACCGCGCATCCTCGGAGGCGATCACGGTCACGGGCAGCACCGGCGCGATGTCGGCGAGCGGCACCCACGTGCGCTCCACCCGCTGCCCGGTCAGCCAGCGGCCGAGCATCAGGGTCGAGACCGGCCGCCCGGCCAGGTAGAACGGCGTCAGCAGATAGGGGAGCAGCAGCAGCGCCAGGACCGCGACGGCGGCCAGCGCCAGCCAGCCGCGCAGGCCGGCGGGGCGGCGAAACCAGCGTCTCGGTGCGATGGTAAGGCTCATCCGAACATCCTAGCGTCCCGATGCGGCGGCGTCCTTGCACCGCCGGCAGAACTCGACCAGTTTCCGCGCCATGACCGCGATCATCCAGACCTTCCTGCTCCTGTTGGCTGTCCTGGTCGCGGTCGCCGTGCTGGCCCGCCGCCTGAACGTCGCGCCCTCGATCATCCTGGTGATCGCCGGCGTCGCCGTCGCCTTCGTGCCGGGCCTGCCGCCGATCGAGCTCGCCCCCGAGTTCGTGCTGCTGGTCGTGCTGCCGCCGCTGATTTATCTGGCCGGCGTCGCCATGAGCTGGCGCGAGTTCCGCTTCAACCTGCGCTCGATCTCGCTGCTGGCCTTCGGCTGCGTCGTGTTCACCACGGTCGCGGTGGCGGCCGGCGCCCACTACATCATCGGCCTGCCGTGGCCGGTCGCCTTCGTGCTCGGCGCCATCGTGTCGCCGCCCGACGTCGTCGCGCCGCTCGCGCTGGCCCGCCGGCTCGGCCTGCCGCGCCGCGTCGTCGTGGTGCTGGAGGGCGAGGGCCTCGCCAACGACGCGACCGCCCTCATCCTCTACCGGTTCGCGGTGGCGGCGGTGAGCACCGGCGCCTTCTCGTTCCCGGAGGCCGCCGGCACCTTCGCGGCCATCGTGGTCGGCGAGATCGGCTGGGGCATCGCGGTCGGCTGGATCAGCCTGCGGCTGCGCCACTGGGCGCGCGATCCGCGGGTCGAGATCACCCTGTCGATGATGACGCCCTATCTCTGCTACTGGGTGCCCGAGCATCTCGGCGGCTCCGGCGTGCTCGCCACCGTGGCGGCCGGGCTCTATGTGAGCTGGAACGGCCCGCTGCTGATCTCCTCGGCGACCCGGCTGCAGGGCATCTTCTTCTGGGACCTGCTGGTCTACCTGATCGAGGGATTCATCTTCCTGATCACCGGCATGCAGGCCCGCACCCTGATCGAGCGCATCCAGTCGCATTCGCCGACCGAGATCCTGGTCGGCATCCTGGTCACCACGGCGATCTGCATCGTCGCCCGCTTCGTCTGGGTGTTCCCGGCCATCTACCTGCCGCGCTGGCTGATTCCGCCGCTGCAGGCGCGCGATCCGGCGCCGGTCTGGCAGCGCCCCTTCATGATCGCCTTCGTCGGCGTGCGCGGCGTCGTCTCGCTCGCCGCCGCCCTGGCGCTGCCCTTCGTGCTGCAGAACGGCGACCCGTTCCCGTATCGCGACTTCATCGTCGTCGTGACGTTCGGCGTGATCGTCATGACCCTGGTGGGGCAGGGCCTGATGATGCCGCGCGTCATGCGCTGGCTCGGGCTCGCCGCCATCGGCACGGCCGAGAACCGGGTCATCCGCGAGCAGGAGCTGCGGGCCCGCCACTCGGCCTCGGACGCCGCCCGCGAGCGCCTCGCGGCGCTGACCGACCGCGGCGACCTGCCGATCGACGAGGACGTCTCGGCCCTGCTGGAGGCCCGCAACGAGCAGCGGGCCCGGGTGGTGCCGCGCAGCCTCGACGCCGACGCCGACTTCGCCGCCGCCAAGCTCGGCGCCCGGCTCAGGCTGGAGCTGATCGAGGCCGAGCGCGTGCATCTCCACAAGCTGGAGCGCGACGGCGAGATCACCGACGAATCGCGGCGCCGCATCGAGCGCGAGCTCGACCTGGAGGAGGCCAGCATCGCCTGCAAGGCGGAGGCCTACGAGCCGCCGCTGTGACGGCGGCGCCGCCGTCGTTGATGCTTTCGTCACCGCGATCGGCCACACTGGCGCACCGGCCCCGTCCCCGTCCGGCCGAACCCCCGGAGCCCCCGATGCGCCGTCTCGTCGTGCTGTCGCTGCCGCTCGTCGCTCTCACGGTCGCCGGGCTCGCGCTCGCGCAGACCGCCCCGCCGCCGGGGCCGGACCGGATCCTGACCGTCCCCGAGACCGGGGCCTTGCCGGACGACGAGACCGGCCGGCTGGTGCGGCGCGGCCGCGACCTCGTCATTGCGACCTACGCCCATATCGGGCCGGAGGTCGCGGACCCGACCAAGCGCTTCGCCGGCAACAATCTCGCCTGCGGCAACTGCCATCTGCACGCCGGCACCAAGAAGTTCGGCCTGCCGATCTACGGCCTGTTCGCCCGCTTCCCGCAGTACAGCGCCCGTGCCGGGGCCGAGATCACGATCGAAGACCGCATCGACAGCTGCATGACCCGCAGCATGAACGGCCGGCCGCTGCCGGCGGATTCGCCGGAGATGAAGGCCTTCGTCGCCTATGTCCGGTTCCTCTCGATCGGCTACCCGCCGGACAGGCCGGTGTCCGGGCTCGGCGCCGGCGCGATGCCGGAGCTCGACCGCGCCGCCGATCCGGTGCGCGGCAAGGCGGTCTATGCCCGCGCCTGCCTCGACTGCCACAACACCGACGGCCAGGGGCTTCGCCGCAGCCTGCCGACCACCGACCTCGGCTACATGGTGCCGCCGCTGTGGGGGCCGGACAGCTTCAACGACGGTGCCGGCATGGCGCGGCTGATCACGGCGGCCAACTTCCTCCACTTCAACATGCCGCACGGCACCGACTATCTGGATCCGCGCCTGTCCGTCGAGGACGCCTGGGACGTCGCCGCCTACATGATCTCGCAGCCGCGCCCGCGCCGGGCCGGCCTGGACAAGGATTTTCCCGACCTCCTCGCGAAGCCGGTGGACACCCCCTACGGGCCCTATGCCGACGGCTTCTCCGAGCAGCAGCACACCTACGGCCCGTTCGCGCCGATCCGGGCCGCGATCGCCCGGCTGAAGGCAGGTCCCGCGTCGCCGCGGTGAGCTCCCGCGACGCGCCCGAACGGCCTGCTTCGGTGCGATGGTGCGGTAATGTTGAGAACGTTTGCGGAATTGCTACAACCGGACACACTTCGAGGTAGCAAACAGAAAACATTTACAGAACATACGGGGTCCATTATGAATACGACACCATCCCTGGTGACCCGGAGCGCCCCTCATGATCGACGTCGGCACGCTTCAACTCGAGCTGCAGCAGGCCCGCAAGGCACGGCTCGAGGCGCAGGCCTCCGCCTGCGACATCGAGACCCTGCTGGACACCGTCAAGGGCTCGCCGCGCGCCTGGTATCGCCTCGCCTTCGGCCGCGAGGCGGCGAAGCCGGACCTGTTCTCGGCGAGGTGAAGGGAATCCCGGGCCGGCTCTCCGTCACCCTGCAGGTGCTCGCCTGAAGGCGAGCCACGAAGGGCGATGGGGCCACCGCTCTCGGGCCTGGCCGAGTGCGGCACAGGTTCTCGGCGTCGTCGTAAGCGCCGGCCTCAGCCGCCCCGCTTCTTGGCGATCGTGTCCCAGATCAGCGCGGCGATGTCGGGGCCGCCCAGATTCTTGATGGCGCGGATGCCGGTCGGCGAGGTGACGTTGATCTCGGTGAGACAGCCGTCGATCACGTCGATGCCGACGAACAGCAGGCCGCGCACCCGCAGCGCCGGGCCGATGCGCTCGCAGATCTCGCGCTCGCGCGGCGTCAGCTCGGTCGCCTGGGCGGCGCCGCCGCGCACCATGTTGGAGCGCAGGTCGTCGGCCGCCGGCACCCGGTTGACGGCGCCGGCGAACACCCCGTCGACCAGGATGATGCGCTTGTCGCCCTTGGCGACCGCCGGGAGGAATCTCTGGATCACCCAGGGCTCCCGGTAGGTGACCGAGAACATGTCGTAGAGCGAGCCGAAATTGAGGTCGTCGCGGGTCACCCGGAACACCGCGCCGCCGCCGTGCCCGTACAGCGGCTTCATCACGATGTCGCCGTGCTCGGCCCGGAACGCCTGGATCTCGGCGCGGTCGCGGGTGACCAGCGTCGGCGGCATCAGGTCGGGGAACTCGGTGACGAACACCTTCTCGGGGGCGTTGCGCACATGCGCCGGGTCGTTGACCACGAAGGTCCGGGGGTGCACCCGCTCGAGCAGGTGGGTCGCCGTGATGTAGGCGAGGTCGAAGGGCGGATCCTGCCGCATCAGGATCACGTCGTAGGCGGACAGCGGCTCGCGGCGCTCCTCGCCGAGCGTGAAGTGGTTGCCGGGCTCGTCCCTTACGGACAAAGGATTAGTCCGCGCGAACACATCTCCATCGCGAAGTATAAGTCGTTCTGGTGTGAAATAGGCTAGTTCGTGGCCGCGCGCCTGCGCTTCAAGCAGCAGGGCGAAGGTGGAATCGCCCCGAATATTGATCCTCTCGATCGGATCCATCTGAACGGCGACGCGATATTTCATCTTCGGGTGCCAATTCTAAGAGCAGGACAACGGTTACTTAACGGCCGGTGGGCAGGATGTGGACAGTTCGTCTAAATCCATTCCGGAGGCCGGTTCCGTGTTGCATGCGTTTGCGCGAGTGTCCATCGCTGCGAAGCTCTACACCATCTTTGCCGTTCTCGGCGTCGCCCTCGCGGCGCTCGCCTTCGTCGGCAACCGCAGCGCGTCCCTGCAGACCCAGCTCGCCGCCGAGATGGACGCCGCCGCGCGCGGCGCCCGCAACATCGAGCGGGTCAACGGACTCGTCTACGCCGTGGTGATGGAGTCGCGCGGCATCTACATGTCGACCGACCCCAAGGTGGTGAAGCGCTACGGCGAGGGCCTGCTCCGGTTCAACGACCGCATCGACGGCGTGATGAAGGAGTGGCGCGGCATCGTCCGGGTCGACGACGCCGCCCAGTTCGAGACCCTGGCCAAGCGGGTCCAGCAGTTCCGCGAGTTCCGCGCCGAGCTGGTGCGGCGGGCCAACGAGATCTCGCCGGCGGCGGGGCGCGAATGGGGCGACAACGACGCCAACCGGGCGGTGCGCTCCGCCCTCAACAAGGATCTCGAGGAGCTCGGCAAGGTCTACGCGGTCCGCGCCGACCGCGCCCGCGACCTCGAGGCCGCGACCGCGAACAGCCAGCTGCTCCAGGACATGATCGCGGTGTTCGCCCTCGTCCTCGCCGGGATCGGCATGCTGGTGATCTGGCGCGCCGTGGCGCGGCCGCTCTCGGCCATGACCCGGACCATCGAGGCGGTGGCCGAGGATCGCCATTCCGGCGACATCCCGTTCACGGACCGGCAGGACGAGATCGGGGCGCTCGCCCGCGCGGTCGGCGTGTTCAGCGCCGCGATGGCCCGCAACAAGGAGCTCGGCATCGCCGTCAAGGCGCAGACCGAGGTGATGGCCGGACGCAACCGGCGCGTCGAGGAGGCGATCGAGGCCTTCCACGGCTCGGTCGCGCACATTCTGAAGTCGGTGGCGGACGATGCCACCGCGATGCGCAGCGCCGCCGAATCGATCACCGGCATGGCGGCCGACGCCGCCCGCGAGGCCGCCTCGGCGTCGCAGGCGACCGAGCAGGCCTCGGGCAGCATCCAGACCGTCGCGGCCGCTGCCGAGGAGCTGACCAGCTCGGTCGGCGAGATCGGCCGGCAGGTCGGCCAGGCGACGACGATCGTCGCCGACGCCACCGCCCGGACCGAGCGCTCGATCGGCGAGATCGAGGGGCTGGCGGCCGCCAGCGTGCGGATCGGCGACGTCATGCAGCTGATCCAGGCGATCGCGGCGCAGACCAACCTGCTCGCCCTCAACGCCACCATCGAGGCGGCCCGCGCCGGCGAGGCCGGCAAGGGCTTCGCGGTCGTCGCCCAGGAGGTCAAGTCGCTCGCCGGCCAGACCGCCAAGGCCACCACCGAGATCTCCGAGCAGGTCGCCGCGATCCAGTCGTCGACCCGCAGCGCCGCGACCGCGGTCGGCGAGATCGGCGCCGCCATGCGGCAGATTTCCGAGGTGACGAGCACGATCGCCACCGCGGTCGAGCAGCAGGACATCGCCTCGCGCGAAATCTCGCAGAGCGCCCAGCTCGCCGCCCACGGCAATACCGGCCTGGTCGGCAACATCGCCGGCGTCACCGGGGCGATTGACGAGACCAGCCGCTCGGCGGCGGGCGTGCTCGACAAGATCGGAGGCCTGTCGCGCGACACCGAGGCGCTCGCCCGCGCCGTCGAGGACTTCTTCGGCCGGCTCCGCCAGGAGCAGACCCGCGCCGCGTGATCGGCCGGACCGAGCCCGGCGCGGGTCAGTCGCTCGCGTCGAAGGCGCCCGGCAGGTGGCGGGGCAGGCGGCCCGGCGCGATCAGGATCACGTCGAAGCGCAGCGGCAGGCCGGCGGCCTTCGGGTGCGCCGCCAGCCAGTGCTGCGCCGCGTCGATGATGCGGGCGCGCTGGCGCGGCGACACCGACTCGGCCGCCGCGTCGAGCGAGCCGCGCGCCTTCACCTCGGCGAACACCACGGTGCCGAGCCGCTGCGCCACGATGTCGATCTCGCCGACCGGCGTCTTGTAGCGGCGGGCGACGATCCGGTAGCCCTTGGCCATCAGATAGGCGGCGGCCCGGCTCTCGGCCGACAGGCCGAGCTTCTGGGCGGCCTGCCGGGCCGGCGCCGGGGGGGCCGTCGGCGCCCGCGCGACGCGCCCCTTCGGCGTGAGCGGCACCTCGTCCGGCGTGGCCGCCGGGCCGGCGGCCGCGACCCCGCCGGGCGCCGGCGCCTCGGCGATCTCGCCCGGGCCTTTCAGCCGGCGGGTCGCCCGCAGCTCGCCCGGGCCGGTCCCGGTCGGCACCGCCCGCGCCGGCTTGCGGGCCGGCCTGTCGTCGTCACGGCTCATCCGAGGCCTCCCGGCCGAGCGCCAGCGCCCGCTGGTAGACGGTGCGGCGCGGCTCTCCGGTCGCCGCCGCCACGGCCGCGACCGCATCCTTGAGCGAAGCCGTGCGCATCGCCGCGACCAGCTTGTCGTCGATCTCCGCGGGCGAGACATGCGCGTCGGCGGAAGGCGGGCCGATCACCAGCACCACCTCGCCGCGGGTCTCGGCGCCGGCGGCATAGACGGCCGCGAGCTCCGCGAGGTCGCCGCGCCGCACCTCCTCGTGCAGCTTGGTCAGCTCGCGGCACACCGCCGCCTCGCGCGGGCCCAGCCCGGCGGCGAGATCGGCGAGCGCATCGGCGAGCCGCGGGCCGGTCTCGAACAGCACCAGGGTGGCCGGGATGCCGGCGATCTCGGCGATCCGGCTCTTTCGCGGGCCGCCGCGCGGCGGCAGGAACCCCTCGAAGAAGAACCGGTCGGTCGGCAGGCCGGCGATCGTCAGTGCCGTCAGCACGGCGGACGGGCCGGGCACGGCCGTCACCGCGAAGCCCGCCTCGCGGGCCTCCCGCACCAGCCGGAAGCCGGGATCGGAGACCAGCGGCGTGCCGGCATCCGATACCAGCGCCACCGCCTCGCCGGTGGCGAGCCGGGCGAGGATCTTCGGCCGCGCCTGGGCGGCATTGTGCTCGTGATAGGCGGTCAGCGGCCGGGCGATGCCGTAGCGGGCGAGCAGCTTGCGGGTCACCCGCGTGTCCTCGCAGGCGATCAGGTCGGCGGCCGCCAGGGTCGCCAGCACCCGCAGCGACACGTCCTCGAGATGGCCGATCGGGGTCGCGACCACGTGCAGCCCGCCCGGCAGCGGCGGCGCCCGCCGCGCCGCGCCGAACAGCACGAAGCTGCGCTCCCCGTCGCCGGCGATCGCCGGATCGGAACCGGGCGCGTCGGCCGTGCCGGGATCATCGGTCGCATCGTCGCTCATGACGCGGTTCTAGAGCATGTTGGCGACGCGGGGGAGCCGGATTTCGGTGCGGACCGGGTGTCGAAACCCCCTTCGCGCGCCTCGAAGGATTGACCCGGCGGTTGGGCTGTGGCGCTGTTGGCAAACGTCTTTTCATGCCTGCGCCGTCGCGCGGGGGAGTTCCGGTCATGGCAGCCTCGAAGAATCCGACGCGACGCGGAGTGGTGCGGGGGCTGGGCCTCGGCACCACGGTGCTGATGGCCGGCTGTGCCGGCATCGACCTCGGCGGGAGCGGCCGCGGACCGGGCGACATGCCGCCGCCCGCCCCCGGCGAGACGCCGGGCGTCTCGGCCGAGCCGCTGCCGCCGCCCGGCGGCGGGCCGGCCACGCCGGCGGCTCCCGGCCAGACCCGCGTCACCCTGATCCTGCCGCTGTCGGCCGGCGGCAATGCCGGGGCGGCCGCCCAGTCGATGAAGAACGCCGCCGAGCTGGCGCTCGCCGAGTTCAACAATCCGGACGTCATGCTGGATGTGAAGGACGACGCCGGCACGGCCCAGGGGGCGCAGGCCGCCGCCCGCCAGGCCCTGGAGGAGGGAGCGGCCGTGATCCTCGGGCCGCTGTTCGCCCATGCGGTCGGCGCCGCCGCCCAGGTGGCGCGCGGGCGCGTGCCGATGATCGCCTTCTCGACCGATTCGAACGTCGCCTCGCGCGGCGTCTATCTCCTGAGCTTCCTGCCCGAATCCGACGTCGACCGCATCGTCGAGTACGCCGCCCAGCAGGGCAAGCGCTCCTTCGCGGCCTTCCTGCCCGACAACCCCTATGGCAGCGTCGTCGAGGCCGCGTTCAAGCAGGCGGTGTCGCGCCGCGGCGGCCGCGTCACCGCGATCGAGCGCTACAAGCCGGGTGATGCCAGCCTGCAGGCGCCGGCCCGCCAGGTCGCCGACGTGGCGAGCCGCTCCGACGCGCTGTTCCTCGCCGATTCGGGCGACGCGCTGCCGCGGGGCGTCCAGGCCCTGCAGGGCGCCGGCGTCGACCCGAAGCGCCTGCAGCTGATCGGCACCGGCCTGTGGGACGACCAGCGGGTGTTCTCCGACCCGGCCATGGACGGCGGCTGGTTCGCGGCCCCCGACTCGGCCGGCTTCCGCGGCTTCGCCGGCCGCTACCGCATCCGCTACGGCCAGGATCCGGTGCGCACCGCGACGCTCGCCTACGACGCCGTCGCGCTGGTCGCCGCGCTCCTGAAGGCGCAGGGCGGCGGCCGCATCACCGACGAGATGCTGACCAACCCGTCCGGCTTCGCCGGCATCGACGGGGTGTTCCGGTTCCGCCAGGACGGCACCAACCAGCGCGGCCTCGCCGTGCTGAAGGTCACCACGGCCGGCGGCGAGGTGATCTCGGCGGCGCCGCGGACGTTCAGCTGATCGTCTGAAACCACGACATTGTGTGATCGCCGCGGTCGGACGGCTTTACGCCGACTGTTCGGAATTCCGCACGGCCCGTGCGAATCGATCCGGGTTCTCGCACACCCCGCCGAAGCGTAGTTGTGTGGCGACCCACACAGGAGATCGACCATGGCGACCCTCGACCCGTCCGGCGCCCACACGCTCGGCCACCGCACCGTCCGGCGGCTCGGCTACGGCGCCATGCAGCTCGCCGGGCCCGGCGTGTTCGGCCCGCCCAAGGACCGCGACGCCGCCCGGGCGGTGCTGCGCGCTGCGGTGGCCCAGGGCGTCAACCACATCGACACCTCGGACTTCTACGGCCCGCACGTCGTCAACATCCTGATCCGCGAGGCCCTGCATCCCTATCCGGACGATCTCGTCATCGTCACCAAGGTCAGCGCCCGGCGCGGTGCCGACGGCTCCTGGATCCCGGCCATGTCGCCGGCCGAGCTGACCCAGGCCGTGCACGACAACCTGAAGAATCTCGGCCTCGACGTGCTGGAGGTGGTCAATTTCCGCAGCATGCTCGATGTCCACGGCCCGGCCGAGGGCTCGCTGGAGCCGCAGCTCACGGTGCTGGCCGAGCTGCGCGAGAAGGGCCTGATCCGCCACATCGGGCTGAGCAACGTCACCGCCAAGCAGGTCGCCGACGGGCAGAAGATCGTCCCGATCGTCTGCGTGCAGAACCAGTACAACCTCGCGCACCGCGCCGACGATGCCCTGATCGACGCGCTCGCCCGCGACGGCATTCCCTATGTGCCGTTCTTCCCGCTCGGCGGCTTTTCGCCGCTGCAGTCCTCGACGCTCGACGCTGTCGCGAAGACGCTCGGCGCGACGCCCATGCAGGTGGCGCTGGCGTGGCTGCTGCGCCGGTCGCCGAACATTCTCCTGATCCCCGGCACCGCGTCGCTCGCCCACCTGCACGAAAACCTCGCCGCCGCGGCGCTGACACTGCCGGACGACGCCATGGCGGCGCTGGAGGGGATCGGGGGAACGCCGAAAGGAAGGTGACCTGCAGCACGGCTGTCGTCTTGGGGCGAACTCGAGTGAACTCCTTCCCTTCCGCCCTCGTCCTGAGGAGGCTGCGAAGCAGCCGTCTCGAAGGGCGAGGGCGGCCTCATGGTTCGAGACGCGCCTTCGGCGCTCCTCACCATGAGGGGGTGAACGGCGGTGCGGCTCCAGGTCCTTGGGGCGGGCCAAGTCCAGCGCCTGTTTGGACATCTTCGACGCGAGCGCCTACATAACGGGGCGGCCGGGGCCCTGCGCCCGTGTCCGACATCCCGAAAAATCCGGGCGACGCCCGCAAAGAACCGCCCGAAGAGACCATGACTGCTTCGCTCGACACGACCCCCGCCACGGCCTCCGCCCCCGCCACCATGCCTCTGGCCGCGCTGGAGAAAACCGCGCTGGAGACCTACGTGGCGCCGGACCGGCCGTCGCTGGTCGGCCTCTCGCGCACCGAATTGCGCGACGCGCTGGTCGGCATCGGGGTGCCGGCCGGGCAGGCCCGGATGCGGGTCCAGCAGCTCTGGCAGTGGATCTACGTGCACGGCGCCCGGGACTTCGACGCGATGACCAACGTGTCGAAGGATCTGCGCACGTCGCTCGCCACGCATTTCACCCTGGCGCGGCCCGAGGTGGTGGCCGAGCAGGTGTCGACCGACGGCACCCGCAAATGGCTGCTGCGCCTGCCGGGCGCCGGCGCATCCCGAACGCCGCACGAGGTCGAATGCGTCTACATCCCGGAGACCGACCGCGGCACCCTGTGCGTCTCCAGCCAGGTCGGCTGCACGCTCACCTGCGCGTTCTGCCACACCGGCACCCAGCGCCTGGTGCGCAACCTCACGGCCGGCGAGATCGTCGGCCAGGTGCTGGTGGCGAAGGATCGCCTGGGCGACTGGCCGGGCGGCACGCCGCCGACCGACGGGCTGGTGCCCACCGACGGCGGCCGCTTCATCAGCAACATCGTGATGATGGGCATGGGCGAGCCGCTCTACAATTTCGAGGCGGTGCGCGACGCCCTGCTGATCGTCGCCGACGGCGAGGGGATCGGCATCTCCAAGCGCCGCATCACGCTGTCGACCTCGGGCGTGGTGCCGAACATCGTGCGGGCCGGCGACGAGATCGGCGTGATGCTGGCGGTGTCGTTGCACGCCGTGCGCGACGACATCCGCGACGAGCTGGTGCCGCTGAACCGCAAGTATCCGATCGCGCAGCTGATGGAGGCGTGCCGCGCCTATCCGGGCCTCAACAATGCGCGGCGCATCACGTTCGAGTACGTGATGCTGAAGGGCGTCAACGACTCGCTCGCCGACGCCCGCGCCCTGGTGAAGCTCCTCAAGGGCGTCCCGGCCAAGATCAACCTGATCCCGTTCAATCCCTGGCCCGGCACCAAATACGAATGCTCGGACTGGGACCAGATCGAAAAGTTCTCCGAGTTCGTGTTCGATGCCGGCTACTCGTCGCCGGTGCGCACCCCGCGCGGCCGCGACATCTTCGCCGCCTGCGGCCAGCTCAAGAGCGCGACCGAGAAGCTCTCGGCGCGCGAGCGCATGGCGCTGCGCGCCATGGCGATGACGGAGTGAGAGGGCTCGCCCGTCCTTTTCCCTCTCCCCTCGCGGGAGAGGGTGCCCGAGCGAAGCTCGGGCGGGTGAGGGAGCGAGCCACGGGCTCAGAGCTTGTGGAGGCCCCCCTCACCCGTCTCGCCGCTCCGTGGCGATCCACCCTCTCCCGCGAGGGGAGAGGGTTCAGGCCCGTCGCACCGGTCGACGCATGATGCTCGGGAGTGTGATCATCCCATGGACGACGTCGGCCGCCTGCTTCTGCGCTTTCTCCTGGTTCCGCTCGGCGGGCTGATCGCCCTGATGGTGGCGATCGCCGTCGTCGTCGCGGCGAACTGGGGCGCCGTGCAGACGCTCGCCGCCGCCGATCCGGAGCGGCAGGGCGACTTCTTCATCGCTCTCGTCACCGCCGCCCCCGAACTGATGATGATGCTGGCGGCCACCGCGACCTATGCGCTCGCCGTCGCCGCGGTCGGCGTGCTGATCGCCGAGGTGTTCGCGGTGCGCTCGTGTATCTTTCATGCCGCCAATGGCGGGCTCGCCGCCGGGATCGGCTGGTCGCTGGCGGCGACGGAAGGCGGCATGCGGGCGCTCTCGACGCCGATCAGCCTGGTCGCCGCCGGCCTCGCGGCGGGCCTCGCCTACTGGCTGGTCGCCGGCTCGACCTCGGGCTTCTTCAAGCCGCGGCGGGCCCCGCGCCCGGTCGATTCCTCCGGCACGGCGCCGCGCTGAGGCGCGCTGCGCGAGGTCCGCGCCAGGCCGTGCTCGGTCTTGTCCCAGCGGTACGGATCGCGAAAGAATTTTATGAGCGCCCGCCACGCCGCGAGCGACAACAGCAGCCAGTGGACCGGCACCAGCAGCAGCACCCAGGCGGTGCCGAGCAGGCGCCGTCGGGCGAGGCCGGACAGGCCGAGCAGCATCGAGGCGGCCCATCCGGCCACGAAGGTGCTGCCATAGAGGCCGGCGAGCAGCACGGTGCCGAGATCGTCGAGGGGCGGCAGCCCTTCGCCGGCGAGCTTGCCGATCAGCAGCGCCGAGAACACCGGATGCACCAGGGCGGCCAGCACGGTGCCGCCGACCACCAGCTGCAGCGTCACGAAGCCGGCGGGGCCGAGATCGCGCAGCGTCCGTCGCGGCGTGCGCATGTGCACCAGCCAGGTCTGGATCCAGCCCTGGAACCAGCGGGTGCGCTGGCGCAGCCACGGCGCCAGCCGCGCCGGCGCCTCCTCCTGCGTGGTCGAGGCGATCACGTCGATGCGGAAGCCGCAGCGCGCCAGCCGCATGCCGAGATCGGCGTCCTCGGTGAGATTGTAGGCGTCCCAGCCGCCGGCCGCCCGCAGTGCGGCGGTGCGGAAGTGGTTCGACGAGCCGCCGAGCGGCAGCGGCAGGCGCAGCCGCGCCAGCACCGGCAGGAACACGTCGAACAGCCCGGCATACTCGGCCGTGAACAGCGCGGTGAGCAGGCCGTCGCCGGTGTTGTCGATGGAGAGCCGCGCCTGCACGCAGGCGAGCCGCTCGCCACCGGCCGCGAAGGCCGCCGCGGCGCGGCGGAGCTGGTCGGGCTCGGGCCGGTCCTCGGCGTCGTAGACGGCGAGGAAAGCGCCGCGCGCGAAGGGGAGCGCGGCGTTCAGCGCCTTCGGCTTCGTCCGCGGTCCCATGTCGGGGACGACCAGGATCTCCCAGTGCGGGCCGAGGCACTGCGCCGCGAAGGCGGCCTGCGTCTCGCGGTCGTCGGCCTCCAGCGCGACGATGACCTGCAGCTTCTCGGGCGGCCAGTCGAGCCCGTCGAGCGCCGCGACGATCTGGGGCACGGTGGCCGCCTCGCGATGAAGCGCGACCACGACGGTGTAGAGCGGCAGCGTGCCGTCCGGCTGTCGCGCGAGGCGCGGCGCGACCGGCGCCGGCAGCGCGACGGCGAGAAGGCGCAGCGCCGTCCAGGCCAGGAACACCAGCGCCAGCAGGATCCCGAGCACGGTCGCGGCGATGTCGGGACAGGCCAGCGCGGGACCGGCCAGCGCCGCCGCGGCGGCGACGAGCCGGACCGGCCGCCACGGCCGCGGCGCCGCCGAGACGTCGGGGCGCTCGGTCGCGAGCCCGAAGGCCGCACGTCGCCCGAGCGCCGGCGCGGCGTGGCGCAGGACGTAGCCGCGCAGACGCTCGCCCGTGGTCAGCCGGAGGCCGCGCGGGGCGGCGGGCGAGCCGGCGAGCTCGACCAGCCGGCGGGCCGCGGCGCCGCGCGGAACCACCACGGCCTCGAGCGCGCCGTCGCCGCGGATCGGCATCATGCCGGCGGCGGCCGCGTCGACCAGGGCATCGTCGTCGAGCGGAGAGGCGCCGCGCGGCAGCCCGCCGAGCGGGGCGAACGGCACCTGGATGTGGCGGGCGAGGGCCCGGACATAGTCGTCCTCGCTCAGGACCCCGGCCGCGACCAGCACCCGGTCGGCCGTCGTGCCGATCTCGCGCGCCCGGCGCTCGGCGAAGGCGATCACGGCGGGCGAAAGCCGGTCGCGCACGCAGTCGAGTTCGGGACAGGGGCTGCGGACGCGGCGGACCAGGTCGTTCGGTCGTCCCCGCGCCGGTGCCGATGGGACTGGCGCCAACGGGACCGGCGCCAATGGGGCCGGCGCCATCTGGCCGACCGGCCGGACCGAACTCCCTTCCCGCGGTCGCGGGTCGTCGCCGCGATCGAGCATCACGCCTCCGGGCCGGCCCCCGCCGGCACGCCACTGCAACGCCACTTCGCCGCTGCTCCGGCCCGGGACTTCGTCTATAAGGGCGCGGCCCGGGTGCGGTTTTCGCGTCCCGTGCCTGGAAACAGCCCGGACGGCCGGATGCCTCAGAAGACTACCCGAAACAGCTCTTGGTTGCGACTCTCTGCGCGCAAGCGCGACGTCTGGCGCGCGCTGATTGCAGCCGCGCTCGTGTCCTGCATCGTCGGCGGACCCGGCGGGCCGCTCGCGCCGGCGCCGGCCCAGGCCCAGACGGCCTCGCCCGGCCTGCCGATCCCGGGGTTCTGGGACCCCAAGCGGCGGCCCGAGCGGCCGGACCTGCGCCTCACCCTGATCCGCTTCATGAGCGAGGTGGACTACCCGCCGTTCAACTATGCCGGGGCGGACGGCAACCCGGCCGGCTTCAACGTCGATCTCGCCCGCGCCATCTGCGACGAGCTGAAGATCGCCTGCACCATGCAGATGCGGCGCTTCGACACCCTGGTCGAGTCGCTCGCCGAGAACCGCGGCGACGCCGCCATCGCCTCGATGGCGGTGTCGGCCGAGACGCGCAAGAAGGTCGACTTCTCCGATCCCTACTACCGCCCGGTGGCCCGCTTCGCCGCCAGGCGCGGCGCCGGCCTCGACACGCTGCTGCCCGAGCGGGTGGAGGGCAAGAAGATCGCCGTGGTCGCCGGCACGGCCCACGAGGCGTATCTGAAGGCGCTGTTCACCGAGGCCGAGCTGAAGCCCTATCCGACGCCCGAGGAGGCGCGCGCCGCGCTGCAGAAGGGCGAGGTCGACCTCCTGTTCGGCGACGGCTACGCCCTCGCCTTCTGGCTCAACGGCTCCGAGGCGGCCGGCTGCTGCAGCTTCGTCGGCGGCCCCTTCGTCGAGAGCCGCTATTTCGGCGAGGGCGTCGGCATCGCGGTGAAGAAGGGCAACGACCAGCTCCGCCTGGCCATGAACTGGGCCCTGTTCCGCCTGTGGGAGAAGGGCAAGTTCGCCGACCTCTGGCTGAAGTATTTTCCGGTCAACCCGTTCTGAGGCCGAACCGGTCCGCGGTCCGCCACGTTCGTCCCCCAACCTCGCCGCTCGGACGCGACGACGTTCGGAGGACCCCCATGGACCGCAGGATGTTTCTGGCCGGAACCGCCGCGCTCGCCGCGACGCCGGCGCTCGCCCAGCACGCCGGTCACGGCTACGGCACGGCCGCGCCGCTGAAGGACGCGCCGTCGGCCGAAAAGCCCTATTCGCGGCTGCAGGGCGGGGAGCCGGTCGCGGCGCTGACGCCCGAGCAGGAGGCGCAGCGGGTGGTCGACAGCCCGGCGCCGGCGGGTCCGGTCGGCCGCTGGGAGCCGCGGGCGGCGCTGCCGCTCCCGCGCAGCGAGATGGCCTGGGCGACCGCCTGGGGCGGCCGCATGCACATCGTCGGCGGCTACGGCGAGGGGCGGGTCGACCGTGCCTACCACCACGTCTACGACCCCGGCGCCGACCGCTGGCATGACGCGGCGCCGCTGCCGCGCGGCGCCAACCACGTCGCGGTCTGCGCCGATGCCGGCCGCGTCTATGCGCTGGGCGGCTTCCTGGAGC
This sequence comes from Rhodoplanes tepidamans, assembly GCF_030813915.1. Lineage (GTDB taxonomy): Bacteria > Pseudomonadota > Alphaproteobacteria > Rhizobiales > Xanthobacteraceae > Rhodoplanes > Rhodoplanes tepidamans. The sequence goes on from NZ_JAUSUJ010000002.1 coordinate 116,690, forward strand.
AGAACCGCAACCCGGACCCCAACGCCTATTTTTACGACGTCGCGAGCGACCGCTGGACCGCGATCGCCCCGCTCTCGCGGCCGCGCGGGGCCGCCGCCGCCGTGGTGCTGGACGGCCGCATCCACCTGATCGGCGGCGCCGCCGAGCCGACCGCCGAGCGCGCCTCGATCGGCTGGCACGAGGTCTACGATCCGCAGGCCGACAGGTGGTCGCTGCGCAAGCCGCTGCCCGGCGCCCGTGACCATGTCGGCTGCGTCGTCCATGACGGCCGCATCCACGTGATCGGCGGCCGCTTCAACACCTTCGAGTACAACACGCCGCTCCACCACGTGTACCTGCCCGACCGCGACACCTGGGAGGAGCGCAGCCCGCTGCCGACCGCCCGTTCGGGCCACGGGCTCGTGGTCTATCGCGGGCGGCTCTACGCGATGGGCGGCGAGGCCGGGCTGATCGAGCGCGGCCGCATCGTCCAGGGCAAGGTGTTCGGCCAGATGGAGAGCTGGGATCCGGCGACCGACGCCTGGCAGCGCCACGCCCCGATGCCGACGCCGCGCCACGCCGTCGGGGCGGCGCTGATCGGCGACTGGATCTATGTCGCGGGCGGCGGCGCCGTGACGGGCGGCGCACTGCAATCGGCCGTGCACGAGGCGTTCACGCTCGGCTGAGGCCCTCGCGGCGCGCAAACATTTGACCCCGGCCGCCCCGGTCCTTAGACGAGGCGGGCCGGGTTTTCCGCTGCGCCGCCCCGACGCGGCTTGCGCGCCCCGGCCCTGCCGGAGACCACGCATGTCCGATCCCGTTGCCGATCTCGATCCCGCCGCCCTGCGCGCGCTCGCTGAATCCTCCACGGCCTGGCCGTTCGAGGAGGCGAGGAAGATCGTCGCGCGGCTGAAGGCGCATCCCAAGGACGAGGTGATCTTCGAGACCGGCTACGGGCCGTCCGGGCTGCCGCATATCGGCACGTTCGGCGAGGTGGCGCGCACCACCATGGTGCGCCACGCGTTCCGGGTGCTGACCGAGGACCGGGTGAGGACCCGGCTGATCGCCTTCTCGGACGACATGGACGGGCTGCGCAAGGTGCCCGACAACATCCCCAACAAGGATCTGGTCGCCGCCCATCTCGGGAAGCCGCTGACCCGCGTGCCCGACCCGTTCGGCACCCACGACAGCTTCGGGGCCCACAACAACGCGCGGCTGCGGGCTTTCCTCGACGCGTTCGGCTTCGACTACGAGTTCGCCTCGTCGACCGACTACTACAAGGCTGGCCGCTTCGACGCGACGCTGCTCGCCATGCTCGAGCACTACGACCGGGTGATGGAGATCATCCTGCCGACGCTCGGCCCGGAGCGGCGCGCCACCTATTCGCCGTTCCTGCCGGTCGATCCGCGCACCGGCCTCGTCCTGCAGGTGCCCATGGTGGCCCGCGACCCGAAGCGCGGCACCGTCACCTACGAGGACCCCGAGACGGGCGAGCGCGTCACCACCCAGGTCACGCGCGGCATGGTCAAGTGCCAGTGGAAGGCCGACTGGGCGATGCGCTGGACGGCGCTCGGCATCGACTACGAGATGGCCGGCAAGGACCTGATCGACTCGGTGAAGCTGTCGGGCGAGATCTGCCGGGTGCTCGGCGGCACCCCGCCCGAGGGCTTCACCTACGAGCTCTTCCTGGACGACAGGGGACAGAAGATCTCGAAGTCGAAGGGCAACGGGCTGACCATCGACGAGTGGCTGCGCTATGCGAGCCCGGAGAGCCTGTCGCTGTTCATGTATCGCGAGCCGAAGGCGGCGAAGCGGCTGTACTTCGACGTGATCCCGCGCACCGTCGACGAGTACGCCCAGTTCCTCGACGGCTACGGACGGCAGGACGCCAAGCAGCGCCTGACCAACCCTGTGTGGCACATCCATGCGGGGGCGCCGCCCGCCGTCTCGGTGCCGATCTCGTTCACGATGCTCCTGAACCTCGTGTCGGCCTCGAACGCCGAGAACGCCGACACGCTGTGGGGCTTCATCGGCCGCTACTGGCCGGGCGTGACGCCGCAGTCGCACCCCCGGCTGCAGCGCGAGGTCGAGTACGCGATCCACTATTTTCGCGATTTCGTGCTTCCCGCGAAACGGTTCCGCGAGCCGGTGGAGTCCGAGCGCGCCGCGCTGATGGATCTGCGCGAGGCGCTGTCCCAGCTGCCCGACGACGCCACCGCCGAGGCGATCCAGGAGGTCGTCTACGAGGTCGGCCGGCGGCCGCCGTTCCTCGACGAGAAGAAGAAGGGCAAGGACGGCAAGCCGGGCGTCTCGCTCGACTGGTTCAACCTGCTCTACCAGGTGCTGCTCGGCCAGGAGAAGGGCCCGCGCTTCGGCTCCTTCGTCGCCATCTACGGCCTGAAGAACACGGTCGACATGATCGACGGCGCGCTCGCGCGGAGCGCGTGAGCGCCCGGTCCGACCGGATCGAACCGCGCGAGCGTCGTTACAGAGCCGCATCGCGGCGGCGGCGAACCGGGCTCCGCGTCGGCAGGACGAGGCGCTAGCCGTCCTGCGCGTCGCCGCGGGTGCGTCGGCGGGAGCGCCGAGGAGCGGCATCGGCCGCGCCGTCGGTCCGCTTCGCCATCCGGGCGAGCGCCTTGGTGATCAGCCGGCGCGGCCCGGCGCCCTCCCGCGCCAGGGAGTCCTCGGGATTGTGCATCGGACACTCGGTGATCGACAGGCAGCCGCAACCGATGCAGTGATCGAGCTCGTCGCGGAGCTGTTGCAGGCTGATGATGCGGTCCTCGATGATGTCCTGCCAGGACAGCGACAGCCGCCGCCATTCGGACAGCGTGATGGCGCGGTCGGTGGCGATCTCGTCGAAATGGGCCTTGACGGTGGCGAGCGGGATGCCGGCGCGCTGGGCGAGCCGCACGATGGCGATCAACCGCAGCACGGCGCGCGGATAGCGGCGCTGATTGCCCTCCGTCCGCCACCCCCGGATCAGCCCCTTGGCCTCGTAGAAATGCACCGTCGACACGGCGACGCCGCTGCGTCTGGCGACCTCGCCGACGGTCAGCTCGGCGCGCTTGGACGGGGGTGACGGTATCATCTTGACCTCAACTATACTCGAGGTCTTATAGGTGGTGTCGGCTTGCTCGTGCAAGCTCCCGCGGCCCGGCCGTGGGTGAGTTCGCGGAGGCCGACATGTCGACACACATCGATGTCTCGGGGGGCGAGCGCACGCTCGACCCCCGGCCCACCACCACGTCTCGTCGCGTCCTGCCCCTGTTGATGGCGCTGCTGGTGCTGGCGCTCGTGTTCTGCGGCGTCGCGTTGTGGCGCTCGGTGCGGCTCGCCGCGACCGGCGGCGGCGGTCCCACGCCGGTCGCGGTGGCGGCTGCGGCGGTGGCGGTCGAGACGCTGCCGCTCTCGCTGCGGACGACCGGCTCGCTCCAGGCCGTGCAGGAGGTGGTGCTGGCGCCCGAGGTGGCCGGCCGGGTCGTCGCCATCCGGTTCGAGGCGGGCGCCGTGGTGGCCGAAGGGGCGCCGCTGGTGCAACTGTTCGATGCGATCGAGCGGGCCGACCGCGACGCCGCGGTGGCACGCGCCGGCTTCGCCCGAAATCAGCTCGAACGCTCGCGGGAATTGTCGCCGACCGGCGCCGAGACGCTCCAGCGGCTCCAGCAGCGCGAGGCCGAGCTGGCCGAGGCGACCGCCGCCATCGCGCAGATCGACGCCCGTCTGGTGCAGAAGACCGTCCGCGCGCCGTTCGACGGCCGCATCGGCATCCGCCGCGTCAATCTCGGCCAGTACGTCAATGCCGGCGAGCCGATCGCCACCCTGGTGGCGCTCGACCGGCTCTATGTGAACTTCACGGTGCCCCAGCAGGATCTCGCCAAGCTGCGGGTCGGCGGCGACGTCGAGGTGGTGAGCGACGCCTGGCCGGATCGCCGCTTTCGGGCGGTGATCAACGCCATCGAGCCGCGGGTCGGCACCGACACCCGCAACGTGACCGCGCAGGCCACCCTGTCGGATTCGGACGGGCTGCTCCGCCCCGGCCTCTACGTCACGGTCGAGATCGCCCAGCCGCCGCGGCCCGACACCATCCTGGTGCCGACCACCGCCATCCAGGCCACCGCCTCGGGCGACAGCGTGCTGGTGTTGCGCGAGGGGCGCGCCGTGCCGGTGCCGGTGGTGACCGGCCGGCAGGTCGGCCCCCGCATCGTGGTGGAGCGCGGCCTGTCGGCCGGCGACGTCGTCGTCACCAGCGGTCAGCTGCGCATCCGCCCGGGCGCGCCCGTCACGGTGGCGACGGGCGACGATCCGCCCCCCGCGGCGGCACCGGCCCCGGCGGGCGACCCCGCGGGTCGGAGGGGACGGTCATGAGCGTCACGGATCTGTTCGTTCGCCGGCCGGTGCTGTCGATCGTCGTCAGCCTGCTGCTGCTGCTGGTCGGCGCCACCGCGCTCGTCTCGCTGCCGGTCCGCCAGTATCCCAAGCTCGAGAGCGCCACCATCACGGTGGAGACGATGTTCCCGGGCGCCACTCAGGAGGTGATGCAGGGCTTCGTGACGACGCCGATCGCCCAGTCGATCGCCACCGCGAGCGGCATCGAGTACCTGACCTCCAGCTCGACCATGGGCCTCAGCCTGATCAAGGCCAAGCTGGTGCTCGACGCGGATTCCGACCGCGCGATGACCGAAGTGCTGGCCAAGGTCCAGCAGGTCAAGTACCGGCTGCCGCAGGGGGCCTTCGATCCGGTCGTCACCAAGGTCACCGACGGCGCCACCGCGGTGCAGTACGTCGCCTTCATCAGCGACACGCTGACGATTCCGCAGATCACCGATTTCGTCACGAGAGTCGGCCAGCCGCTGGTGACCTCGGTCAAGGGCGTCGCCTCGGCCGACTTCGCCGGCGCCCAGGCGCTCGCCATGCGGGTGTGGCTCGATCCGGTCAAGCTCGCCGGCCGCAGCCTGACCGCGGCCGACGTCGCCGCCGCGCTGCGCGCCAACAACGTGCAGGCGGCGCCCGGCCAGGTCGAGAACGAGCTGTCGGTCGGCAACATCAGCGCCACGACCGACGCCCGCTCGGTCGAGGACTTCCGCCGGATGGTGATCAAGACCGGCAGCGACGGGCTAGTCCGGCTCGCGGACGTCGCCGACGTCGAGATCGGCAGCCAGAACCGCAAGACCATCGGCTGGGCGGCCGGCCGCCGGTCCGTCTATCTGAAGATCTGGCCGACCCCGGACGGCAATCCGCTGGAGATCGTCGCCGCCGTCAAGGCGCTGATCCCGCAGATGCAGCAGGTCGCGCCGCCCGGCCTCGTGGTGGAGAACCAGTTCGACGTCGCCCACTTCGTCCACGCCTCGATCGACGAGGTGCGGCGCACCCTGATCGAGGCGGTCGTCATCGTCGTGGTGGTGATCTTCCTGTTCCTGGGCTCGCTGCGCGCCGTGATCATCCCGGTCGTCACCATCCCGCTGTCGCTGGTCGGATCGGCGGCCCTGATGCTGGCCTTCGGCTTCTCGCTCAATCTGCTGACCCTGCTCGCCATGGTGCTGGCGATCGGCCTCGTCGTCGACGACGCCATCGTGGTGGTCGAGAACATCCACCGCCACATCGAGGCCGGCGAGTCGCCGTTCGACGCCGCCTTGTCGGGCGCTCGCGAGATCGTCGGGCCGGTGATCGCCATGACCATCACGCTGGCGGCCGTCTATGCGCCGATCGGCCTGATGGGCGGGCTGACCGGCGGACTGTTCCGCGAGTTCGCCTTCACGCTGGCCGGCGCGGTGGTGGTGTCCGGCGTCGTGGCTCTCACCCTGTCGCCGATGATGAGCGCCGAGCTGCTCGGCGCGCAGCAGTCGCAGGGGCGCTTCGCCGCGACGATCGAGCGGGCCCTGACGGTGACGTCGAACGGCTATGCCCGCCTGCTCGAGCGCACCCTGGCGATGCGCCCGGTGGTGCTGGTGATCGCCGTCGCCATGCTGGCCGCCATCGTGGTGCTGTTGTTTGGCGCGCGGCGCGAGCTCTCGCCGCCCGAGGATCAGGGCTACGTGTTCACCGCCGTGCGGGCGCCGCAATACGCCAATCTCGACTACACCGCGACGGCGGCCGCCGCCGTCCAGCGGATCTTCATGTCGTTGCCGGAGTATCTCGGCAACTTCTTCGTGGTCGGCACCGACGGTCTGAACAACGCCTTCGGCGGCATCATCCTGAAGGAGTGGAGCGAGCGGTCGCGCTCGTCCGACGCGGTCCAGTCTCATCTGTTCCGGGCGGTCGGCGCCGTCCACGGCGCCTCGGTCACGCCGTTCCAGCCGGCGGCGCTGCCGGCCTCGACCGGCGGCCTGCCGTTCCAGATGGTGCTGCGCTCGCCGGCCGGTTTCGACGTCGTCTTCGACCAGATGGAGGCCCTCAAGGACGCGGCGCGACGGAGCGGGCTGTTCGCCTTCGTGGACAGCGACCTCGCCTTCGACAGCCCGACCGCGCGGGTGCGCATCGACACCGCCAAGGCCGGCGAGATCGGCGTCACCATGCAGGCCATCGCCGACACGCTGGCGGTGCTGGTCGGCGAGAACTACGTCAACCGCTTCAACTACCACGGCCGCTCCTACGACGTCGTCCCGCAGGTCCGTCGGCCCGACCGGCTGACCCCGGAGGCCCTCGGTCGTTATCAGATCCGCACCCGTTCGGGGGCGATGATCCCGTTGTCCACGGTGGCGTCCGTCGACGTGACGCCGAGCCCGAACCGGTTGCCGCAGTTCAATCAGATGAACGCGGCGACGCTGTCCGCGGTGCTGCGACGCGGCGTGACGATGGGGCAGGCGGTCACCTTCATGGAAGCGGTGCCGCGGGCGCCCGGAATCACCATCGACTGGCTCGGCGACAGCCGGCAGTACGTGCAGGAGGGCAACCGACTGACGGTGTCGTTCGGCCTCGCGCTGATCGTCATCTTTCTCGTTCTGGCGGCCCAGTACGAGAGCTTCCGCGATCCGCTGGTCATCCTGGTGACGGTGCCGCTGGCGATCTGCGGGGCGCTCGTTCCGCTCTACCTCGGCTACACGACCCTCAATATCTACACCCAGATCGGCCTCGTCACGCTGATCGGGCTGATCTCGAAGCACGGCATTCTGATGGTGGCGTTCGCCAACGAGATCCAGCATCGCGACGGGCTCGATCCCCGCCGCGCCATCGTCGAGTCGGCGCGAGTGCGGATGCGCCCGGTGCTGATGACCACCGCCGCCATGGTGGCCGGGCTGGTGCCGTTGCTGTTCGCCACCGGGGCCGGCGCGGCGAGCCGGTTCGCGATCGGCATCGTGGTGGTGACCGGGATGCTGATCGGCACGCTGTTCACCCTGTTCGTGCTGCCGACCTTCTACACCCTGATCGCCGGCGACCATCGGGCCGAACGAGCGGCCGAACGGGCGGACCCGCCGACGACGCCGGCACCCGGACGGGGATCGCATCCCCGGCCGGGGGTGCGGGACCACGAGGGCGCCGCCGTCCGTCACGGCGTCTGACATGTCCCGCCGGGTCGGGGCGACGCGGGCGGACCCGGTGCCCCCCGTCGTGCCCTGCACGCCCCGACCCGTTCCGGCCACCGCCACGATGCGCGGTGGCACGGCCGTGTGCTACGAGACCGGCTGCATGTCCGTGCTCGCCTACGCCCTGATCGGCGCCACCATCGTCGTCTCGTCCTTCGTGTCCGGTATCTTCGGGATGGCGGGCGGGATGATCCTGCTCGGCGTGCTGCTGACGCTGTACGACGTCGCCACCGCGATGGTGCTGTTCTCGATCATCCAGTTCGCCGCGAACGGCTGGCGCGCCGTGATGTGGCGGGCGCATGTGCGCTGGCCGATCTTCTGGTGGTACGCGGGCGGCGCGCTGGTCGCCTTCGTCGCGATGCGGCTCGTCGCCTTCATCCCGGACAAGGCGGCCGTCTATCTCGCGCTCGGCGCCATCCCTTTCCTGGTCGAGCTGCTGCCCAGGAACGCGCGACCCAACATCGAGTGGCGCGGCATGCCGTTCGTGGCCGGCCTGATCACCACGGTCGTCCAGTTCCTGTCCGGCGTCGGCGGCCTGTTCCTCGACATGTTCTTCCAGAAGAGCATGATCGACCGCCGGACCACGGTCGCGACCAAGGCCGTCACCCAGACCTTCAGCCACGTGCTGCGGGCGACCTATTTCGCCTCGTTCGCGGGCGAGGCCACCATCGAGCCGTGGTGGGCGATCGCGCCGGCGTTCTTGCTCAGCATCACCGGCACGTCGCTCGCCGTGCGGGTGCTGGAGCGGATGACCGACCACGGGTTCCGCAACTGGACCCGCTGGATCATTCTCGCCATCGGCGTCGTCTATCTGTGGCGCGGTGCCGTGCTGGTCGCCGGCGGCTGACCGGCTGACCGGTGAGGCCGTGTGCGGCGCGGCGGCAACACTCCGTAATCCGAATGTAAACGCAACGTAAAGAGGATGGCGCGGGCGCGTGTGACGGGCCTATGACGGCTGCGGGGACGCGGATCGGGTTCGCAGGGAGTTGCGAGGTCTATGCGTGCCGTGTTGCTCGTGCTGGTGGTCGGCCTGGGGCTGGGCCTCGCCGGCTGCTCGAAATGCGACATTCCCACCTGGGGCTATGCGGCCTGCCGCGCCGGCCCGCCGGTGCAGTGAGCAGGCAGGGGCGCCTGCCCGGGCCCTCGCCGCATCCGGCCCACGGCCGGCCACGGCCGGATGCGGCGCGTCCGCCACAAGCGGCCCTGTGCCGCGGCGGGCTACTGGCTCGCCCAGACGATGCGGGCGACCCACAGCACGTCCTCGGCCGGCAGCACCCGGTCCGCGTGCTCGGGGTTGAGCGAGCGTAGCTCGAGCGTCTTGGCGGTCTTGCGGCGCAGCTCCTTGGCCAGCACCTCGCCCTCGCGGGTCTTCACCACGACGCGGTCGCCGCGCCGGATCGGCGCCGATGGGGAGACGATGATGACGGTGCCGTCCCGGTAGGCCGGCTGCATCGAGTCGCCCGAGATTTCGAGCGCGTAGGCGTGCTCGTCCTCGACCGCCGGGAAGGCGATCTCGTCCCAGCCCTTGCCGACCGGAAAGCCGCCGTCGTCGAAATAGCCGCCCGAGCCGGCTTCGGCGAAGCCGATCAGCGGCACCGCCTGCTCGGCCGCCGAGTCGCCGTCGCCGAGGAGGCGGACGAACTCCTCCACCGTTGTGCCGGTCGCGGCGAGCGACTTCGCCACCGATTCGGTCGACGGCCAGCGGGCGCGGCCGTCCGGGGTGATGCGCTTCGACTTGTTGAAGGTGGTCGGGTCGAGTCCGGCCCGCTTGGCGAGTCCGGACGCCGACAGGCCGGCGCGCGCCGCCAGCCGGTCGAGCGCCGTCCAGATTTGGGCATGGGTCAGCATGGGACCTCCTGCGGAACGCCGGGGCCACGTGGGAACAGCGCCAGTATAGGAATTTTAGCCTGGGTCTGCCAAGCGTTTCGACTGGCGCACCAGGGCCGCTCTCCGGGCCACCCTCCGGCGGCCCGCCGCCCGCGTCACCGGCCGCCCTTGGCGAGCCGCAGGACCAGCCAGATCGGGATCACCAGCACGGCGCCCAGCAGGAAGTAGCGCCACAGCCAGACCACGGCGTCGAAGCCCATGTCCCAGATGCTGCGCAGCAGGCGCTCGACGCTCTGGATGATGTTCCATGGGTCGAGCCCGATCGCCGACATGATGACGCCGACCAGGACCGACAGCAGGACGAGCCGCACCGCCACGGCGCCCGGCGAGCCGCCGAGGAACCGTTCGAGACTGCCGGAAGAGCGCTGCTGCATGCCGTCCCCGTAATCGATCGACGGCCGCCGCTCCGGATCCCGCATCGCCATGGCCTGCTTTCCCCGGGCTGGTGCCGCGCCTGTTGCGACGGCAGCTTACCACAGGGGCGGGCCGGAGCGGGAAGGGGCCTTCACCTCGTCCCGTGGGCCTTCACCTCGTCCCGGGAACCGGGAGAGGTGAAGGACGCAGGGCGGAGTCGCCCGACGCCGGCCGCTCAGCCGAACCGCACGGCGTAGACGGGCGGCAGCGTATGGCTGACGCAGGTCCAGCGGTCGCCCTGGTCCTCGCTCACCCACAGGCCGCCCGTGGTCGAGCCGAGCGCGAGCCGCTCGCCGCCGGGATCGAGCGCCAGGGCGTGGCGGTAGACGACGTCGTAGGCGTGCTTCTGGGGCAGGCCCTCGGTCAGCACGTCGAAGCTCCGGCCGCCGTCGCGGGTTCGCGTCACCACCAGCCGCCCGTCGCGGGGGATGCGCTTCTCGTCCTTGATCTCCGGCACGAACCACGCCGTGTCGGGCTCGTCCGGGTGCACGGCGACCGGGAACCCGAAGGTCGACGGGCCGGCCGCGGTGATCTCGGTGAAGCTGTGGCCTTCGTCGGAGGAGACGAAGATTCCGTTGTGGTGCTGCACCCACATGCGCTCCGGCGCCGCGCGGCACTGCACCAGGCAGTGGACGTCCTGGGCGATCGGATCGCCCGCCTGCTCGGGCGGCATGTACTCGGCCCGCATGCCGGCGCCGCGCAGCGCCCAGCTCTCGCCGCCGTCCTCGGTGGCCCACACGCCGCCGGTCGACACCGCGATCGACACGCGCCGCGAATCGCGCGGATCGACGCAGATCGAGTGCAGGCCGGGCAGGTCGGCGCCGCCGCCGCCCCACTTCTGCCGCAGCGGATGGTCCCACAGCGCCCGCACCAGCGACCAGCTCGCGCCGTGATCGTTCGACTTGAACAGCCCGCCCGGCAGCGTGCCGCACCAGATGGTGCCGGGCTCGTCGGCGCCACCCGGCACCAGCGCCCAGACCCGCACCGTGCTCCACGGCAGCGGTCGGCCCCACATGTCGAGCTCCTCGTGACCCTCCGGCTTCTCGGGATAGGTCGGCGTCGCGATCTCCTCGAAGCCGCCGGCGGCCGTGGAGCGGTGCAGCTTGACGCCGAAATGGCCGTGGTCGAGCGCGGCGTAACGCCGGCCGTCGCGCGGGTCCGTCATCGTGAGCGTGACGTTGTCGCCGAGGAACGCCACGTCGGCGACGTCCCATCCCTGCACCGTGCGGGCGACCGTGAACAGCCCCTTGCGGGTGGAAACGAGAAGCGTGTCGCTCATGTCACCAAATCCCCCTGATCAGTTGGTGGTCATTCCGGGGCGGGTCGCAGACCCGAACCCGGAATCCAGCGGCGAAATCGGTCGGTGTGGCTGGATTCCGGGTCCGGCGCTGCGCGCCGTCCCGGAATGACAGCCAGGGGCGTCCGCGGAACCTCGTCGATCAGCCTCCGGAGAGCGCCTGGAAGACGTGAATCGTGCCGGCCGGGCCGACCGGCTCGGCGAGCGTCTGGCGGTCGCGCACCATGGTGCCGTCGACGAACACGGTCATGTGGCGGCGCAGCGCCCCCTGGTCGTCGAGCACGTAGCCGCGCGCCTGCGGGTTCTCGGCGAACACCGCCTCCAGCACCTCGCGCACCGTCCGCCCCGGAACCTCCGTCTCGGGGCAGGCGACATGGCGCTGGATGTTCTGCGTGAAGACCACGCGGGGCATGCGGATCAGGCGGCCGCGGCGGCGGCGTCGGCCGGCGCCTGCTGCAGGTGCGCCGGATCCATCCACATGATCTCCCAGGTGTGGCCGTCGAGATCGTCGAAGGCGCGGTAGTACATGAAACCGTAGTCGGCGGCGGGACGCGGCTCCCCGGCGCCGGCCGTCACGGCGGTGTCGACCAGCGCGTCGACCGCGGTGCGGCTCTCCGCCGACAGTGCGATCAGCACCTCCTTGGACTTGTGGCCGTCGGCGATCTCCTTGTCGGTGAACTGCTTGAACTTGTCGTGGGTGAGCAGCATCGCGTGGATGGTGTCGGAGATCACCAGGCAGGCCGCCGTGTCGTCGGTGAACTGCCTGTTGAACGTGTAGCCGAGCGTCTCGAAGAAGCGTATCGACCGCGGCAGGTCGGCGACCGGCAGGTTGACGAAGATCATGGTGCTCATCGGGGGTGCTCCAGCTTTGCGATTTCTGATCATTCACGCGAGACAGGTATCCGCCGCATGGTCCGTCATGGCCGGGCTCGTCCCGGCCATCCACGTCCTTCGCAGCCGACCTTCGGCAAGGCCGTGGATGCCCGCGACAAGCGCGGGCATGACGAGGGTGGAGTGAAGCGCGCCTTCGTTTCTCCGCTCGTCCCCGCGAAGGCGGGGACCTAGGGCGACGCGGCGAGACGTCCTGGATTCCCGCTTTCGCGGGAATGAGCGGAGTGTGGAGTGGTCTCTGCGGCCCCTCACCCGCCCAGCTTCTCGCGCAGGCGCTCCTCCTGGGCGCGCAGCTCCGGCGTGAAGGCCTCGCCGAAATCCTCGGCCTCGAACACCGGCCGGATCTCGACCTCTGTGACCTCGTCGTGCGGGTTGGGGCAGCGCTTCAGCCAGTCGACCGCCTCCTCCATCGAGGCGACGTTCCACAGCCAGTAGCCGGCGATCAGCTCCTTGGTCTCGGCGAACGGGCCGTCGATCACGGTGCGGGTGGCCCCGTCGAAGCGCACGCGCTTGCCCTTCGCGGTCGGATGCAGGCCCTCGCCGGCCAGCATGATGCCGGCCTCGACCAGCGCCTCGTTGTACTGTCCCATCGCTGCGAGCAGCTCGGTCGACGGCATCTCGCCGGCTTCCGACGCCTTGCTCGCCTTGACGATGACCATCACCTTCATGGCAGTCTCCCGTCGGTGGATTGTGTGAGGCCCGCGGGGGCCGAATGCCGCATCACGCCTCGACCAGCACGTCGAAGCCGCCCCAGAACATCCGCTTGCCGTCGAACGGCATGCCGTCCTTCGGCATGTCGGCGAGGCGCGGATCGCTCATCACGGCCGCGTTGATGCGATCGCGCTCGGCCCGCGACGCGTAGACGATCCAGGAGAACACCACGGTCTCGTCCGGCCCGAGCTTCACGGCCTGCGGAAACGAGGTGTGGGTGCCGGGCTTCACGTCTTCGGCGATGCATTCGACATAGGCGAGCGCGCCGTGCTCGCGCCAGATCGCGCCGGCCTTGGCCGCGAGGGCGCGATAGTCGTCGATCTTCGCCTTCGGAACCGGCAGCACGTAGCTGTCGACATACTTGCCCATCATGTCCATCGGGGTCCTCCCTTTCGTCGCTCGCCGTCCGTTGCTCGCCATGAAGACGGACGGCGAGCCGCGGTCCCGACACTGACTCCGAAATTTTTCGACGAGAGGTATTTTCAGTGGGGCGGCGCGGCCGGCGTCGTCGCGGCCGGCGCGTTCAGCCGGTCGAGCTGGCGGCGGATGTGCGCCGCCTCGGCCGGCGAATGGGCGAGCGCGATGGCGCGGTCGAAGGCGACGCGCGCCTCGGCGGTCCGCCCGAGCTTGTCCAGCAGCGCGCCTTCCAGTCCGTGGAAGTAGAAGTAGCCGGAGAGTGCGCCGCGCAGCGGGCCGATCAGATCGAGCGCGGGCTGCGGTCCGCGCACCTTCCAGGTGGCCACCGCGCGGTTCAATGACACCACGGGCGAGGGCTGCAGCCGCTCCAGTGCGCCGTAGAGGAGCTCGATCTGGGCCCAGTCGGTGTCCTCCGGCCGGGCCGCGCGCGCATGCAGCGCCGCGACCGCGGCCTGGAGCTGGTAGGCGCCGGGGCGGCGATGCCGCATCGCCTTGTCGAGCAAAGCGAGTCCCTCGGCGATCAGCCGACGATCCCAGCGGCCGCGGTCCTGTTCGTCGAGCAGCACGATGTCGCCGGCCGCGTCGAGCCTCGCGGCGGCGCGCGAGTGCTGGAGCAGCAGCAGCGCCGTCAGGCCCATGATCTCGGGCTCGGTCGGGAACAGGCGCAGCAGCAGCCGCGCCAGCCGGATCGCCTCGTCGCACAGCGGCAGCCGCAGATGGGCGTCGCCGCCGCTCGCCGCATAGCCCTCGTTGAACAGCAGATAGATCGCCGCCGCGACGGTGGCCACGCGGGCGGCGCGGTCCGGCGGGCTCGGCGCCTCGAACGGCACGTCGGCGCTCGCCACCTTGCGCTTGGCGCGGGTGATGCGCTGCTCCATGGCGGCCTCGGTGGTGAGGAACGCGCGGGCGATCTCCTTCACCGACAGGCCGGAGACGATGCGCAGCGCCAGCGCGATCTGCTGGGCATTGGGCAGATCGGGATGGCAACAGACGAACAGCAGACGAAGAATGTCGTCCCGGTAGTGACTCTCGTCGAGCTCCTCGGCGAGCACCGCCTCGGCGTCGTCGCGCTCGGACAGCACCTCCTCGTCGGGCAGCGGGGCCTCGCGCCTCCGGCGCCGCACCGTGTCGATCGCGACGTTGCGGCCGACCATGATCAGCCAGGCGGCGGCGTCGCGCGGCGGGCCGTTCTGCGGCCACGTCTTCAGGGCACGCAGGCAGGCCTCCTGCAGCGCCTCCTCGGCCGTGTCGAGATCCCGGAACGCGCGCAGCAGAGCAGCCAGCGCCTGCGGTCGCGCCGCCTGGAGAGTCGCGCCGAGCCAGTCGACGTCCATCAGGCGCTCGCTTTCGCAGGGGGCGACGTCGCCGGGTTGAAGAAGGCGACCGGGCGCAGCTCGTAGGAGCCGCCCGGATTGGCCTCGCCGAGCTCTTTCGCGATGGCGAGCGCCTCGTCGAGCGAGTCGCAGTCGACCAGATAGAAGCCGAGGAGCTGCTCCTTGGTCTCGGCGAACGGCCCGTCGATGACCAGCGGCGGATCGCGGTCCTTGCGCAGCGTGGTGGCCGCCGTGGTCGGCATCAGCCGCGCCACCGGCCCGAGCTTGCCCTGGCGGGCGAGCCGCTCCTGGATCGGCGCCAGCCGCGCCATCACGGCGTCGTCCTCCTCCTTGCTCCAGGAGCAGACGATGTCTTCCTGGTGGTAGCACAGGATGGCGTACAGCATCGGGGATCCCTCCGTGGCCCAAGGACGCCGGAGCCTAGCCGAATCCGACACGGGGGCGGAAATTTCGATCCGTCATCCCGGAACGCTCCGCCGAGACCCGCAGCCTTTCGGTGGTCGTGCTCCGCGAAGGCGGAGCACCCAGCACGCCGCAGCGCCTCGGGTCCGTCTCGAAAGCCGGTGACTACTGGATCGTCCGCCTTCGCGGACGATGACCATCGAGAGACCGTGCGCGCCAACGGCGCGCCTGCTCTCATCCCCCCTTGCGTTTCCCGGTTCGTGCCAAGCCGGGATCCAGCACGCGGCCGCCGGAGGAGGGGGTCTGCTCGGCGGCGTCGAGCATCGTCGTCAGGGTGTCGAGCCGGTCGGCTTCGCCGGGGGGCTTGTCGAAGCGCAGCCGGCTGATGCGGGGGAAGCGCATCGCCACGCCGGAGCGGTGCCGGGTCGAGCGCTGCAGCCCCTCGAACGCCACCTCGAATACGAGGCCGGTCTCCGCGTCGTGCGTCACCTCGCGCACCGGGCCGAAGCGGTTCACGGTGTTCTGCCGCACGAACCGGTCGATCTTCAAGAGCTCCTCGTCGGTGAAGCCGAAATAGGCCTTGCCCACCGGCACCAGCTCCTCGCCGTCCTCGCCCGTGCGCCACAGGCCGAACGTGTAGTCGGAATAGTAGGAGGAGCGCTTGCCGTGGCCGCGCTGCGCATACATCAGAACGGCGTCGACGATGAACGGGTCGCGCTTCCACTTCCACCAGAGTCCCTTGGGGCGGCCCGGCAGATAGGGCGCGTCGCGGCGCTTCAGCATCACGCCCTCGATCGCCTCGGCGTCCGGTCCGGCCCCGATTGTGGTCGGGTTGGCGCGCGCATGGGCGAGCGCGTCCCAGTCGGCGAACGGGATTTCTGCGGAGAGATCGATGCGCGGCTCGGACAGCTTTTCGACCAGCGCGGCGAGGCGTGCGCGGCGCGCCGCGAGCGGTTTCTCGCGGAGATCCTCGTCGCCCTCGACCAGCAGATCGTAGGCGCGCAGGTGGGCCGGAAACGCGGCGATCAGTTTCGCCGTCACGGCCTTGCGGTTGAGCCGCTGCTGCAGCACGTTGAACGATTGGACGCGCCCGTCGCGCACGACCAGCAGCTCGCCGTCGATGGCGCCGTCGAAGCTCAGGACCTCGATCAGATCCGGGAACGATGCCGAGATGTCCTCCCCGGTGCGCGAATAGAGTCGCGCCACACGCCGCCCGTCGGGACAGACGCCGGCCGCGGCCTGCACCCGGATGCCGTCCCATTTCCATTCGGCGACGAAGTCGGCCGGGTCGAGGATCTTGAAGTCGTCGGCCCCGATGGCGTGCGACAGCATCGGCGGCCGGAAGCTCGCCGGATCCTCGGCCGCCGGCTTGTCCGCGCGACCCTCGATCCAGGCGAACAGGTCTTCGTAGGGCGGCGCGAGACCCGGCCAGAGAATCTCGATCTCGTCCGGCTCCTTGTCGCCGAGCGCCGCGACCGCGGTCTTGGCCAGCCGCGCCGAGACGCCGATGCGCAAGGATCCGGTGACGAGCTTCAGCAGCGCCCACCGCCCGGTCTCGTCGAGCCCGTCGAGCCAGCGGGCGAGCGTCCTCGGCAGCTCCGTCTTGCCGAGCGTCTGCAGCGTCGTGATCACGTCGGCGAGGGAAGGCGTGAGATGTGCGCTGTCGTGGCCGATGGATGGAGGTGCGGCGGCCTCCTCTCCACCCTTCCCCGGAGGGGGAGGGTCGGGCGGGGAGGGCGGAGCGGGCCACATCAGCGCGACCGTCTCGGAGAGGTCGCCGACATAGTCGTAGGACATCTCGAACAGCACCGGGTCGGTGCGCTCGGCGATCAGGGTCCTGATCAGGCCCGGCTTGGCGTGCTGGAACGACAGCGCGCCGGTGAGCGCGGCGAGCGCGAAGCCGCGCTCGGGATCCGGCGTGGTGCGGAAGTAGTCCGTCATCTGCCGCAGCTTGGCGGTGCGGCCGGGCTCGTAGGCGAGGCGGTCGAGCAGGGCGGCGAAGCGGTTCATGCGGGCTCGCCCGCCGCGGACTCGTCCGTAGCGGACGCGTCCTGATCAGAACTCGCCGTCGCCGCCTCCAGGACCTCGACCTCCTCCTCGTCGCCGTAGCCGACCAGATGCAGCGGCTTCGCCCGCAGGCCTCGCGTCGCGCACCAGTGCACCAGCGCCTCCTCGGCCCCGTGCGTCAGCCAGATCTCGCGCGCGCCGGTCGCCGGGATGACGCGGGTCAGCCCGTCCCAGTCGCAATGGTCGGAGACGACCAGCGGCAGCTCGACGCCGCGCTGGCGGGCCCGCGCCCGGATGCGCATCCAGCCCGAGGCGAAGCACGCGATGGGATCGGGGAAGCGCCGCGTCCAGCGGTCGCCGAGCGCGGAGGGCGGGCACAGCACCACGGCGCCGGCGAACTCCGCCTTCTGCCCGTCGCGCACCGCCCGCAGATCGCCCAGATCCATGCGAACCGCATAGTAGCCGGTGATCGCCTCCATGGCGCCGTGCAGGAAGATCGGCCGGTCGTATCCGGCGGCGCGCAGGAGCGCGATCAGCCGCTGCGCCTTGCCGAGCGAATAGGCGCCGACCAGATGCGCGCGGTCCGGAAACAGCGCCAGCGAGCGCATCAGCTTGCCGATCTCGGTCGCGATGTCGCCGTGGCGGAACACCGGCAGGCCGAACGTCGCTTCGCTGATGAACACGTCGCACGGCACCAGCTCGAACGGCGCGCAGGTCGGGTCCGGCACGTCCTTGTAGTCGCCCGAGGCGACGATCACGAGCCCGTTCCGCTCGACGCGGATCTGGGCCGAGCCCAGCACGTGGCCGGCCGGGTGGAAGCTCACCGTCGTGCCGTCGATCGTGAGGCGCTCGCCGTAGGCGACCGCCTGGGTCGTGCCGGCGAAGCCCTCGCCGTAGCGCAGCCGCATCAGGTCGAGCGTTTCGGCGGTCGCCAGCACGGCGCCGTGCCCGGCCCGCGCGTGGTCGGAATGCGCATGCGTGATCAGGGCCCGCTTGACCGGCCGCACGGGATCGATGTGGAAGGCGCCCTCGGGACAGCACAGGCCGGCGGGCGTCGGGACGAGCAGGTTTTCGGGACGCATGTTCGCAAGATAGGCATTGCGGCGAACGATGCGAGAGGAGGACGGCACCACCTCGCTTCACCTCTCCCCTGCGGGGAGAGGTCGGATCGCGAAGCGATCCGGGTGAGGGGGTGCCGAGCCATCCAGCCGGCGCCGTAAACCCTCACCCCGGGCGCGTCGCCACGCTCGTTCCGTCACCCGCCGGGCTACCGCACGTCGACGCCCACCGCCTCGGAGACGTGCTTCACGCCGTCGCGGTCCAGCAGGTCGAGGAGCCCGCGGGTGATGCGCCGCACCACGCCCGGGCCCTCGTAGATCAGCGCGGTCAGCAGCGCGACCAGCGAGGCGCCCTTGCGGATCTTGGCATAGGCGTCCGCGGCCGAGGACACGCCGCCCGAGGCGAACAGCACGAAGCGGTTCCGGTCCATGCGCCGCCAGCATTCGACGAGGCAGTGGTCGAGCAGCGCGGCGCTGGGCGGCCCCGAGACGGCGCCGGGCCAGCTCTTCCACACCGCCTCGGGCGTGACGAGGCCGGCCGGCTTGACGCTCGGCAGGTTGAACATGAGGCCGGAGATTTTCGTGTGCCGCCCGACGATCTCCAGGAGCTGCTCGATCATCGCGACGCCGCCGAGCGGCGACACCTTGAGGAACGACGGCCGCGGCGCGTAGGGCGTCGCGTCGAGCGCCGTCAGCCAGGCGTCGAGCCGGCCCGGGTCGGCGAAAAAGTCGCAGCCGTCGGTGGTGTTCGGGCAGCTCAGGTTGAACATCAGGTAGTCGGCGGCCGGGGCCAGCACGGTCGCGGCCCGCATGTACTCGGCGATCAGTGCGTCGTCGCCGATCGGCGGTGCGCCGCGGCCCCGGTTGGTGGCGACGATGTTGATGCCGAGCGGCACCGGCAGGCGGGTGCCGGCGAGCCGGTGCGCCACCGCCTCGGCGCCCTCGTTGGGCACCCCGTAGGCGACGACGAGCGCGCGGTCCGCCGGCAGGCGGAACAGCCGGGGCGGCGGGTTGCCGGCGGAGGGCTCGGCCGACACCGAGCCGATCTCGACGAAGCCGAAGCCGAGCCCGGCCAGCGCGCTCACCGCCTCGCCGTTCTTGTCGAAGCCGGCCGAGAGGCCGATCGGGCTCGGAAAGCGCAGGCCGTCGATCGTCACCGCGAGCCGCGGATCCGTCACGGCCGTGACGGCGCGCATCAGCGGAGCCGCGGCGCCGGCGCGGGCGCCGGCCGCCATGGCGAGATGGTGGGCCCGCTCGGGATCGAGCCGGAACAGGGCCGGACGCAGCAGCGTGTAGAGGGACATGACGGACCGCCCATGGTGAGGGGCGAACCGTAGCGCCGCGCGTCGCGGCCGGGAACGGGCCGGCCCGCAAGGCTGCCGGTCAGCTGTCGCGTGAACGGCGTCGCAGCCCGACGACCAGCGCGGTGCGGTCGCGACCGGCCTGGTGCTCGTGCACGGCCTCCTCCAGGATCTCGACCGCGAAGCCGGCCGCGGCAGCGGTCCGTTCCACATAGGCGCGGCCGTGCACGAAGCAGCCGCCCTGGGCGAGGCCGTCGAGGCTGCCGACCGCGACCGCGTCCGGATCGTCGGCGTTCGGGAACAGCGTCGCGACCACCACGCCGCCGTCGCGCAGCGCGGTCGCGGCGGCGGCGAGCGCGGGGGCGAGGTCGCCGAAATGGATCAGGGTGGCGGCACAGGTGACCGCGTCGAACGCGGCCGGCCGCGCCAGCAGGAAGGCGACCAGGTCGCCCTGGTGCAGCGTGTCGTAGAGAGCCTTGGCGCGCGCCTGCGCGATCATCGGGGCGGAGAGGTCGACGCCGTCGAGCCGCCGCGCCCGGTGCTTCACCAGCACGCCGACCAGGCCGGTGCCGCAGCCCGTGTCGGCGATGTCGAGCAGGCCCTCCGGGCTCGTGCGGGCGAGCGCGTCGGCGACCAGCGCCGCGCCCCGGTAGGCGTGTGGTCCGGCCCCGGCGTCCCAGCCCGCCGCCCGGGCGGCGTAGAGCGACTCGATCTGGCGGTCGCTCGCCCGCTCGGGGAGGGGGACCGCGCCCAGCCGGGCCAGCAGCAGGCGGGTGCCATCGCGATCCTCCGGGTCTCGCGCCAGCACGGCCTCCAGGCAGGCGCGGGCCGGCTCGGTGGCGCCGCAGCGGGCGAGCAGGAGGCCGAGCAGGCGCAGCGGAAAGCCGGGCTCCTGCGCGGTGCGCGCCGCGACCTCGGCGCAGCCGAGCGCCGCCGCGGTGTCGCCGGCCTCGACGAGCGCGAGGCCGAGCCGGATCCGGCTCTCGGCATGGAACGGCCGCAGAGCCACGGCCCGGTCGAGATGGGCGAGCGCCGCGGCGGTGTCGCCGAGGGCCGCGAGTGTCGAGCCGAGATTGAGGTGCGCCTCGGCGAAGTCCGGCTTGTGGGCGATCGCCTGCCGGTAGTAGGCGACCGCCGCGGCGGTGTCGCCCTGGCGCCTGAGCGCATTGCCGAGATTGTTGTGCACCTGGACCGCGGCCGGTGCCGCGGCGAGAGCGGCGCGCAGATGCGCCACCGCCTCGTCGGTGCGGCCGAGCTCGGTCAGGACATTGGCGAGGTTGTTGTGGGCGACCACCGACTGCGGCGCCACCTCGATCGCTTCGCGGTACCGCTTGACCGCGGCCTCCAACCGACCCTGGGCCTTGAGCGCCGCGGCGGCGGCGCAGATCGCCTCGGCATTGCCCTGCTTGGCCGCCGCCCGGCGGTCGCGACGATTCATGGCCGGCTCCGGTTCCGGGTGTCGTCGGCAAGCCGTAGCGGAAAGTCGTTTACCGTCCGTTAACCATGATCCGAGGTTTTCGGCCGGCTTGGATCGGCCGCCCCGGCGCGCTACCACGGCGGGGTGAGCGAGCCCGCGCCCCTCGAAACGCCCGCGCCGGACCTGCCGGAGCCCTTCGCCCGCTGGTTCGCGGGACGCGGCTGGGCGCCGCGGCCGCACCAGCTCGCCCTCCTGGCCGCCGCGCAGGCCGGCCGCTCGGCCCTGCTGATCGCCCCCACCGGCGCCGGCAAGACGCTGGCCGGTTTCCTGCCGACCCTGGTGGAGCTGTTCGAGACGCGTCGCCGCGGGGCGAAGCCGCCCGCCGGGGGTGGGGGGCTCTTCGGAGCGGCGCACCGCCGCCCCGGCGGCCTCCACACGCTCTACATCTCACCCCTCAAGGCGCTGGCCGTCGACATCGCCCGCAACCTCGAGCGGCCCGTGGCCGAGATGGGGCTGCCGGTCCGCATCGAGACGCGCACCGGCGACACGCCGCAGAGCCGGCGGTCCCGCCAGCGCCGCGATCCGCCCGACATCCTGCTCACCACGCCGGAGCAGCTCGCGCTGCTGCTCGCCAGCGCCGACGCGCCCTATCTGTTCGGCAGCCTGCGCCGCGTCGTGCTCGACGAGCTGCATGCGCTGGTCACGTCCAAGCGCGGCGATCTCCTGTCGCTCGGCCTGTCGCGATTGTTCGCCGCGGCGCCGGGTCTCACGACGGTCGGTCTCTCGGCCACGGTCGCGGACCCCGAAGAGCTGGCGCGCTTCCTGGTGCCGCAGCGGGACGGCGTGGCGCAGGCCGAGATCGTGCAGGCGGCGGCCGGTGCGGCGCCGATCGTCGAGATGCTGGACACGGCCGAGCACCTGCCGTGGGCGGGGCATTCGGCCGCCCATGCGCTCGCCGAGATCTACGGCCTGATCGGCCGCCACAGGACCACGCTGGTGTTCGTCAACACGCGCAGCCAGGCCGAATTCCTGTTCCAGGCGCTGTGGCGCATCAACGAGGACGGCCACGCCATCGCGCTCCATCACGGCTCGCTCGACGTCGCCCAGCGCCGCAAGGTCGAGGCCGCGATGGGCGAGGGCCGGCTGCGCGCCGTGGTGTGCACCTCGTCGCTCGATCTCGGCATCGACTGGGGCGACGTCGATCTGGTGATCAATGTCGGCGCGCCCAAGGGCGCGTCGCGGCTGACCCAGCGCATCGGCCGCGCCAACCACCGGCTCGACGAGCCGTCGCGCGCCGTGCTGGTGCCGGCCAACCGCTTCGAGGTCCTGGAGTGCCGCGCCGCCATCGACGCGGTCGCGGAGAATGCGCAGGACACGCCGCCCCTGCGCACCGGCGCGCTCGACGTGCTGGCCCAGCACGTGCTCGGCTGCGCCTGCGGGGCGCCGTTCCTCGCCGACGATCTGTTCGACGAGGTGCGGGCGGCCGCGCCCTATGCCGCGCTGACGCGCCGGGACTTCGACAGCGCGCTCGACTTCGTCGCCACCGGCGGCTACGCGCTGAAGGCCTACGAGCGCTTCGCCAAGATCCGGAAGGGTGCCGACGGGTGCTGGCGCGTCACCCATCCGCGCGTCGCGCAGCGCTATCGGCTCAATGTCGGCACCATCGTCGAGGAGCCGATGATCAAGATCCGGCTCGTGAAGGCCCGCGGTGCAGCGACGCGCGGACCGGCCGGCGCGATCGGGCGCGGCGGAAAACTGCTCGGCGAGGTGGAGGAGTATTTCGTCGAGGGGCTGGTGCCGGGCGACACCTTCCTGTTCGCCGGCGAGGTGCTGCGCTACGAGGCCCTGGCCGAGGACTCCGCCTACGTGTCGCGCGCGACTGCGGAGGATCCGAAGGTCCCGATCTATGCGGGCGGCAAGTTTCCGCTGTCGACCTATCTGGCGGCGCGGGTGCGCGACATGCTGGCGTCCCCGTCGACATGGCGGCGGCTTCCTGATCAGGTGCACGGCTGGCTCGACCTGCAGCGGGCGCGCTCGCGCCTGCCGAAGCCCGGCGAGCTGCTGGTCGAGACCTTTCCGCGCTCCGACAAGCATTATCTGGTCTGCTATCCGTTCGAGGGGCGGCTCGCGCATCAGACGCTCGGCATGCTGCTGACGCGGCGCCTGGAGCGGGCGCGGCAGAGGCCGCTCGGCTTCGTCGCCAACGAGTATGCGCTCGCCGTGTGGGGGCTGGGCGACCTCTCCTTCGCCGTGAAGCGTGGGGCGTTGCGCCTGTCGGAACTGTTCGACGAGGACATGCTGGGCGACGATCTCGAGGCGTGGCTCGCCGAATCGGCGCTGATGAAACGCACGTTTCGCCAGTGCGCCGTGATCGCCGGCCTGATCGAGCGACGCAGCGGCGGCGAGGAAAAGAGCCGGCGCCAGGTGACGATCTCGACCGATCTGGTCTACGACGTGCTGCGAAGACATCAGCCCGATCACATGCTGTTGCGCGCCGCGCGGGCCGAGGCCGCGACCGGGCTGCTTGACATCCGGCGGCTCGGTTTGCTGCTCTCGCGGGTGAGGGGGCGAATCGTCCACGAACCGCTGTCGCGCGTCTCTCCGCTCGCTGTTCCGGTGATGCTGGAGATCGGCCGCGAACGGGTCGCCGGCGAAGCGTCCGAGGCGCTGCTGGCGGAAGCCGAGGCGGATCTGGTCAGGGAGGCGATGGGGTGAGGGCAGGGGACGTCGCGTACGCAAGGCCGTCACCTCGATCGCGAGACTGGACTGCGGCGGTGCCGGAGCCGTTCCGATGATGGACGTCCGTGCGGCCGGGTGGGGCGTCGCGGGCGACGATGCGTCGGCGGGGCGTGCGGTCGCCGGCGCCGTGCTGGTGGTCGCCGGTGTCGAGCTCGTCGCCGATCTGTCGGGCGCGCTGTGGTGGCCGGAGCGGCGCATGCTGCTGGTCGCCGACCTGCATCTGGAAAAGGGCTCGGCCTGCGCGGCGCGGGGATCGCTGCTGCCGCCGTTCGACACCGCCGACACGCTGGAGCGCCTCGCCTGGGTGGTCGCCTATTACGGCCCCTCCGTCGTCGTCGCGCTCGGCGACAGCTTTCACGACACCGCCGGCACCGAGCGCCTCGCGCCGGAGGACCGCGCGCATCTCGCCTCGCTCCAGCGCGGGCGCGACTGGGTGTGGATCGCCGGCAATCACGATCCCGAGCCGGGGCGCGACGTCGGCGGCGCGTTCGCCCGCGTGCTGCGGTTCGGTCCGCTGGTGCTGCGGCACGAGCCGGCCGGCCTCGGCACGGTCGGCGAGATCGCCGGTCATCTGCACCCCTGCGCCCGCGTCGTCCAGCGCGGCCGCAGCCTGACGCGGCGCTGCTTCGCCACCGACGGCCACCGTTTGGTGATGCCGGCCTTCGGGGCCTACACGGGCGGGCTCAACGTGCGCCACGCGGCGTTCGACACCGTGTTCGACGGCACGGGCTTCACGGCCCATCTGATCGGCGACAACCGGCTCTACGCCTTCCCGGCCTCGCGCTGCGTGGGGTGAGCCTCATTCGGGCTCTCAATTTCTCTGTCATGACCGGGCTCCTCTGACGGATCGCTGTCAGTTTCGGCGGAGCCACCATCTCTCACCCTATCCCGTGGGGAGAGGGTCGGTCGCGAGCGCAGCTCGTGACCGGGGTGAGGGGCGTATGCCTCGACGATGGGCCTCGGCACCCCCTCACCCGCCGCGCGTCGACCTCTCCCCGTCGGGGAGAGGTGAAAGGAAGGCGCCGCGGCTCACCGGAAATTCCGTCCCTTCGGCATCACGCTGCGGACCCGGGCGGCGGGGGACAGCTCGTCGCCGAGATCCGGCGTCTCGCGCAGGAGGGCGACCAGCGAGGTGCCGGCGCGCACCGGCTGGCGGTTCTCCGGGATCGGCCGCTTGAACTCGTCGCAGCGCGCCAGCGTCTCGATGCAGCCAGCCTCCTCGGCGAGCGTCTTCAAGAGCGGCGTGAGGTCGTCGAGCCGCTCCGCGACCACGTGGATCACCCCCTGCTCGTTCTGCAGCCGGCCCGTGACGGCGACGAGGCGCGCGCCCAGCACGATCGGCCGGAACATCTCGAACATCTGCGGCCAGACGATGATGTTGGCGACGGCGGTCTCGTCCTCGATGGTCGCGAAGATCACGCCCTTCGCGGTGCCGGGGCGCTGACGCACCAGCACGAGCCCGGCGACGCTGACGCGCCGGCCCGACGGCAGCGTCGCGAGGCGCTCGTTCCGGAGAATGCGGCGGCGGTCGAGATCGCCGCGCAGGAACGCCACCGGATGCGCCTTCAGCGACAGATGCAGGTGGCGATAGTCGGCCACCACGTGCTCGCCGAGCCGCATCGGCGGCAGCGCCACGTCGGGCTCCCGCTCGGGCGTCGCCACGCGGGCGAACAGCGGCAGGTCGTCCTTGTCGCCGGCGCGGCGCAGCGCCCGCACGGCCCACAGCGCCTGCCGCCGGTCGAGCCCGAGCGAGCGGAACGCGTCCGCCTCGGCGAGCCGTTCCAGCACGGCCGGCGAGAGCTTCGTGCGCAGCCACAGATCCCGGATCGAGTCGAAGCCCTCGCCGCGGACCGCTTCGATGAGCCGTCCGTCGTTCTCCTTCAGGCCGGCGATCTGACGAAACCCGAGCCGCACCGCATGGGTGGAGCGGATGTCGCCCGCCATGTCGGCGTGGCGGGGGTGGACGTGTCTCACGGTCGCTGCCGCACACGCGGCTGTCTCATCGGGCAACGCCTCCAGCCCGTTGTACCAGCCGGAAAAGCTCACGTCGATCGGCTGCACCGTGATGCCGTGCTCCTGCGCGTCGCGGACGATCTGGGCCGGTGCGTAGAAGCCCATCGGCTGGCTGTTCAGCAGCGCCGCCGCGAACACGTCCGGATACCGGCACTTGATCCACGCCGAGGCATAGACGAGGAGTGCGAAGCTCGCCGCGTGGCTCTCCGGGAAGCCGTACTCGCCGAAGCCCTCGATCTGATCGAAGCAGCGCTCGGCGAAGTCGCGCGGATAGCCGCGCGCCGCCATGCCGTCGATCAGCTTCGCCCGGAAGTATTTGATGGTGCCGACCCGCCGGAACGTCGCCATGGCGCGGCGGAGCCGGTCGGCCTCCGAGGGCGTGAAGCCGGCCGCCACGATGGCGATGCGCATCGCCTGCTCCTGGAACAGCGGCACGCCGAGCGTCTTGCCCAGCACCTGCGCCAGCTCGTCGGCGGGCCCGTGCTCCGGGGCCGGCGACGGGAATCTCACCGGCTCCAGGCCCTGCCGGCGGCGCAGATACGGATGCACCATGTCGCCCTGGATCGGCCCGGGCCGCACGATCGCCACCTCGATGACGAGGTCGTAGAACGTCTTCGGCTTCAGCCGCGGCAGCATGGTCATCTGGGCGCGGCTCTCGACCTGGAACACGCCGATCGAATCCGCCCGCGACAGCATGCGATAGACGGCCTCCTCCTCGGCCGGAATGACGGAGAGGTCGAGGGTGTCGTTCGGCGGCTCCTCGAAGCACGGCGCTTCTTCCCTCTCCCCTCGCGGGAGAGGGTGGATCGCCGCAAAGCGGCGAGACGGGTGAGGGGGCGTCCCGCAGACTCGGAGCTCGTGGAGGCCCCCCTCACCCGTCTCGGACCTTCGGTCCGAGCCACCCTCTCCCGCGAGGGGAGAGGGTGTCGGAGGTCGGGGCCGCGTCCGTGCCTGCGGATAATGCCGCTGCAGCAGATCCAGTCCCCGCCGCAGGCAGGTCAGCATGCCGAGCGCCAGCACGTCGATCTTGAGAATCCGCAGCGTGTCGAGGTCGTCCTTGTCCCATTCGATGACGGTGCGGTCCGCCATGGCGGCGTTCTCGATCGGCACCAGCTCGTCGAGCCGGCCGCGTGTGATCACGAAGCCGCCGACGTGCTGGGAGAGGTGGCGCGGAAAGCCGACCAGCTCGCGCGCCAGCGCGAGCACCGTCGCGAGCCGGGTGTCGGCGGGATCGAGCCCGGTGCGGCGGGCATGCTGGTCCGAGATCGATTCGCGCGAAAAGCCCCACAGCGTGCCGGCGAGCGACCCGATCACGTCCTCGGTGAGCCCGAACACCTTGCCGACGTCGCGGATGGCGCTGCGGCCGCGATAGCAGATCACCGTGGCGGCGAGGCCGGCGCGCGCGCGGCCGTAGCGGCCGTAGATGTACTGAATCACCTCCTCGCGACGTTCGTGCTCGAAGTCGACGTCGATGTCGGGCGGCTCGCGCCGCTCGGCCGAGACGAAGCGCTCGAACAGGAGATCGTTGCGCTCCGGGTCGACCTCGGTGATGCCGAGACACCAGCAGACCGCCGAGTTCGCCGCCGAGCCGCGGCCCTGGCAGAGAATCCCGCGCGAGCGAGCGAAGCGGACGATGTCGTGTACGGTGAGAAAGTACGGCGCATAGCGGAGCTCGCCGATCAGCGCGTATTCGTGGTCGAGCGCGTGCCGCACTTTCGCGGGCACGCCGTCGGGATAACGGCGCGCCGCGCCTTCCTCCGCGAAGGCGACCAGCGCCTCCTGCGGGGTCGAAAAACCCTCGCGCACTTCGTCGGGGTAGTCGTAGGCGAGCTCGTCGAGCGAGAAGCGGCAGTTCTCCAGGAACATCAGCGTCTGCGCCACCGCCTCGGGCGCGGCGCGGAACAGGCGGGCCATCTCGTCCGGCGCTTTCAGATGGCGCTCGGCGTTCGCCTCCAGCAGGCGGCCGGCGGCGTCGAGGGTCGTGTGCTCGCGCACGCAGGTGATCACGTCCTGCAAAGCGCGCCGCTCCGGCGCGTGGAACAGCACGTCGCCGACCGCGATCAGCGGCGTCCTGGTCTCGGCGCCGAGTGCGGCGAGCCGCGCCAGCCGTCGCGCGTCGTCGCCGCGATAGAGCATCCGCGCTCCGAGCCAGACGCGGGCGCCGGCGTCGCGGAGGAGGAGAGGAATGGCTTTCCGTAGCTCCGAGGTCGTGCCGACCCTCTCCCCTCGTGGGAGAGGGTGCCGAGCGAAGCGAGGCGGGTGAGGGGGCGTCCCGCGAATTCGGAGATTGTGGAGGGCCCCCTCACCCGTCTCGGACCTTCGGTCCGAGCCACCCTCTCCCACGAGGGGAGAGGGTGAGGACCGTGCTTGGCGGGCGCGTCTTTCCTCTTTGGAGTCGGCGGGTGGAGTCATCCTCCGCCGCCCGTCCGCCAGGACGATCAGGTTGAACCCCTCCGCATGGGCGCAGAGATCGGCGAAGACCAGCGTGCACTGCCCCTTTTCGGCGCGACGCTTGCCGAGCGTCAGCAGCCGGGTCAGCCGGGTCCAGGCGGCGTGGTCCTTCGGATAGGCCAGGATGTCGGGCGTGCCGTCGGCGAAGGCCAGACGCGCCCCGACCGCGAGCCGCACGCCGTGCTCCTTCGCCGCCTCGTGCGCCCGCACCACACCGGCGACCGAGTTGCGGTCGGCGACCCCGAGCGCCGCGAGCCCGAGCGCCTTCGCCTGCTGCACCAGCTCCTCCGGATGCGACGCCCCGCGCAGGAACGAGAAGTTGGTGGTCGCGGCGAACTCGGCATAGGCGGTCATGGGCGTTGCCGGGCTTGGATCGTGTGTATATATTTGTGCGGCCGCCCCTCGCTCCGGATGCGTGTAGACCGATACTCGGTCGGCTCGTCGTGAAGCGTGGTCCGATGGAGAAAGACAGCCGCAAGCTGATCAGGATGCTGGAGAAGGACGGCTGGGTTCTCGAGCGTGTGAATGGTGACCATCACACCTTCAAGCATCCGCAGCGACCGGTTCTCGTCACGGTCACGCACCCGCGCCGGGATCTGCCGGTCGGTCTGGTGCGGCGGATCTACAAGCTGGCCGGATGGCGACCCTAGAGGCGCAGTATGACTCCCCAGTATGTCGCGATCGTCGAGAAAGATCCGGACAGCGCCTTCGGTGTCTGGTTCCCTGATGTCGAAGGCTGCTTCTCGGCCGGCGACACGCTGGCCGAGGCCGCCGCCAACGCGGCCGCGGCCTTGCGTCAGCACGTGGAGGCGCTGGAAAGCGCGGGCCGACCTGTGCCTTCTGCGCGTGCGCTTGACGAGGTGCGAGAGGATGCGGACGTGAGCGAGGCGCTCGCCGCCGGCGCGCTGCTGATCGCCGTGCCGCTTTTGAGTGATGCCGGCCGGACCGTGCGCATCAACGTGTCGCTGGATAAAGGCTTGGTCGATCAGATCGACGATGCGGCATCCGCGCGCGGGTTGACTCGCTCGGCCTTCCTGGCGCAGGCGGCGCGCGAAAAGATCGCCGGCGCCGCATAGCCTCGGTGACGAGCGGCTCATCGTCTCACCCGAACAGGCCGTGCAGGAACCAGCGCGGGCGCGGCGTCTCGCGGCCGAACAGCCCCTCGCGGAACAGCCAGGCGCGAAAGCCGTCGCGGCACTCGACCCGGAAGTAGTCGCGGGTCAGCGCGGTGCCGTCGGCGTCGCGCCACCAGGCGAGCGCGATGCGCTCCGGCCCTTCGGCGGCCGCCACGGCGTGCAGCACGCGGCGCCAGCGGAACCGCACCGGCGGCCCGTCCGGCACCTCGGCCATCGCCTCGACGGGCTCGGGCCTTTCCAGCAGCCGCAGCGGGCGGCAGGGCACGAGGGTGTCGGGCGGATCGGTGAAAGCCGCGGGCTCCGAAACCCTCTCCCGGCGCGTGGAGGGAGCGGTGAAGGCGCCGGGCCGCCCCCCCGCGACGCGAAGCACCTGGGCCGGCAGGGCGGCGGCGGCGAATTCGGGGACGTGCGCGTCGTGCAGCACCTGGCGGGTGACGCGGCGGGCGCCGAAGCGGGTCGAGAGCCGGTCGACCAGATGGGTGAGCTCGGCCGTGCCGTCGGAGGCGTCGAGCCCGCCCTGCACCGGGTCGCAGCGCTCGGTGGCGAGCGCCGAGAGCCGCACCAGGTCGAAGCCGAAGCCCGGATCCCACGGATCGCCGACGGCGAGCCGGTCGGCGAACAGCCGCGCCATGCGTTCGGGATCGGTCAGCGGCGCACCGGTGCCGACCGCGATCCGCACCACCCGGCCGTCGGTACGGAACAGCGCCGCCTCGAGGATGCGGGCGCCGTCGCCGCGCGTCTCCAGCAGGCGGGCGAGCCGGCCGGCGAGGCGCAGGAGGGTGCCGAGCACGTCGCGCTCCAGCAGCACGGGCTCGGCGAAGCGCCGCTCGGCGACGCAGGCCGGCATCGGCCGGCGCGGCGAGATCGGCGCGTCGGCGAGCCCGCGCGCCGCGTCGAGCTTCTCCAGCAGCCCGTCGAAGCGCGCCGCGAGGGTCGCACGCGGAATGTTCAGGACGTCGGCGATGCGCTTCAGCCCGACCTCGGCGAGCGACACGACCATGGCCCGGGGCAGCCGCAGCGCCGCGAGCGGCCGCGGCGCGAGGGCCGCGTCCTGGGCGCCGGGCGGGACGACGACGATGTGATCAGCTCCGTGCCGCGCCACCGCGGCGGCGCAGCCCGGCGTGTCGGCGACGGCGATGCGGGCCACCAGGCCGCCGGCGGCGAGGCGGCCGTGCAGGTCGGCGGCGAGCGCTGCCTCTCCGCCGAACAGATGGGCGCAGCCGGTGATGTCGAGCAGAAGCCCGTCGGGCGGATCGAGCGCCACCAGGGGCGTGAAGCGGTCGCACGCCTCGGCGACGGCCTCGAGCAGCGCGGCGTCGGCGGCCGGGTCGTGCTCCACCACGGCGAGGCCGGGATGGCGGGCGCGGGCGTCCGCAACGGTGGTGCCGATCGTCAGCCCGAGCCGCGCCGCCGCGTCGTCGAGGGCGGCGATGCGCTGCGCCGACTTGATCGTCTCGGCGGTGACGAGAGGCTCATCCGGCCCGGCGCCGGTCCCGGCGCGTCCGGGCGGCCGCGTCGTCCGGAGAATGCGGTCGGTCGACAGGCGCCTCAGCCACAGGGAGAGGAACCGGCGCTTCGCGCAGGGCGGGCTCGCGGAAGACGTGCTCATGGTGATCCCAGACGAGGAGCCAGCGGCCGGTCGGGCCGCGGCGGTTACGCAGGACGGAGAGGAGGATGGCCGGCTGGCCGAGGCCGCCGAGGCCGTCGGGCAGGCCCGGCGCAGCGGCGATCGCGAGGCGGGTCGCGGCCGGGCTCGCCAGCGCCGCGGCGCGATGGCGCAGCAGCAGGCCGAGCCCGCCGCCGGCCCCGGCGGCCAGCGACAGGCGGCGCAGCGCGACGAGATCGAGGACGCGGTCGTCGGAAAACTCGCCGACCACCACGGCGAGCGCCCGGCACTGCAGCGCCTCCTCCATGGCGAAGGCACCGTCGCGCTCGCTGGCGAGGCGCAGCTCGATCAGCCGGGCCGGCGACAGGCCGAGCGCCGCGACACCCGGCCCGTAGAGCCGCCCCGCCTCGCGGCCGGCGAGCTCCGGCTGGATCCACAGCACCTCGCGGCGGGCGAAGCGGTGCACGCGGCCGAGCGCGTGCACGGCGAGCGCCAGCACGGTCGCGGCCGCCGCGCCGAGGTCGCGCGGCGCCGCCGGCACGATCTCGTGCAGGGCGCCGAGGGCCAGCCCGCCGCCGAGCGCGCGGTCGAGCCCCGGCACCCCGAAGGCGAGCACCGATTCGGCGTCGGGCGCCGGCCGGTGCGCCTCGAGGGCGGCCACCCGGCTGCGGAGCGCACGCAGGATCTCGCCCGGATCGCGGGGCGGCACGGTCACGATCGGCCCTCTGTGTTCTCTATTTGTTCTTATCGATTCCGGAAAGCCCGACGGGAGTCAAGGACGGTCGGGCACGGATGCCGGGAGGGCCGGAAAGGGTGAATGACTTATTGAAAACGCGGCGAGCAGAGCGTCGCCGCTCCAGGGTGTCGTCGCCGGGCGCGACCCCATGGGCGCCGAGAGGCGCCTGGAGCCTCTCCGTCGTCGTGCTCCGCGAAGGCGCCATGGGATGCACCCATCGTGCGCCGCGCATGCAAACCGTCATGCGCGGGGGCGACGACGATCGAGAGGCTGTGCCTTCGCCAGGCACGCGGTGGCCTCACAGCCCCCGCTTCGGGGCGCCGAGATCCTTGGCGACCCGCAGGCCGCGCAGCTTGCGGCGGAGGTCGTCGGAGACGAGCGGCGAGCGGCGGATCGGCGTGAAGTCGGCGGCTCGGTGCCGGGTGCCGCCGGCGCCCTGGAAGACCTTCAGGCCGTCGCGGGTGGCGACCACGTCGCCGGCCCGCAGGGTGGGATCGTTCGCAATGTCCACCTTGGCGAGGCCGAAGGCGTCGCGGCCGTTGCAGGTGCAGCCGGCGACCAGCTCCTTGCGATAGAGATGCGCGGTCGCCAGCGACGCGTAGCGGCTGCCGTCCGGCGCCGTCGCCTGGTCGATGCCGGCGCCCTCGAACACCTTCGTTCGGCTCGCCGGACAGAAGGCGCTGCACAGCTTCGCCGGCGAGATCGCGGCCGGCGCGGAGAGCGGGAAGAAGCGGCCGTCGCACAGCCGCACGCAGTAGGCCGTGGCGGCCGGCGGCGCCTCGGGCGGCGTCACCCCCGGCGGCAGCGTGCCCGGAAGGCCCGGGACTCCCGGCGAGCCCGGCGGTGCATAGGCCATCACCGGGACCGCACGGGCGTCGCGCGGCGCGAACGGGCCGGCGCTTCCGAAGATGGTGGCGAAGACGCCGCCCGGTGACGCCGGCGTCCAGGACTGCGCGGCGGCGGCCATCGGCCAGGCGAGGGCGGTCGCCAGGACCGCGACTGCCAGGACCGTGTGTGCCGGCACCGCGCGTGCCGGAGGGGAAAGCCTGGAGATCATCGCTGTCGCCGCGGCCTGCGGACCCGAAACCGGGCGGGCCGAAAGGGGCTGATCGAAATCGGCAGTCGAAACGAAGAGCGGCGGGGTCCGAAGATCCCGCCGCCGTGGAAACGCGTCAGTTGATGCGGCCGCCGAGCCGGCTGTCCGCCGTGCGGGCCGGCGGGGCCGAGATGCCGGCGACGCCGCGCGAGCTCATCGGCATGACCACCACCTTGGCGCCGGTCTTCACCCGGCCGTAGAGGTCGATCACGTCCTCGTTGGCGAGCCGGATGCAGCCGGACGACACGCGCTGGCCGATCGTCTCGGGGGCGTTGGTGCCGTGGATGCGATACACCGAGCTGCCCAGATACATGGCGCGGGCGCCGAGCGGATTGCCGGGGCCGCCGGCCATGAAGCGCGGCAGGTAGGGCTGGCGGCGCAGCATGTCGGCCGGCGGATGCCAGTCCGGCCACTCGGCCATGCGGGTGACGTGCTCGACGCCCGACCAGGTGAAGCCCTCGCGGCCGACGCCGATGCCGTAGCGCATCGCCTTGCCGCCCGGCATCACCAGGTAGAGATAGGTGTTGGGCGTGTCGATGATGATGGTGCCGGGCGCCTCGGGGCCCGAATAGGCGACGACCTGACGGCGCAGATGCGCCGGCACGCCGGCGCGCGGCGCCGGGTCGACGCGGTCGTCGCGGATGTAGCGGTCGATCGACGACGAGCGGTAGCCGTCCGGCGCGAACAGCGAGAGCGGCTCGGCCCTGGCGGCCGTGAGAGAGGCCCCGGCCAGAACCGCGACCGCGCCGATGACGAGAGAAAGCTTCGCGGAGCGAGCCATGTCCATCCCCCCTGCTTGTTCCCCGGCAGTCCGACTGCCGCATCTACAACGGACGACTCGCGAAAGAGTTCCGTGCCGTTAACGACGAAAATTAAGCATGCGTTAAAGCGATCGCAGAAAGTCGGAACCACGACGTGATCAGACGACCTGATCAGGAGGCGTAATCCGGTTTGGTGATCAGTTCTGAGACTCGCCCGTGGCACGGCCTTCACCTCTCCCCAGCGGGGAGAGGCCGGGACCGCGCGATCTGCCGGACAGCGTAGGAGGAGGACTCCCGATCGCCCGTGCGCGGATCATCGGGCACGTCGAAACGCGAGACAGCCGGGCTTTCGCCCGGCTGTCTTCAGATCAGATCCGTCCGGCACGAACCGTGAGGTGCCTCACGCTCACATCAGCGCGGCGAGCTTCACGTTGGTGGCGGTCGGCGCCTCGACCAGGCACTTGCTGAGGATGTGGGCGAGCTGCGGCGCGGCGATCGGGCTCGCGGCCGGGTCGCAGCCTTCCGGGATGCGCGGCCGGCCGGCCGGCGCGGCGGCAGGCTTCGCCGGCGCGTTCGAGCTGGCGGCCGGCTGGTTCGGCAGGGCCGGACGCGGCGGGATCGCGTCGGTCGCCACCGGGCGGACCGGGCTCTGCTGGGTCTCGCGCACCGTCACCTCGGGCAGCACCACGCCCTTGGTCACCACGGTGGCGTTGGTCAGCGGGTCGCTCTTGTAGAGGACGCGGCCGTCGCGGTCGCGATAGACGATGGCGGCGTCACGCACGCCCACCACCTCGACGGTCGAGATGATCTTGGCCTCCGGGCGCGTGGTCGCGGCCGTCGGGAGGCGATCACTTTTCCGTGTGCGATCGATGGGCGCCGCCAGCGCGGCCGTGCGGGCCTGCGCCTCGGCGCTGGTTCCGCCGAACACCGGCTCCCCTCCGACCGTCACGACGGCCCAGGCGATGATCGCGGAAACACCGACAACAGAAAGGATTTTCGTCTTGCACATGGGTTTGCCCCAATATGCCGAGAAGGCCCCGTGCGACAGACCGCCCCCGTGAACGGTCCGACCTGATAACGACTTCTTAACTCCTTGGTTCCTTCACGCCCGCGTGAGGTTCAACGGGGCGATTCGTGAAGGTTGCGGCAGGGAGCCCTGCGGCAGGGAGTCCTGCGGCGGCGCGCCCGGGGCGGGGCGTCGGGCCGGGAGGGATGCTCCGCCGGCGGCGCGGTCAGCGCGCCGCCAGAAGATGCGTGGCCGGGATCACCATGCGGCAGCGCACTCCGCCGGGATCGAAGTCGAGCTCCACCTCGGCGTCGAGCGCCCGGGCCAGGTTCTTCTCGACCACCAGGCTGCCGAAGCCGCGGCTCGCCGGCGCCGTCACGTCCGGCCCGCCGGTCTCGGCCCACAGGATCTCGACCGCCTCCTCGGTCTCGGCGGTGGCGGGGCGCATGTGCCATTCGACGTCGACGCGGCCGCTCGGCACCGAGAGGGCGCCGTAGCGCTCGGCGTTCATGGCGAGCTCGTGCAGGGCGAGGCCGTAGCTCTGGGCGGCGGCGGGCTTGAGATGGATGGCCGGCCCCTGCACCGAGACGCGGCTGGCGGCGCCGTCGAGATACTTGGAGAGCTGCCGCCGCGTCAGGTCGCCGAGCGAGGCGCCGTACCAGCCCTCCTGGACCAGCAGGTCGTGCGAGGTGGCGAGCGCCTGCAGGCGGGCCCCGAAGCCGTCCAGGAAGGCCTCGATGCTGCCGGCGTGGCGGGCGGTCTGCCGCGCCATCGCCTGGATCACGGCCAGCAGGTTCTTGGAGCGATGCGTCAGTTCGCGCATCAGCAGGCGCAGATGGCTTTCGCCGGTCTTGCGCTCGGTGATGTCGAACAGCGCGCAGGCGACCCCCGTGATGGCGCCGTCGGCGTCCGGCAGCGGCTCGACGTGCAGCTCGTACCAGCGGGTGTCGCCGCCCTCCTTGACGCTGACCTCGCCGCCCTGCGCCTTGCCGGTGGCGAGCGCGTTGCGGGCCAGCGCGCCGAACTGGGCGAGGCTCTCGGCCGGCAGGATCTCCTCGTCGGTGCGTCCGACGATCTCGGAAACATCGCGTCCGAACAACGGGTTGCTGATCGATGTGAAGCGCAGCTCGCGGTCCTGGGTGAACAGCGTCATGTGCGAGCCGCGCAGCGCGATCTCGTAGCGCTGCAGGGCGGTGCGCAGCTCGTCGGCGAGGCGGCGCTGCTCGCTCTCCAGCGAGCGCAGCCGCGAGATGTCGATCGCCGCCCCGGTCAGCCCCTCGATCCGGCCGTCGAGCCCGACCGACGGCTCCAGGTGCACGGTATAGAGAGCGCGCTCGTGCGGCGTCACCGCGGAGAGCTCGCAGGTCTCGGCCGTTCCGGTGTCGAGCACCCGCCGCTTGACCGCGGCCATCACCTCGCGCTCGCCGGCCGGGAAGATCTCCTCGTCGGTGTGGCCGATCATGGCGTCGACGGCGTGGCCGCCGGGATCGTAGACCCAGACGTAGCGGAGCTCGCGGTCCTGGGAGAAGGCGTGCACATAGGCCCCCCGCAGGGCGGTCTCCAGCCGCGCCTTGACGGTGGAGAGCTCGCGGGTGCGATCGTGCACCCGGGTCTCCAGCTCGCGCTGGACGGTCTCCAGCTCGCGCAGCGTCACCTCGTGGCCGGCGACCTCGCGGCGCAGGCTGTCGTTGGCCTGGGCGAGCTGGGCCGTGGAGGGCGCGCGGGCCAGTCGCGGCAGCAGCGGCAGCAGCAGCACCACGGTGGCGGAGGCCAGAACCGCCACGGCGCCGCTGGCGATCCGGGCCGGCCACGCCCAGGGCAGGACCGCCGAGATGGCGGCCAGCAGATGGGCGGCGCTCGACGCGAGCAGGAACAGGCCACCGGCCCAGATCAGCGCCCGATACTCCCGGCCGAGGTCCGGCCGGCGCCGCACGATCCACACAAGGCCGAACAGAATCCCGAGAAAGCTGAAGGCGATGAACGCCTCGGTCGTGAGCTGCAGGGCGCCGAGAGCGGTCGGCCCGCCGTCGGCCGCAGCCGGCAGCCCCTCCGGCCCGACGCCGAGCCGTTCGACGATGCCGCTCATTACCTGCACTCCCTCCGGGGCCTCGGGCCGATGCGATCCTGCCGGTCCGCGCCGCCGCCGCCTTGATATCCGGCAAGCGCCTGGCGGCGGCGGAGGCCCTGGGGGCCGGACGGAGCCGCAACAGGCGTGATCGGCCAAAATGTCCCGTGGAGGCGGAACGCGGTCGCGCGGCCGTTGGTTTCTCCTGCAAAAGGCCGGGTGGCATCACCCGACGGCAGCCTCCGAAACCGGGCCCAAAAAGAATTCAAAAAAAATCGACGGAGCCTGGAACCAAACGCTCCGTCGCCGGTTTCCCCTGTGACCGGCCGCCATTCCCCCTCCCCCCCCGTGCTCGGCCGGCCATTTAAGGCGTGGTTGACTCCGTCAACCACGCCTTTTCTCTGTCCGGCGGTCGGGGCCGGCGCGCAGGAGGCGGTGAGGGGCGTCTTCATCGAATCCGGACGGGATGCCTAGCCGCGGACCATACCGCGGCCCTGTTCGTGGCGGCCGGGGCCCCGGAGGGTTCATTCCGGGAGTCCCGACGGCGCCGGCCGCCCACTCGCACGCGCCACCGAGCAGCGCCGCCAGCAGCGGATGCGCCAGCGGAGCACGGTCGCCCCGCCGGACGCAAGCCTCGGGGCCGGCGTTCCGCGCGCCGGGGGACGGCCGTGGTCACGGCCACCCCCGGGCGGAACGGGAACGGGCTCTGGATCAGGCCGGGATGCGGCGCTCGCGCCGGGTGGCGTTGCGCTCGAAGAACAGCGCCTGGCTGACCACGGCCGAGACGGTGGCGGGCTGGAACGGCTTGGCGATCAGGAAGGCGGGCTCCGGCCGCTGGCCGGTGAGGAAGCGCTCCGGATACGCGGTGATGAAGATCACCGGCACCTCGAAGGTGTCGAGCAGCTCGTTGACGGCGTCGAGCCCGGAGCTGCCGTCGGCGAGCTGGATGTCGGCCAGGATCAGGCCGGGGCGCTTCTTCTGGGCGATCTGCACCGCCTCGCTGTGGGTGCGGGCGATGCCGACGACATGGTGGCCGAG
Source organism: Rhodoplanes tepidamans (assembly GCF_030813915.1). Taxonomy (GTDB): domain Bacteria; phylum Pseudomonadota; class Alphaproteobacteria; order Rhizobiales; family Xanthobacteraceae; genus Rhodoplanes; species Rhodoplanes tepidamans. Next base: position 153,978 of record NZ_JAUSUJ010000002.1, read on the forward strand.
GCTCTCGACCAGCCCCTCGAGGTCGAGGGCGATGAAGGTCTCGTCCTCGATGATGAGGACGTCGGTGGCGATCTCGGCGGCGAGCTCGCGGCCGGCCTCCTCGACCAGGGCGCGCAGGCGCGGCAGGTCGATGTCGAGGATCGCGGCGGCGTCCTCCTCCGAGAAGCCTTCCAGCGACACCAGCAGGAAGGCCTGCCGGGCCTTGGGGGTGAGCTGGCCGAGCCGCCGCTCGGCCGGGCTGTCCGGCTCGGCGAGGTCGGAGGTCCCGTTCACCGGAAGCGAGTTCCAGATCGCCGTGAAGCAGCGGAACAGGGCGACCTTCGGCCTGTCGCCGTCGCCCATGATCGACGGCTCCTTGATCATGGCCTCGAGCGTGGCGGCGACGTAGGCGTCTCCCGAGGTTTGGCTGCCGGTGAGCGCGCGCGCATACCGGCGCAGATACGGAAGATGGTGAGCAACCATTTGCGCCGACGACAAAGCTGGAACTCCCGAATGTTGAAGTCGAGGGCCCGGCAGGGGCCGGGCCTGAGTGGCGAGACTGAGGGAACGCCTCGCGGATATAAAAGTTCCGTAGCCCGGAACTATGGCAGGTTTCCGGAGTTGGTTCAAAAGTTCGCGGGGTCCGGCAGTCCCGGTCGCGGGGCGCCGGTGTGAGGAAGTGATGAAAGAAAGAAAGTCTTTGCGGCCGGAATCGGCGGTCCAGGTGAGGTCTTCCTCGGCGAGGCCGGATCCGGCGTTGAATCGGGAAATCCAGACCAAGATCGGGCAGCAGCTCCGGGCCATCTACGACGATGTCGTCGACCAGGGAGTGCCCGACCGCTTCGCCGAGCTCTTGCGGAATCTCGACAGCCAGGCCGCGCGGGCCAAGATCGCCGACAAGGACGCCGGCGAATGAGTCGGAGCGCCCCCGGAAGCGTCACGTCGCGTGACGACGCGTCGGTGCGCGAGGCGATGCTCGCGGCGGTGCCGTCACTGCGCGCCTTCGCCATCTCGCTCTCGGCGAATGTCGACCGCGCCGACGACCTGGTGCAGGAGACGCTGCTGCGCGCCTGGGCCAATCTCGATTCGTTCGAGCCCGGCACCAACATGTCGGCGTGGCTGTTCACCATCCTGCGCAACCTGTTCCGCTCGGAATACCGCAAGCGGCGCCGCGAGGTGCCGGATTCGGACGGTGCCTATGCCGACTCGATGAAGACCCAGCCCGAGCAGGCGAGCCGCGTCGAGTTCGAGGAGTTCCGCGAGGCCCTCAACAAGCTGCCGGCCGATCAGCGCGAGGCGCTGGTGCTGGTCGGCGCCTCCGGCTTCTCCTACGAGGAGGCGGCCGAGATCTGCGGCTGCGCCGTCGGCACCATCAAGAGCCGCGTCAACCGGGCCCGCACCCGGCTGGCCGAGCTGCTCGCCATCGAGAGCATCGAGGACCTCGGTCCCGACCGCGAGCTGCGCGCCGTCTTCTCCGGCGGCGGCAACTGACCGCGTCCGCGGGCCGGCACGCGCTCTCCCCTCCTTCACGACCCCTCCGCGACGTCTCCCGGACCCCGTGCCCTCCGGCCGCATGGCCGGGCGGACGCGGCTCGGCGCGTGCCCGGCCGGCGTCCCCGGCCGGGCGCCGCCCGGCCGCCTCCTTGGTTTGGCCGCGAATCCGGTCCACCCGGACGGGCGGCTCGACACGGCTTTCCGGGTTGGGCCATAAGGAACCGGGGCCCGCCGGCGCGGGCCGCCGGCGGAGGACCCCCACGATGGCCCTGCATTCCACCCCGACCATGCCCGTGCGTTCCGAGCGGCACATCGTCCGGCTGCTGCGGCAGCCCTTGCTGCGCCTGCTCGCGATCAACCTCGCGATCGGCCTCGTGATCGCCGTCCTGGCGGTCGCCGGCCTGCTGGCGCTCGACGCCCACCGGCTGCGCTCGCTGATTCTCGGCGACCAGTCGCCCGTGGTGGCGGTCGGGCTGCTGCTGTTCGGCTTCGCCATCACGCTGGGCAGCTGGGTGATGGGCTCGGCGATCATGCGGCTCGGCGACGGCGAGGGCGGCCCCGGCCGCGCGGCTGCGGCGCCGGTGACGGACACGGCGGAGCCGGTGCCGGTCCGGATCGGGGCACGGGCGCGGCGTCGCTGAACGAACGGGACGAACGGGGGCGGGGAATGCGATCGACGGAACGGCCGGGGCGCCGGACACTCGGCGTCGGCCGGGCGATGACGGCGGCGTGGCTGATGCTCGCCGCCGTGCTGATGGGCGCCCTCGCGGCCGGCCCCGACGCGGCAGCCCAGACGGCCGCGCAACCGCAGCAGCAGCAATCCCAGCCGCAGCCACAGCAGCCGACCCGCACGGCGCCGCCCGCGGCGGCGAAGAAACCGGCCGGCGCGGAGAAGACCGCGCCGACGCCACCGCCCGCCGCCAAGCCCGACACGCCGGCCGCCGCCAGCCTGGAGACGAACCGGGCCGCGCTCGACGAGATCGAGAAGGCGCTCGCCGCCGAGAGCCATTTCGAGGACACGCTCGCCGAGATGCGCCGGCGGCTGACCCCGATGCGCTCCGACCTGCGCGACGCCGCCCAGGCCCTCGAGGACGAGCTCAACCAGGTCACGGCCCAGCTCAAGCAGCTCGGCGACGCGCCCGAGGGCGACGAGCCCAAGGAGGACGCCGGCCTCGCCGCCGAGCGCGCGAAGCTGCAGAAGCGCCAGAGCGAGGTCGACGCCGCGCTCAAGCAGGCCCGCCTGCTGATCCAGCGCGCCGACGACGCCTCGACCAAGGTGACGGATCTGCGCCGCGGCCTGTTCACCAAGGAGCTGCTCGCCCGCAGCCCCGGCCTGTTCAACCGCACCTTCTGGTCGGACCTCTCGGACGGCATCCCGTCCGAGACCGGGCGCGTCGTCCAGCTCGTCCGCGCCTGGTGGCTCTATGCCAGCAATGCGGCCAGCGCCGCCAACGTGGTCGGCGCGCTCCTGACGCTCGCCGGGTTCGCACTCGCCGCCGTGCTGCTGATCCGCTGGCTGCGCCACCGCCTGGTCGAGGAAGGCCTGGCGGCATCGTTCGGCCGCGCCTTCCAGGCCCTGCTGGTGCTCGTCGTGCATGCCGCGGCGATGCCGGCCGCCGTGCTGGTCACCGTGCTGGTGCTGGAGAATTTCGGCCTGATGCCGGCCTGGATCAAGGCGATCGGAGTCGGCCTCGCGCTCGCGGTGCTGGCGGCCAGCACCGGCCGCGCCGTCGCCCTGGCGCTGTTCGCGCCCGGCGAGCCGGGGCGGCGCCTGTTCGCCTGGTCGGACGCCGAGGCGGCGCGCGCCACCAGCCATCTCACCTGGGCGGCCCGCATGCTCGGCCTCGCCGCCTTCCTCAATCTGCTGCACAGGACGACGACGGCGCCGATCGCCCTGACGGTCGCGACCAGCGCCCTGCTGGCGCTCGTCACCGCGGCGATCGCCTTCCACTTCATGTGGCGCACCGCCCGCAGCAGCGTCGTCGCCGACGCGCAGCCCGGCCCCGGCCAGGGCGGCATCCGGATCCGGGTCGTGCTCGCCGTCTTCGTCGCCGGCATGCTGATTCCGCTGGCCACGGGCTACATCGCGCTCTCCGCTTTCGTGGCGAGCCGGCTGGTGATCGTGCTGACGCTCACCGGTGCGCTGATCGTGCTCGACGCCTTCGTCGACGCGCTGTTCGGGCAAGTGCTGTCGAGCACCAGCGAGCGCGGCCGCGCCGTCGCGGCGCTGCTCGGCCTGTCGCATCGCGGCCTCGATCTCATCTCGACGCTGCTCTCCGGCATCATCCGGGTCGCGCTGCTGCTCCTCGTCATCCTGGCCGTGCTCGGTCCGTGGGGCGTGTTCGCCGACGACGTGCTGAGCCGCGTCGCCGAAGCGGCCTTCGGCTGGCAGGTCGGCGGCGTCACCATCTCGATCCAGACCATCCTGGGCGCCATCGCGATCCTGTTGATCGGCGTGCTGGCGGTGCGCGGCGCGCAGCGCTGGCTGCAGACGAGCTTCCTGCCCCGCACCGCGCTCGATCCCGGCCTGCAGCATTCGATCGCGGCGCTGTTCGGATATGCCGGCCTGATCGGCGTGCTCGCCGCGGTGCTCGGCGCGATCGGCATCGACCTGCAGAAGATCGCCCTGATCGCCGGCGCGCTGTCGGTCGGCATCGGCTTCGGCCTGCAGTCGATCGTGCAGAACTTCGTCTCCGGCCTGATCCTGCTCGCCGAGCGGCCGATCCGGGTCGGCGACTGGGTGGTGGTCAAGAACGAGGAGGGCTTCGTGCGCAAGATCAGCGTGCGAGCCACCGAGATCGAGACCTTCGACCGCGCCAGCGTGATCATCCCGAACGCCGAGTTCATCACCTCCTCGGTGAAGAACTGGACGCACGCCAACACGCTCGGCCGCGTCACGCTGAAGGTGCGGGTCGCCTACGACAGCGACGTCGCGCAGGTGCGCGAGATCCTCGCCGGCTGCGCCCGCGCCCACCCGCTGGTGCTGAAGGCGCCGCCGCCCGGCGTCTTCCTGCTCGGCTTCGGCGAGATCGGCCTCGACTTCGAGTTGCGCTGCATCCTCTCCAATGTCGAGAACGGCCTCTCGGTGAAGAGCGACCTGCACGTCGCGGTGCTGCAGAAGTTCCGCGAGGCCGGCATCAAGATCCCCTATCCGATCCACGAGGAGCGCGTGCCGGGTCCACCCCTGCTCGAAGAGCCCGCGCTCGAGGAAGCGAAGCGATGACGTCCGCCTGTCCGTTCCCCGCCTCCGCCCGCCCGCACCGGCGCGCCGTCCTGCGGCTCGCCGCGCTCGGCGCCGGCGCCGGTGCGCTCCTGCTCGCCGGCTGCGCCGGCGATCGCGATCCGCCGGCGGGCGAGCCGAGTTTCTACCAGAACCTCGCCAAGGGCGGTCAGCTCGATCCGGCCGCCGCGGCCTCGATGATCTCGGGCTATCGCCGCAACAACGGGCTCGGCGCCGTGTCGCTCGACCCGACCCTGATGCGGCTCGCCGAGGAGCAGGCGCAGGCGATGGCGGCGAAGAACAAGCTCGACCACAATGTCGGGCGCGACTTCAAGACCCGGATCTCGACCTCGGGATTCGACGCCAGCATGGCGGTCGAGAACGTGTCGGCCGGCTATCACACGCTGGCCGAGGCGTTCTCGGGCTGGCGCGACTCGCCGCCCCACCGCGCCAACATGCTGGCCAAGGGCGCGACCCACATGGGCATCGGCGCCGTCTACGCCCCCGGCACCAAGTACAAGGTGTTCTGGGCCCTGATCATGGCGGCGCCCGACAAGCGCGCCGACGCGGGTCCGGGCCCGGCCGGAGGTCCGGCTGCGGCCGGTCCGGGCCAGCCGCACCGCTGGGGCATGCCGATGCCGCAGCTGTCGATCCGCTGAGGGGGTTCTTCACCGTCCCCGCAGCCGGTCGCGGGCCTGCCTGGCTGTCGTGATCAGCCTGCGCCGCAGCGTCTCCAGCCGGCAGGCGAGAGCGAAGCCGGGGCCGGTCGACTGGCCGATCAGCCGGTCCGACAGGGCCCGCCGCCCGGGCCACAGGCGGTCGATCATCGGATGGTTCTCGACCGCGCAGGAATCGACCACGTCGATGTCGGGTTCGCGCAGCAGCGCCGCCGAGAGGTCGAGCGTCAGCAGGACGCCGGGGGAGAACTTCGCCAGCGTCTCGTCGTAGGCGGTCTTCCAGAACCACGCCGCGCGGCCGCTGGTCAGCACGACGCCGGCGGCGATCGGCCGGCCGTCGAGCCGCAGCCGCGCCACCAGGGCGCCGGCGCCGGGCGTCTCGGCGAGCCCCGTCACCGCCTCGGTCATCATGGCCAGCTCGGCGGGCCGCGACGCGGCGGCCGTGCCGGCCCGCCCCTTCCAGCCCTGCGCCTCCAGGGCGAAGAAGTCGGCCAAGGCCTCGCGCGCCGCCGGGCCGCGGGCGAGATCGAAGGTCGGCGCGCCGCGCTCGGCGAGGCGGCGGCGCTGGCGGGCGTGCTCCTTGGCACGGGGATCGAGGATCGCGGGCGGCGCGTCCGGCCCGGACGGCGACCTCAGCTCGGCCCGCGCATGGACGCCGAACGCCGCCTGGCGGCCGCCGCGCCGGGCGATCGCCGCGTCGAGCGCGGCGGCGACCGGGCCGTCGGCCGGACAGCAGGGAAGCAGCAGCGGCACGCCGGGATGTGCCCGGGCCAGGTGGTCGACCGCCGCGCCGACGACGCCGGCCGGGTCGCCCGGATCGAGCAGCGGGGTGCCGAGCGGCGCGAACGGATGCGTCCAGCCGACCATCAGAGGAAGCGGCACGCCCCAGCGGGTCCGCGACAGCCGCATCGGGAACAGGCCGACGAGGCGGTCTTCGGCGTCGCGTATCACGATGGCGCCCACCCCGCGGCCGTGGAGCGGCGTGGCCGCGAGAGCGAAGGCGGGTGCATAGAAGACGTTCGGAACGATGGCGCCGGCGGCCAGCGCCGCCCATGCATCGCGGCGCGCCGCGAGATCGGCGAGCGGCACCCATGCGGTCCGGTACGGGCTGCCGTCCGGTCCCATGGTCAGCCGCGCCGCCGCGGGCGCCAGACGAAGGCGTGCAGGCCGAGGCGCCACTTCACCACCGTGAACAGCAGGACCGACTCGACCATCACGGCGGTCGCGGTCGCCCAGGCGGCGCCGAGAATGCCGAGCCGCGGGATGAGGATCACGCACAGCGTGACGTTGACGACGAGTGCGGCCGCGTAGACGGCGGCGCACAGCGGCTGCTGCCCGGTCATGTTGAGGAGCCGCTCCGCCGGGCCGACGGCGCTGCGGGCCACGAGCCCGGTCACGATGATCCAGATCAGCGGATAGCCGGCGTCGAAGCCGGGACCGAACAGCATCAGGATCGGCTTGCCGAGCGCCACCAGCACGGCCCCGAAGGCGAGCGTCGGCCAGAACGTCCAGCGCACCGCGTCGCCGATGAAGCTCTCCAGCTTCTCGCGCTCGCCGGCGACGTGATAGGCGCTGAAGCGGTGCGCCACCGCGGCGCCCACCGCGAACGACACGAAATGGACGAGCGACAGCGTCTTGCTGGCGGCGTAGTAGACGGCGATCTCCTGCGGGCCGACATAGAGCTGCAGCATCAACATGTCGACGTAGAACAGGATCAGGAAGAAGCTGTCGGCCAGGAAGATCGGCAGCGCGGTCCTCAGCCAGACGCCGATCTCGTAGCGGCGCGGCCCGGACGGTACCGCACGGCGCAGCCGCCGGTTCATCACCGCGGCCTGCACCAGGGTCACCAGCCACATGGCCGCGCAGGCGGTGGCGAGCGCCGCCACCGCGTCCATCGGGCCGCCGGAGGCGTACAGCCCCCCCATGACGGCGAGGATCAGCACCGGCTGCAGGATGTAGACCGGCACCAGCGCGAGGTCGATCCAGTCGAACGAGCGGGCGATGCCGTCCTGGGCGGAGCCGAGCGTGAACACCGGCAGGATCAGGGCGGCGATCAGGAACGGCACGACGTGGTCGGCCGGCACCCGGCCGGCGAGCAGCCAGACGCCGCCGGCGAGCAGGCCGCCGATCACGGTGCCGAAGGCGAGGCAGAGCCAGCGGCTGCCGCGCAGGAAGCCGCGCAGGCCGGCGCCGTCCTCGCGCATGCGGTATTGCGGGATGAAGCGCTGGGCCGAATAGGCGATGCCGAGCGGGCCGATCGGCCCGAGCACGCTGACCCAGGCCCACACGGCGACATAGATGCCGAACTCGTAGCGGCCCATCCAGCGGGCCAGCAGGATCTGGGTGACGAACACGATGCCGGCGCTGGCGACGCGGATCAGGAACGCCGCGCCGGCCGAGCGCTGCGCCACCGAGCGGTCGCTGTCGTCGTTCCGCCACGCCATCAGCCGCGCGACGAGGCGCGCGGGGAGCCGGGCGACGGACGAGCCGCGGTGGTCGGTCTCGTTCGACGCCACGCCTTCCCTCCGCCGCCGCGATTGCCGGGCGGCCAGCCTAGCCCGCCGCCGTTAACGTTCGGTTGGCCGTCCGGGCCCGCGCCGGCCCGGCCGTGCGCGGATGGTGCGCACCGGCCGGCATCCGCGCAAGCGCGTCGGGTCGAAATGCCGCGCCGCGCGCCGCGCCGGCGATTCTTCCTCCTCTGCCGTCGCGGAGCGCGGCCGGCCGGGCGTGCCGACATGTCGTCGCGGCGCCGCTGCGCTCCGGCGTGACCTCGCGATCCACGGAACCCGGGTGTCGATGGGTGACGCGGCCTAGTTGTTCAGCGCGCCCTCGCGGATCCAGCGCCGGATCGCGTCGCGGTCGCAGGTCGAGAGCTTCTTCATGCCGTGCGGCATGCGGATCTCGGGCTTCACCCGCCAGTCGAGCAGCGCCATCAGGCTCGACGCTTCGGGATCGCCGGCCACCACCATGGGGCCGAACTTGGTGCCCTTCATCACGCCGGCATGAGTGCGCAGGTCGAGGCCCGAGGTGTCGAAGCCGGCGCCGCCCGGCTGGTGGCAGTCGACGCAGCGCCCCTTCAGGATCGGGACGATGTCCTCCTGGAAGCTGATCGTCGGGGTGCGCTGCTTCTGCTTCGATTTCGCGCCCTGGGCGACGGCGTCGAACGACAGCGTCCCGGCCGCCAGCACGGCGACGACGACGGTGAGGCCCCGCAGCCATCTCGTCATGTTCCTCTCCTCATGTCCAACGTTGTGGAACGCCAGCGCTGTCGGTCGAGGATCCGGACGGGCGGGGGCTCGGTCGTACCGGACACAGCGGAGGCGACCCCCGCAGGAGGAATGCTAGAACTAGAAAAAACAAAAACAATCAGGGAGAGCGCGAAGCCCGTCCTGCGCTCGGCGGCGCGTTGGCCGGCTCCGCCGGGCCACGCCGGGGCGCGGCCTTATGGCCCATGCCGGCGCGTGCAGGGACGCGTGCATGTGAGTTGCCTTCGCTCCAGCCGTGTGGTGCGCTGGCCGCGGACACCCGAGTCGAGACAGCGGGAGCGCAGCATGAGGTACTGGATCGGCGTCGTCTTCTTCGCTGCGGCCGCGGGCTTCGTGATCGCCGGGCTCGCCCACAAGCGCAGGGTCCTGGCGGCCCGCGCGGCCGCCGCGGCACGCGGCATCCTGCCGGCCGAGCCGGGCCTGCGCTCGGTCGCCGCCTTCGGCGAGATCATGCGGCCCGTCATCCTGTTCTTCCTCGCCTATGCGGCGGTGAAGACCTTGGTGCTTTTCGTCATGCTGGGCGGCGAGGAGCAGCTCTCGTATTTCGACCTCGCCGGCGTGCTGGCCGTGCTGGCCGGCTACGGGGCGTTCATGAGCTGGCGCATCGGCTACCGCACGAGCGATCTCGCCATCGCCGAAAGCGCCGCCGCCGCGGCAGCGGACACGGCACCGCCGCGCGAAGGCGCCGATGCGACGGCGCTGCCGGCATTCGTCGGGGCGCCCGCCAACGACAGCACGCCGCCCGACGGCGGTCTGGCGCCGATACGCGGCGCCCGCTGAGACGCCGGACGGAACGGAAGCGAGGCGGTCATGGATGGCGACGGCGGGTCCGGCACGCTGGTGCTGATCGAGCTCGTGCTGGTGCTCGGTGTGGTGTTCTGGTTCGCGATTCGCGAGCTGCGCGGGGTGAAGCGGGACAGGCCGAAGCCCGAGGCCTCCGACCCGGCGCGCCGGGGCTGAGCCGCCGGCCCGATGGACTGGCCGCTCGTCGCCATCGAGGTGCTGTTCACCGGGACCGCGGTGGCGCTCGGCGTCTGGCAGCTCGTCGCGCTCCGCCGCGACCGGTCGAACCCCGGACAGCGGAGCGGCCGGCCCTCGGGCGAGGACCGGCCGGCGTCGGGGGTATCGTCGTCGAGAATGTCCTCACCGGAGAGGGCGCCGTCGGAGCCGCGCCGAACCGGCGCGGCCGGCGACGGCGGCCGGTCGGCGCCCGCCGGTCAGAGCCCCTCGAACAGCGCGGTCGAGAGATAGCGCTCGGCGAAGGACGGCAGCACCGCGACCACGGTCTTGCCGGCGAACTCGGGCCGGGCGCCGATCTTGAGGGCGGCGGCGACGGCGGCGCCGGACGAGATGCCGGCCGGGATACCCTCGTAGCGGGCGAGCGCCCGGGCGGTCTCGAAGGCGGCCTGGTTGCCGACCGTCACCACCTCGTCGATCACGGCGCGGTCGAGCACGTCGGGCACGAAGCCGGCGCCGATGCCCTGGATCTTGTGCGGGCCGGGCTTGCCGCCCGACAGCACCGGGCTGTCCTCCGGCTCCACCGCGACGATCTTCACCGACGGCTTGCGGCTCTTGAGCACCTGGCCGACGCCCGTGATGGTACCGCCGGTGCCGACGCCCGACACGAAGGCGTCGATGGCGCCGTGGGTGTCGTTCCACACCTCCTCGGCCGTGGTGCGGCGGTGGATCTCGGGATTGGCCGGGTTCTTGAACTGCTGCGGGATGATGGCGTTCGGAATCTCCTGCGCCAGCTCGCCGGCGCGGGCGACGGCGCCGCTCATGCCCTGGGCGGCCGGGGTGAGCACCAGCTCGGCGCCGAGCAGCGCCAGCATCTTGCGGCGCTCGATCGACATCGACTCCGGCATCACCAGGATCAGCCGGTAGCCGCGCGACGCCGCCACGAAGGCGAGCGCGATGCCGGTATTGCCGGAGGTCGGCTCGATCAGCACCGAGTCGGGGGTGAGCCGGCCCTCGGCCTCGAGGGCGTCGATCATCGCGACGCCGATGCGGTCCTTGACGCTGGCGATCGGGTTGAAGAACTCCAGCTTGGCCAGGATGTGGGCCTTGACCCCCTGGAGCTGCGGCAGGCGGTTCAGGCGCACCAGCGGGGTGTCACCGATGGTCTCGGTGATCGAATCGTAGACGCGTCCGCGACCCGCGGTCCGCAGCTCGGACGACGGCACCGGTTTCAGCGCGGGTTCGGCCATGGCATGTCTCCACTGAAGCGTTCGACCTGGACAATTCGACGGGCTCGCGGGCCCGGCAGGCGGGCCGGGCCGGCGGTTTCGTCCGCCTGCTTAGAAGATCCATTCTCTCTGGACAACTCACGGCGCGAAAAACGAAAAAACCTGCTCCGCCGGGCCGCCCGGAGGGCATTTCGGTCTCGCGGAGGGATCGTCCGCAGAGGATCTTCCCGGTGCCGTCAACGCGCCGACCCGGTCCTGCGATCCGTCGGCCGCGCGGATGGCGGCCGGACTACTCGACGACGATCTTGATCCTGTCGCCCGGCCGGACCGTGTCGGTCGGGCCGAGCCCGTTGAGGACCCGGAAGCGCTCGACCTGACGGTCGATCAGCGCCATCCGGCCGGCGAGCTTCTCCACCGTGTCGCCCGGCCGCACCGTGACGACGCGCAGCCGCAGCGGCTTGGCGTTCCTCGCCTCGGCGAGCGACAGCCGGCGGATCGAGCCGGCCGACTCGCGGAAGCCGCGGTCGATCTCGGCGTTGCGCGACCGGGTCGCGAAGACGAAGCGGTAGACCTCGGCGCCGTTCTTCACCAGCACGATCCGGAACCACCACGGATCGCCCTTGGCGGTCGCCGTCACGGCCGGAAATCCGCCGGCCGTCGTCTCCTCCACCGAGCCGGGCTCGATGTTCTCGATCCAGCCGGCGTTGAGATAGGCGGTGAGGCTCTGGTCCGCGGGCGGCCGCACGATGTCGAGCCGCAGCGCCTGGTCGCCGCCGTCGCGGCTGCCGATCACCGCCTGGGCCGTGTTCTCGAGCGTGTAGCCCTCCGGCGCCGTGAAGGTGAAGCCGAGCTTGGGATGCAGGAACCGGCGGCCGCGCACGAAGCCCTCGACCGGGTCCTCGCCGTAGACGAGCCCGTCGACGGCGGCCAGGAAGGCGGCGCGGTCGCGCTCGCCGGGATTGTGCTGGCGGGCGTTGGCGAGCGCGTTCTCGATGCGCTCCGGCGTCGCCGGATGCGACGACAGGAAGTCGAGCGAGCGCGGATCGGTGCCGCTCGCCGAGCGCAGCGCCGAGAACCGGCCCATGGCGGTGAGGATGCGGGGCGCGCCGTGCGGGTCGTAGCCGGAGCGCGACGCGATCCCCACCCCGATGCCGTCCGCCTCGAACTCCTGGGCGCGCGAGAAGCTCGCCAGCGCGAGCTTGGTCTTGGCCAGCGCCAGCGCGCCGGTGGTGTCGGTCGGGTCGGCCGCGGCGGCGCTCGCCATGGCGACGCGGCGGGCCTGGTCCTCGCGGATGGCCGCGTGGCGGGCCAGCACGTGCGCCATCTCGTGCGCCAGCACGGCGGCGAGCTCGGCCGAATCGTTGGCGAGGCCGATCAGGCCGCGGGTGACGTAGAGGTCGCCGGTCGGCAGCGCGAAGGCGTTGATCGACGGCGAGTTGAGGATCGTCACCCGGTAGCGGAGATCGGGCCGCTCGGAGGCGGCGACCAGCTTCTCAACCATGCCGGCGATCATCGCCTCCAGCCGGGCGTCGTGATAGGCGCCGCCATAGGAGGCGAGGATGCGCCGGTGCTCGCGCTGCGCCGGGGTGAGCGGCGCGGCGGTCTCGCGCCGCGGCGCCGCGACGCTGCCGGTCTGGTCGTCGAGCGTCGCGACCCAGGAGGAGCAGCCGGGCAGCGCCAGCGCGAACAGCAGCACGGCGGCGAGACGCACCCTGGCGTCCTGCCACCGAAGCCGCTTCCCGTCGCGCCCCTCGACCGCTCCCACCGTCCCGTCCCTGTGGCACGGCCGTGCCACGCTCGTCGGTCCCCGGCGCGCGCTGCCGCGCCCGTCGCAGGACCATGCGGCGATGCCGCGTCCGTCGTCGACACGCGGCGCTGCCGCGCTCAGCGGGTCTCGTCCGGCCGTCCCCCGACCGTGAGCTGCTCGGCCCGCAGGATCTCGATCCGCGGCCCACCCCGCTGCTCGACCACTCCCCTCACCTCGATCCGGCGGCCGGCGAGCCGCCCGGGATCGAGCCCGGCCGCGGCGAGCGCCCGCTCGATCCTCTTGGGGATCGTGGCGGCGAACGCCTCGGACCAGCGGCGGCCGAAGTTCACGTAGATGGTGGCGCCGCTCTCGCGCACCGAATCGACGCGGCCGGCCACCACGGCGAACTCTCCGCGCCGCTTCAGGATCTCGGCCGGCCGCTCGGCCGCGAGCACAGCATAGACGGGGTCCGACCACAGGCCAAGAAGGGCGGCGCGGGCGGCCCGCTCGGCCGCCCGCAGGGCGGGCATGCAGGCCTGGTCCTCGACCCGGGCCGCCACCCGGGCGTGTCCCTGCGCCAGCAGGACGAGCTGGAGCGAGCGGGCGCCCTCCTCGACGCTCGCCCAGGCGGCGAGGCGGCCCCAGCGGTCGGGCAGGGGCACGCCCTGCCGCAGGTCGACCTCGCGTCCGGCGACCAGCGCGGCGAGCGCGTCGCGGGACGCCGCCCCGGCGGCCGAGGCGGCCGGCGCCACCTCGATCCCGGCCAGCACGGCCTCGCGGCCGTCGGCGAGCCGCAGCGTCCGGCCGTCCGGCACCGCGGCGACCAGAGCGGTCGCGACGGTGCGGAGCGGGCAGGACAGGGCGGCGGGTGCGGGCGGCCCGGGCGCAGCGGTGGCGGAGCGTGCGATGGAGGCCCCGGGCGGTGGCGTCCCGCCGGCCGGCTGTGCCGCCGCGGGGCCGGGCGATCCGGGCAGGGCCGTCACGGCGAGCAGCGCGGCCGTCAGGACGGCGCGCCGTCGGGAGCGGGACCGGAGAGGTGCCATGGCCGCAGCGGGAGCGGACGGCGGCACCGGACGGGCATCGCCGGTCTGCCGCCCCGCCGACAGGATGCACGTCGCCGAGGATTATGCTAGTCGGGTCCCGTCGGTCCCGTAGCTCAGCCGGATAGAGCAGCGGTTTCCTAAACCGAAGGTCACAGGTTCGAGTCCTGTCGGGACCGCCATTCCTCTAAAATTTCGGCGTGGGACACGAAGTCCGGGCGGCGCAGACGCCGGGGCCGGGGGGCGGCGGCATCCAGCATGCCGGCCCGCGCCGTTCGATTCGGTCACGAGTCGCCGAGGCGGCGGTCGCAGATGCGGGCGCCGATCGCGATCGCCTGCATCCGGTTTCCGAGGTCGAGCCGGCGGAGAATCGCGGAGACGTGGAGCTTGACCGTGTTCATCGAGATGCCGAGCTCGGCGGCGATCTCGGCATTGGACCGTCCGATCCCCATGAGGCGGAGAATCTCGCGCTGACGCGGGGTCAGGAACCGCAGGATCGCCGTGTGGGCGTCGTCGACCGCGGTGCCGTCCGCGACACCGGACGAGACGCGGTCCTCCGCCACGGCCGGACGGGACGAGATGGCGGTCCGGATCGTCTGCTCGATGGTCCGGACGATCAGGTCCATCACGAACCGCGGCTCCGGGATGCTCGCCGTCGCCGATTCGGCGCCGATCGGATCGATCGGGAGCAGGCCCGCCATGCTCAGCCGGAGCAGGGTCAGCGGGTGGGGGGGCTCCGCTCCGCGGGGCATCGCGACGAGCAGGGTCCGGCCCTCCGAGGTCCGATCCTCCGCCAGGCAGGTGAACAGCTTGCATCGACCGGCGATCACCTCGTGGAAGTGCCGCGCCTGGTCGATCCAGACGGTCCGCAGGAACTCGGAGTCGCGGTCGATCGCCGGATCGCCGCGATCGCGCGGGCGGTCCATCGATCGCCACGCCGCGTTCTGGTCGCGCAGCGTCCCGTCGGGCATCACCACGGCGATGCCGACGATCAGCGTTTCTGGAGTCCACCGGACTCGCGCGACCCCACCCATGTCCTGCTCCGGGAGACGCCGGAGCGGGTACCGGAACGCGAGACCGGCACCTGCATCCGCGTGTCGGACGACCATAGGGACACGGGGCAGACGGATGTAGGGGCTTTGGCCCCTACATCCCGGGGATGAGGATCCTGTCCCGAAGGACTATGCCGGGCCCGATGCGGCCGGTCAGGTCCGGAGCGGGACGCGGGCGAACAGCGTGGTGCCGCGGCCGCGGCTCGATTCGATCTCCAGCGACCCGCCGACCGAGGACAGGCGCTCGCGCATCCCGAGCAGGCCGAGGCGCCGCGACGGCGCGTCCGCCGCCGCCGCGTCGTCGGCCGGGAATCCGCATCCGTCGTCCTCGACGATCAGGCGGACCGCGTCGGCGGCCCCGTCGAGGATGATCCCGATCCGGCTGGCGCCGGCATGGCGGACGACGTTGGTGATCGCCTCCTGCAGGACGCGGTAGAGGGCGCTCTCCACCTCGGGCGGAAGCCGCCGGTCGAGCGCGAGATGCGTCTCGAAGGCGAGCGAGCAGCGCGACTGCCAGTCGGCCGGCACCTGCCGGATCGCCTCCTGCAGGCCGAGATCGTCGAGCGCCGTCGGCCGGAGCTCCCAGGCGAGCCGGTTCACCTCCTCGCTGATGCGGACGCTGAGATCCTTGAGCGAGCCGATCTCGCGGCGCACGTCGCCGCCGCCGGCGAGCGTCCGCGCCATCGCGTCGAGGCCGAGCTGCAGCAGCGTGAGCGACTGGCCGAGACTGTCGTGCAGCTCGCGCGCGACGCGCCGCCGCTCGGTCTCCTGGTCGCCGACGATCCGGCGCAGGACCTCGGACAGCTCGGCCTCGGCGCGCGCCCGGCGCTCGGTCTGGATCTTCAGCTCGCGCCGGGCCGCCTCGCTCTCCGCCAGGCGGCGGTCGAGCTCGACGAGGTCGCGGGCGTTGCGCTCGGCGTAGCGGATCGTACGCTCCAGCAGCACGTGGTCGAACTCGCCCTTGACCAGATAGTCGTTGGCGCCCGCTTCGGTGGCGGCGCGATCCACCTCGTCGCTGCCGAAGCCGGTCATGACGATCATCGGCGTCAGGACGCCGCGCCTGCGGGCCTCGCGAATGAGGCCGAGGCCGCTGTCCGGTCCGAGCCGGATGTCGACGAAATAGATGTCGTGCTCGCCCCGCTCCATGGCGGCGAGCCCGGCCGTGTAGTTCGGAACCCAGTCGAGCTCGCGCTTCGGCCCCGGCAGCCGGCGCAGCATGCGTTCGAGCGTCAGGAACTCGATCTCGGCGTCGTCGACCAGCATGGCCCGCGTCGAGACGCTCACGGCCGGACCTCCATGGACGGGAGCGACGCGGCCGACATCCAGAAGTCCCAGAGCGAGGAGATCTTGGCGACGTAGTCGGGGATGTTGGCGGGCTTGATCAGATAGGCGTTGATGCCGATCGCGTAGGCTTCGGTGATGTGCTTCGGGCTTTCCGAGGTCGACAGCGCGATCACCGGCAGGTGCCGGAGAGTCTCGTCGGCCCGCACGAAGCGGATCACCTTGCGGCCGTCGAGCCGCGGCATGTTGAGGTCGAGCAGGACCAGGCTCGGCGGCGGAGCGGTACCGGGCGCCGCGAAGGCGCCGCGCCGGTAGAGATAGTCGAGCATCTGCTCGCCGTCGCTGACGAAGCGTAGATCGGCCCGGATGCCGGCGCGCGAGAAGACCTCCTGCAGGATGAACTTGTCGTGGTTGTGGTCCTCGGCGACCAGCACGGTCGGGGATGCGGCCTCGCGGGTCGTCACGCTCGGTCTCCGTCGTCGAGGCTGCGCATCGGCAGCGTGAAGGTGAACGTCGCGCCGGTGTCGGCGGTGCTGGTGGCCGAGATCGATCCGCCGTGGCGCTGCACGATCTTGCGGCAGATGGCGAGCCCGATGCCGGTGCCCTCGTATTCGTCGGGGCCGTGCAGCCGCTGGAACGGCTCGAAGATCTGCTCGCGATACTTCTCGTCGAAGCCGATGCCGTTGTCCGCGATGGTGATCCGCACGTGGCGGCCGGGCTCGGCGCCCGCCGGCCGCTCCGCCTCGCCGGTCGGGCCGGTCTCCACCGTGCCACGCACCGCGACCGCCGGCGTGCGGTCCGGGTGGCGATACTTGACGGCGTTGGAGATCAGGTTCTGCAGCACCTGCCGGATCTGGCTGCGATCGCACATCACCACCGGCAGGCTCACCGCCGAGACGCTCGCCCCGGTCTCCTCCAGCACCGGCCGCAGGTCGGCCAGCACGTCGGCCAGCACCTCGTCGAGCGGCACGGCGGCCAGCGGCCGCGCCTGCCGTCCGACCCGGGAGTACTCGGCGAGGTCGTTGATGAGCGCCCGCAGCCGCCGCGACGAGGTCTCGATGCCGCCCACCATGGCGCCGAGCCGTCCGTCCGGATCCTTCGGCAGCGACTCCTTCAGCAGCCCGGCGAAGGCCTCGATGTGGCGCAGCGGCTCCTTGAGGTCGTGCGACGCGACATAGGCGAACGACTCGAGCTCGTCGTTGCTGCGGGCGAGCTGGCGGTTCACCCCCTCGAGCTCCTCGGCCTTGCTGAGGATGACGTCGACGACGAGATCGCGGATGTCGATCGCGGCGACGATCTCGTGCGGCTGCCACGGACGCGACCGGCCGCGCACCACCTCGCGCCAGGCGTCGAACGAGGCGCGCGTCTGCAGCCGCTCTCCGAGCGGCCCGATGCGCACCGGCTTGTGCGGATCGCCGCCCCAGGTGACCGTCTCCGCCACCTCCGGCCGGAACCAGAGCATGTAGTAGGTCGAGGCGCGGCCGAGCGGGACGGCCAGGACGCCGCTCACCCGCGCGGGATCGGCGGCGATGGCCGGGACGGCGGCGCCGAGGCAGTCGGTCTGGAACACGTCGCGCGAGTCGCTGCGCGACAGCCAGCCCACCAGCGCCGTGATCTCCGGCTCGGAGAGCGTGCGGCCATAGGTGGTGACGCCGTCGAAGCCCGACAGCGCGAACCCGGCCGCGTCCATCAGCGACAGCATCTCGTCGCCGCCGCGGACGAGACCGGCATTCACGTCCCGCCTGCTGCCGAGCCCGTGCAGGAGGCGCTGCTGGACGGCCCGCACCCGCACGCTGTGGCGGACGATCGCCGCCTCCTCGAGCACCGCGATCTGCCAGGTCAGCACCTGGGCGATCAGCTCGCAGGCCTGCCGGACCTCGTAGGCGACGAAGCGCGGCAGCGTGTGGTGGCACGAGATCAGGCCCCACAGCCGCCCCTCGCGCACGATCGACACCGACATGGCGCCGTGCACCGCCATGTTGACCATGTACTCGACATGGACCGGCGAGACGCTGCGGAGCACCGAGAAGCTGAGATCGATCGGTCCGCCGGTGAGCGGGTTGCGGTCGGGCACCAGCGGCGCCGGCGTGTAACCGATGTCGGGGATGATCCGCACCGGGTTGACCGTGTACAGCGCCCGCGACTGGGCCGGGATGTCGGACGCCGGGAAGTGGAAGTCGTAGAGCGACGGGATGCCGCCGCCGCGATCCTCGGCGATCACCTGGCCGGTCCAGTCCGCGGCGAAGCGATAGATCTTCACCCGGTCGAATCCGGTGATCCGCCGCACCTCCTGGGCCGCGATGGCGCAGACCTGCGGAAGGTCGGCGGCGGTCTGCAGCCGCCGGATCGCCGCCCGGATGCCGCGGAAGAAGGCGCTCGACGGGCGGGGGTCCTCGCCGCGCGGCTCGAGCTCCAGGATGGCGAGCCCGTCGTGGCGGTGCAGGATGCCGTCGACCTCGCGCGCGCCGTCCGCGGCGCGCAGCGTGATGGCGATCGGGTTCGCGGCGGCGGGATCGTCGCCGGCGAGCACGGCCTCCAGGCGGGCGATGCTCGGCCCGGTCATGCAGGCCGCGAGCGGCGCGCCGAGCACGGCGTTCACCGGCAGGCCGGCGAACGTCTCGACATTGGCGCTGACCGACACGGGGCGGAGCGCCGGCTCGACGAAGGCCAGCAGGACGCCGTGCGGCTGGATGCGGCCCGGGATGTGGATCGGCTCGCGGTCGCAGCTCGTCAGGTCGACGGCTGGCGCATCGTCGTCGGGAACAGCATGCTCGCCCATGGTCGCACCTAGTCGACGCCTGACGTCATGGCCGGCGGGGCGGACGGTCCGTCCCGCCCGGCGGGCAGCGGCAGCGAGAACCAGAAGGTCGCGCCCTCGTCGGGGGCCGCCTCGACCCCGACCTTGCCGCCGTGCCGCTGGATGATCTTGCGGCAGATCGCGAGGCCGATGCCGCTGCCTTCGTACTCGTCGGGGCCGTGCAGGCGCTGGAACGGCTCGAACACCTGCTCGGCGTATTTCGGGTCGAATCCGATGCCGTTGTCGGCGACGAACACGCGGACGAAGGCGTCCGCGTCGGCATCGCGGTGCTCGCCGACCGTGTCGGTCCGGGCGAAGATCCGGATCTCGCAGGGGCGGCCCGGATGCCGGTACTTCAGGGCGTTCGACAGCAGGTTCTGCAGCACCTGGCGCATCTGGTTGCGGTCGCATTCGACGGTGGGCAGGGGCTCGCAGGAGACCGTCGCCCGGGATTCCTCGATCCGCTGCCGCATGTCGTCCATCACCTCGCGGACGATCTCGTCGAGGGCGGCCGGGGCGAGCGGCTGGGCGTGCCGGCCTAGCCGGGAGAACTCGGCGAGGTCGTTGATCAGGTTGCGCAGGCGCCGCGACGAGCTCTCGATCCCTCCGACCATGGCGCCGAGCCGCGCGTCCCCGGTTCCGCGGATCGTCTCGCCGAGCAGGCCGGCGAAGGCCTCGATGTGCCGCAGCGGCTCCTTGAGATCGTGCGACGCCACATAGGCGAAGGATTCGAGCTCCTCGTTGCTGCGGGCGAGCTGGACGTTGACGCTCTCCAGCTCCTCGGCCTTGCGCAGGATCACGTCGATGACGAGCTCGCGCAGCTCGACCGCGGCGACGATCTCGTGCGGCAGCCACGGGACGGCCCGTCCCCGCGACTCCTCGGTCCAGGCCGCGAAGGATTTCCGTGGCTGCAGGCGACCGCCGTCGGGGCCCGGCTCGACCGGCTTCTCCGGGTTGCCGCCCCACCGCACCGTCTGGGTGACCTCCGGGCGGAACCACAGCATCACCCGGCGCGGCGGCGAACGCGACAGCGGGACGGCGAGCACGCCCGAGGCGACGTCGGCGTACTCCGCGGCCTCGGGGAACAGCAGCGGCAGGCGGTCGGTCTGGAACAGCTCGGCGCCGTCGGCCCGGATCGTCCAGTTGACGATCCGCTCGATCGCGGCGATCGGCGGCGTCCGGCCGATCGTCGTGACGCCGTCGCGCCCGTACAGGCAGAGGCCGGAGGCGCCCATCAGGTCGAGCAGCGCCTCGCTGTTGCCGATCAGTCCGGCCCGGTGGTCGCGCAGCTCCTCGATGTCGCTGAGCAGGCGGCGCTGGATCGCCTTTCCCTTGAGGCTGTGGCGGGTGACGGCGTCCTCCTCCATCACGCCGATCTGCCAGGCCAGCACCTGTGCGACCATCTCGCAGGCTTGGCGCGCGTCGTGTCCGACATGGCGCGGCAGCCGGTTGTGGCAGGCGATCAGGCCCCACAGCCGGTCGCCGCGCAGGATCGAGATCGACATGGTGCCGCGAATGCCCATGTTGCGCATGTATTCGAGATGGATCGGCGAGACGCTGCGCAGCACCGCGAAGCTCAGGTCGATCGGCCGCCCGGTCGTGGGATGGCGGTTCGGTACCATCGGGGTGGGACGGTAGTCGATGTCCGGGATGATCCGGATCGGGTTGAGGGTGTAGAGCGCCCGCGCCTGGGCCGGGATGTCGGACGGCGGGAAGTGCAGCCCGAGGAAGGACTCGATTCCGTCGTCGCGGCTCTCCGCGATGACCTCGCCACTGAAGTCGGAGGCGAAGCGATAGACCTTCACGCGGTCGAAGCCGGTGATGTTGCGGACCTCGCGGGCCGCCGCCGCGCAGGCGTCGGCCAGCGTGCGGGCCGCCTGCAGGCGACGGATCGCCCCGCTGGTGCGGCGGAAGAAGGCGTGCGCGCCCTCGCTCTCGTCGCCGCGCGGCTCGAACTCCAGGAACACCAGGCCGTCGTGCCGGTGCACGACGCTGTCGAGGCCGGCACCGCCGCCGCCGCGGAACTGCATGAGGATCGGGACGCCGGACGGCCCCTCGCTCTGCCGCAGCGCGAGGCGGAAGCGCCCCAGGCTCGCCTCGTCGAAGGTCACCTCGATCGGCCGGTCGACCACGTCCTTCGGATCGAGGTCGAGCAGCGCCGGCAGGTTGGCGCTGACGCTGATGATCCGGAAGTCGCCCTCGGCGCAGGCGAACAGCAGGCCGTGCGGCTGGATGGCGCCCGGAACGTGGATGGGCTCGCGGTCGCAACTCGTGAGGTCCACGACGCCGGAGCCGTCCGGCTCGACCGGGACACGACCGTCCTGCATGGGGTTCCTTCAGAGGGCCCGTTGCGACAACTGCGCCGCCATGATTATGCCGGCCCGGACGCCGCGTCCATCCGGCTGATGCCGCCCGGCCGCGGGGTCCGGCCGTGCCGCGCCCCGCTCACTCCTCGGCCAGCCAGTTCTTGCCGAGGGCGTACCGCACGATCTCGACCCGCGAGTGGAAGCCGAGCTTGCCCATGGCGCGGGCCTTGTAGGTCTCGACCGTCTTCACGGCGATCCGGAGCTTGTCGGCGATCGTCTTGTTGCTGTAGCCGGCCGCGGTCAGCCGGAGCACCCGGATTTCCCGCTCGCTCAGATCCGGCTCGGCGGGGCCCTCGGGGCTCGCCGGCCGCGCCACGCCCTGGCCGGCGAGGCGGGTGCGGATCGCCGGATCGAGGTAGACGCCGCCGTCCGCGGCGACCGAGATCGCCCGCAGCAGCTCCTCGCTGGCCGACCGCTTGAGCACGTACCCGACCCCGCCCACCTCGAGCAGCTGGCGCAGATAGGCTCCGTCTTCGTGCACCGTGAGGGCGAGGACCTTGCAGCTCGGACACGCGTCGTGGATGTCGCGTGCGACCTCGATGCCGGTGAGACCGGGCATCGACAGGTCGATGACGGCGATGTCGGGCGCGAGCTCGATCGCCAGCTTGACCGCCGTGCGGCCGTTGCGGGCCTCGCCGACGATCTCCAGGCCCGGCTCGGCGACGAGCAGCGCCTTGATGCCGGCGAGCACGACCGGGTGATCGTCGGCGAGCAGGATGCGCAGCTTCGCGGACACGCCGGACTCCTCGTGCAGGCCGCCCCTCGGGCGTTATAGGCCCGCGCCGGTGCCGGGCCAATCGTTCTGCGCCGCCGGCCGGCCCGGCCAGGGTCGGACGGCGGGGGACCCGACGCCGCGGCGGTCCGGGCGAGCGTCTCCGGGAGGCATGTTTTTCCTCCCAAGTCACAGAAATTACTTGTAAATCGGCAAAATTTGCCGATCCGGAGCGGCCGCGTCGCCCGTATAAGCCCAAGGGCAGACCTGGATCTTCGGTCAGGCGCGTCACGCGCCGGTCGGCCCTCCGCAGCGTCGTGGTGAGGGCAGGTGAGCACGATTTCGTCCGTCTCGGGATACTCGTCCTACACGGTCACGCAGATCGCGAGCATGACCGAGTCCGAGGTCGAGTCGCTGACCGATGCCGACATCGACGGCCTGAGCGCGACCCAGATCGCCGCCTTCACGACCACCGAGATCACCTGGCTGAGCGAGACCCAGCTGGCCGGGCTCTCGACCACCCAGATGAAGGCGCTGACCACCTCGCAGATCACGGCGCTCGAGCCCGACCAGCTCTCCTTCTCGGTCACCCAGCTCGCGGTGCTGAGCGCCGCCCAGGTCCAGGCCTTCGACGACGAGGACGTCGCCGCGCTGACGACCACCCAGGTCGCCGGCCTGACCACCACCCAGATCGCCGCCCTCACCCTCGACCAGTTCGAGGACATGACCGAGGCGCAGATCGCCGCGCTGACCACCAAGCAGGTGGCGGCGCTGACCACCACGCTGATCGCCTCGCTCACCGGCACCCAGCTCGCCTCGCTGAGCGCCACCCAGCTCGACGCGCTGACCAAGACCCAGCTCGCCGTCCTCTCCACGACCCAGATCGAGGAGCTGACGACGGCCCAGCTCTCGAAGCTGACCTCGACCGACATCTCCTGTCTCAAGACCACCCAGCTCGACGCGCTGACCACCGAGCAGCTCGCCAGCCTCTCGGCCACCCAGATCAAGGGCCTGACCTCGACCCAGGTCGCCTCGCTCGACCTCACCCAGATCGCCGCCCTGTCGGCGACCCAGGTCGCCGCCCTCACCTCGTCCGCCGTCAAAGGCTTCGACTCGACCCAGCTGGAGGCGCTCGACGCCACCCAGCTCGCCGGCCTGACGGCGGTCCAGCTCGCCGCCCTCACCACCACGGCACTCGACGGGCTGAGCCCGGACCAGCTCGCCGCCCTGACCACGACCCAGATCAAGGGCCTCTCCGCCACCGGCCTCGCCAGCCTGACCACCACCCAGCTGGCGGCGCTCGGCACGACGCAGATCGAGGCGCTTACGGCGTCGCAGGTGAAGGGCCTCACGGTCGACCAGCTCGCGGCGCTGAGCGACGAGCAGTTCGCGGCGCTGACCTCGACCCAGATCGCCGGCCTCACCCGCACCCAGATCGCCTCGCTGTCGACCGACCAGATCGCCGCCCTGACCACCACGCAGCTCGCCGGCCTGACGGCCGTCGGCACCGCGGCGCTGACCGAGGAGCAGCTCGCGGCGCTGAGCACGACCCAGATCGCGAGCCTGACCGCGACGCAGCTCGGCGGACTGACCTCGACCCAGGCCGCCTCGCTGTCCGAATCCACGCTGGCCCTGCTGACCGCGACCCAGGTGGCGGCGCTTTCGGCCACGGCGATCGCGGCACTGAGCGCCGAGCAGGTGGCCGCGCTCGACAGCACCCAGATCGCCGCGATGACGGCGGCGCAGCTCAACGCCCTGACGGCGACGGCGCTCGGCGCCCTGACCACCACCGAGATCGCGTCGCTGACGTCGACCCAGCTCGCCGGCCTGACCTCGACGGATCTCGGCTCGCTCAGCGTCGAGCAGTTCTCCGCCCTCACCACCACCCAGCTCGCCAGGCTGTCGTCGACCCAGGTGAAGGGGCTCACCGGCGACCAGCTGGAGACGCTGACCGGCGACCGGCTCGCGGCGCTGACGACCACCACGCTGGCCGGGATCACGGCGACCCAGATCGCCTATCTCTCGACCGCGCAGATCGCCGCCCTCACCGCCACCCAGGCGGCGGGCCTGAGCGCCGCCGCCGTCGGCGCGCTGTCGGAGGACCAGATCGCGGCCCTGTCGACCACCGTCCTGGCCGCCCTCACCACGACGCAGATCAAGGCCCTGACCAGCACCGAGGTCTCGGCGCTGACCGAGACCCAGGTCGCGTCGCTGTCAGCGGCCCAGATCGCGATGCTGACCAAGACGGCGATGGCCGGGCTGACCGACACCCAGATCGCTGGCCTGACCGCCACCCAGGTCGCGGCGCTGACCTCGACCCAGCTGTCCGGCCTGACCGCCGACCAGGTCGACGCGCTGACCGCGACCGAGATCGCGCTGCTCAACACCACGCAGCTCCGCGGGCTGACCAGCACGGCGATCGGCGCGCTCACCACGACCCAGTTCGACTGGCTCGTCACCACCCAGCTCGCCGCCCTCACGGGCACCCAGATCAAGGGCCTCACCGGGGACCTGATCGCCGAGCTGACCGGCACGCGGCTCGCGGCGCTGACCCAGACCGAGCTCGCCGGCCTCACCACCACCCAGATCGGGCTGCTGGCGACCGAGCAGATCGCGGCGCTGACCACGACCCAGGTGAAGGGCCTCACCGCGACGGCGATCGCGGCGCTGTCGACCGAGCAGCTGCAGGCGCTCACCGGCACCCAGATGAGCGCCCTCACCGCGACCCAGCTCCGGAGCTTCACCAGCACCGAGATCGCGGCGCTGACCAGCAGCCAGGTCGCCGCGCTCGCCACCACCCAGATCGCCGCCGTCACGGCGACCGCGATGGCCGGGCTGACCGAGGAGCAGATCGCGGCGCTGACCACCAAGCAGCTGCAGTCGCTGACCGCCGCCCAGGTCGCCAAGCTGACCACCACCACGGTCTCGGCGCTGTCGACCGACCAGATCGCCAGCCTGACCACGACCCAGGTCAAGGCGCTGTCGAGCACGACGATCGGCACGCTGGCCGAGACGCAGTTCGCGGCGCTCACCGCGACCCAGCTGGGGGTGCTGAGCACCGCCCAGGTGAAGGGGCTGACCGAGGAGCAGATCGATTCGCTCACCGGCACGCGGCTCGCCGCCCTGACCTCGACCGAGCTGACCGGGCTGACGACGACCCAGATCGACTGGCTGTCGGAGGAGCAGCTCGCGGCGCTGACGACGACGCAGATCCGCGGCCTCACCAGCACCGGCATCGGGGCGCTCGACACCACCCAGATCGCGGCGCTGACCACCACCCAGCTCGCCGCGCTGACCACGACCCAGATCAAGGGCTTCACCGGCACCGGCGTCGCCGCGCTCTCGCTGGAGCAGCTCGCCGCCTTCGCGACGACCCAGATTGCGGCGATCACCGCGACCGGCATCGCCGGCCTCACGCAGACCCAGATCGTCTCGCTGAGCAGCCGGCAGTTCGCGGCGCTCACCTCGGCCGAGATCGCGGCGCTCACGACCACCACGGTGGCGGCGCTCACCGAGACCCAGCTCGCCGCCCTCAGCACCACCCAGATGAGGGGGCTCACCAGCACGGCGATCGGCGCCCTGACGACGACGCAGCTCGCGGTGCTGTCGAGCACCCAGCTCGCCGCGCTCACCACCACCCAGGTGAAGGGGCTCGCGACCGAGCAGATCGTCGCCCTCTCCGAGACGCAGCTCGCCGGCCTGACCTCGACCGAGCTCGGCGCCCTGACGACCACCCAGGTCGCGGCGCTGACCACCACCCAGCTCGCCGCCCTGACCACGACGCAGCTCAGGGGGCTGACCTCGACCGAGGTGGCGGCGCTCTCCTCGACCCAGCTCGCGGCGCTGTCGACCACCCAGATCGCGGCACTGACGTCGACCGCCGTCAAGGGACTGGAGACGGCCGACGCCGCTTCCCTCACCACCACCCAGATCGCGGCGCTGACCACCACCCAGGTCGCCGCGCTGTCGACCACGGCGCTCGCCGCCCTGACCACCGAGGCGATCGCGGCGCTGACCACGACCCAGCTCGCCGCCCTCACCTCCACCCAGCTCGGCAGCCTCGAGGACACCCAGGTCGCGGCGCTGACCACCAGCCAGCTCGCCGCCCTGACCACGACCGCGCTCAAGGGGCTGACCTCGACCGAGGTCGCGGCCCTCGACGACACCCAGCTCGCCGTCCTCTCCAAGGCCCAGATCGCCGCGCTGTCGACCAAGGCGGTGACCGGCCTCAGCACGACCGATCTCGCCTCGCTGAGCGACACCCAGCTCGCCGCCCTGACCTCGACCCAGCTCGGGGCGATGAAGACCACGCAGATCGCGGCGCTGTCCGAGACCCAGATCGCGTCGCTCACCACGACCCAGCTCAAGGGGCTGACCTCGACCGAGATCGGGGCCCTGACCGTCACCCAGGTGGCCGCGCTGACCACGGCGCAGGTCGCCGCGCTGACCACCACGCAGATCAAGGGGCTCGACGCCGACCAGATCGCGGCGCTCACCGCGACCCAGCTCGCCGTGCTGTCGTCGACCCAGCTCGCCGCCTTCGCGACGACCAGCCTGGGCGATCTCGACGCCGACGCCTTCGCGTCGCTCACCACCACGCAGCTCGCGGCCCTGACCTCGACCCAGTTCGCGGCGCTGACCACGGCCCAGATCGGGGCGCTGTCGGCGACCCAGCTCGCCGCGCTGACCACCACCGAGCTGAAGGGCATGACGGCCGAGCAGGTCGCCGTCCTGACGACGACGCAGCTCGCGGCCCTGTCGTCGACCCAGATCGGCGCCCTGTCGTCCGACGCGGTGAGCGGCCTCACCGCGACCGAGATCGCGGCGCTGAGCACGGCCCAGCTCCGCGCCATCACCGAGACCGCCATCGCCGGCCTGCTCGAATCCCAGATGGCGGCGTTCTCGACCACCCAGATCGCCGCCCTGACGACCACCCAGGTGGCGGCGCTGGCGACCACGTCGCTCGACGGGCTCACGGCCGCCCAGGTCGCGGCGCTCGGCACCTCGCAGGTCGCGGTGCTGACCGCGACCCAGGTCGGCAGCCTCGCGTCCACCCAGGTGGCGGCGCTCACCACGGCGCAGATCGAGGCCCTGACGGCGACGACCATCGCGGGCCTCGGGTCGGTCCAGGTCGAGGCGCTGACCGCGACCCAGGTCGCGAGCCTGAGCGCCTCGCAGGTGTCCGCCCTCACGACGACGGCTTTGGCGGGGATGACGGCGACCGGCGTCGCCACCCTGTCCACCACTCAGATCCAGGCGCTCACCAAGACCCAGATCGCCGCGCTCTCCGAGACCCAGGTGACGGCGCTGACCGTGACCCAGATCGCGGCGCTGAAGAGCAGCCAGCTCGCCGGCCTGACGGCGACCGAGGTCGGATATCTCTCCACGACTCAGCTCGCTGCCTTCTCGACCAGCCAGCTCGCCGCGCTCGCGTCCACCCAGATCGCCGGCCTGACCGCCACCCAGGCGAAGGCGCTGACCTCGACGCAGCTCGCCGCGTTCGACGAGACGCAGCTCGCGGCGCTGTCGACCTCGGCGGTCGCGGCGCTGACCACCACGGTGGTGGCGTCGCTCGGCACCGCCCAGGTCGCCGCCCTGACCGCGACCCAGGTCGCCGCCCTGAAGGACACCCAGCTCGCGGCGCTGTCGACGGCCCAGCTCGCCGCCCTCACCACGACCGAGATCAAGGGCCTGACCGCGACCCAGGTCGCGGCGCTGACGACGACCCAGCTCGCCTCGCTGAGCACCACCCAGTTCTCGGCCCTGACCACCACGGCGATCGCCGGCCTGACCACCACCGAGATCGAGTCGCTGTCGGCGACCCAGCTGGCCGCGCTGACGACGACGCAGCTCGCCGGTCTGACCGACACCCAGGTCGAGGCGCTCACCGCCGACCAGTTCGCGCTCCTGACCGCCTCGCAGATCGCCGCGCTCGCGACCGACGGGCTCGACGGGCTGGAGACCGACGACCTCGCCGCGTTCACCACCACCCAGATCGCCGCGCTGACCACCACGCAGGTGGCGTCGCTCGACGAGACCCAGATCGAGGCGCTGACCGGCGAGCAGATCGCCGCGCTGACCACCACCCAGGTGAAGGCGCTGTCGGCGACCCAGATCGCGGCGCTCGACACCACCCAGCTGGCGGCACTGACCACCACCCAGCTGGCGGCGCTCACCACCACGGCCGCGGCCGGCCTGACGACCAGCGAGATCCAGGCCCTCAGCGTCACCCAGCTCGCCAGCCTGACGGCGACCGCGCTCGGCGCGCTGTCGACCACCCAGGTCGCCGCCCTGACGGCGACCCAGCTGGCGGCGCTGACCACCACCCAGCTGCGCGGCCTCACCGCGACCGGGGTCTCGGCCCTGACCACGGCCCAGATCGCGGCGCTGTCGACGGCGCAGCTCTCGGCTCTCACCACCACCCAGGTCGGCGGGCTGACCGACACCCAGCTGGCGGCGCTGACCACGACCCAGCTCGCCGGCCTGACCACCACGCAGGTGGCGGCGCTGTCGACGACCGCGATCGACGGCCTGACCCAGGCCCAGATCGCCGCACTGTCGACCACCCAGGTCGCCGCCCTGACCTCGTCCGAGATCGCCGCCCTCGACGTCACCCAGATCGCCGCCCTGACGGTCGACCAGATCGCGGCGCTCGGCACCACGGCCGTGCAGGGCCTGACCGGCACCCAGATCGCGGCGCTGACGACCACCCAGCTCGCCGTCCTCACCACGACGCAGATCGCGGCACTCACCACGACGGCCGTGCAGGGGCTGACCACCACCGAGATCGCCGCGCTCTCGACCACCCAGCTCGGCGCCCTGACGGCGACCGAGATCGCCAACTTCACCACCACGCAGATCCGCAGCCTCTCCGAGACCCAGATCGCGTCGCTGACGACGACGCAGCTCAAGGGGCTGACCGCGACCGAGCTCGGCGCCCTGACCGTCACCCAGCTCGGCGCGCTGACCACCAGGCAGGTGGCGGGCCTGAGCGTGACGGCGATCGCCGGCCTCACCGAGACCCAGGTGGCGTCGCTGACCACGACGCAGCTCGGCGCCCTGACCACGACCCAGATCGCCGGCCTCTCGACCACCGGCATCCGCGGCCTCACCGCGGACGAGTTCGAGGTGCTGACCACCCGCCAGCTCGCCGCGCTGACCTCGACCCAGGTCGGCGCCCTGACGACGACCCAGCTCGCCTGGCTGACCGAGACGCAGTTCGACCAGCTCGGCACCACGGCGGTCGCCGGGCTCACCTCGACCCAGGTGGCGGCGCTGTCGGCGACCCAGCTCGCCGGGCTCGACACCACGCAGGTCGCCGCCCTGTCGACCTCGGCCATCGCCGGCCTGACCGCGACCGCGCTCGCCGGGCTGACCACCGGCCAGTTCGCCGCCCTCACCGCGACCCAGATCGGCAGCCTGACCACCACCCAGGTGGCGGGCCTGTCGACCAGCCAGGTGGCGGCGCTGACCACGACCCAGCTCGCCGGCCTGACCCGGACCGAGGTCGGGGCCCTGACGGCGGACCAGATCGCCGCGCTCGGCACCAAGCAGATCGCGGCCCTCGGCACCACGGCGATCGCCGGCTTCGACTCGACCCAGGTCGCGAGCCTCTCGACCACCCAGATCGCGGCGCTGACCACCACCCAGATCGCCAACCTGACCACCACGGCCGTGAAGGGGCTGACGACCACCGAGATCGCCGCCTTCACCACCACGCAGCTCACCAGCCTGACGGCGACCCAGATCGGCGCGCTCACCACCGGCCAGGTCGCGGCGCTGACCACGGCCGAGCTCGGTACCCTGACGACGACGCAGCTCGCCGGCCTCACCGACACCGGCGTCGCGGCGCTGAGCACGGCGCAGCTCGCCGCGCTGACGACGACCCAGCTCGCCAGCCTGTCGAAGACCGGCATCGGCGGCCTGACGGCGGAGCAGATCGCGGCGCTGACCACCACCCAGCTCGAGTCGCTGACCACCACCCAGATCGGCGCGCTCTCCACCACGGCGATCACCAGCCTGACGGCGACCGAGCTCGCCGCGCTCACCGACACGCAGTTCAAGAGCCTGACCACCACCCAGGTCTCGGCCCTCACCGCGACCCAGGTCGCCGCCCTGTCCACCACCCAGATCGGCCTCCTGACGGCGACCGAGATGGCCGGCCTCACCTCGACCCAGGTCGGGGCCCTGACCGACACCCAGATCGCGGCGCTGACCACCACCCAGATCGCCAGCCTGTCGACCACCGGCATCGCCGGCCTCACCGCGACCCAGATCGCCGACCTGACGACCACCCAGCTCGGCGCCCTGACCGCGACCGAGGTGGCGTCGCTGACCAGCACGGCCATCGCCGGGCTCACCACGACGCAGTTCGCGGCGCTGACCACGACCCAGTTCTCCGCCATCTCGGCCTCCGGCATCGCCGGGCTCACCACCACCCAGGTCGCCGGCCTGACCACCACCCAGATCGACCAGCTCACCTCGACGGCGATCAGCGGCCTCACCGCCGCGCAGGTGTCGGCGCTCACCACCACCCAGATCGCCGAGCTCTCGGCGAGCGACATCGGCTGGCTGTCCGCCGTGGCGATCACGGGTCTCACCGAGGAGCAGATCGACGCGCTCACCGTGACCCAGATCAGCGGCCTGACCTCCACCCAGATCGGCTCGCTCACCACGACGGCGATCGGCTGGCTCGACACGACCGACATCGAGGCCCTGAGCGTGACCCAGCTCGCCGGCCTGGTGCGCATGCAGCTGCGGGTGCTCTCGGACGAGCAGCTCGCGGCGCTCTCCACCACCCAGATCGCCTCGCTGACCGAGACCCAGGTCGGCTCGCTGACCGTGACGGAGCTCGAGTCGCTGAGCGAGGCGCAGTTCGCGACGCTCACCTCGACCCAGATCGCCGGCATCTCGGCACTGGCCCTCACCAGCCTCGACCAGACGACGGTCTCGCAGCTCTCCGCCGTCCAGCTCAGCGGCCTGACCACGACGACGATGGCGCTGCTCGGCGAGACGTTCTTCGACCAGCTCTCGCTCGAGCAGATCGAGGCGTTCAACGCGACGCAAATTGACGCGCTGACCACGACTCAACTAGCGAGCATGTCCGAGGAGCAGCTCGCCGCCCTGAACGCCGCCCTGACCTGAGAGACCCGATGCCTCCGCTCGCCGGATCCGCCGCCCGCCGGCCCGGTTTCCGACGCGACGGAAACTTCGCCGTCACGGTCCGAAACATCAGGCGTCCGAAATCGGTGATTTGTTTCCGCCCTGTGTCGACGCGCGGCCGGCGCCGCGTCCAGTCCGGAGAGACATGACATGACCGACACGCTCGCCGCCGCTTCCGTCGTTCCCGTGCCCGGCGCGGCCTTCGGGGTGATGGACCTCATCCGGGCGGCCGAGACCCTCAAGCAGACCGGCCAGCATCGGGCCGCCGAGAGCCTCTACGCCGGCTGGATCCAGGACAATCCGGACGACACGCTGCTCTATGCCGTGCTGTTCAACTACTCGGTGCTGCTGACCGAGTCCGGCAATCTGGTCCAGGCCGGCGAGTGCCTGCGCCGGGCGATCTCGCTCAACCCGGACTTCATGCCGGCCTACATCAATTTCGGCCGCATCCACGAGCGTTCCGGCGCGATCGGCGACGCGGTCGGGCAGTGGCTCGCCGTCACCGAGAAGCTCGGCGTGATCACCGGCACCAACGTCTCCTACAAGACGACCGCGCTGAACCAGGCCGCGCGCGCCCTCGAGGCGGTCAATCAGGACGCGGCGGCCGAGGACGTGCTGCGGCAGAGCCTCGACATCGACCCGCACCAGCGCGAGGTGGCGCAGCACTACGTCGCGGCGCGGCAGCGCCAGTGCGAGTGGCCCGTGATCGTGCCGTGGGAGCGGGTCGGCCGCGAGACGCTGGCGCGCGGCATGTCGCCACTGTCGGCGGCCGCCTACACGGACGACCCGATCTTCCATCTCGCCGGCGCCTGGCACTACAACAAGACCGACGTCGGCATGCCCCCGGTGGTGATCGAGGACTGGCCGCGCGCCCGCGCGGCGGAGGGCCCGCTGCGGATCGGCTACGTGTCCTCGGATCTGCGCGAGCACGCGGTCGGCCATCTGATGGCCGAGGTGTTCGGCCTGCACGACCGGTCCAGGGTCGAGGTGTTCGCCTATTACTGCGGCGTGCCGGCCGCCGATCCGCTGCACGAGCACTACAAGGCGACCGCCGACCAGTTCGTCTCGATCAGCCAGATGGACGACGCGAGCGCGGCCCGGCGGATCGCCGACGACGGCATCCAGATTCTGGTCGACGTCAACGGCTACACGCGGGACGCCCGCACCCGCCTGTTCGCGGCCCGGCCGGCACCCGTGATCGTCAACTGGCTCGGCTATCCCGGCACCATGGCGAGCCCGTATCACCACTACATCGTCGCCGACGACTTCGTGATTCCGGAGAGTCACGAGCTCTACTACACGGAGAAGGTGCTGCGGCTGCCCTGCTATCAGCCGAACAACCGCAAGCGCGTGATCGCCGAGAAGACGCCGACGCGGGCCGAGATGGGCCTGCCCGGGGACGGCACGGTGTTCTGCTCGTTCAACGGCACCCACAAGCTGACGCGCTTCACCTTCGACCGCTGGTTGGCCATCCTCGGCGGCGTGCCGGGCAGCGTGCTGTGGCTGCTCAGCGGCAGCGAGGCCGTCCACGAGCGGCTGCGGTCCTACGCCAAGAGCCGCGGCATCGCGCCGGAGCGGCTCGTCTTCGCCGCCAAGATGGCCAATCCCGAGCACATGGCGCGCTACCCGCTCGCCGACCTGTTCCTCGACTCGACGCCCTACGGCGCCCACACGACGGCCTCCGACGCGCTGTGGATGGGCGTGCCGGTGCTGACCTGCGCGGGCCGGTCCTTCGCGTCGCGGGTCTGCGGCAGCCTGATCCGGGCCGCCGGGGTTCCGGAGCTCGTCTGCGAGTCGGCGGAGAGCTTCGTCGCGCAGGGCATCGCGCTCGGCCGCGACCGCGCCCGGCTGGCCGCCCTGCGCGAGCGCATCCTGGCCGGACGCGACACCTGCACGCTGTTCGACACGCCCGGGCTGGTGCGCGGGCTCGAGGATCTCTACGGCCGGATGTGGAACGACTACCGAAACGGAGCGCTGCCGCGGCCGGACCTCCTCAATCTGGACGCCTATTTCGAGGTCGGCGTCGGCGTCGACCACGAGGAGACCGAGGTGCAGACCATCGCCGACTATCACGGCTGGTGGCTGGACAAGCTCGCCCGCCGCGACGCGGTGCGGCCGCTCCCCGACGACGCGCGGCTGATGGCGGTACGCGCGAGCCGCCGCGGCGCCGGCTGAACGGGCCGGTCCGGCCGGCTCCGTCGACGGCGGATCCCGGCCGGACCGCCGTCACAGATGCATGACGCCGAGGCCGATCCGCTCGTGATTGGTGAGCTGGTGCATGGCGGAATCGCCGTAGGCGGCGATCGCCACCCACTTGCCGTCGGAGACGATCGCCACCTTGATCTTCAGGCTCGAGCTGTCGACGACCGCGTTCGTCAGCCCGTGCCACGCCTCCAGCCCGGCGTGGATCACCGCGTGGATGGCGCCGGCCCGCTCCTGGACGGTGTCGGCCTTGAGCGCGGCGCCGATCAGCGAGCGGACGAACACCCGCTCGATGTCGCCCTTGCGGCCGCTGACATAGGTCACGGTCAGCCTGACCCGGTGGTCCGCGGCGACCTGCTCCTTGATCCTGATTTCCTCGTCGTCGCTCGACATGGCCGCGATCATGGCCAGCTTGCCGATGCGGTTGGTGGCGATGTCCATGGAATCACCTCGGGACCGGGGGAACGGGGCGCCGTGTCCCGCGCCGGCGTCGAAGTCGAGAGATACCGCAGTGCCTCCCCACGTTGAAGCGGTCTTCGTTCTGATCATTTCCGCTGTGCGTTTTCGGAGGGGCTCCGCCGAACGTCCTGACAAATCAGGACCATCCCGAGCCCGGCATCCGGGATTCTGCTTGCATGGATGTCGATTGACACGGCCGGCGGGCGAGAACACAGTCGCGCCGCCTGAGACGGTGTGGCCGCCGTCGCCGGGCACGCGAGACGGAAGCGATCGGCCACAAGTCTCCCCGGGCCCCCGCGTCCCTGGACGCGAGAGCCGGTCCGGTTCCCACCGAGTGAACACGCGACCTTCGTGACGGTGCATCTCCAGCAGTGACGTGCCTCGGGCACGCCGCGCTGCGCCTCGTGCCGCGTCCGGCGACGATCTCGTCCGGGCCTGCCACGGCGCAGGAGTGTCGTCGTGGGTTGCTCTCCCGCCTTTTCGGAAACGCCCCTGGTTCCCGCGCTTCTCGATGCCGCCGCCTGGCGCGTCGGGTCGGCGGCGCTGACGGGCCTTCTCCTCGAGGTCTGCTCCCACCCGAAACCCGGGCTGGTGACGCCGCTCTCGATGGGGTCGCACGCGGACATGGACGTCCGCACCTTCATGCTGTCGTCGGCGGCGATCGCGCCGTGCCTGTTCCAGTGCGCGGCGCTGGGCCGCTCGCACCGCGGCGCGCCCGCCGATCTGCTTCCCGCCGTCCGCGCCGTCGGACGCGATCACGACGCCGCGCTGCTCGCCGCGACGAACGGCGTCAACACCCAGCGCGGCGCGCTGTTCTGCGCCGGCCTGCTCGCCGCCGCCGCGGGCTGCCTGAGCCGCGAGACCGACGCGCTGCCGGCCGAGAACGTGCTGAGGACGGTCGGCGAGATCACCGAAGGCCTGTGCGACCGCGAGCTGCGCGGCCGCACTGGCGAGCCGCGTACCGCCGGCGAGATTCTGTTCCGCCGCCACGGCGTGCTCGGCATCCGCGGCGAGGTCGAGGCCGGCTTCCCGAGCGTGCTCGACTGCGGCCTGCCGGCGCTGCGCACCGCGCTCGCCGCCGGCCACGGCCTCAACCGGGCGCTCGTCCACGCGCTCGTCGCGCTGATCGCGGTGGCCGAGGACACCACGGTGATGTGGCGCGGCGGCCCGGAGGCGCTCGCCTTCGTGCGCGCCGAAGCCCGCCACGTGATGGATCTCGGCGGTGCGCTCACGCCGGAGGGCGTCGATGCCGTCCGCCGCTTCGACGCCGCCTGCGTCGCGCGGCGGGTGAGCCCCGGCGGCTCGGCGGATCTGCTGTCCGTCACGGTCGGCGCGCATCTCGTCGAGCACCGCGTCTTTCCCGAGACCGCCACCCGCGGCTTCTGCCTCGACGGCGACCGACACCACCCGAAACCCGATGGAGACCGACGATGAACGTCATCGTTTACACGCTGGCCGCCTACGCGATCACCGCGGTGATCTCGTACGCCGTGATCGGCGTGATCGTGCTGCTGAACAAGGCGCTGAATCGGGGCGAGGGGGCGTGAGCCCCCGCGTCCGCCGGCCCGCCCGGGCCGACTGACACTCACAAGGACAATACGATGTTGGAGCAACTCTTCGCGGTCTTCCCGGGCATCGCCACGATGTTCGTCCAGGACCCGGTCATCGCGGTGACGCGGGTGGCGCTGATCGGCATGGGCTTCGGCCTCGCCTATCTCGGCTTCAAGCGCACCCTCGAGCCGCTGATCATGGTGCCGATGGGCGTCGCCATGATGTGCGTGAACGCCGGCGTGATGTTCCTCGAGGGCCAGAAGATCGGCACCTTGATGCTGTCGCCGCTGATCGCCGACCCGGCCGAGCTCGTCAACGCGATGCAGGTCTACTTCCTGCAGCCGATCTACAAC
The DNA here is from genome assembly GCF_030813915.1 of Rhodoplanes tepidamans. Taxonomy (GTDB): domain Bacteria; phylum Pseudomonadota; class Alphaproteobacteria; order Rhizobiales; family Xanthobacteraceae; genus Rhodoplanes; species Rhodoplanes tepidamans. The sequence continues at coordinate 189,522 of NZ_JAUSUJ010000002.1, forward strand.
TTCACCTTCTCGAACTCGCTCGTCGCCTGCATGCTGTTCTTCGGCATCGGCTCGATGTCGGACATCACCTTCATCCTGGCGCGTCCGTGGGCCTCGATCACGATCGCGATCTTCGCCGAGCTCGGCACCTTCGTGACCCTGGTGATCGGCTACTATTGCGGCCTCACGCCGGGCCAGGCCGCCGCGGTCGGCTCGATCGGCGGCGCCGACGGCCCGATGGTGCTGTTCGCCTCGCTGGTGATGGCCAAGGACCTCTTCGTCCCGATCTCGATCATCGCCTATCTGTACCTGTCGCTGACCTATGCGGGCTATCCCTACCTGATCAAGCTCCTGGTCCCGGCCAAGTATCGCGGCGCCGAGATCGAGATGGAGTTCCCGGAGGTCACCCAGAAGTCGAAGTTCATCTTCACCATCGTGGCCGCCGCGCTGCTCTGTCTGCTGCTGCCGGTCGCCGCGCCGCTGATCCTCTCCTTCTTCCTCGGCGTCGCCATCAAGGAGGCCGAGATCGAGCCCTACCAGGAGCTCCTGGAGAAGACCATCACCTACATGTCGACGCTGATCCTCGGCCTGGTGCTCGGCATCCTGTGCGAGGCCTCGACGCTGCTCGACGTGCGCGTCCTGCTGCTGCTCGTCCTCGGCATGACGGCGCTCCTGTTCTCCGGCATCGGCGGTCTCGCCGGCGGCTGGCTGATCTGGGCGCTGTCGCGCGGCAACTTCAACCCGGTGGTCGGCATCGCCGGCGTGTCCTGCGTGCCCACCACGGCGAAGATCGCCCAGAAGATCGTCGGCGAGTCCAACCCGTACGCCATGATCCTGCCGGTCGCCATGGGCGCCAACATCTGCGGCCTGATCGTCTCGGCGATCGCCGTCGGCGTGTTCGCCTCGACGATCGGCCTGGTGGCCGGTCACTGAGCCGGAAGGGTCCGCACCGTGCACGCCCCGGCTCACCACAGGCTCGTCGCGCCGCTCGGCTCGGCCGATCACGCGGACCGCAGGATCGGTCACACCGTCCTGCGCATCCCGGTCGCCGACTCGACGAACGCGATGCTGATCGAGCTGGGGCGCGGCGGCGCGACCGACGGCACCGTCCTGGTCGCCGACGAGCAGGTGGCGGGCCGCGGCAAGGGCGAGCGCACGTGGTTCTCGAGTCGCGACGAGAGCCTGTGCGTCTCGTTCCTGCTGCGCCGCTCGTCGCGGCGCGACCTCGGCCAGGCGACGCTCCTCGCCGCGGTCGCGCTGCACGACGCGGTGACGCGCCTCGGCGTCGCCGCCTCGATCAAGTGGCCGAACGACATCCTGGTCGGCGACCGCAAGGTCTGCGGCATCCTGGCCGAGGCGGCGCCGGCGGCCGACGGCGAGATCGACTTCGTCGTGGTCGGCTTCGGCCTCAACGTGGCGATCGCGCCGGAGAGCTTTCCGCCGGCACTGCACGACACCGCGACGTCGCTGCAGCAGGCGGCCGGCCGGCCGCTCGACTGCGGCTCGGTTCTCGACGTCTGCCTCGCGGCGCTGTCGGACTGGGTCGCGATCTGGGAGGAGCACGGCTTCGCGCCGGTCGCCGAGGCGTGGCGCCGGCGGGCGGGCACGCTCGGCCGCCGGGTCGTGGTCGCCGATGCCGGCACGCCGCTCGCCGGCACGGCGGTCGCGCTCGCCGCCGACGGCGCCCTCGTCCTGCGCGACGACGCCGGGCGGGAGCATCACATCCACTCCGGAGACATCTGTCACGGGCGGGCGCCGGTCGGGCGGCCCGGGCCGCGCGGGTGAAGACATCCTCAAGGGGGTTCTACATGAAAGCCGAACGTCAATGGAACACGCTGGAGCGTGACACGGCGCAGCGAATGGAAGCCGCCGCACGCTTCATCGGTCCGGGCAAGCAGGTGAAGGTCGAGGACGTCGTGCCGCTGCTCGAGGCGGTGGTGCGGCCCGGCGACAAGGTCAACGTCGAGGGCAACAACCAGAAGCAGGCCGACTTCCTGGCCGAGGCGCTGTGCAAGGTCGACCCGGCGAAGATCCACGACCTGCACATGGTGCAGTCGTCGGTGCCGCTCGCCGCCCATCTCGACGTGTTCGAGAAGGGCATCGCCAAGAAGCTCGACTTCGCCTTCGGCGGCCCGCAGTCCGGCCGCGTCGCCAAGTTCATCCGCGAGGGCAAGCTCGAGCTCGGCGCCATCCACACCTACCTCGAGCTGTTCGGCCGCTACTGCCTCGACCTGACGCCGCGCGTCTCGCTGATCTGCGCCTACGAGGCCGACCGCGAGGGCAACCTCTACACGGGCTTCAACACCGAGGACACGCCGGTCATCGTCGAGGCGACCAAGTTCCGCAAGGGCATCGTCATCGCCCAGGTGAACAAGATCGTCGACAAGCTGCCGCGCGTCGACATCCCGGCCGACTGGATCGACGCGGTCGTGCAGTCGCCGAAGCCGTTCTTCATCGAGCCGCTGTTCACCCGCGATCCCGGTCTCGTCACCGAGCGCCACATCCTGCTCGCCATGATGTGCCTGAAGGGCATCTACGGCGAGTACGGCGTGAAGCGGATCAATCACGGCATCGGCTTCCTCACCTCGGCGATCGAGCTCTTGCTGCCGACCTACGGCGAGGAGCTCGGCCTCAAGGGCAAGACCTGCACCCAGATGGTGCTGAACCCGCACCCGACCATGATCCCGGCGATCGAGTCGGGCTGGGTCGAGGCGATCTACTGCTTCGGCGGCGAGCTCGGCATGGAGGACTACGTCCGGGCCCGCTCCGACGTGTTCTTCACCGGTCCGGACGGCTCGCTGCGCTCGAACCGCGCCCTCGCCCAGACGGCCGGCCACTACGCCCTCGACATGTTCATCGGCTCGACGCTGCAGATCGACCAGTACGGCAACTCGTCGACCGCGACCGCCAACCGCGTCGCCGGCTTCGGCGGCGCGCCGAACATGGGCTGCGATGCCAAGGGCCGGCGTCACTCGACCGACTCGTGGCTCAAGTGCGGCCGCGAGGTGCCGAGCATGAACGAGCTGATCGGCGACATGCCGCGCGGCAAGCGTCTCGTCGTGCAGGGCATGGAGACGTTCGGCGAGGGCCGTGCCCCCGCCTTCGTCGACAGGCTCGACGCCTGGAAGCTCGCCGAGAACGCCAAGCTCGATCTGCCGCCCGTGATGATCTACGGCGACGACGTCACCCACCTCGTCACCGAGGAGGGCATCGCCTACCTCAACCGCTGCGCCAATCTCGACACCCGCATGGCGGCGATCCGCGCGGTCGCCGGCTACACCGAGATCGGCCTGCGGGCGAAGCCCGAGGAGACGAAGCGGCTGCGTGACGACGGCATCGTCAAGACGCCCGAGGATCTCGGCATCGACCCCGACACCGCCACCCGCGACCGGCTCGCAGCGCGCAACATGCGCGACCTCGTCGACTGGTCGGGCGGCCTCTACAACCCGCCCGCCCGTTTCCGGAACTGGTGAGCCACGGAGATACGACGATGGCCCTCAACACTCTCGAATTCGACTGCAAGGCCGAGGCCGCCTCGGTGCGGCTGGCGGCGCCCGTGCACTACGGCGTGGTCGGCTCCGGCGACCTGGAGGTGATCCTGGAGCCGTGCGACCTCGGAGGCGGCGTCAAGGTCAAGGTCACGACGCCGATCTCCGGCTTCGACGCGGTGTGGCGCAAGGTCGTCGAGACCTTCGTCAACCGCGCCAGGCTCGCCGACGTCGCCATCGACATCAACGACAACAACGCCTCGCCGGCCGTGGTCTCCATGCGCCTGCAGCAGGCGCTCGCCGAAACCGCGGCGTGACGGCGGAGGAGCACTGACATGCCGAACTGGAGCAAACTTCAGACCCGCAGCTTCCTCGAGTCCAGCGCGCGCGAGCGCGCCCTCGGGCTCGTCGACGAGGGCACCTTCACCGAGCTCGCCGGTCCGTTCGACCGGATGTCGAGCCCGCATCTCGTCGCCCTCGGCGAGGCCGTCGAGTTCGACGACGGCGTCGTCACCGGCGTCGGCCGGATCGGCAAGCGACCGGTCTTCGTGATCTCGCAGGAAGGCCGCTTCATCGGCGGCGCGGTCGGCGAGGTCGGCGGCGCCAAGATGGTGACGACGATCGATCTCGCCGTCGCCTTCGCCGAGGAGCTGCGCGCCGCCAACCCGAAGATCGCGGCCGACGAGCTGCCCCTGGTGGCGATCTCGTTTGAGACCGGCGGCGTGCGCCTGCACGAGTCGAACGCCGGCCTGCTCGCCCATGCCGAGGTGATGGACGCCTTCCAGCGCGCCCGCGGCAAGGTGCCGGTGGTCGCGCTGATCGGCTCGCGCATCGGCTGCTTCGGCGGCATGGGCTTCGTCGCCGCCGCGACCGACGTGATCGTGATGAGCGAGTTCGGCCGCCTGGGCCTCACCGGGCCGGAGGTGATCGAGGAGGAGATGGGCAAGGACGAGTTCGATGCGTCCAACCGCGCGCTCGTCTATCGCACCACCGGCGGCCGCCACAAGTACATCATGGGCGACTGCAACTTCCTGGTCGACGACCGCGTCGCCGCGTTCCGGGCCCAGGTCGCGGAGCTGTGCAGGCTGCCGGTCGCCGACTTCGAGCAGTTCCGTCGCATCGGCTCGGCCGCGCTGGTCGAGAAGCAGATGCGCCTCGTCGCGCTCGCCGCCGAGATGCAGCCCAAGGACGCCTACGACGTGTGGCGCCGCGCCGGCAACAACGATCCGGCCGGGCTCGGCGACGCGCCCGTCGACGACTTCCGCAAGCAGGCGCAGCGGCTCTCGGTCTGAGCCCGCGCCGCGCAGAGAAGATTGGAGATCACCATGGACACCCTGATCGGGCAAGGACTGGTCGCCCTCGAGATGATCGTCGATCCCGGCTCCTTCCAGCGCGACCGTGTCGGCGCCAAGGAGTTCACCGACGAGAGCTACGGCCCCGGCGCCGTGGTCGGCACCGCGACGCTGGACGGCCAGACCGTGACGGTCATCGCCTCCGACGCCGAGGCGTTCAACGAGAAGTTCCCGGTCGTCTATGCCGGCATCATCGGCATGGAGGAGGGATACAAGATGGCGTCCGCCGTCTACGCGACCCTCGCGGCCGACGTCGACAAGCCGGCCGCCCAGAAGCGGCCGCTGGTGCTGATCGTCGACACGCCCGGGAACGGCCCCGGCAAGGTCGAGGAGATCTTCGGCATGAACAAGGCGACGGGCGCCTATCAGCTCGCCCTCGCCGAGGCCCGCATGGCCGGGCACCCGATCGTCGCCGCCGTCGTCGGCCGCGCCATCTCGGGCGCCTTCCTGTGCCACGGTCTGCAGGCCGACCGCATCGTCGCGCTCGACGCCAAGTTCGGCACCATGATCCACGTGATGCCGCTCACCAGCGTGTCGCGCATCATCAAGAAGAACATCGAGGTGCTGGAGGAGCTCTCCAAGAGCAACCCGGTGTTCGCCGCCGGCCCGCAGTTCTTCTATCAGCTCGGCGGCGTCGAGGCGCTGGTGCCGGAGATCGAAGGCCTGCGCGGCGCGGTGATCGAGCAGGTCGCCGCGCTGCGCGCCGCCAAGGCGAAGGGCGAGGCGACCGGCCCGGTCGGCCGGGCCGCGCTCGGCGCCGCCCGCGGCGGCCGGGTCACCCGACCGCAGGTCGCGGCCAGGATGACGGCGGAGTTCGCCGCCGTCGCCGACAAGTACCGGCCGCACGCCTGAGCCGAGAACCCGGAGGCACCCGCGATGTCCGACGCGCTCGACGATCTCGAAGAGATGGCGTCCGCCTTCGCCACGGTTCCGTCGCTGGCCGAGATGCCGCGCCGGACCCTGGCCGACAAGGGCATCGCGGGGCCGACGGCGGCCCACGTGGTCGAGGAGGTGCACACCCCCCTCAACCTCGCCTACGTGACCTTCACGACCGGATCGTCGGCGTTCCAGAACATCGTCGGCGTGACGTTCAGCGAGATCGAGGGACGCTGCGCCGTCGCGCGCCGCGTCTTCGACACCGTCGGCGCGACGGCCGGGCAGCGGATGCTGGTCACGTATCCGCCGCTCGTGAACGTGTTCTCGCGGGAGGGGCTGCAGCGCTCCGGGATCGACTGGTTCTTCCTGGAGCGCTCCAGCCGCGAGGCGTTCATCGTCGCGCTGTGCCGGCAGCGGCCGGCCCTGGTGCTCGGGGAGTCGTCATTCATCCGCGCCAGCCTGGAAGAGGCCTCCAGGCTCGGTCTCGCGGACCGGCTCCCCGAGCGTCTCGTCGTCATGGTGGCGGGCACGCCGCTCGACCTCGACCTGCTGCCGGTCGCCGAGCGCCATGGATACGCCGTGCACGATCTCTACGGCTGCCAGGAGTTCGGCTGGCTCACCCTCGACGGCGTGCCGCTGCGCGACGACGTCGGCCTGGTCGCGTCGCCGGCCGGCGCCGGCTGGCGCGAGCTCGTCTGCGGCGGCCTGCCGACCGCCGACAGCTTCCCCTATGCGGAGAGCGGCCACGTCTGCAACCCGCAGGGCCGCATCATCACCTATCGCCGGCGGCGCACGCATCCCGAATACGAGGTGCTGGTGCGCCGCACCCCGCACGTCGCCGAGACGGTGGACCGGGCCGCCCGCACCATCCTGCGCATCAAGGGACGCGTCGTGAAGGTGCCGCCCGGCCTCGTCACCGGCGCGGCCGCGACCGAGCTCGAGCTGGTGCCGAGCCTGCCCGCCGCCGCGGGCGGGTCCGCCGACGGCGCCGCGGCGCCGGTGCGCATCGTCGGCCCGGTGGCGACGCGGCTCTTCGACGACCTGGTGCAGGCCCAGATCGACCTGCAGGCGACCGCCAAGACCGATCCGGCCTGGCGCAAGACCCGATGAGCGGCGCCATGATCCATCCCCGGCACACCCTGGTCTTCATCGCGCCCGAGGCCCGCGCGGCCCTCGCCGACCGTCTGGCGGCCGGCCTGCTGCCGCAGTTCCGCCGGCCGCCGCTGCAGGCCTGGGCCACCGCCGCCTTCGTCGACGACGACATTCCCGGGATCGCCTGCCGTCCCGACGGCGCCGTGCCGGCCGGGCACGTCGCGCTCGGCGTCGCCTTCCCGTTCCGCCACGAGGGCTCGCGGGTGCGGGCCCGGATCGACGTGCCGGCCGCCGCCGTGGCCGGCGCCTGGTCGCCCTACGAGGTGCTCGCGCTGCCGCGTCCGCGCAGCCTGCCGTTCGGGCCGGTGCTCGACGAGCTTCTCGACGCCGCCGCGTATCACGGCGCCGAGCTCGGCGTGTTCGGCTCGACGGCGCTGCAGCTCGCCACCCGCCTCGGCTACGTCGAGGCGATCTCGGATCTCGACCTCGTCGTCCGCGCTCCCGGCGCGGCCGCGCTCGCCGGCTTCGCCGCCGCTTCCGCCGCCATCGCGCGGCGGCACGCGCTGCGGCTCGACGCCGAGGTCGATCTCGCCAACGGCTACGGCGTCAAGCTCGCCGAGCTGCTCTCGGGGGCGAACACCGTGCTGGGCCGCAGCCTGGCCGATGTCCGTCTCCTCGACCGCGACGAGGCGCTGCGGGCAGTCGGGTCCGGACGTGATCCGGCCGCGGCCCGCACGCCGATGCGCCCTCTCGAACGTCAACCAGGAGTCTGAACATGGATCTGAAAGCCAAGATGCCCTCCAAGGTGGAGGCCCTGAAGGTCGCCGTCGGCGACGCCGTCGCCAAGGGAGCCGAGGTCGCCGTCATCGAGGCGATGAAGATGAAGACGCCGCTGCTGTCGCCGGTCGACGGCACGGTGAAGTCGATCGCGGTCGCGGTCGGCGACCGGCTGAAGCCGGGCGGCCTGATCATGGTGATCGAATAACAACAGGCGATCGGTCCGGAGCGTCGCTCCGGACCGCGATCCTCGAACGGCCATCTGGGGGTAACAATGGTCATCTACGGGGTTATGATTCTCGGTCTCTGCATGTTCCTGGGCACGGCGGTCGGCCTGCTCCTGGGCAAGCTGCTCGGAATCCCCGGCGACATCGGCGGCGTCGGCTTCGCCATGCTGTTCCTGGTGTTCCTGACGAACTGGCTCAAGGGCAAGGGCATGCTGCCCAAGCCGACCGAGCAGGGCATGCTGTTCTGGAACGCGATGTACATCCCGGTCGTCATCGCGATGGCGTCGATCCAGAACGTCGTCGCCGCGCTCAACGGCGGCTTGGTCGCGCTGCTCGCCGGCATCGTGTCGGTGGTGGTTCTGTTCCCGCTCATCCGCATCCTCTCCGCCATGGCGGGCGCCGCGACCTCGTCGTTCGGCGACGAGGAGGCGGACGCGCCGGCCGGCGCGCAGCCGAAGAAGGCCTGAGGACCGCATCATGGACCAGACCTACGCTTTCCTGATGGAGCTGGTGAAGCCGCGGGCGCTCATCTTCTCCTTTGTCTTCGTCGGTGCGCTGACCTGGCTTTGCTACCAGTTCTCCACCAAGATCACCCGCGGCCGGGTGCACGGCTCCGCCGTCGCCATCGTGGTCGGGCTGATTCTCGCCTTCGTCGGCGGCATGCTGACCAACGGCAAGCGCGGCATCGCCGACATCCCGATGTTCGCCGGCTTCGCTCTGATGGGCGGCGCCATGCTGCGCGACTTCTGCATCATCGCGACCGCCTACGGCGTTCGCATGGAGGAGCTGAAGAAGGCCGGCCTCGCCGGGGTGCTGTCGCTCGTCGTCGGCACCTTCGTGGCCTTCGTGGTCGGTGTCGTCATCGCCTACGCGTTCGGCTACCGCGGTACCGTCGACCTCACCACGATCGGGGCCGGCGCCGTGACCTTCATCGTCGGCCCGGTCACCGGCTCGGCCCTCGGAGCGAGCTCCGACATCGTCGCGCTGTCGATCGCCGCCGGCGTGGTCAAGTCGATCGCCGTGATGATCCTGACGCCGTTCCTGGCCAAGCCGTTCGGCCTGACCAACCCGGCGGCCGCCATGGTCTATGGCGGCCTGATGGGCACGACCAGCGGCACCGCGGCCGGTCTCGCCGCCACCGACCCCCGCCTGGTGCCCTACGGCGCCCTGACGGCGACCTTCTATACGGGTTTCGGCTGTCTCGTCTGCCCGTCGATCTGCTATATCATCATGCGGATGATCTTCGGATGATCCGCCGGAGCACGTGTGCCGACGCCAGCCGGCACCTTCGGATAGAACATCCGTGAAACAACTGTCGGCGGCCGGGGACCACCCCCGTTACCCGGCCGTCGACGCCACAAGGTTCCAGGTCTCGCCCCATGGACGATCGTACTGTCATCATCCCCACCGATCTCGCCTCGAGCGTCGCGCCCGGCGCCGGCTGCATCGTTCGCAACGACTGGACGCGGGCCGAGATTCGCGCGCTGTTCGATCTGCCGTTCCCGAGCCTCATGTTCGAGGCGCAGCGCATCCATCGGCAGAATTTCGACCCGAACGAGATCCAGGTCTCGTCTCTCCTGTCGATCAAGACCGGCGGCTGCCCCGAGGACTGCGGCTACTGCCCGCAGAGCGCCCGCCACAAGGACAAGCTCCCGGCCGAGAAGCTGATGGAGGTCGAGAAGGTGCTGACCGAGGCGCGCCGCGCCAAGGCGGCCGGCTCGACGCGCTTCTGCATGGGTGCCGCCTGGCGCAGCCCGAAGGAGCGCGACCTCGACGTGGTCTGCGCCATGGTCGAGGGCGTCAAGGAGCTCGGCATGGAGACCTGCATGACGCTCGGCATGCTGTCTCCCGAGCAGGCGCTGCGGCTCAAGGAATCGGGCCTCGACTACTACAACCACAACATCGACACCTCGCCGGAGTTCTACGGCAAGATCATCACGACCCGCACCTTCCAGGATCGCCTCGACACGCTCGCGGCGGTGCGCGAGGCCGGCATCAACGTGTGCTCGGGCGGCATCGTCGGCATGGGCGAGACCCGCGAGGACCGGGTCGGCATGATCCACTCGCTCGCCACCATGCCGGAGCACCCGCAGTCGGTGCCGATCAACATGCTGGTGAAGGTGAAGGGCACCCCGCTCGAGGACGAGAAGGACTTCGACGCCTTCGAGTTCGTCCGCACCATCGCGGTCGCCCGCATCGTCATGCCGAAGTCGTTCGTCCGCCTCTCGGCCGGCCGCGAGAAGATGAGCCAGGAGATCCAGGCCCTGTGCTTCCTGGCCGGCGCCAACTCGATGTTCTACGGCCCGAAGCTGCTCACCACCCCGAACCCCGGTCCGGACCGCGACCTGCAGCTGCTGCAGACGCTCGGCATGAGCACGATGGGGGCGGTCGATCAGGGCGAGGTCGCCGAGGCGGAGACCGAGGGCTGCGGCTGCGGCGACGAGCCGCTGCTGACCGGGCGCGCCTGCCACGGCTGAGCCCGCCTCCGGCGGGCCGTCGCCCGCCGAGCCGGCGCCGGGTCCCGGCGCCGTGACGGAGACCGAGATGGATTCGAAACCCTGGATGACGCGGCGTGCCGTCGCGGCGGGCTGCCTCGCCCTCGGCGCGGCCGGCATCGTCGCGGCCACCGTGCGGGCGAGCGGGCCGACCGTGTGGCCGGACCGGCCGGTCCGGGTGATCGTGCCCTATCCGGCCGGTGGCTCGGTCGACCTGCTCACCCGGATCGTCGCCGAGCGGCTCGAGCGGCGACTCGGCCAGTCCTTCGTGATCGAGAACAAGCCGGGCGCGGCCGGCAACATCGGCGTCGCCGCCATGGTGGCGAGCCGGCCGGACGGCTACACGCTCGCCGCCGCCACGGTCGGCCACTTCGCCATCAACCCGTTCATCGACACCCAGGCGGCGGCCGATCCGGAGCGCGACTTCGCCCCGGTGTCGCTGATCTACGAGCTGCCGAACGCGCTCGTGGTGCCGAGCCGGGTGCCGGCGACCACGGTCGCCGAGTTCGTCGCCTGGGCGAAGGGGCAGGGCCGGCTCGCCTTCGGCAGCTCCGGGGTGGGCACCTCGACCCATCTGTTCCCGACCCTGTTCGCGGCCCGCACCGGCCTCGACGCCGCCCATGTGCCGTTCCGCGGCGCCGCCCAGACCATCCCGGCCATGCTGTCGGGCGACGTCGCCTTCGCGATCGACAATCTCACGTCCTACATGTCGTACATCGAGAGCGGGCAGATCCGTCCGCTCGCGCTGACCGGCACGCAGCGCTGGCCGACCCTGCCCGAGGTGCCGACCATGGCCGAGGCCGGCATGCCGGACTTCGACATGACCTCCTGGGCCGCCTTCGCGGTCCCGGCCGGCACGCCGCGCGCGATCGTCGACCGGCTCGCCGCGACGCTCGCCGACATCGCCGCGGACCCGACGGTGCGGCAGCGCTTCGCGATCGTCGGGGCGCGCGCCCTGTCGTCGACGCCCGAGCAGGTGGCCGCGCGCGCCGCCCGCGAGCGCCCGATCTGGAAGGAGACGGTCCGCATCGCCGGGCTGACGAGCTGACCCGCCCGCCATCGCCCGGCCTCCCCCCGGCCGACGAACCACCATGGACATCTTCGAATCCCTGAGCGGCGTCTTCAGCTGCATGCTGATGATCGGCCTCGGCTACTGGCTGACCCACCGGGGCTGGTTCACGGCAGAGACCGGACGGCTCTTCTCGCGCATGGCGATGACCATCGCGATCCCGCTCTACATGATCGTCAGCATGACCAAGTCCTACACCAAGCAGGACCTGCTGCAGGCCGGGACCGCGGCGGCGGTGCCGATCCTGGTCATGCTCACCGTCTACGCGATCGGCGTCGTGGTCTCGTTCGCGGCGCGTGTGCCGGAGCACCGGCGCGGCGCCTTCCAGGCGATGTTCTTCGTCTCCAACAGCGGCTTCATCGGATTTCCGGTGAACGTGGCGCTGTTCGGCGAGGCGGCGCTGCCCTACGCCGTGATCTACTACCTCCTGCAGACGATGTTGTTCTGGACCATCGGGGTCTGGAGCCTCAGTCTCGACGGGCCCCGCTTCGCCGGCCTGCAGAACGGCTCGACCGTGATCGTGCCGCGGCCCGTGTTCGGTCTCTCGACGCTGCGGAACATCGTGACGCCGCCGCTGATCGGCTCCGTGGTCGCGGTCGTGCTGATCCTCGGCAGCATCAAGCTGCCCACCTTCCTCGCCAGCACCTTCACGTATCTGGGCGGCATGACGACGCCGCTCGCCATGCTGTTCCTCGGCATCGCCATCCACGTGTCGAACCTCAAGTCGGTGCGGATGACACGCGACATGTGGATCCTGATCGCAGCGCGCTTCCTGATCGCGCCGGGCGTGGTGATCCTGGTCACCTCGTTGATCCCGGTACCGGAGCTGATGCGCAAGGTCTACATCATCGAGGCGGCGATGCCGGTGATGACCCAGGTGTCGATCGCGGCGCGCGCCTACAACGCCGATGCGAACTACATCGCGGTGATGACGGCCATCACCACCGTGATGGGCCTGTTCACGATCCCGACCTATTTCCTGCTCCTGCAGTTCGGCATCCTGTGAGGCGGAGAACAACGATGGCACGACCCTCCGCACTCGTTCGACCGTCCCGCTGGTCCGGCACCGGTCCGGCCCTGCGCGACCCCGCGTCGCCGCCGGACTGGTACCCGGACGGTCTCGCCCATGTCTGGCTGCCCTATGCGCAGATGAAGACCGCGGTGCCGCCCCTTCCGGTCGTCGCCACCCACGGCAGCCGCCTCGTGCTCGCCAACGGGCGCGAGCTGGTCGACGGCGTCGCCTCGTGGTGGACGGCCTGCCACGGCTACAATCACCCCCACATCGCCGCCGCGGTCGCCCGCCAGCTTCGGGCGATGCCGCACGTGATGCTGGGTGGCCTCCTGCACGAGCCGGCGGCGCGGCTGGCGACCCGGCTCGCGGCGCTGCTGCCAGCCGATCTCGAGCGCGTCTTCTTCACCGACTCCGGCTCGGTCGCCGTCGAAGTGGCGATGAAGATGGCCGTCCAGTACTGGATCAACTCCGGGGTGCGCGGCCGCACCCGGTTCGTCGCGTTCCGCGGCGGCTACCACGGCGACACCACCGGCACCATGGCGGTGTGCGATCCCGACGACGGCATGCACCGGCTGTTCCACGGTCTGCTGCCGGAGCAGATCATCGCCGACCTGCCGCGCGACGAGGAGACCACGGCGGCGCTCGAGCGCCTGCTCGGGGAGCGCGGCGACGAGATCGCCGGCATCCTGGTCGAGCCGCTGGTGCAGGGGGCCGGCGGCATGCTGTTCCACGACGCCGCCGTGCTGCAGCGCCTGCGCGCGCTCGCCGACCGCCACGGCACGCTCCTGATCTTCGACGAGATCTTCACCGGCTTCGGCCGCACCGGCACCATGTTCGCCTGCGATGCGGCCGGCGTCGTGCCCGACATCCTCACGCTTTCCAAGGCGCTCACCGGTGGCACCCTGCCGCTCGCCGCGACGGTCGCGAGCCGGCGGGTGTTCGACGGCTTCTGGTCGGACGATCCGATGCACGCGCTGATGCACGGACCGACCTTCATGGGCAATGCGCTCGCCTGCGCGGCCGCCAACGCGTCGCTCGACCTGTTCGAGCGCGAGCCGCGGCTCGACCAGGTGCGCGCCATCGAGGCGCAGATGACGACCGAGCTCGCGGCGTGCCGCGGCCTGCCGGGCGTCGTCGACGTGCGGGTGCGCGGGGCGATCGGCGTCGTCGAGCTCGACCGCGTCGATATCCCCGCCTTGAAGGCGCGGTTCGTCGAGGCGGGCGTCTATGTGCGCCCGTTCGGCCGGATCGTCTATCTGACGCCGGCCTTCACGATCGGCACCGCCGATCTGGCCCGGCTCACCGGATCGATCGTCCGGGTGCTGAGCATGCGCTGAACGCCGCGCCGAGACGATCACGCGCCGGCGGCCGCGAGACAGCGCTCGACCATCGTCCGGTAGCCCGATCCGAACAGCCGCAGATGCACGAGCGCCGGCCACAGGCTGTAGATCGCCAGCCGCTCGGCGTGGCCGGGCGCGAGCGGGCCGTAGGCCTCGAAGAAGGCGCGGTCCGGCCGGGCGAACAGGCCGAGCATCGCGACGTCGACCTCGCCGTGGCCGTGGTAGCAGGCCGGGTCGATCAGTCCGCTGACGCGGTCGCCGGCGACCAGCACGTTGCCGCCCCACAGGTCGCCGTGCAGCAGCGACGCGGGCGGCCGCGCCGGGAGGCGGTTCGCCAGGTCGGCGGCCAGCGCCTCGATGCGGCGGGCGAGGGCGGCGGGGACGTGCGGCACGTTCACCAGGAGGCGCCGCTCGCCCCAGAAGGTCGGCCAGTCGTCGGCGACGCGGTTGACGATCGCGACCGGACCGAAGGCGTAGTCCTCCGGCCAGCCGTAGCGATCGCCCGTCGTCGCGTGCAGCCGGGCGAGAACCCGGCCGAGATCGCCCCAGGCGGTTCCGACGCCGCCGTCCGCCGGCAGCACCGCGATCACCAGGGCCTCGTCGCTCGCCGCCAGCACGGCCGGGGCGGGGGCGCCGGCGGCCGCGATGGCGCGCAGCATCGCCGCTTCCGTCCGCGGCGCCGGGCTCCCCTTGACGATGGCGGTGCGGCCGTCGGCGAGCGCGATGGCGACGATCTCCGAAAGGTCGCCGCCGCCGAGCGGCCGCGCCTGCGCGAGCCGCCCGCCGAGCAGCGCGGCGCCCGCTGCGGCCAGCGCGCTCATCCGCCGGCGATCCGGCGGGCCAGCGCGGCGGCGCCGCTGGTCACGTCGGCCCAGGTGATCTCGAATCCGTCGTCGCCGCCGTAATAGGGATCGGCGACGCCCTCGCCGGCGCGGCCGTCGACATAGTCGAGCAGCAGCTTGACCTCGGCCGGGGCGCCGCGCGGGCGCAGCCGGTGCAGCGTGACGAGGACCGACTCGTCGAGGGCGACCACGTGGGTGAACCGGGAAAAGTCGTCGCGGGTGACCTGGCGGGCACGGCAGTGGCCGATCTCGACGCCGTAGCGGCGCGCCACCGCCTGGGCGCGGCGGTCGGGCGGCTCGCCGACATGCCAGCTCCCGGTCCCGGCCGAATCGATCTCGACGGCGAGGCCGATGCGCTCCGCCTCGGCCCGGAACGCCGCTTCGGCGAGCGGCGAGCGACAGATGTTGCCGAGGCAGACGAACAGGACGGCGGGCTTTTCGGGCGACACGGGACGACCTTCGATCGGTTCCGGAGGGGCCATTGTGGCGCGGTGCCGCGCGCCCGCAAGCCGGAACCCGCTGCGGTCAGGACAGCCGCTGCAGGGTCGCCAGGATGGCGACCGCCGCCGCCAGCATGGCGCCGAGCCGCACCGTGAGCTGCAGGCCGAGCTTGTCGAGCCGGGAATCGAGCAGGTCGATGCGTCCGCTCAGTTGCCCGTGCCGGATATCCATCGCATTGCGCAGCGTCTCCGTCGCCGCCGCCAGGTCCGACCGGGTGACCAGCTCGCTCATGATGAAGTCCCGCCCCGCCGTCGCGTGCGCCTCCGCCTGATCCAGGGGAACGCCGGCCTCCCGGAGCCGCGTCGCATAGCCGAGCGTATCGAAGGCGTAGACCATTTGCACCCTCCCGTCGCAAAGGAGGGTCATGTTACCACATCTCTGCGATCAGGGGTTGTGCGAAGGGGCGCCGCCGCGACCGGCCGTGCCCCGGCTGGGCGGGTCGAACCGTCTCGATCGGGGCCCGGTCAGCTCCGCGCGGCGCGCTTGGTCTGACCCGCTCCCATCACCGCCTCGGTCGCCACTTCGTCGATGCTGAAGCAGCGGAAGCAGTCGTACATGATGCGGGTCCCGAGATCGCGGGTGTAGCCCTGGCCGATCTTCTTGCCGCACACGCTGCAGTCGAGCTCGGCGCGCGGCTCCCGGTCGTTCACGATGATGGCAGTCAGCATCGGGGGTCTCCTGGTGGTCTGCCGGATAGCTATGCAAGTTCTACGCAAGCGCATCCTCGGCCATCTGACGGGCCGTTATGCGTGGCGCGGAGCGCACGGCGTCTCCGTGGTCGGCGAACGTCTTCCTCCCGGAACGTTGTCGAACGGTTGCATCCGGCGCCGAGGCGGGCGCCGGTCGCGGTTTCCGTTCCAGTATCCAACGACTTGACTAACGTCCGGTTTGCATCGGGCGGGGGTGCGCGTCTCCGTCGCCCTCCGCAGCCGCGGCCCTGCAGGTGCAAGGGCCCGCGTCTCCATGTAAGAGAGGCGGCCTCCGAGACCGAACCGCGGACCTGCCATGCAAAGCCTCGCCGACTTCCTGAACGCGCTTCCCGACAGCGAGAAGCTCGTCATCAAAGGCCCGACCGACCTCGATTTCCTGCCCACCGCGCTGGTGCTGGAGCTGGAGGCGCAGAAGCGCTTTCCGGTCGTCGTGATCGAGCGGCCGGACGGCTTCGACGTCCCGGTGGTGTCGAACCTGTTCGCCGACCGGGGCCGCATCGCCCGCATGGCCGGCGCCGCGCCGAACGGCTTCGCCCAGGCGTGGACCGAGGCGATGGCGGCGCTGGTGCCGGCGGTGGTGACCCAGGGCGGCGCCCCGGTGCAGGAGGTGGTGGCGCTCGGCAACGAGGCGGACGCCGGCGAGCTGCCGATCTCGCGCCACTTCGAGGCGGACGCCGGCCGCTACATCGGCTCCGGCATCCTGGTCTGCAAGGATCCCGACACCGGCGTGCGCAACCTGAGCTTCCAGCGCATGCAGCTCAAGGGGCCCCAGAAGTTCGGCGTCAGCCTGCACTCGCGCGGCCACATCTGGGATCACCTGCAGCGCTGCGAGGCCCGCGGCCAGAACCTGGAGGTGGCGGTGGTGATCGGCTGTCATCCGTCGATCTACATCGCCGCCGGCGCCAAGGTCGCCATGGAGGTCGACGAGTTCGCCATCGCGGGCGCGCTGATGAAGCAGCCGGTCGAGCTGGTGAAGTGCAGGACCATCGACGTCGAGGTGCCGGCCGCCGCCGAGTACGTGATCGAGGGCGAGATCCTCGCCGGCATCCACGAGGACGAGGGGCCGTACGGCGAGTACACCGGCTACTCGACCTACCGCTCGACCCGCAACGTGTTCCACGTGAAGGCGATCACCCGGCGGTCCAAGCCCATCTTTCTCGACATCATCCCGGGCTACTCGGCCGAGCACCTGCTGCTCAGCCGCTGCACCCGCGAGGCGCACGTGTTCCACCGCCTCAAGGAGATGGTGCCGACCCTCAAGGCGCTGAACTATCCGAAATCCGGCACCCACTTCCACGCCTACATGTCGTTCAGGAAGACGGCCGAGGGGCAGGCGCGCCAGGCGCTGATGCTGCTGATGGGGCTCGACAGCTACATCAAGCTCGCGGTCGCCGTCGACGAGGACATCGACGTCTTCGACGAGGCCGAGGTGATGTGGGCGCTCGCCACCCGGTTCCAGTCCGACACCGACATGTTCATGGTGCCGAAGGTGTTCTGCAATCGGCTCGACCCGTCCTCGGTCGACGGCATGTCGGCCAAGCTGGCGCTCGACGCGACCAAGCCGCTCAAGTTCGAGGGCGAGCGCACCAGCCTGCCGCAGCACGCGCTCGACTGGGCCCGCGAGGTGATGTCGCGCGTGCGCTGATCACGTCCGGAAAACCGTCCTTCGGCGTCGTGAGACGGACGGAAATCCGGACTCCCGGCGCCGCCGCGTCCGGTGCGGGAGACGTGATGGCCGCTATGCACGCCGGACGGCGTGCCGCCGGTCTCGTCCTCCATCCGACGTGATTCGGGCCGGCCGGCCGCACGCGCGCCGCGCCGGCCGACGCGAGGATCGTGCGTGTTTCCGGGGATTTCGTCCTGGTCGCCGCGGTCGCCCCGGGCCGCGCGCCGCGGATCCGGAACCGTTCTGATCAGGACCGCGCCGCGGCGCCGCCGCGGCGTGCCCTTCCCGAAACTCATGTCCGCGCCGACCCGAAGGAGTTGACACGACGCGGCGTCGGCGCGACGTACGCGGGTGCTGCCGCGTCCCCAAGCAAGGCTGCGGCAGGACGTTCGGTGCAGGTCCGACCGCGACAGGGGTCGCGGACATCGCCGCGCCGGCTCACGGTCGCGGCAGCCTGCGTCGACCGTGACGCACCCCCACCAGTCACGACGCGAGCGGGCAGGAGGACACATGCGCATGGTCGATCGATCCGGTTACGAGCTGTTGACGAATCCGATCCTCAACAAGGGGACGGCCTTCACCGAGCACGAGCGCGACGTGTTCGAGCTGCACGGCCTGCTGCCGCCGCACGTCGCGAGCCTCGACCAGCAGGTCCAGCGTCGCATCGCGGCGTTCCGCGAGCTGCCGGACGACCTCGCCCGCTACGTCTTCCTGCGCGGCCTGCAGGACATCAACGAGACGCTGCACTACGCGCTCTTGACCCGGCATCTCGAGGAGATGCTGCCGATCGTCTACACGCCGACGGTCGGGCTCGGCTGTCAGAAGTTCAGCCAGGTGTTCCGGCGTCCGCGCGGCCTCTTCCTCAGCCCGCCCTACAAGGATCAGATCGGCAAGATCCTCGGCCAGCGCCGCTTCGACAACGTCCAGGTTATCGTGGTGACGGACGGCGAGCGCATTCTCGGCCTCGGCGACCAGGGCGCCGGCGGCATGGGCATCCCGATCGGCAAGCTGTCGCTCTACACGGCGGCCGGCGGTATCGATCCCTCGCGGACGCTGCCGATCATGCTCGACGTCGGCACCGACAACCAGGCGCGGCGCGAGGATCCGCTCTACATCGGCTGGCGCCACGAGCGCCTGCGCGGCCCGGACTACGACGACTTCGTCGAGACCTTCGTCGACGCCGTGGCGAATCGCTGGCCGCACGTGCTGCTTCAGTGGGAGGACTTCGCCGGCCCCAACGCCGCCCGCCTGCTGGAGCGCTATCGGGACCGGCTGTGCACCTTCAACGACGACATCCAGGGCACCGCCGCGGTGGTCTGCGGAGCGCTCTTGTCGGCCGTGCGGGCCGCCGGTCAGACGCTGAAGGAGCAGCGCATCGTGATGGCTGGCTCCGGCGGCGCCGGCTCCGGCATCGCCGCGCTGCTGGTCAAGGCGATGGTCGAGGACGGCATGCCCGAGGACGAGGCGCGGCGGCGCTTCTATCTGCTCGGCAGCCGCGGCCTGCTGCTCGAAGGCAGCAACCGGCTGCAGCCCTACCAGGCGCCGTTCGCCCACACCCGCGAGCACGTCGCCGGCTGGACGGTCGAGAGCCGCGAGGCGATCAGCCTCGAGGAGGTGGTCCGTCACGTGAAGCCGACCATGCTGATCGGCACCAGCGGCCAGACCGGCCTGTTCAGCGAAGGCGTCGTCCGCGAGATGGCGAAGCACGTCGCCCGGCCGGTGGTGTTCCCGCTGTCGAATCCCACCTCGCAGAGCGAGGCGGTGCCGGCCGACGTGATGGCCTGGACCGAGGGGCGTGCCGTGATCGGCACCGGCAGCCCGTTCGCGCCCGTGCCGGTGAACGGCCGCGCCGTCCACATCGACCAGGTCAACAACTCCTACATCTTCCCGGGCATGGGGCTCGGCATCGTCACGGCGCGGGCGCGCCGCGTCACCGACACCATGTTCCTGGCCGCCGCCCGGGCGCTCGCCGACATGTCGCCGGCCCGCACCGATCCGAACGGCACGCTGCTGCCGCCGGTCGATGCGCTGCGCGAGGTCTCGGCCAAGGTCGGCGTCGCGGTCGCGCTGCAGGCCTACAAGGAAGGGCTCGCCCCCGGCTTCGACCCGGGCCGGGCCGAGGAGGCGGTGAAGGATCAGATGTGGGAGCCGCGCTACGAGTCCTATCGGCGCGCCGGCTGACCACCGGACGCCCGGGCCCCGCGGGTCCGCCCGCGCGGGCGCGTGCGACGACAGCTTCGCGGGTGCGCCGGCTGCTGCCGGTGCGCCCGCGATGTCCGCCGCATCGGATGGCCGCGCGGCGGGTGCCGCCGTCCGGCCTCACCGCTCGATCGTGAACTCCCAGTCGGCGAAGCCGTAGGTGTTGCCCTCGGACGGCGGGAAGACGCCGCTGGCGATGTAGGCGCGCACCAGGCGCTCGATGATGACGCGCTCCTCCGCGGTCGGCGCCTCGACGATCTGGCTCGGCGAGCGGTCTTCGGGGAGCTCGATTTCCGCCGCGACCTCGATGGCCACGCCGACGGCCGGATGCAGGCCGTGATGCTCGATCCAGTCGCGGGAGATGTAGGCGACGTCGCGCAGATAGTTGGGCCGGAGATGTTCCACGTGTCCTCCTATGTCGGCATTCGGTGCGGCCCGGACCGTCGCCGGTCGCGCCGCCCGGTCGGATCGCCGCCGCGTTCGGCGGTACCCGCCCCCTGACACAAAGGTGCCGTGCCGAGCCGTGACGAACTCCGGCCCGGGGCACGGAGCGGCGACGAGCACGACACGGCGGCGCACATCGCGCGTCCGTCATGTCCATGCGTCACCGTCGCAGGGGTCCGGCTTCTTGCCCTGCTGATCCGTCGGTCCGTCGCCGTCCCGTCTCGCACCGTGCAACAGCCGATGCGTCTCGGCCGTCGCGCTGCTCCACTGCGGCTCGGGCGATCCGCATCCGGACCGCGCTCGCCCTCGGCACCGATCGTCCCGCGATCCTTCGGATCGCATCGTGCGTCGCGGCCCGGCCGCAGCGCACAATTCACGTCACATCTGCACAAAAAAACCGCAGGAGCCGATAGCATCCTGCGAGTGTCGGGATACAGGAAAGACGTAACTCCCGGTATCCGTGAGACCACCGAGGCCGATCAACACACGATTGTCACGCGCGGTCGCTTTCGGCGCGACGATTCTTCTCACGTCCGCGCGCGGTTCCGGAACCCGTCGCGCCCATCGTCCTTCTCACGTCGCTCCTCACGTCGGTCTCGCCTTGTCGTGACGACGGCGGATCGTCTCACGACACGGACCGGTGACTCACGACGGCGCGCGATCTGGTGCCGGTCGTCCGGAAGCGACGCGGCGCGATCCGGCCGCGTGTTCTTGACCGGTTCGGGGCGATCGTCTATGCAACGCGAACGTCGGTAGAAGCGGTCAGCTGAACATTATAACACTTGCGCCTCCCGAGCGCCAGTGACGGTTCAGTCGGAGATTGCTGACAGACACGTGGAATTCGCAGCTGCGAGTTCCGATCTCGTCGCAACCCGTCTCGACCGGACGCTCGCCGTGCCGTCCATCAAGGTTCGTGATCGTCGCGTGCTGCGTGCCCGCGTGCCGTGCGTCCGCCCGGACGCCGCGCGGCGCCGCCGCGACTCGGCCCGTGTCCCGTCCCGCCTGCGACCCTGCGATCCGCAAGGAGTGATCTGATGATCATCGATATCAGCTGCTACCCGACGAATCTCGTCGACCTCGCCTGGCGGCACGACGGCGAGCCGTTCACGGGCGAGCGCCTGCTGAAGATGATGGACGGCCCGTACTGGGTGAACGGCAAGCCGCGCCGCGTCGACAAGGCCTTCATCCAGCCGCCCCAGGGCAACACGCTCTACACCGACGGCGTGCTCGAGAAGGCCGGGCGCGAGGGCATCGACGAGTACATGGCCTACACGCTCGAGCTGACCCGCAAGTATCCGGACCGGTTCATCGGCTGCTTCGTCTACAACCCGCGCTACGGGGTCAAGAACGGCGTCGAGGCGATCGAGCGCTACGTCAAGCAGCACGGCTTCAAGATGGTGCAGTTCCAGGCGAACATGCACTGCTACCGCCCCGACCGCGCCAAGGACTGGCTGCGCCCGGCGATGGAGAAGTGCGCCGAGCTCGGCGTGCTGGTGAAGGTGCACACCGGCGACGGCCCCTACTCGATCCCCAACGAGTGGACGCCGATCATGTACGAGTTCAAGACCGTGAACTTCATCATGGCGCATTTCGGCGTGCAGACCGGCGGCGTCTACTGCTTCGAGCCGTTCCAGCTCGCCATGGACAACCCGAACATCTTCTGCGAATCGGGCTGGTGCCTGCAGTCGCGCATCGTCGAGTTCTCCAAGGATCTGCCCAAGAACAAGATCCTGTTCGGCACCGACACGCCGCCCAACGAGCCCGGCATGTGGCTGCGTCATCTCGAGGTGCTGTGCACCGAGCCGCCGCAGGGCCTCAACCTCGACGAGGAGACGCTCGAGGACTATTTCGGCAACAACGTCGCCCGGATGATCGGGCTCGAGCCGACCGCGCCGCCGCGCACCCGCGAGGAGGCCGAGGCCTACCTCGCCGCCTGCAAGCAGCGCGAAGCGGCCTGACCAATTCCGGAGAGAGCCCGATGATCATCGACACCCACCTGCATCCCACCAACCTGGTCGACGAGGCGTGGCGCCACACCGGCACGCCCTTCACGGGCGAGCGCCTGCTGAAGATGATGGACGGCCCCTACATGATCAACGGCAAGCCGCGCCGGATCGACATGGGCTTCATCCAGCCGCCGCCCGGCAACACCGGCTATCGCGACGGCAACCGCATGGGTCGCGAGGGCATCCGCGACTACATGAGCTACATCGCGGAGCTGTGCCAGAAGTATCCGGACCGCTTCATCGGCAACTTCACGTTCAACCCGCGCTGGGGCCCGGAGAACGGCGCCGCCGAGCTCGAGTTCCACGTGAAGGAGTACGGCTTCAAGATGCTGAAGCTGCACGCCAACATGCACGGCTACCGGCCCGACCGCGCGCTCGACTGGCTGCGGCCCGCGATGAAGAAGTGCGCCGAGCTCGGCGTCGTGGTGCTGATCCACACCGGCGACGGCCCGTACACGATCCCGACCATGTTTTATCCGGTGATCCGCGAGTTCCCGATGGTGAACTTCATCATCGGCCACTTCGGCATCCAGACCGGCGGCAACTACTCGTTCGAGGCGTTCTGGATGGCGATGGACACGCCGAACGTCGTCTGCGAGACCGGCTGGTGCTTCCAGTCGCGCATCGTCGAGTTCGCCAACGAGCTGCCGCGCCACAAGCTGGTGTTCGGCACCGACTCGCCGCCGAACGAGCCCGGCATGTGGCTGCGCGAGCTCGAGGTGCTGTGCTCGCCGCCGCCCCACGGCATGAATCTCGACGAGGACGGCCTCGAGGACTACATGGGCAACAACATCGCCCGCATCTGCGGCATCCCGACGACGCCGCCGCCGCGCACCCAGGAGGAGGCGCTGGCGCGTCTGAAGGACACCTACGCCATGGTCGAGCCCCGGCCGGTTCCGGCCTGATTCTTGATTCCTGTCCAGGCGGCGGACGAGGGGACATCCTCGCCCGCCGTCTCCCTGTCCGGCGCGCCGCCCCATGCATCCCTTCGCCTATTTCGAGCCGAAGACCCTCGACGAGACGATCGCGCTCCTGTCGCAGCACGGCCGCGCGGCCGATCTGATGGCGGGCGGCACCGATCTCCTGGTCGAGATCAAGGAGCACATCCGCCGGCCCGCCGCCGTCATCAATCTCAAGACGATTCCCGGGCTCGCGGAGCTCGCCTGTGACGCCGCGACGGGCCTGCGCATCGGCGCCCTGGTCACGGTCCGTACCATCGAGACGTCGCCCGCCGTGCAGCGGCTCTATCCCGCGCTCGCCGGGGCCGCGCGAGAGATCGGGTCGATCCAGATCCGCAACCGCGCCACCGTCGTCGGCAATGTCTGCCGCGCCTCGCCCTCCGCCGACACGCTGCCGCCGCTGATCGCGTTCGGCGCGCATGTCGAGATGGTCGGCCCGGCCGGGACGCGCAGCCTGCCGCTCGAGGCCTTCTTCACCGGTCCCGGCAAGACCGCGCTCGGCGCCGACGAGGTGGTGACCGCGATCGTGCTGCCGCCGCCGGCCGCGCAGGCCGGCTCCGACTACATCAAGCACGGCCGTCGTCGCGCCATGGAGCTCGCGACCGTCGGGGTCGCCGTCTCGCTGCGCCGCGACGGCGACGTCTGCCGCGACCTGCGCATCGTGCTCGGCGCCGTCGCGCCGACGCCGATCCGGGCGCGCGCCGCCGAGGCCCTGCTCGAAGGCGTGGCGCCGGACGAGGCGACGGTCGCGGCCGCCGGCCGCGCCGCCCGCGACGAGGCCCGGCCGATCAGCAACGTGAGGGCGAGCGCCGACTACCGCCGCGCCATGGTGGCGGTGCTGACGCGCCGCGCCGTCGCCGCCGCGTGGGAGCGAACCGGCCGGGAGATCCAGCCATGACCACCGCGACCGTCCCGGTCACCATCACGATCAACGGCGAGCCGCGCGAGCTCGGCGTCGCGCCCTCCCGCACCCTGCTCGACGTGCTGCGCAACGAGGCCGGCCTGACCGGGACCAAGAAGGGCTGCGACGTCGGCGATTGCGGCGCCTGCACGGTGCTGCTCGACGACGTGCCGGTGAACTCCTGTCTGGTGCTCGCCGTGGAGGCGAACGGGCGCCGCGTGACCACGATCGAAGGCATCGCTCCGGATCCCGACCGGCTCCACCCGCTGCAGGAGAACTTCATGGCGCTCGGCGCCTCGCAGTGCGGCTTCTGCACGCCCGGCATCATCGTGATGGCCAAGGCGCTGCTCGACCGGAATCCGAACCCGACCGAGGAGGAGATCCGCTTCGGCCTCGCCGGGAACATCTGCCGGTGCACCGGCTACACCAAGATCGTCGAGGCCATCCAGGTGACGGCGCGGCAGATGGCCGCGGACGCCGGGAAGCCTGCCTGAATTCGATGCAGACGCCGCGATTCGATGCCGCGCCATGCGCCGGCGCGGCTCGTGAAGGCCCGTGAATCCGGGTAGTCTGCGTCGTGAACAATGGCATGTCGCTTGCCTGCAAACGCGGCAGCGGATCCCCGTCGGGATCCTCGGGAGAGCGTGAGACATGATGAAATCAGTTCTTGCCGGAGCCTTCGCCGCGCTGGCCGCCGCCGCGTCGGCCGTGCCCGCAGCCGCCGACACCGACATCAAGTTCGCCCTGGACTGGAAGTTCGAGGGACCGACGGCGCCGTACTTCGTCGCCATCGACAAGGGCTACTACAAGGCCGAAGGGCTCAACGTCACCATCGACACCGGCGCGGGCTCGGTCTCGGGCATTCCGCGCGTCGCGGTGGGCACGCATCAGCTCGGCTTCTTCGACCTCAACTCCGTCGTCCGCTTCCGCGACCAGAATCCCGAGAAGGACATCAAGGTCGTGATGATGCTGTACGACCGCCCGCCCTTCGCGATCGGGACGCTGAAGAAGACCGGCATCGCCAAGCCGAAGGACCTGGAAGGCAAGATTCTCGGTGCGCCGGCCGCCGACGGCGCCTTCGCGCAGTGGAAGGCCTTCGTCCAGGAGAACGGCATCGACGAGTCGAAGGTGAAGATCGAGAACGTCGGCTTCCCGGTGCGCGAGCCGATGCTGGCCGACGGAAAGGTCGACGCCATCACGGGCTTCACCTTCTCGATGCACTTCAACCTGCTGCAGAAGGGCATTCCGGCCGACCAGATCCGGATGCTGGTGATGTCGGACCACGGCCTGTCGCTCTACGGCAACGGCATCATCGTCAATCCGGACTTCCTGAAGAACAATCCGGAGGCCGTGAAGGGCTTCATCCGCGCCACCATCAAGGGCCTGCAGGACACCGTGAAGGATCCGGCCGCGGCGGTGAAGTCGGTGATGAAGCGCTACGAGACCGGCGACGAGAAGACGGAGCGCGAGCGCCTCGAGCTGGTGCTGCGCGAGCACATCGTCACCCCGTGGGTGAAGCAGAACGGCGTCGGCGACGTCGATCCGGCCCGTCTCGCCAAGTCGGTCGAGCAGATCGGCGTCACCTACACGTACAAGAACAAGCCGTTCGCCATCGACGTGTTCACCAACAAGTACCTGCCGCCGGCGGCGGACCGGAAGCTGTGAGAATGTGATTGTCGGATGCGCGCGTCCGGTCTCGGGCTCACCTCTCCCCAGCGGGGAGAGGTCGGACCGCGGAGCGGGCCGGGTGAGGGGGTGCCGAGGTCTCCATCGGCGTCCTGACCCTTCACCCCGGGCGCGCACTGGCGTGCGCACCCGACCCTCTCCCTCCGGGAGAGGGTCGGGGCGCCGCAGGCGAGGTTACCGAGGATGATGCCATGACTTCCGTGATCGGCAAGAGCGTCAAGCGCACCGACACGCTCGGCAAGGTGACGGGCGGGGCCGTCTATGCCGGCGACGTGGTGCTGCCCGGCATGCTGCACGGGAAGACGAAGCGCGCGACGGTCGCGCACGCGCGGATCGAGTCGATCGACGTCGGCAAGGCGCTGGCGCTGCCCGGGGTCAAGGCGATCCTCACCCATGCCGACGTGCCGCGGGTGCTGCACTACGGCTCGCCGCATCCGCGCTCCGCCTCGGTGACGCAGGACCAGTACATCCTCGACACCAAGGTCCGATACTACGGGGAAGGCGTCGCCGCGGTCGCCGCCACGTCCGAGGAGATCGCCGAGCTCGCCTGCGAGCTGATCGAGGTCGCGTACGAGCCGCTGCCGGCCGTGTTAACGGTCGAGGACGCGCTGAAGCCCGGCGCGCCGTCGATCCACGACGTCGGCCCCGGCGGCAACCTGGTGCTCGATCCCTTCGTGATCACGCGCGGCGACCCGGAGAAGGGATTCGCCGAGGCCGACCTGATCGTCGAGGGCGAGTACGGCATGGGCCGGCCGACGCCGGCCTACATGGAGCCGAACGTCTGCGTCTGCCAGTGGGATCCGCTCGGCAAGCTCACCATCTGGACCTCGACCCAGAGCCCCTTCATGGTCCGCGGCACGCTCGCCGAGGTGCTGGGCCTGCCCCTCAACAAGGTGCGGGTGCTGGTCGACCACATGGGTGGCGGCTTCGGCGCCAAGCAGGATCTCTTCCAGCACGAGTTCCTGTGCGCGCTCCTGGCGCAACGCACGCGGCGCCCGGTGCGCATGGAGTTCACCCGGAAGGAAACCTTCCTGGGCGGCCGCACCCGGCATCCCGGCACGGTCTGGATCAGACAAGGGTTCCGGCGCGACGGCACCATCACGGCGCGCGAGGCCCGGGTGGTGTTCAACAGCGGCGCCTACGGCTCGCACGGTCCGGGCGTGACGGCGGTCGGCACCGCGGCGCTCACCTCGCTGTACCGCTGCGAGAACGTCCGCCTCGAAGGCCGCTGCGTCTACACCAACACGCCGATCGCCGGCGCCTTCCGGGGCTACGGCGTCGTGCAGACCTATTACGCGCTCGACATCCTGATGGACGAGGCGGCCGAGACGCTCGGCATGGATCCGGCCGCGCTGAAGCTCCTCAACGCGGTGCGCGAGGGCGACATCGCGCCCTCCAATCATCCGATCACCGGCCACGGCCTGGAGGACTGCATCCGCCGCGGCATCGAGGAGACCGGCTGGGCCGCCCGTGGGTCGCGCCCGCCGGCGAAGCAGACGGGCCGGCTGCGGCGCGGTTGGGGCATGGGCTGCGAGATGCACGGCTCCTCCGCCTATCCGGGCATCAAGGAGCAGGGCAACGCCGTCGTCCGCATGAACGAGGACGGCTCGGTGACGCTGATGACCGGCACCACCGGCCTCGGCACCGGCGCCCACACGGCGCTCGCCCAGATCACGGCCGAGGAGCTCGGCGTGAAGTTCGAGGACGTCGCCGTGGTGCACGGCGACACTGATGTGGTGCCGTGGGACATCGGCGCCTTCGCCAGCCACACCACCTTCATGGCCGGCCGCGCCTGTCAGATGGCGGCCGCGCAGGTGAAGGCCAAGGTCCTGGCCCGCGCCGCCGACCGGCTGGAAGTGTCGGCGGCCGACCTCGACATCCGCGACAGCGTCATCACCGTGAAGGGCGTGCCCGGCATGTCGATGACGGTGCGCGACGCGATCGCGGCCGAGAAGGGCATCCCGGCACCGCAGCTCCTCGGCGAGGGCAGCTACCACCCGACCAAGTCGTATTCCTTCGCGGCGCATTTCGTCGAGGTCGAGGTCGACACCGAGACCGGGCAGGTTTCAGTTCTTCAGGTCGTGCCCGTGCACGAAATCGGAAAGATCATCCATCCGATCGCGGCGGCCGGGCAGATCGAGGGCGGCATCCAGCAGGGCATCGGCCACACGCTGAGCGAAGACTTCGTCGTCGACCAGCGCGACGGTCGCCCGCTCAATGCGAGCTTCGTCGACTACAAGATGCCGCTCGCCATGGACATGCCGCCGATCCGGACCATCATCCTGGAGACGGCGCCGTCCGACGGCGGGCCGTTCGGCGCCAAGGGCGTCGGCGAGGACCCGATTATCGCCATCGGCCCCGCCATCGCCAATGCGATCTACGACGCGATCGGCGTGCGCTTCCGCCACTACCCGATCACGCCGGAGCAGATTCTCGCCGCCCTCGCGGACAAGGACGAGGCGCAGGCGGCGTGACGATCTCTCTCCGTCACCCTGAGGTGCCCGGCGCAGCCGGGCCTCGAAGGGCGACGGCCCGCCGATCCGGGGCCGCATCCTTCGAGGCTCGACCTGCAGTCGAGCATCTCAGGACGGGGCTCTGAGTCAGGAACGATCGATTTCCAGCCCTGCCGGGTGAGACAATGACCGAAGCGACCAACACGACCCCCGTGCCCGTCACGATCCTCACGGGCTTTCTCGGCGCCGGCAAGACGACGCTCCTGAACTACATCCTCACCGAGCGGCACGGCCACCGCATCGCCGTGATCGAGAACGAGTTCGGCGAGGTGAACATCGATTCCGGTCTCGTCCTCACCTCGGAGGAGGAGATCTACGAGATGACCAACGGCTGCATCTGCTGCACGGCGAGCGTCCGCCAGGACCTCATCGAGGTGCTGCAGAAGCTGATGGCGCGTCGCGAGAAGTTCGATCACATCCTGGTCGAGACCACCGGCATCGCCGATCCGACCCCGGTCGCCGCCGCCTTCTTCGTCGACGCCGAGGTGGCGAGGCAGGTGAGCCTCGACGGCATCGTCACGCTGGTCGATGCGATGCATATCGGCCGGCATCTCGACGACCCGGACCTGCACGGCGTCGACAACCAGGCGGTCGATCAGATCGTCGCCGCCGACCGGCTGATCGTCAACAAGGTCGACCTCGTCGACGAGCCCGAGCTGCAGTCGATCGAGACGCGCATGCGCGGCCTCAACGCCACGGCCGAGATCATCCGCTCCAGCTACGCCAAGGTGGAGCTGGAGAAGATTCTCGGCATCGGCGCCTTCGACCTGTCGAAGACGCTCGCCGCCGACGAGCAGTTCCTCGACGTCCACCATCATCACCACGAGCACGACCCCGGGCTGGAGACGATGTCGTTCGTCGATCCGGGCGCGTTCGATCGGGAGAAGCTCGAGGCGTGGCTGCGGGCGTTCCTGGCCGCGCACGGCGACGACGTGTTCCGGCTCAAGGGCATCGTCGCGATGGCCGGCGACCCGCGCCGCCACGTCATCCAGGGCGTCCACCGCCTGATGGAGATCCGCTCCGCCGACCCGTGGGGCAAGCAGCCGCGCTCCTCGCGCATCGTGCTGATCGGCAAGAAGCTCGACCGCGAGGCCGTCACGGCGGGCCTGCGCGGGTGCCTGGCGGGGTAGAAGAGCCGGTCATTCCGGGGCGCGCGCGACAACGCGCGAACCCGGAATCCAGCGGCCCGCAACGAGATTCTGGCTGGATTCCGGGTTCGCGGCTTTGCCGCGGCCCGGAATGACGAAGGCTACAGCACCGCGGCGGCCTGCTTCAGATCCGCCACCAGATCGTCGATGTGCTCCAGGCCGACCGAGAGGCGCAGCGTGCCGTCGGTGATGCCGAGAGCGGCGCGCTCCTCCGGCTTGAAGCGCGAATGCGTGGTCGTCGCCGGATGGGTGATCAGGCTCTTCACGTCGCCGAGATTGTTTGAGATCGAGACGAGCGTCAGGGCGTTCTGGAAGCGGAACGCGCCGTCCTTGCCGCCCGTCACCTCGAAGGCGATCAGGGTCGACGGGCCGCTCATCTGCCGCGCGATCACGTCGGCCTGCGGGTGGTCCTCGCGCCCCGGATAGATCACCTTGGTGACGCCCGGAATGCCGAGCATCGCGTCGGCGAGCCTGCCGGCGGTCTCGGCCTGGCGGGCGATGCGCACCGGCATCAGCTCCAGGCTCTTCAGCAGCACCCAGGCGTTGAACGGCGAGATCGACGGTCCGGTCATCCGCAGATAGAGCTGGATGCGCTCTTCGATCAGCGCCTTGGAGGCGAGGATCGCGCCGCCCATGCAGCGGCCCTGGCCGTCGATGTGCTTGGTCGCCGAGTAGACGACGACGTCGGCGCCGAGCGCCAGCGGCCGCTGGTAGAGCGGCGTCGCGAACACGTTGTCGACGATCAGCAGCGCACCGGCCTCGTGCGCGATCGCCGCGATCGCCGCGATGTCCAGCACCTCGAGGGTCGGGTTGCACGGCGTCTCCAGGAAGAACACCGTGGTGTTCGGGGTCGCCGCGGCCTTGCGCCACTGGTCGAGGTCGGTGCCGTCGACCAGCGTCGAGGTCACGCCGAAGCGCGGCAGCATCTCCTCGATGATCCAGCGGCACGAGCCGAACATGGCGCGCGGCGCCACCACGTGGTCGCCGGCCTTGACGAGGCCCATCAGGGCGCCGTTGACGGCCGCCATGCCGGTGGCGACGGCGCGGCACGCCTCGGCGCCCTCCAGCATCGCCAGCCGGTCCTCGAACATCGAGATCGTCGGATTGCCGTAGCGCGTGTACTGGTAGCCCGGATCCTCGTTCTTGAAGCGCGCCTCGCAGGTCTCGGCGCGGTCGTAGACGAAGCCCTGGGTCAGGAACAGCGCCTCCGACGTCTCGCCGAACTGCGAGCGCAGGATGCCGCCATGGACCAGGCGGGTCTCGGGATGGAGATGGGCGTCCGGCGCGGGCGGGCCGGGCGGCTGGGCTTTGCTGTCGAGCATCGGATGCGGATTTCGTCTGGCCGGGGCGTCGGGGGACCGGGGCCGGGGGAGGGGGCGGCCGCGGCGCGGAACGCGACGGCCGGTTCGCCGCCATAGAGCACATGCGGGCGGCCGCGACCAGGGCCCGGGCGGTGGCCGCCGGCTCCCGAGGCGTTCTCCCCGCCCGTGGCGAGGCGCAAGGAATTTCTTCTGTCTCGGCCCCGGATAGAACCTCTTTGCGAATTTCGTCGCCGATATTGCGCTGCGTAGAAAAAGTATCTTTCTCCGCGGGGAGACGTCCCGAGCCCTCCATCGGAGCCCCCCATGTCCGCTGCCCCGTCGCCCTTCGCCCGATCGGGCGCCGTGTCCCGCCGCGCCCTGCTGGCCGGACTGTCCGCTGCGGCCCTGTCCGTCACGGCGGGGCGGTCCGGGCCCGCCTCCGCCCAGGCCGCGCCCGTGAAGCTGCGCATCGGCGTCATCCCGATTCTCGGCGCCGCGCCGATCTTCGTCGCCGACAAGGAGGGCTGGCTGAAGCGGGCCGGTCTCGACGCGACCTTCACGATCTTCGAGTCCGGCCCCAACATGATCCAGGCGCTCGCCTCCGGCACCATCGACGTCTATGTGGCCGGCGTCGCGCCGCTGATCGTCGCCCGCTCGCGCGGCATCGACGTGCGGGTCGTCACCGCGACGGCCGTGGAGGAGATGACCTTCGTCGCCACCGGCAGGCTCGCCCGCCATTTCGCGCCGGGCGTCTCCACGGCCGAGGCGTTCAGGCGCCATCGGGCGGCCGCCGGCGCGCCGGCCCGGCTCGCCACCCAGCCGGCCGGCTCGGTGCCCAACACCACGCTGCAGCACTGGCTGTGGGAGGTCGGCAAGGTCGACAGGGCCGACGTCACCGTGGTGCCGATGGGCATCGACGCCACCCAGCAGGCCGTGCTGGTCGGCGCCGTCGAGGGCGCGACGGTGCGCGAGCCCGCCGTCACCATCATCCAGGGTCGCGATCCGGGCATCAAGCTCGTGGCCCTCGGCGGCGAGATGTTCCCGGGGCAGCCCGGCACCGTGGTGGCGGCGACCGGCGCGTTCCTCGACAAGCACCCGACGCAGGCGCAGGGCCTGGTCGACGCGATCGTCAAGGCCGTTCGGCTGATCCAGGAGGAGCCGGCCCGCGCCGCGCCGCACATCGAGGCGGCGCTCGGCAAGGGCATCACCGACGTCGCCACCATCCGCAAGGCGCTCGCCTCGCCGGCCTCCAGGTTCGTCGCCGATCCGCGTGCCATCGTCGACGCGACCGCGGCCATGCAGCGTTATCAGGTGACGCTCGGCTCGCTCGACAAGGAGCTGCCGCTCGATGGCCTGTTCGAGCCCGGATACGTCCTGAAGGCGGCGGCGAGCCAGTAGCGAGCGGACAGCGGCGAACTTCCACACCCGTCATGCCCGGCCTCGTGCCGGGCATCCACGCCTGCAGCATCTGCCGCCCGCAAGGTCGTGGATGGCCGGGACGAGCCCGGCCATGACGAAGACTGCATGTGCGGCGATGGAATTCTCGACGTGGGCTTTCCGGTCCGCCTCTCCAAGTATCTCCTCCCGCCCCTCGGCCTCGCGGCGTTCTTGGCGCTGTGGGAAGCCGTGCCGCGGCTCGGGCTCGTCAACCCCGCGTTCCTGCCGCCGCCGAGCGTCATCCCGGCGGCGTTCATGCGCGAGCTCGCGTCCGGCGTCTGGGCCTCGGCGATCGCCTCCAGCCTCGGCCACTACGCCATCGGCCTCGTGGTCGGCGCGGCACTCGGCGTCGCGCTCGGTGTGCTCACCGGCATGTATCGCGGCGCGGAGCACGTTTCGGCGTGGATCGTGCGCGTGCTGCGCCCCGTGCCGGGCCTCGCCTGGGTGCCGTTCGCCATCATCTGGTTCGGCGTCGCGCCCTCGGCCGCCGTGTTCATCATCGCGGTCGGGGTGTTCTGGATCGTCTACTTCGCGGCGCACGGCGCGGTGCGCGCCGTCGATCGTGATCTGATCGAGCTCGCCGACGCCTTCGGGTTCCGCTCCGGACCGCAGCGTCTCGTCAAGGTGCTGCTGCCGGCCGCGACGCCCGGCATCCTGGTCGGCCTGCGCACCGCGCTCGGCCAGGCCTGGATGGCCGTGGTGGCGGCGGAGATCTTCGGCGTGTTCGGGCTCGGTCAGCGGATGATGCAGGCGTCGAGCCTGCTCGCGACCGACATCGTCGTCGTCTACATGCTCACCATGGCGGGCCTCTACGGCCTGGTCGACAGTGCCTTCGTGGCCCTGCAGGGATGGGTGCTGCGATGGAGAGCGTGATCGCGCTGCGCGGCCTGTCGCTGACCTTCTCGCGCGACGGCGTCGACACCGAGGTGCTGCAGACCGTCGATCTCGACGTCCGCCGCGGCGAGCTTTTGGCCATTGTCGGTCCGTCGGGGGTGGGAAAGTCGACGCTGCTGCGCGTCGTCGCCGACCTTGCGAAGCCCTCCGCCGGCACCGTGGCGGTGGCGGGCGCGGGTCCTGGGCGGCGACCGGTCGCGCTGGTGTTCCAGGACGCCCGGCTGATGCCGTGGCGGCGCGTGATCGACAACGTCGCCTTCGGGCTCGAGCATCGCGACGTGCCGCGCGCCGAGCGACGCCGGCGCGCGGTGGCGGCGCTGGACGTGGTCGGCCTCGCCGATCTCGCGCGGCGCTGGCCGCACCAGCTCTCCGGCGGCCAGCGCCAGCGCATCGCCCTCGCCCGCGCGCTGGCCGTCGATCCGGCCGTGCTGCTGATGGACGAGCCGTTCTCGGCGCTCGACGCGATCACGCGCGAAACCCTGCAGGACGAGCTGATCCGCATCCGCGAGAAGACCGGCAAGACCATTCTGTTCGTCACCCACGACATCGACGAGGCGACGTATCTCGCCGACCGGGTC
The DNA here is from genome assembly GCF_030813915.1 of Rhodoplanes tepidamans. GTDB lineage: Bacteria > Pseudomonadota > Alphaproteobacteria > Rhizobiales > Xanthobacteraceae > Rhodoplanes > Rhodoplanes tepidamans. The sequence continues at coordinate 223,014 of NZ_JAUSUJ010000002.1, forward strand.
GTGGTGCTGGCCGGCACGCCGGGCCGCATCGCCGCCACCCACGTGATCACGGCACCGCATCCGCGGCGGCGCACCGATCCCGGCCTCCAGCACGTCGCCCGCGCCGTGCGGGCGGACCTGGAGGCGGACGTGTCGGGGGGCGCCGGCATCTGAGCCTGCGACCAATTGCGACCGCCGTTCACCGTCTCGTGTCCGCCCGTGAACGCGACGGGCGGTGACGCGCCGCCGCTCCCGTTCTAGATGGTGGTCGACCCCGACGGCGGCGCTGCCGCCCCGTGGGCGGGAACCCGGGCGCTGCCAGCCGGTTCTCGATGAACGGCCGGTATCGGGTTCGCCTCAGGGGGGCCCGGGCGGCCGCTTCGACCCCGACCAGCGGAACCAGCATGAGCATCACGGCCCTGACGCCGCGCCGCGGCGCCTCCCCGCCTTCGGACCCATCGGGGCGGGAACCGTCGCCCGCGGCGGCGACGCGGGCGGTCGGCCTGCGCGCCGCCTTCCGCAGCGTGCGGGCCCATACCGGGGCACTGGCGGGGCCGCTGTCGGCCGAGGACCAGGTGATCCAGTCGATGCCGGACGCGAGCCCGACCAAGTGGCACCGCGCCCACACGACGTGGTTCTTCGAGCAGTTCCTGCTGGAGCCGCACGTGCCGGGCTACCGGCGCTTCGACGAGCGGCTCGCCTATCTCTACAACTCCTACTACGTGGCGGCCGGACCGCGGCACGCCCGGCCCAAGCGCGGCCTGATCACCCGGCCCGACGGCGCCACCGTCGCGGCCTACCGGGCCCATGTGGACGCCGCGGTCGACGCCCTGCTGGCAGACGAGACGGCGCTGCCTCCCGGGATCGCCGGCATCGTCGAGATCGGGCTCAACCACGAGCAGCAGCATCAGGAGCTGATCCTCACCGACATCCTGCACGCCTTCTCCGAGAACCCGATCGCGCCGGCCTACGATCCCGAGTGGCGCTGGCGCGCGGCGGCCCGGGCGCCCGGCACCCTGTCGATTCCCGAGGGCATCCACACCATCGGCCACCAGGGCGACGGCTTCTCCTACGACAACGAGGGGCCGGCCCACCGCGCCCTGGTCGGCCCGGTGGCGATCGCGCGCGGCCTCGTCACCAATGGCGACTGGCTCGCCTTCATGCGGGACGGCGGCTACGCCAACGCCGCCCTGTGGCTCTCCGACGGCTTCGCCGCCGTGCAGCAGGAGGGCTGGCGGGCGCCCGGCTACTGGCGCGAGCAGGACGGCCGCTGGGAGGTGATGACGCTGGGCGGCCTGCAGCCGGTCGATCCCGCCGCGCCGGTCTGCCACGTCAGCTACTACGAGGCCGACGCCTTCGCGCGCTGGGCCGGCCGCCATCTGCCCGCTGAATCGGAATGGGAGGTCGGCGTCCGCAGCGGAGAACTCGCCGATGCGTTCGGCGTTGTCTGGCAGTGGACCCGCAGCGCCTACGCGCCCTATCCGGGCTATCGCGCGGCCGACGGTGCGCTCGGCGAGTACAACGGCAAGTTCATGGTGAACCAGATGGTCCTGCGCGGCTCGTCGCTCGCCACCCCGCCGGGCCACGCCCGCACCACCTACCGCAACTTCTTCCCGCCCTCGGCGCGCTGGCAGTTCACCGGCGTGCGGCTGGCGAGCTTTCCGTCCTGACGCGGCCGCGCCGATCCGCGTATCGAGCGACGAGGACCCCCGATGACTGCTCATGTTCGCCTGCCGCGTACGATCGCTCCCGACGACACGGCGCGCCACGCCTTTCTGGTCGACGTGATCGACGGCCTCTCGGCCGATCCGAAGCGGATTCCGCCGAAATACTTCTACGACGAGCGCGGCTCGCAGCTGTTCGAGGCGATCACCCGCACGCCCGAATACTATCCGACCCGCACCGAGACCGGCATCCTGACCGCCGAGGCCGGCGCCATCGCCGCCTTCGTGCCGAAGGACGCCGCGCTCGTCGAGTTCGGCGCCGGGTCGCTGACCAAGGTCCGCCTTCTGCTCGGCGCCGCGCCGGTGAAGACCTTCGTGCCGGTCGACATCTCCAGCGCGTTCCTGCAGGACGCGGCGCAGCGGCTGTCGCGTGAGATCCCCGGCCTGCGGGTGGTGCCGGTGCCGGCCGACTTCACGGCGCCGTTCGCGCTGCCGGCCGAGATCGCCGCGCTGCCCAAGGTCGGCTTCTTCCCGGGCTCGACGCTCGGCAATTTCGAGCCGCACGAGGCGGCGGCCTTCCTGCGCCACGCCGGCGCGCTGCTCGGCCCCGGCGCCCGGATGATCATCGGTGTCGACCTGGTGAAGGATCCGGACGTCCTCACCCGCGCCTACAACGACGCCGCCGGCGTCACGGCCGAGTTCAACCTCAACCTGCTGCGCCGGATCAATCGCGAGCTCGGCGGCAATTTCGATCTCGGCGCCTTCTGGCACCGCGCCGTCTACAACCGCGAGCAGCTCCGCATCGAGATGCATCTCGCCAGCCGCACCCGCCAGCGCGTGCGTGTCGACGGCCGCTGCTTCGAGTTCCGCCGCGGCGAGACCATCCACACCGAGAGCAGCTACAAGTACACGGCGGAGCTGTTCCGCACGCTGGCCACCGGCGCCGGCTGGCGCCTCGCCGAGACCTGGACGGACCCCGAGAGGTGGTTCGCCGTGCACGCGCTGGTGCGCAGCTGAGAGGCGACGCGACGGCAGATCGCCGTCCAGTCCGCTCGTCCCCGCGAAGGGGCGGCAACGACGCGTGGTTCTGGAGTCCCGCTTTCGCGGGAATGCGCGGAATTCCGGGCCCGGCGTGGTCGCGATGACGATCGCGACACCGTTTCGGATGGCGCACCGGCCGTCGGGCCGCGGCGAGGCGGCATGCGCGGCGCGGGGTGGACGGCCGACCGGGCTTCTCTATAGTCGCGCCGCCCAGAACCCTCGCTTCCGAGAGACTCCATGTCAGGTGAGCTCGACTTCGTCGCGCGCGACACGCGCGTAAAGCGCCTCGACCGCGCGTTCCGCTGGCCCGGCGGCCGCCACGTCGCGGTGATTCTCAACCTCGCCTACGAGGCGTGGTCGGACGGCAAGGCCCCGGGCGTCGGTCCGATGGGCAACCCGCTGCCGGCCGGCGCCTTCGACACCAACGCGCTCTCCTGGGGCCATTACGGCGTCGCCCGCGGCATCGACCGCCTGCTGCGCAAGCTCGACCGCCATCAGGCGCGCGCCAGCGTGATGACCTCGGGCGTGCTCGCCGAGCGTACCCCGGCCGTGCTCAAGCGCATGGTCGACGCCGGCCACGAGATCGTCGCCCACAGCTGGGCCCAGGACGTGATCCCGGCGACCCTGACGCTGGAGCAGGTGAAGTCCGACATCGACCGCACCACCCAGGCGATCGAGTCCGTCTCGGGCAAGCGGCCGGTCGGCTGGATCAGCCCGCGCGGCACGCCGTCGCGTGACGGCTCGCGGCTGCTGATCGACGCCGGCTATCTGTGGCAGGGCGACGTGTTCGACGACGAGCGGCCTTATATTCAAACCTGCGAGAACGGCCGCATCGTCGCCATCCCGCTCACCATGGAGATCAACGATCTCCCGCACGCCATGCGGTTCGGCCGCTCGCCGCGCGATTTTGTTACATTGTTCGACGACCTGCTCGCCAACGTGCTCGCCGCCGAGGAGGAGTCGGTGATCATCGACGTGACGGCGCACTGCCACGTGTTCGGCCGTCCGAACGGCGCCTGGGCCTACGAGGCGATCGTGAAGACCGTCATGGGCCGCGATGACGTCCATGTCGCGACCCGCGAGGAGATCGCCGATTACGTGCTGAAGACCTCCGGCTGATCGCGCCGCGCGCATCCGTCGGATCCGATCCGGCCCGTCGCCCCCGCGCGGCGGGCCGGACGCGTTTCACGATCCAGCACTGTCGTCCCGCGTGGGCGCGATCTCTCACGTCGCGACGTCGTGACGGTTGACCGCGTCGGCGCGGTCACGCACTCTCCCGGCCAACAAACGAATTCGGACGCTCCCCGCATCGGCGTCCGTGCAACGAGAACTGCTCGGGAGAGAAACGCATGTGCTTGTTCTGCGGAACAAAACCGTTCGGATTCACGGCATCGTCGCTGTCGCGGCGTCGTTTCATGGGCGGCGCGGCCGCGATCGGCGGTCTCTATGCCGCCGCCCGGACGCTGGAGCCGGTCGCCGCGCTGGCGCAGGACGGCAAGGCCGACATCATCATCGAGAACGCCAAGGTGGTGACGCTCGACCCGAAGACGCCGCGCGCCGAGGCGATCGCCATCGCCGGCGACAAGATCGTCGGCGTCGGGGCGCGGCGTGATCTGGAGTCGTTCCGTGGCGCCTCGACCCGGATCGTCGACGCCGGCGGCCGCACCGTGATCCCGGGCCTCAACGACGCCCACACGCATTTCATCCGCGGCGGCCTCACCTACTCGCAGGAGGTCCGCTGGGACGGCGTGCCGTCGCTGGCGCTCGCCCTGCAGATGCTGAAGGAGCAGGCGGCCCGCACCCCGGCGCCGCACTGGGTGCAGGTGATGGGCGGCTGGACGCCGCACCAGTTCAAGGAGAAGCGTCTGCCGACGCTGTCCGAGATCAACGCCGCGACCGGCGACGTGCCGTGCTTCGTGATGCATCTCTACGACCGCGGATTCGTCAACAAGGCCGGCCTGCGCGCGCTCGGCTGGACGGCCGAGACGCCCGATCCGTTCGGCGGCGTGATCGCCCGCGACGGCAGCGGCATGCCGACCGGGCTCGTCATCGCCACCACCAGCCTGGTCAGTCTGCTGTCGGTGTTCGCCAAGGTGCCGAAGCTGTCGCCCGAGGATCAGATCACCTCGACCCGGCACATGATGCGCGAGCTGAACCGGCTCGGCATGACCAGCCTGATCGACGCCGGCGGCGGCGGCCAGAACTACCCCGAGCACTATCAGGCGATCGCCAGGCTGGCCGCCGACAAGGCGCTGACGGTGCGCATCGGCTACACCCTGATGGCGCAGCGTCCGGGCCGCGAGATCGAGGACTACAAGGGCTGGCTCGCCCAGGCGAAGCTCTACGAGGGCGACGACTTCTTCCGCCTGTCCGGCGCCGGCGAGTACACGGTATGGGCGGCCGGCGACAACACCAACTTCGCCAAGGATCCGGTCCGCCAGCCGCCGATCATGGAGGAGAAGCTCACCGAGGTGCTGACCTTCGTGGCGCAGAACGGCTGGCCGTTCCGCATGCACGCCTCGTTCGACTTCACGGCGCAGCGCATCCTCGGCGTGGTCGAGAAGGTCCACAAGGAGGTGCCGGTCGACAAGCTGCGCTGGGGCCTCGAGCACTGCGAGGGCATCTCGGCGCGCTCGCTGGAGCGCCTGCAGGCGCTCGGCGGCAGCCTCGGCATCCAGAACCGCATGTCGCTCGATGGCGAGGCCTATGTGCAGAAGTGGGGCATGGAGGCGGCCGCCGACGCGCCCGCCTTCGGCCGCATCCGCGACATGGGCATCCCGTTCGCCCTCGGCACTGACGGCAACCGCGCGGCGAGCCACAATCCGTGGGTCGGCATCGAGTGGCTGGTCACCGGCAGGACGGTCGGCGGGCTGCGCCATGCCGCCGAGCGCAACCTGATGAGCCGCGAGGAGGCCCTGAAGGCCTACACGGCGAGCGGTGCCTGGATCACCCGCGAGGAGGACAAGAAGGGCACGATCTCGGTCGGCAAGTGGGCCGACATCGCGGTGCTCAACGAGGACTATTTTGCGGTGCCGGAGAACCGCATCTCGCAGATGAGCGCGGCCCTCACCATGGTGGGCGGCAAGATCGTCTACGGCGAGGGGCCGTACGCCGGCCTCGCCCCGGCGGCGCTCGCGGTCGCGCCCGACTGGCTGCCGATCAAGCACTATGCCGGCTACGGCCGCCAGGCCTCGGCCGACTTCGGCACCCGCCATGCCGGGCTCGACGACGGCCGGGCGCTCGCCTCCGCCATGATCGCCGACGCGATGCCGACCGTCGTCGGCGACGACGGCCGCAGCTGGACCCTCGGCTGCGGCTGCGGGCTCCTCTGAGCCACGACACGGGCGCGCCGTGCAGCGCGCCCTTTAACCCCGGGGCCGGGCCGGCGTATAAGGCGCCATGTCCGGCCCCGGATCCGTTTCGTCTCCCCAGATCATTCCGCCGCCGTCGCCTGCGCGTGTGCCGCCGGGCGCGAGGCTCGTGGCCTGGGCGGACCGCATCGACCGCGTCACCGGTGCGGTGTTCCGGGTCGCCGCCTGGGGCGCGCTGGCCGTCGTCCTGGTCCAGCTCGCCGTGGTGCTGCTGCGCTATGCCCTCGGGCTCGGCTCGCTGTGGCTGCAGGAGACCGCCGTCTACGCCCATGCCGGGCTGTTCCTGCTCGCCGCCGCCTTCACGCTCGCCCGGGGCGGCCACGTGCGGGTGGACATCGTCTATGCCGGCCTCGCGCCGCGCCGGAAGGCGTGGATCGACGCGCTCGGCACGGTGGCGTTCCTGTTTCCCTTTGCGATCGTGCTCCTGTGGGTGTCGCTGCCCTATGTGGCGCGCTCCTGGGCGCTGCTGGAGCGCTCGCGCGAGGCCAGCGGCCTGCCGCTGGTGTTTCTGCTCAAGACCCTGATCCCGGCCTTCGCCGTGCTGATGCTCGTCCAGGGCGTCGCGCAGCTCTGCCGCGCGATCGCGGTGCTGCGCGGCGCCGCACCCGCCCCGGCGCAGGGGTGAACGATGGATCTCCAGGCTCTCGTCGCCGTCCTGATGGTGGTGTCCGCCGTCGCGCTGCTGATGGCCGGCTACCCGGTGGCGCTGACGCTCGCCGGCGTTGCGCTCGCCTTCGTCGCGGTCGGTGATCTCCTCGGCGTGATGGCGCCGAGCTTCCTGGGCGCGCTGCCGCAGCGCATCTTCGGGGTGATGACCAACGAGGTGCTGCTGGCGATTCCGCTGTTCGTCTTCATGGGCGTGATGCTGGAGCGCTCGCGCGTCGCCGAGGATCTGCTGGAGGCGCTGGGCCGCCTGTTCGGCCGGCTGCGCGGCGGCCTCGCCGTCGCGGTCGTCGTCGTCGGGGTGCTGCTCGCCGCGGCGAAGGGCATCGTCGGCGCCACCACGGTGACGATGGGCCTGATCGTGCTGCCGACCATGCTGCGGCACGGCTACGACAAGCGGCTCGCCGCCGGAACCGTGGCCGCGACCGCGACGCTCGCCCAGATCTTTCCGCCCGCCACCGTGCTGGTGCTGCTCGGCGACCAGATGAGCAACGCCTATCAGGCGGCCCAGCTCGCCCAGGGCAACTTCGCGCCGCAGTCCGTCACGGTGAGCGATCTGTTCGCCGGCGCCATCGTGCCGGCCTTCGGCCTGGTCGCGCTCTATCTCGTGTTCCTGGTCGGCGTGGCGATCGTGGCGCCGCGGTCCTCGCCGGCCATCCCGCCCGACCCGGACGCGCCGCACGGCCTCGCCCTGCTGCGCCGCGCCCTCGCCGTGCTGGTCGCGCCGATCCTCCTGATCCTCGCCGTGCTGGGCTCGATCCTGGGCGGGCTGGCGACGCCGACCGAGGCCGCCGCGGTCGGGGCCTTCGGAGCGATGCTGCTCGCCGCGCGGCCCGATCCGCGCGCCTGGGCGCCCTGGCTCGGCCTGATCGTCGTGGTGATCGCGACGCTGCGTCTGCTGTCCTCGCACGGGCTCGATCCGCGCAGCCTCGCCGCGGGGGATCCCGCCGGGCTGGTGCCGGCGGTGCTGCTCGCCGGCGCGGCGGCCCTGCTGCTGCAGCCCGTGCTGCGCGTGCACCGTGAAAAGTTCCTCGTGCCGGTGCTCTCCCGCACCGCCGAGGTCACCAGCATGATCTTCCTCATCCTGATCGGCGCGACGCTGTTCAGCCTGGTGTTCCGCGGGCTCGGCGGCGACGACCTCGTGCACCGCGCCCTCTCGGATCTGCCGGGCGGCACGGCCGGTGCCGTGCTCACCGTGATGCTGGCGATCTTCCTGCTCGGCTTCGTGATGGACGCCTTCGAGATCATCTTCGTCGTGGTGCCGATCGTCGCGCCGGCGCTGCTGCAGCTGCCCGGCGTCGATCCGGTCTGGCTCGCCGTGATGATCGCGCTCAACCTGCAGACCTCCTACATCCACCCGCCGCTCGGCCCCACCCTGTTCTTCCTGCGCGGCGTCGCGCCGAAGGAGATCACCACGGCGCACATCTATGTCGGCGCCATCCCGTTCGTCGTGATCCAGCTCCTCGCCCTCGTCGCCCTGTGGGTCGTGCCGGGCCTCGCGACGTGGCTGCCGGCGCTGCTCTACCCGCGCTGAGGCGGGAACGGGACGTCGGGCGGGTGGTTTCCGACTCGGAGCGATGCCTCGAGGTCGGTCACCATGATGTCACCTTCGAGGCCTTTCCTCCGTCATGGCCGGGCTCGTCCCGGCCATCCACGACCGCGCCGTCGCGCGACGTGAAGACGTGGATGGCCGGCACAGGCCGGCCATGACGGCGTGACCATGTCCCGCGTCGTGGATGCAGAAGGAAGCCGTCATGGACCAGAGCACGACCACGCCCGCAGGCGGCGTCGACGACGTGACGCTCGGCCGCATGGATGCTTGGTGGCGGGCCGCGAACTATCTCACGGTCGGCCAGATCTACCTGCTCGACAATCCGCTGCTGCGCGAGCCGCTAGCGCGCGAGCACGTCAAGCCGCGGCTGCTCGGGCACTGGGGCACGTCGCCGGGCCTCTCCTTCGTCTACGTGCATCTGAACCGGGCGATCGTCGCCCGCGATCTCGACATGCTCTATGTCTGCGGCCCCGGCCACGGCGGCCCCGCCATGGTCGCCAGCACGTATCTGGAGGGGGCGTATTCCGAGATCTATCCGGACATCTCGCGCGACGCGGCCGGGTTGAAGACGCTGTTCCGCCAGTTCTCGTTCCCGGGCGGCATCCCGAGCCACGCGGCGCCCGAGACGCCGGGCTCGATCCACGAGGGCGGCGAGCTCGGCTATGCCCTGTCGCACGCCTTCGGGGCCGCCTTCGACAATCCGGATCTGGTCGTCGCCTGCGTGATCGGTGACGGCGAGGCCGAGACCGGCCCGCTCGCCGGCTCCTGGCAGTCGATCAGGTTTCTCGATCCGGTGCACGACGGCGCCGTGCTGCCGATCCTGCATCTCAACGGCTACAAGATCGCCAACCCGACCGTGCTGGGCCGCACCAGCGACGACGACATCGCCGCGATGCTGCGTGGGCTCGGCTGGGAGCCGCTGTTCGTCGCCGGCGACGAGTCGATGGCGATGCACCGGCTGATGGCCGAGACGCTCGACCGGGCGCTCGACACGATCGCGGCGACGCAGGCGCAGGCCCGGGCGGGCGATGCAGCCGCGGCCCCGTCGCGGCCGCGCTGGCCCGTGATCGTGCTGCGCAGCCCGAAGGGCTGGACCGGGCCGAAGGAGATCGACGGCAGGAAGGTCGAGGGCTTCTGGCGTGCCCACCAGGTCCCGATCACCGATCCGCGCGACAATCCGGAGCATCTGCGCCTGCTCGAGGCGTGGCTGCGCAGCTATCGCCCCGAGCGGCTGTTCGACGCGGACGGTCGCCTCCTGCCCGAGATCGCCGCGCTGGCCCCGACAGGGCCGCGCCGCATGGGGGCGAGCCCGCACGCGCACGGCGGCATCCGCGGCGCGCTCGCGCTGCCCGATCTGCGCGCCCATGCGGTCGCGGTCGATCACCCGGGCGGCACCATGGGCGAGGCGACCCGGGTGCTCGGCGCGTATCTGCGCGACGTGATCAGGATGAACGACGAGGCCCGCAACTTCCGCCTGATGGGACCGGACGAGACCGCGTCCAACCGGCTCGACGCCGTGTTCGAAGCGACCGACCGGGTCTGGCAGGAGGCGATCGAGCCCTACGACGTGCATCTCGCCCGCCAGGGCCGCGTCATGGAGGTCTTGAGCGAGCATCTCTGCCAGGGCTGGCTGGAAGGCTATCTGCTCACCGGCCGGCACGGCTTCTTCTCGTGCTACGAGGCCTTCGTCCACATCGTCGACTCGATGTTCAACCAGCACGCCAAGTGGCTGAAGGTGTCGCGGACGCTGCCGTGGCGCGGCCGCATCGCGTCGCTCAACTATCTGCTCACGTCGCATGTCTGGCGGCAGGACCACAACGGCTTCACCCACCAGGACCCCGGCTTCATCGACGTGGTGCTGAACAAGAAGCCCGAGGTGGTGCGGGTCTATTTCCCGCCGGACGCCAACACGCTGCTGGCCGTCGCCGACCACGCCCTGCGCACCTGGAACCGGGTCAACGTGATCGTCGCCGGCAAGCAGCCGGCGCCGCAGTGGCTCGACATGGAGGCCGCGATCCGGCACGTCGCGGCCGGCATCGGCATCCTCGACTTCGCCTCCAACGACCAGGGCGGCACGCCCGACGTGGTGATGGCCTGCGCCGGCGACGTGCCGACGCTGGAGACGCTCGCCGCCGTCTCGCTGCTGCGCGAGAACCTGCCGGCGCTGAAGATCCGGGTCGTCAACGTCGTCGACCTGATGACGCTGCAGCCCGACACCGAGCATCCGCACGGGCTGACGGATCGCGACTTCGATTCGCTGTTCACCACCGACCGGCCGGTGATCTTCGCCTATCACGGCTATCCGTACCTGATTCACCGGCTGGCCTACCGGCGCCGCAACCACCCCAACATCCATGTCCGCGGCTACAAGGAGGAGGGCACCACGACGACGCCGTTCGACATGGTGGTGATCAACGATCTCGACCGCTTCCGCCTCGCCATGGACGCGATCGACCGCGTGCCGGATCTCGCCGTGAGCGCCGCCGGCGTGAAGCAGATGCTGCGCGACAAGCGCACCGCGCACCGCGACTACGTGATCCGGCACGGCGAGGACATGCCGGAGATCCGCGACTGGGGCTGGCCCTACGGCACGGCGGCGGCCCGCAGCGGCGACTGAGGCGCCGGCTCCGGGGTCTGCTCCGGGGCGCCGCTGCGCGGCGCGCCGGTGTCGGCGGTCGCGGCCTGCGCGACCGCGGTCGCCGTGGCGGCGTCGACGCAGGCGTTCACGGCCTCGGTGAGCGAGCCGACATAGAGGTCGGCGCCCATGGTGGTGCGCACGCTCTCGCCCTCGGTCCCGTCGTCGCGGTCCGGCCACAGGCCGACCAGGATCGGCACGCCCGGAAGCTGGCGGCGCAGCCGGCGGATCAGGTAGCGGACCCGCGCCAGGTTTCCGGTGCTCTCGACCAGCGAGATGCAGACATAGGCGATGCCGTCCGGGTTCAGCGCGGCGACGTGGACGCGCGACAGCCGGTCGCTCGCCAGCGAGCGGGCGCCGAGCCCGTGCTTGCCGAGGAGCTGCATCAGCATGGCGGCGGCGGCCTCGTCGAGCGGGCTCGCCCCGGCGATGCACAGCACCGGCGACGGGCAGGCCCAGGGGCCGGTGCGCGCCTCCGGCGGCGGTGCCATGCGGCCGGGCGGGACGTCGCCGGCGGCCTCGTCCTCGGCCTCGACCGGGCTCGCGCCCTCGATCGGCGGCGCCGGCGCGTGGTCGTCGTACTCGTCGAGCTCCTCGACCAGCTCGCACACCGATCCGGCGATGGTGCGGATGCGCGCCGGCCCGAGCACGCCGCGCGCCGCATCCTCGGCGGCGAGGGCGAGGCCGCGCAGCGCCACCTCGTCGTAATAGGCCGACAGCGAGCGCGTCTTGAGGAGCACCTCGGCCTGGTCCTGCACCTCGTCCGGGTCGCCGGCCAGCATGCGCTGGTAGAACGTCTCGGTCGATGTGAGCGCCGGCCGGTCGCCGAGCAGGACCTCGAGGAACTCCAGCCGTTCGACGTGACGGCCGAGCACGACGAGGCACAGGGTCAGCGGCGTCGCCAGCACGAGGCCGATGGGTCCCCACAGCCAGGTCCAGAACACGGTGGCGATCAGCACCGACACGGGCGACAGCCCGGTCGAATGCCCGTAGACGACGGGCTCGACCACCTGCCCCAGCAGCGGCTCGGTCACCAGGAACAGCGCGAGCGTCCAGAGGAACATCGTCCAGCCGGGGTCGACCGCCGCCGCGACCGCCAGCGGCAGCAGCGTCGAGATCCAGGCTCCGACATAGGGGACGAACCGGCACAGCGCGGCGACGATGCCCCACAGGATCGGGCTCGGCAGCCCGATGACGTAGAGCCCGGCCGTCACCAGCACGCCGAACGCCGTGTTGAGGGCGAGCTGGGTGAGGAAGAACGTGCTCAGCCGGCGGCCGGCGTCGTTGAGCGCCACCGTGGTGCGGTGGAGGTCGCGCGAGCCGAACAGCCGGATGAAGCGGTCGCGCAGGTCCTCCTTCTGCAGCAGGATGAAGGTGACGAACACCAGCACGATGCCGAGCGTGGCGAGCGGGCTCAGCACCGGCGAGACCCAGCGCTGCGCGAAGGCGAGCGGCGAGGGCGGACCGTCGCTCTCGCCGCCCTGGCCGGCCTGCTGTCCGTTCTGCCCGTTCGGTGCCGTCTGCTGCGGGGCGGCGGGCTCCGCCGGCCCCGGCGCCTCGCCCGGGCGAATCTGCTCGATTTGGGCGATCACGCTGGTGAGGCGGCCGAGAGTCTGCTCCCGCACGACCTCCAGCTTGTCCCGGATGGTCGTCTCGTAGCGCGGCAGGTCCTGGGCGAAGCTGGCGATCTGGCTGCCGATCACGGCGCCGATCGACGACAGCACGGCGAGCGCGACGATCACGGCGACGATGACGGCCGGCACCCGGCCGAGCCGCAGCCAGCGCAGCGCCCGCACCAGCGGCGCCAGCACGAAGGTGAGCAGCACGGCGAGCGTGATCGGCACCAGCACGTCGCGGGCGAGGTACAGCGCCGCCACCACCACCACGCCGACCGCCAGGGTGAGAAGCTCCGACAGCTTCGGGCTCTCGGCCGGTGATATCTGCGCGGCGGGGCTGCGCTCGGGGTCGGACATGTCTCGCTCCTTCGGGCTGACGCGCCCGCCCGGCCGGACGAGAGAGCCGGCGCAAGACAACGATCGAAGCCGGAAACGGTGCCATGGGGCCGGCCGCCGCCCGACGACGTCCGCGACGCGGCGGCATGGAACTTTCCCCGGCGCATGCAGTTGAAAGTTGCCGGCCCGCGCGGCACCGCGTTGCCGCGCCGGCGCCGCATCCGATCCTCTCGTGCGACATCGCGCGTCGATGCGTCCGCGGCGGCCCTGCCTGCCGGCGGTGCGACGACGCTCGCGCGGGGTGGCGTCGGACGCCCTCGTTCCCCGGTGGAGACTTCGAGCCGATGACCCAGCACGTCACCCCGCCGAGCACGGCGACCCCCGTGAAATCGCGCAACGGCACCGGCGGGATCCGAATCCGCGAGGGCTCGCCGCATCCGCTCGGCGCCACCTGGACCGGGCTCGGCGTCAACTTCGCGCTGTTCTCGGCGCACGCCACCAAGGTCGAGCTCTGCCTGTTCGACGATTCGGGCGAGACCGAGCTGGAGCGCATCGAGCTGCCCGAGTTCACCGACGAGGTCTGGCACGGCTTCCTGCCCGACGCCCGTCCGGGCACCATCTACGGCTACCGGGTGCACGGCCCCTACGAGCCGCACAACGGCCACCGCTTCAATCCCAACAAGCTGGTGCTCGACCCCTACGCCAAGGCGGTGTTCGGGCAGATCAAGTGGGGGCCGGAGCTGTTCGGCTACCAGCTCGAGACCGGCGACGACACCACCTTCGACACCCGCGACAGCGCGCGTCACAATCTGAAGGGCCGCGTCGTCGATCCGGCCTTCACCTGGGGCGACGTGCGCTCGCCCAAGGTCCCGTGGGATCGCACCATCGTCTACGAGATGCACGTCAAGGGCTTCACCAAGCTGCATCCCGACGTGCCCGAGCCGCTGCGCGGCACCTTCCGCGGGCTGTGCGACCCCGGCGTGATCGCGCATCTGAAGCGGCTCGGCGTCACCGCCGTCGAGCTCCTGCCGATCCACACCTTCGTCGACGACACGTATCTCACCGAGAAGGGCCTGGTGAACTACTGGGGCTACAACACCATCGCGTTCTTCGCGCCGGCACGGCGCTACGCCAGCGTGCCGGACTTCGCCTTCTCCGAGTTCAAGGAGATGGTGGCGCGGCTCAACGACGCCGGCATCGAGGTGCTCCTCGACGTCGTCTACAATCACACCGCCGAGGGCAACGAGCGCGGCCCGACGCTGTCGTTCAAGGGCATCGACAACGCCGCCTATTATCGTCTGCTGCCCGACCAGCCGCGCTACTACATCAACGACACCGGCACCGGGAACACGCTCAATCTCTCGCATCAGCGCGTGCTGCAGATGGTCACCGACAGCCTGCGCTACTGGGTCGAGGAGATGCATGTCGACGGCTTCCGCTTCGACCTCGGCACGATCCTGGCGCGTGAGCCCTACGGCTTCGACGAGGGCGGCGGCTTCCTCGATTCCTGCCGGCAGGACCCGGTGCTCTCCTCGGTGAAGCTGATCACCGAACCGTGGGACTGCGGCCCGGGCGGCTATCAGGTCGGCCGCTTCCCGCCCGGCTGGGCGGAGTGGAACGACCGCTATCGCGACACCATGCGCAAGTTCTGGAAGGGCGACGAAGGCCAGCTGGCCGAGTTCGCGACCCGGCTCACCGGCTCCGGGGATCTGTTCAACCGGCGCGGCCGCAAGCCGTGGTCGAGCGTCAACTTCATCACGGCGCACGACGGCTTCACGCTGAACGACGTCGTGAGCTACAACGACAAGCACAACGAGGCCAACGGCGAGGACAATCGCGACGGCCACAACGCCAACTACACCTGGAACCACGGCGTCGAGGGGCCGACCGACGATCCCGAGATCAAGGCGCTGCGCGAGCGGCAGAAGCGCAACCTGCTCGCGACCCTGCTGCTCTCCCAGGGCACGCCGATGCTGACCGCCGGCGACGAGTTCGGGCGCACCCAGCACGGCAACAACAACGCCTACTGCCAGGACAACGAGATCAGCTGGATCGACTGGAACCTGACGCCGGAAGGCGAGGCGCTGTACGACTTCACGGCGCGCGTCATCGCCATCCGGCGCGCCTACGCGATCCTGCGCCGCAACCGCTTCCTCACCGGCGAGTGGAACGAGGATCTCGGCGTCCGCGACGCCACCTGGCTGACGCCGGCCGGCACCGAGATGGGGCCGGAGCAGTGGAGCGATCCCTACGCCAAGTGCATGGGCGTGATCTTCGACGGGCGCGCCCAGGAGACCGGCATCCGCCGGCGCGGCCACGATGCCACCATGGTGCTGATCTTCAACGCCGCCGACATCCCGGTGAAGTTCACGCTGCCGGAGGTCGCGGGCGGCGGCGGCTGGCTGCGGCTGATCGACACCAATCTGGAGATCGACGACCCGGACGAGGACGACCTCGAGCGCTTCGGCTTCGGCGACGACTACGAGGTGACGGCGCGCTCGTTCCTGCTGTTCCGGCTGCTGCCGGCGCGGCGGCGCTGACCCGCCGGGCGGGCCAGCGTCCCGCCCGCGCCGCATCTGTCCGCTCTCCGGACTCCGAAAACACGAACGCCGTCACCCCGAGGTGACGGCGTTCTGTTCAGAGGCGGTGTCGCAGGTCGTTCACTCCTGCGGCGCCGAGCCCTCGTCGTTCGACTCGCCGGCCGGGGCTGCGTCGCCGCGGGTGCCGCGGTGGCGGCGGCGACGCCGGTGCAGCGGGAAGCGGTCGGCGCCGCCCGGCCCGGCCTGGCCCTCGAAGCCGTTCTGCCCGAAGGTCTGCGCGTTCTGCTGCGGCGCGGGGGCGCCGCCGGTGACGAAGGACGGCAGCCGGTCGATGCCCTCGTCGCCGGCCGGCTGCGGCTGGCGCACAAAGGGCTGCTCGCGGGGGGTGAAGAACTGCGCGTCGCGCGGCAGATAGGGCTGCGGATCGCGGGTGCCGAAGCTCGGCTGCTCGCCCGCGCCCGGGAGGCCCGGCTGGTCGTCGCCGTCGTCGTCGTAGACGTCGTCGCGCGGGTCGGCGGCGCCGCCTTCGCCGCGGTAGAACGGCGTGGTCTGGCGGAACTGCTCCTGCGCCGTGGCGATCAGCCGGAAATAGTGCTCGGCATGCTGGAAATAGTTCTCGGCCGAAACCGGATCGCCGGAGGACTGCGAGTCACGCGCGAGCTGCATGTACTTCTCGGCGATGTGCGATGCGGTGCCGCGGATCTTCACGTCCGGGCCGTTGGACTCGTAAACCCGGGTGAGCGGATTGTGGCTCTTGCGGTTGCGGCCCCGCATGCGCTTGTTCTGACCGTTTCTCATGGTTCGGCTTTTGGCCACCTCTGATTGCGGCGGTTGCTCCGCCGGTTACATCAATGGTTGCGTGGATCGGCGCATGGCCGATCGCCACCGGACTGCAACCGCGCACAGCCGATGCATGCAGGCGCGCCCGTGGCCGCGCCGCAATTCCCTTCTGATGGCTCAGCTTGTGACCGCAGCACGTCTGCGGCGCTGCCAACCTCTCACGATGCCCGCGCGGCTCACGATCCATGATCGAAGCGCGCGCCGAAGCCGCTGAAGTATCATCCCGATCCCGAGTGGCGCAGCACCAACCCTGTTCGACGGATTTTGGTGACTGCGTCTCCGCTGCGTGCCTCGCCGAGCCTTGCTCCGGGCGTCCTCTGCAGCAGGTCAAACCGACCCAGGTCGATTCCGTAAGCGGAACCTAGTCACTCTCGCTGCAGAATCAAGCTCTTTTTTGTCGGCGTTTGGGAAAGACTTTCGATTTTGTATATCAGGTTTGCCTTTGTGCCAGGACGGCACGCCGGTGTCCGGAAAAGTCCTGATATGGGTCGCCGATGCGGGCGAGGTGGTTCGTATCGAACAAGGCGACAACCGCCCCGGACTGGTCGTGGCCGACCTCGACCACGATGAGCCCGCCCGGCGCCAGCAGGCGCCCGGCATCGGCGGCGATCGCCCGGTAGGCGTCGAGGCCGTCGGGCCCGCCGTCGAGCGCCGGCCGCGGATCGAAGTCGCGCACCTCGGGGGCGAGCGTCGCGATGTCGGCGGTGCGGATATAGGGCGGATTGGAGACGACGAGGTCGAAGCCGCCGGCGAGCGCGCCGCCGTAGTCGCAGGCGACGAAGCCGGCGCGCGGCGCCAGCCCGAGCCGTCCGGCATTGTCGCGCGCGACGCCGAGCGCGGCGAGGCTCGTGTCGGTGCCGACGCCGCGCGCCTCCGGCAGCTCGGACAGCAGCGCCAGCAGGATCGCCCCCGATCCGGTGCCGAGATCGGCGAGGCGCGCCACCGCCCGGCGCGGGCCGCGCGCGTCGATCGCGGCGAGCGCCGCCGTCACTACGGTCTCGGTGTCGGGGCGCGGATCGAGCACGTCCCGCGTCACCACCAGCGGCAGGCTCCAGAACTGGCTGCGGCCGAGAATGCGGGCGACCGGCTCGTGCGCGAGACGGCGCGTCGCGAACGCCTCGATCCGGCGCGCCTCGTCCGCGGTCAGGACGCGGGCGGCGGCGACCGCGAGGCCGGCGTGATCGAGGCCGAGCGCCTCGCCCACCAGCAGCCGCGCATCGAGATCCGGCGTGTCGAGACGGGCGGCGCGCAGCGCCGCGGCGACGCTCCGGCGGGCCGCCGCGACGGTGGCGCCGGCCGCCACCATCATCCCAGCCATGCGGTCCACAGGCGGCCGAGCGCGCCGAGATGGCCGGTCCAGTGCAGCGCCGCGATCAGCAGGGCCGTCGCCACCGCGAGCTGGATCGACAGGCCCTGCAGGGTGCGCGGCTTCACCATCCGGAACAGCCGGTGGCGCCAGCGCAGCGGAAAGCGCGGCTTGTGCATGGTCACGTCCGCGTCCCTTCGGTCAGGCGGAGCGTCACGCCGCTCCGGTCTCGGCGGCGAGCAGCGCCGCGTTGTGCTCGGTCACGAGGGCGTCGACGATCTCGCCGAGCGCCTCGCCTTCCATCACCTGCGGCAGCTTGTAGAGGGTCAGGTTGATGCGGTGGTCGGTGACGCGTCCCTGCGGAAAGTTGTAGGTGCGGATGCGCTCGGAGCGGTCGCCGGAGCCGACTTGGCCGCGCCGCTCGGCGGCCCGCTCGGAGTCGCGCTTCTGCCGCTCCTGATCGTAGAGCCTGGCGCGCAGCATCGCCATCGCCTTGGCCCGGTTCCGGTGCTGCGAGCGCTCCTCCTGGACGAACACGACGATGCCGCTCGGCACGTGCTTCACCCGGATTGCCGATTCGGTCTTGTTGACGTGCTGGCCGCCGGCGCCGCTCGACCGCATGGTGTCGATCTCGAGGTCCTTCTCGTCGATCGCGACGTCGACGTCCTCGACCTCGGGCAGCACCGCGACGGTGGCGGCCGAGGTGTGGATGCGGCCCGACGCCTCGGTGTCGGGCACGCGCTGCACCCGGTGCACGCCCGATTCGAACTTCAGCCTGGCGAAGGCGCCGGCGCCGCGGATCTCGGCGATGATCTCCTTGTAGCCGCCCATGGTGCCTTCGCTCGCCGACAGGATCTCGGTCTTCCAGCCCTGCTGGGCGGCGAAGCGCTCGTACATGCGGAACAGGTCGCCGGCGAACAGCGCCGCCTCGTCGCCGCCCGTGCCGGCGCGGATCTCGACGATGACGTTGCGCTCGTCCATCGCGTCCTTGGGAATCAGGGCGAGCCGGATGTCCTCCTCGAGGCGCAGCCGCGCCTCCTCCAGCGCCGTCCTCTCGTCGGCCGCGATGCTGCGCATCTCGGCGTCGCTCGCCGGATCGGCCGCGATCGCGGCGACGTCGTCGATCTCGCGCAGGATCTCCTTGTAGCGCGTCACCTTCTCGACGACCGGGTCGATCTCGGCGAGCTCACGCGAGAGCTTCACGAAGGTCTCGGGCGGCAGCTTGCCGGCGAGCTCCGCCTGGAGCGCGGCATGGCGCGTCACCACGGCGTCGAGCTTGGCTTGCGGCAGCATCGCGGGGCCTCAGAGGGTCAGGCCTTCGGCCTCGGCGAAGGCGGTGAGCTTGGCGCGCACCGAGGCGCTGCCGAGCGGCAGCGTCATCAGCGAGGCCACCAGGCGCTCCACCTTGCCGGCGTCGAGGTCGAGCAGCATCGCCTTCACCGGGCCGACCGCCGAGGGCAGCAGCGAGAAGGCGCGATAGCCCAGGGCCACCAGGGCGAGCGCGCCGATCGGCTTGGAGGCGAGCTCGCCGCACAGCGTCACCGACTTGCCGTGCGCGTCGGCGCGGTCGACGATCATCTTGAGGACGCGCAGCACCGGCACCGACAGCGGATCGAAGCGGTTGGCGACGCGGGCATTGCCGCGGTCGGCCGCGAACAGGAACTGCAGCAGGTCGTTGGAGCCGACCGACAGGAAGTCGACCCGCTCCAGGAGCTCGTCGAGCTGGAACAGCAGCGCCGGCACCTCCAGCATGGTGCCGACCTCGACCCGCTCGGGCAGCCGGTGGCCGTGCCGGCGCAGATGGGTCAGCTCGCGCTCGACCAGGCCCTTGGCCTCGTCGAACTCGTGCACCACGGCGACCATCGGGAACATGATGCGCAGCTCGCGGCCGGAGGCGGCGCGCAGCATGGCGCGCACCTGGCTGCGCAGCAGGCCGGGGCGGTCGAGGCCGAGGCGGATCGCCCGCCAGCCGAGCGCCGGGTTCTCCTCCTCGTAGTTGCGCATGTAGGGCAGCACCTTGTCGCCGCCGATGTCGAGCGTGCGGAACACCACCGGCTTGCCGCCGGCGGCGTCGAGCACGTTCCGGTACAGCGCGAGCTGCTCGCTGGTGCGCGGGAACTGGGCCGCCACCATGAACTGCAGCTCGGTGCGGAACAGGCCGATGCCGGCCGCCCCGGTCTCGGCGATGTGCGGCAGGTCGACTGGCAGGCCGGCATTGATCATCAGCGTGATCGGCTGGCCGTCCTTGGTGACCGACGGCCTGTCGCGCAGGCTGAGATACTGCAGCTGCCGGCGGGCTCGCAGCCGCACCCGCTCGACATAGGCCGCCTCCATGTCGGGCGTCGGCCGCACATGGACGTCGCCCGTGACGCCGTCGACGATGACGGCGTCGCCCGGATCGGCGAGGCCGGTGGCGTTCGGCACCTCGCCGACCGCGGCGATGCCGAGCGCGCGGGCGACGATGGCGACGTGCGAGTTCGGTCCGCCTTCCTCCAGCACGAGGCCGCGCAGGCGGTTGCGGTCGTAGTCGAGCAGCGCCGCCGGGCCCATCGAGCGCGCCACGATGATGGCGTGCTCGGGCAGCTTGTCGCGGGTCGGCGCGTGGTCGTAGCCGAGCAGCTGGCGCTGCAGCCGGTGCGCCAGGTCGTCGAAGTCGTGCAGCCGCTCGCGCAGATACGGGTCGGTCTGGCGCAGCATGCGGGCGCGGGTGTCGGACTGCACGCGCTCGACCGCCGCCTCGGCCGTGAGGCCGGTGAGCACCGCCTCCTCCAGCTTGTGCACCCAGCCGCGGTCGTGGGCGAACATGCGGTAGGCCTCGAGCACGTCGCGGTGCTCGCCGCCCTCCGCCACCTCGCCGCTCTCCAGCATCAGATCGAGCTCGGCCCGCAGCGTCTCGATGGCGACGCCGAGCCGGCGCAGCTCCTTCTGGACGTCGTCGGCGATGAAGTTGGTGATGACGACGCGCGGCTCGTGCAGCACCACGTGGCCGAGCGCGATGGCGTCGGTGAGGGCCGCGCCGGAGACGTGGACGGGGCGCCGCACCGCCGGCTCGGCGCCGGGCTGCGCCAGCGAGGTCAGCTCGCCCGAGGCGATCATCTCGGCGAGGACCATCGCGGTGGTCTGCAGCGCCTCGACCTCTTCCTCGGAATAGGTCCGCCGCGCCCGGTTCTGGACGACCAGGACGCCGAGCGTGTTGCCGGCGCGGAGAATCGGCACGCCGAGGAACGAGCGGTAGATCTCCTCGCCGGTCTCCGGCCGGTACGAGAAGGCCGGGTGCGCCTGGGCGTCGTTGAGGTTGATCGGGCTCGCCTCGGTGGCGACCAGGCCGACCAGGCCCTCGTCCGAGCGCATCACGGTGAGGTGGACGGCCTGCCGGTTCAGGCCCTCGGTGGCGTACAGCTCGAGCGTGCCGTCGACGCGCAGCACATAGACGGAGCACACCTCCGCGACCATGTTCGCGGCGATCAGCACCACGATCTTGTCGAGGCGTTCCTGCGCGCTGACCGGCTCCGCCATAACCTCGCGGAGGCGCCGAAGCAGCACGCGCGGACCGCCCAGCGCGCCGCGCATCGCGTGAGGTCCTTCAGGGTCGCATCACCAGGGGCCGGCCGGACGAGGCGTTCCGGGTCCGGGTCGGGGAATCGCGCCGGGGCGGGCCGGGTCTTGCGATTCCCTCACGGCTATAGCGAATGCGCCGTGTGCGCTGCAAGCGAAAGGACGTGCTGCGCCGCAGCTCTTTTCCTTATTGTCCAACGCTTTGCGACTGAACGGCTTTGTCGGCCCGGAGCGGCGCCCCGGAGGCGCCGCGGTGCCCCGGATCGGGCGGTCAGGCCTTGTCGAGCCCGTAGAGGCTGTGCAGCGTGCGCACCGCGAGCTCGGTGAAGGCGGCGTCGATCAGGAGCGAGAACTTGATCTCGGACGTGGTGATGGCCCGGATGTTCACGCCCCGGTCGGCGAGCGCCCGGAAGGCCGAGGCGGCGACGCCGGCATGGCTGCGCATGCCGACCCCGATCACCGAGATCTTGGACACGTCGGTGGCCGTGTCGAGTCGCTGGAACCCGATGGTCCCGCGGGCCTTTTCGATCGTGTCCTTGGCCCGCTCGAAGTCCGCCGCCGTCACCGTGAAGGTGAGGTCGGTGGTCTTGCCGTCGGCCGACACGTTCTGGACGATCATGTCCACGTTGATGTTGGCGTCCGACAGCGGCCCGAAGATGGCGGCGGCGACGCCGGGCTTGTCCTCGACGCTGCGCACCGAAATCTGCGCCTCGTCCCTGGAGAAGGCGATGCCGGTGACGACCTCGTGTTCCATGATCTCGGACTCGTCGCAAATCAGGGTTCCGGGAGGGGGCCGGTGCGGATCGATGTCCTCCGGCTTGTCGAAGCTCGATCGCACGAAGATGCGGACATTGTGGGTCATGCCGAGCTCGATCGAGCGCACCTGCATGACCTTGGCCCCGAGCGAGGCCATCTCCAGCATCTCCTCGAAGGCGATCTTGTCGAGACGGCGGGCCTTCGGCACCACCCGCGGGTCGGTGGTGTAGACGCCGTCCACGTCGGTGTAGATGTCGCAGCGGTCGGCCTTGATGGCGGCGGCGAGCGCCACCGCCGAGGTGTCGGAGCCGCCCCGGCCGAGCGTGGCGATCCGGCCGGTCTCGCGGTGGATGCCCTGGAAGCCGGCGATCACGGCGACCTGGCCGGCCTCGAAGCCGGCGATCAGCGGCGCGCCGTCGATGTCCATGATGCGGGCGGCGCCGTGCTGGTCGGAGGTCGCCAGCGGGATCTGCCAGCCCTGCCAGGAGCGGGCCGGAATCCCGAGCGCCTGCAGGGCGATGGCGAGCAGCCCCGAGGTCACCTGCTCGCCCGAGGCGACCACGGCGTCGTACTCCGCCTGGTCGTGCAGGACCGAGATGTCGCGGCAGAACTTGACCAGCCGGTTGGTCTCGCCGGCCATGGCCGAGACCACGACGGCGACCTGATGTCCGGCGTCGACCTCGCGCTTGACGTGCCGCGCCACGTTGCGGATGCGGTCGATATCGGCGACGGAGCTGCCGCCGAACTTCATCACGAGACGGGCCATGGCGGGTGGGTCGTCCTTCGAAGGCAACGGCGCGGGACGGCGCGTGCGCGGGCTTGCATCGCCCTGATCCCGGCGCGAAAAAGGCGCGTATACATAACGGCGGGCCCGGGCGATGGCAACGGGGCACGCCGGCATCGCAGCCTCCCGCCGGGCGGCGGCGTCGAACCCGGACTTCTCTCCGGCGCCGCCTCGGGGCGCGCGCCGAAACGCCTCGCGCGCCGGGGCATCACGGATCAGAGCATCACGGACCAGGGCATCGCATGAGCATCGATCTCGACAGATCCACCACGGTCGACGCGGCCGAAATCGCCCGCTTCGAGGCGATCGCCCGCACCTGGTGGGATCCCCGCGGCAAGATGGCGACCCTGCACAAGTTCAATCCGGTCCGGGTCGGCTGGGTGAAGGAGGCCGCCTGCGCCCGCTTCGGCCGCGACCCGCGGCGGATCGACGGCCTCGCCGGGCTGCGCGTCCTCGACATCGGCTGCGGCGGCGGCATCCTCTCCGAGCCGCTCGCCCGTCTCGGCGCCGAGGTGGTGGGGGCCGATCCGGCCACCACCAACATCGAGGTGGCGAAGCTGCACGCCGCCCAGGGCGGGCTGTCGATCGACTACCGCAACACGACCGCCGAGGCGCTGGCCGAGGCCGGCGAGCGCTTCGACGTGGTGCTGGCCATGGAGGTGGTGGAGCACGTCACCGACGTGCCGCTGTTCGTCTCGGTCTGCGCCGGCATGGTGAAGCCCGGCGGCCTGATGATCGCCGCCACCCTCAACCGCACCATGAAGAGCTGGGCGCTGGCGATCGTCGGGGCCGAATACGTGCTGCGCTGGCTGCCGGTCGGCACCCATCAGTGGGACAAGTTCGTCACCCCGCAGGAGCTCTCCTCCGCCATGGAGGCGGCCGGCCTCGTGGTCTCCGGCGAGACCGGCGTGATCTACAACGTGCTGGCCGATCGCTGGCAGCTCTCCCGCGACATGGACGTCAACTACATGATCACGGCCGAGAAGGCCGGGTAGGGCGGGGGCCCTGGTGGCGCGGTCCGGATCCTGAACCGCCCGTCGTGGCGAGGAGCGCCCCCGGTCCGCGCTGCGCGCGGCCCCGGGGGGCGCTCCGGGCGCGTCTCGAACCTTGTGGCCCGCGCGCGATGCGGCCGCCGGGGCGGCCCTCGCGCTTCGAGACGCCGCCTTCGGCGGCTCCTCACGGCGAGGACGGGACGCCGGCCCGCCGGCGAGCGGGCCCGGGCGGACGTGGTCGGGGCGAACCGTCCCTCCGAAACGAAACCGGCCCGCTTGCGCGGGCCGGTCCGTGACGCCTCTTCGTGTCCCGAAGAGATCAGATCTTGGTGGCCTTGGGGTCCTGGCCGTGCGCGATCTCGCGCGGCTTCTCGACCTCGTGCCAGATCTTCTTCTTGGTGAAGTACAGGAGCCCGGTGAGGACGAGCAGGAAGATCATCACCTGGAAGCCGAGCCGCTTGCGCGCCTCGAGATGCGGCTCCGCCGCCCACATCAGGAAGGCCGCCACGTCCTTGGCGTATTGCTGCGCGGTCTGGGGCGTGCCGTCCGTGTAGGTGACGAGGTCGTCCATCAGGGCCGGCGGCATCGCGGTCGCGTGACCCGGGTAGAACTTGTTGTAGTTGCCGCCGTCGGGAAGCTTGAAGTCGGCCGGCGGATCTTCGTAGCCGGTCAGATAGGCGGCGATGTAGTCCGGCCCGGCCTCCTGGTACTGGGTCAGCATGTCGAACACGAAGGTCGGGAAGCCGCGCTCGTAGGTGCGGGCCTTGGCCATCACCGAAAGGTCGGGCGGCGCGACGCCGTTGAAGGCGACCGCCGCGGCTTGCGGGTTCGGATAGGGCGACGGGAAGCGGTCGGCCAGCCGGCCGGGCCGCTCGAACATCTCGCCCTGGTCGTTGGGACCGTCCTTCACCTTGGCCTCGGCCGCCACGGCGGCGGCCTGCTCCGTAGTGAAGCCGGGACCGCCCGGTTCCGCGAGGTTGCGGAACGACAGCAGCGACAGCCCGTGGCAGGCGGAGCAGACCTCGCGATAGACCTGGAAGCCGCGCTGCAGCTGGGCGCGGTCGTAGGTGCCGAACGGGCCCGCGAAGGTCCAGGTCAGCTGCGGCGGCTTCGGCTGCTCGCCGGCCGCCTCGGCCTTGCCGGTTCCGGCGGCGAGGCCGACCAGCACGGCGAGCGCGACGATCGCGCCCGCCACGCCGACCTTCTTCTTGTGACCGCCCGTCGCCGCCTCGGTGATCGAGTCGGGCACCGGCAGCGGCTTCTCGATGAGGCCGATCACCGGGAGGATCAGGATGAAGTGCAGGAAGTACCAGGCCGTCAGGATCTGGGCCGCGATCACGTAGCCGCCCTCCGCCGGCTTGGCGCCGAGCCAGCCGAGCAGGATGCAGACCGCCACGAAGATCCAGAAGAAGATCTTGAACAGCGGCCGGTAGGTGCCGGACCTGACCTTGGAGGTGTCGAGCCAGGGCAGGAAGGCGAGGATCAGGATCGAGGCGAACAGCGCGATGACGCCGGCGAGCTTGTTCGGGATGGCGCGCAGGATCGCGTAGAACGGCAGGTAGTACCACTCCGGCACGATGTGGGCCGGGGTGACGCTCGGATTGGCCGGAATGTAGTTGTCGGCGTGGCCGAGATAGTTCGGCAGGTAGAACACGAACCAGAAGAACAGCAGCATGAAGGCCGAGAAGTAGAACAGGTCCTTCATGGTGGCGTAGGGCGTGAAGGGCACCGTGTCCTGGTCGGACTTGGGCTCGACGCCGGCCGGGTTGTTCTGGCCGACCACGTGCAGGGCCCAGACGTGCAGCACCACGAAGGCGACGATCACGAAGGGCAGCAGGTAGTGGAGCGAGAAGAAGCGGGTCAGGGTCGGGTTGCCGACCGAGTAGCCGCCCCACAGCCAGGTCACGATGGGCTCGCCGACCCACGGGATCGCCGAGAACAGGTTGGTGATCACGGTGGCGGCCCAGTAGCTCATCTGGCCCCAGGGCAGCACGTAGCCGAGGAAGCCGGTCGCCATCATCAGCAGGTAGATGATCACGCCGATGATCCACAGCACCTCGCGGGGCTCCTTGTAGGAGCCGTAGTACATGCCGCGGAACATGTGGATGTAGACGGCGAAGAAGAACATCGCCGCGCCGTTGGCATGGGCGTAGCGCATCAGCCAGCCGTAGTTCACGTCGCGCATCAGGTGCTCGACCGACGTGAAGGCGAGGTCGACGTTCGGCGTGTAGTGCATCACCAGGATGACGCCGGTGACGATCTGGATGACGAGGATGAACGACAGGATCGCGCCGAACGTCCACAGGAAGTTCAGATTCCTCGGCGTCGGATAGGCGACGAAGGAATCGTACATCAGGCTGACGATGGGGAGCCGCGCTTCGAACCACTTGAGGGCGGGATGCGTCGGCTGGAACTTGGAAGGTCCACTCATGATGGGTCTCTGTCCGGAGGGCGCTGCGGTCCGGAGGCCGCGTCAGCCGATCTCGATCTTGGAATCGGAAACGAAGCGATAGGGCGGGATCGCCAGGTTCAGCGGGGCCGGTCCTTGGCGGATGCGGCCGGAATCGTCGTAGACCGAGCCGTGGCAGGGGCAGAACCAGCCATTGTACTCGCCCGACTTGGCGATCGGGATGCAGCCCAGATGGGTGCAGATGCCGATCACGACGAGCCACTGCTCGTGGCCGGTCTTGGTCCGGTCCTGGTCGGTCTGCGGATCCTTGAGCTGGCTCATCGGCACGGACTGGGCCTGCTTCACCTCCTCCGCGGTGCGGTGGGAGATGAAGATCGGCTTGCCGCGCCAGGTCACCTTGATGACCTGCCCTTCGGTGATGGGGGCGAGGTCGACCTCGATCGGCGCGCCGGCCGCGATGGTCGAGGCGTCCGGGTTCATCTGGGCGATCAGCGGCACCAATGTGAACCCGGCCCCGATCGCGCCGACCGCGCCCGTGGCGATGTAGAGGAAATCGCGCCGGGTCGGCTCGGATGGCAATGACGGATTGGTCACAGTCTACGGTCCCTTTCGATACGATGGGCGGGCAACCCGGCGAGGGCCGACCCTGGTGGGGTCGGCAAGCGGGATCGGCCGCGGCCGAGCTCGCGTGCGGCGCAATCCGCGCCACCTTGAATTCTTTCTATTGGCACCCTTTGCCCGCGGAGCGCAAGCCCGTCCGGTTGCCCGGAGCCGCATATGGCAAATAGGATGAGGACGCCCTGGTCCGGCGTATTAACGGGGCGTCGCGGACCTGCCCGTGGAGGTGAGCCCGGTGCTGCCGAACGATCTGTATACAGGGTTCCTCGCCCGGCCGCGAAGGGCGGCTCGTTGACGCATGCGCATCGCCCTCTACGAGCCCGACATCCCTCAGAACACCGGGACGATCCTGCGGCTCGCCGCCTGTCTCGGCCTCGCCGCCGACCTGATCGAGCCGGCCGGGTTCCCCACCTCGGACCGGGCGTTCCGCCGCGCCGGCATGGACTATCTGGCTTACGTGGATCTGACGCGGCACGCCTCGTTCGATGCCTTCGAGGCGTTCCGCCGGGCGCGCGGCCTGCGTCTCGTCCTGCTCACGACGCAGGCGGCGACGCCGTATCCGGACCACCGCTTCTCGCCCGACGACGTGCTGCTGCTCGGCCGCGAGTCCGGCGGCGTTCCGGCGCGCGTCCATGCGGCGGCCGACGCCCGGCTGGTGATCCCGATGCGGCCCGGCCTGCGCTCGCTCAACATCGCGGTCGCCTGCGCCATGGTGGCCGGCGAGGCGCTGCGCCAGACCGGCGGCTTCGACCGGGTCGCCGACCGGGCGCCGGAGCGGCTTCCCGCGGCGCCGGTCCCACTCTAATCTCGCGAGATTAGCCGTGGAGGACGAGAGCGGTCGCCCTCGGTCCTCGGCCGCCGATCGGTGCCGGCGCCGGCGCGCCGT
The DNA here is from genome assembly GCF_030813915.1 of Rhodoplanes tepidamans. Lineage (GTDB taxonomy): Bacteria > Pseudomonadota > Alphaproteobacteria > Rhizobiales > Xanthobacteraceae > Rhodoplanes > Rhodoplanes tepidamans. The sequence goes on from NZ_JAUSUJ010000002.1 coordinate 250,558, forward strand.
GCGGGCCGGCCGTCCGGTCCGCCGGCGTCGGTTCCGCAGCCGTCTGTAACGTATACGAAAAATCGGATGTGATCACATGGCCACCCCCGCCACTCCGCTCACCACCGCGACGGCTCCCGGGCCGGTCTCCTCGCCGCTGCCCGAGCCGGCCGTGCTCGACACCCGCAAGGGCGAGGCGCGGGCCTGGTTCGAGCGGCTGCGCGACGACATCTGCGCGGCCTTCGAGGCGATCGAGGACGACGCGCCGGCGGCCCTCTATCCGGACCCGCCCGGCCGCTTCGTCCGCACGCCGTGGCGGCGCACCGAGCGGTCCGGCGCCGACGGCGGCGGCGGCACGATGGCGATGATGCACGGCCGCGTGTTCGAGAAGGTCGGCGTCCATGTCTCGACCGTGCACGGCGAGTTCGCGCCGGAGTTCCGCAAGGACATTCCCGGCGCCTCCGAGGATCCGCGCTTCTGGGCGTCCGGCATCTCGCTGATCGCCCATCCCCGGAACCCGCACGCGCCGGCCGCCCACATGAACACCCGGTTCGTCGTCACCACGCGAGCGTGGTTCGGCGGCGGCGGCGATCTCACCCCGGTGCTCGACCGGCGGCGCACCCAGGACGATCCCGACACGGTGGCGTTCCACGCGGCGATGCGACGCGCCTGCGACGCGCATGCGCCGGTCGCCGCGTGGGAGCGGCTCAAGGCGTGGTGCGACGACTACTTCTTCCTCAAGCACCGCAACGAGCCGCGCGGCGTCGGCGGCATCTTCTACGACTGGCTCGATTCGGGCGACTGGGCGGCCGACTTCGCCTTCACCCAGGACGTCGGCCGCGCCTTCCTCGACGTCTATCCGCGGCTGGTGCGGGCGAACGTCGCGACGCCGTGGAGCGAGGCCGAGCGCGACGAGCAGCTGGTGCGCCGCGGCCGCTACGTCGAGTACAATCTCCTCTACGACCGCGGCACCGTGTTCGGCCTCAAGACGGGCGGCAATGTCGAGTCGATCCTGTCGTCGATGCCGCCGCTGGTGAAGTGGCCGTGAAGCCGCCTCCGGGGCCGCCGGCGCCGGGAGGTCGAACGAGGCACGCATGCGCATCCGCGAGGTCGGGATCGTCGGCTATCGATCGCTGCGGGCCCTGCGCTTCCCGGCCGGCCCGCTGACCGTGTTCGTCGGCGCCAACGGTGTCGGCAAGAGCAATCTTTATCGTTCTTTGCAACTTCTGCAGGGCTCGGCGGCCGGGAGCCTGGCGCGCGAGCTCGCCGCCGAGGGCGGCATGCAGTCGGCCCTGTGGGCCGGCCGGCGCCGCGGCGACCAGCCGGTGCGCATCAAGCTCGATGTCGAGATCGGCGACGACGCCGCGTGCTTCGCCTATGCGGTCGAGGCCGGCCTGGTGCCGCCGACCGGCGCGGCGTTCCAGTTCGAGCAGCAGGTGAAGGAGGAAACGCTGGTCCTCCGGACCGGCCGGCGGCCGCTGCCGCTGCTGGAGCGGCGCGGCCCGCGGGCCTCGGTCACCGACGAGGGCGGACGCCGGCAGGCCCTCGGCGGCGCGCTGCTCGCCTCCGAGACGGCGCTCGGTGCCATCCGCGACACGGCGCACCATCCGGAGATCGACCTCGTCCGTCGCACCATGCTGGACTGGCGCTTCTATCACGACCTGCGCAGCGACCGGGCCTCGCCGCTCCGCCAGCCCTGCCTCGCCGTCACGACCCCGACCCTGTCGTCCGACGGCGCCGACCTCGCCGCCGTGTTCGCCACCCTGGTTCACATCCGCCAGGACACGGCGGACCTCGACGCCGTGATCGACGACGCCTTTCCGGGCGCCCGGCTGATCGTGCCGGTGCCGGAGCGCACCGCCTCCTTCGGGCTGGTCTTCCCGGACTACCCCAAGCGCGTGTTCGAGGCGGCCGAGCTGTCGGACGGCACGCTGCGCTACCTGGCGCTCGCCGGGGCGCTGCTCGGCTACCGGCTGCCCGGCTTCGTCGCGCTGAACGAGCCGGAGGCGAGCCTGCATCCCGATCTGCTGGAGCCGCTCGCCCGCATGATCGTGCGGGCGGCGCGGCGCAGCCAGATCTGGGTCGTCACCCATTCGCAGCCGCTGGCCCAGGCGCTCGCGCGGGAGGGCGGCGTCACGCCCCGCACCGTGATCAAGCGCGCCGGCGAGACCTGGATCGAGGGCCTGCGCCTCGGCGGCGACTTTCTGGACGACGAGGAGGAGGAGAGCGAGGAGGCGTGACCGGGGAAGCGCGAGGAGGGCGGTCGCCTCCCGGCCCGGCGCGGGCGAGCAGTCCGGGCCGGCCGCGAACGAAGTGCGGCACGGCACGTTTCTCACCAGCACCGTCACGTCGGGACCGGAGGGCGCGAACCGCCGCCTGCCGACCAGGGAGGCGCGCCATGCCGCAGGACGTCGAGATGCAGGAGGGGCCGACCCGCAGGGATCGGCCGCTGCACCGCCCGGCAGGGTCCGGGCGGCGTCCGCCCGCCGTCCTCTTCGCGCGGCCGGCCTGGCGCGCCGCGCTGGCGGCGCTGCTGATCGCCGCCTCGGCGCTCGGATCGCCCGCGACCGCCGAATCGCCCCGGCCCGACGACCTCGAGGCGCTGCGCGCCGCGGCGCTCGACGCCGTCAACCGCGACCGCCGCCGGCACGACCTGCCGGCCCTGTCGCCGGAGCCGGCTGCCGAGGCCGCCGCGCAGGCGCATGCGGCCGACATGCTGGCGCGCGACTATTTCGCGCATCGCTCGCCGGAAGGCGGGACGGTCGCCGACCGCCATCAGGAGGCGGGCGGAAGCCGCTGGCGGCTCACCGCCGAGAACATCGCCCGCTGCGAGGCCTGCACGCCCCCCGCCGACCGTGACCGGGTGGAGCGGCTGCAGGAGGGATGGATGAACAGCCCCGAGCACCGCGCCAACATTCTCCGCCGCGGGCTGTCCGGCTTCGGCTTCGGCCTCGCGGCGAGCCGGAGCGGCGGCCTCTATGCGGTCCAGGCCTTCGCCGGACCCGGGACACCGCGCGGACTGTCGTCCGGCGAGACGGCAAGCGCGATTCCGCCCGATGCGCAGGTCCGGCAGGCGCTCGACCGGGTCAATGCGGCGCGCCGCGAGGCCGGCCATCGGCCGCTCGATGCCAGCCCGGCTCTGACCGAGGCGGCCGCATCGCTGCTGCCGGCGTCCGACGCGCGCGACTTCGCTCTCGGCGACCGCATCGACCTGTTCGGCCACCTGCCGGCCGGCGCGCGACGCAGCTGGGCGTCGCTCGGCATGCTGGCCGCCGTGTGCGGCGGCTGCGGGACACGGCCGACCGACGCCGACGTCGCCTTCTTCACCGGCCAGTGGCTCGATGCGAAGGGACGCGACCGCATGATGGATCCGGACGCCACCCATCTCGGCTTCGCGGTCGCCGCGAACGGCGACGGCAAGAAGATCGGCCTCGCGCTGCTCGGAACCGCCCGCTGAGGCGTCGGTGCGGCACGCCGTAGGAGGCGAAGATCGGGGCGACCAAGACCGAAATCATCAAGTGGATGTTCGGGACGACCGGCGGCCAGACCCTGGTCATCCTCGGTGCGGTGCTCGCCCTGTCGCGCGGCCTGCGGTCCTGAACGAACGATCCGCGCCAGATCACCGGGCCGAGGCGCTGCCGGCGAGCGCCGACCGCACGATCGCGTCGAGCGACGCCGCGTCGGCCGGAAAGCCCTGCGCGATCCACGTCGCCTCGGCGTCCTTCATGGCGGCCCCGAGCGCCGCGCCGGCGAGCCCGTGCGCCATGAAGCGGGCGGCCCGGATCGGGAATCGCGGCGCCGTCCACCGCTGCGGCAGGGTCGCGAGGCTCGTCCATGCCCCGGCGGCCGGCTCACCCGCGCCGTCGCTCCCGGCGCGCGTCCAGGCGAGCAGCAGACGGTCGGCATACGGGCCCGGCCCGAGCCGGTAGAGCAGGACGCGCGCCTCGGCGTCGGACGTCGCCGCGCCGAGCCGCCACCAGCCCTCCGCCATGACGGCGAGCCGGCGGTGCTCGCCGTTGGTCAGCCGCAGCCGGTCGCGCAGCCGGTCGGCGTCCTCGGCGATCAGCACGGCGAGCGCCCCCAGCCGTCGGGTCGCATCGGGCGGCAGGCCGAGCGCATGCTCGCGCGCGACCATGGTGGCGAGATCCCACGGGCGGCCGATGCCGCCGAGCACCAGCTGGAGAATGCCGGCGTCCGCCATGGTGCCGAGCGTTCCGGCCGCGACCGGCGCGACCAGGAGCTTCATCAGCTCCATCCGCACCCGCTCGCGCGACAGGCCGCGCAGCTTCTCCCGCCCGACGATGCAGGCGTGCAGGCTGGCGGGATCGAAGGCGCCGTTGCCGTAGGAGGCGTGGAAGCGGAAGAAGCGCAGGATGCGCAGATGGTCCTCGTCGATGCGGCGCTCGGGATCGCCGATGAAGCGCACCCGCCGCGCCTCCAGGTCGGCGAGCCCGCCGACCGGATCGTGCAGGGTGCCGTCCGGCGACAGCGACAGCGCGTTCATGGTGAAGTCGCGTCGCGCCGCGTCGATCCCCCAGTCGCGCCCGAACGCCACCGTCGCCTTGCGGCCGAAGGTCTCGACGTCCTCGCGCAGCGTCGTCACCTCGAACGGCGTGCCGCCGGCGACGATCGTCACGGTGCCGTGGTCGATGCCGGTCGGCACCGCCTTGAGGCCGGCGGCGCGGGCGCGCCGCATCACCTCCTCGGGCCGCGCCGTGGTGGCGATGTCGATGTCGCCGGGTGGCTCGCCGAGCAGGGTGTTGCGCACCGCGCCGCCGACCACGCGGGCCTCCTCGCCGTCGCGGTCGAGCAGCGCCAGCACGGCGGCGAGCGGCGCGGCGTCGAGCCAGCCGGCGCCGACGATGCGCCGGGCGATCATCGCGTCGTGCCCGGGACGAACCGGCCGTCCTCCATGTGGGCCGGCACGTAGGTCGAGTTCGGCGGCGCGCCGCTGAACTCGGCCATCACCACGAGGCTCGCGATCATCAGGGCGAGGGCGGCGAGCGTCAGCCAGCCAACCACGGGCAGGCGCCACGCGCCCGGATCGATCACCCCCTGCCGGGTCGCCAGCAGGAACACCGCATAGAGCGCGAAGGGGGTGAGGAAAAGGGCGAGCTCGGTGAGTACAGGACGGATCATGATGCGACGCCGCGAGTCCCCGTTCGCTGCGCCCGCTGCGGGGCGCCGGTCATCTCTCGTACACCCGTTCGTAGAGATTGCGGAGAATTCCGGCCGTCACGCCCCAGATGTACCGCTCCTGCCAGGGCATCACGTAGAACCGCCGCCGCAGGCCTTTCCAGTCGCGGCTGTGCAGGGCGTGGTTCTGCTTGTCCATCAGGAACGCGAGCGGCACCTCGAAGGCGTCCTCCACCTCGGCCGGGTTGAGGGTCAGCGTATAGCCCGGGGCGACCCGTGACACGACCGGAAGAATGCGGAAGCCGGAGAACGTGCAGTAGAGGTCCAGATAGCCGATCGGATCGACGAGCCGGCGATCGAGCCCGACCTCCTCCTCGGCCTCGCGCAGCGCGGCGTCGAGCGGGGTCGCGTCGATCGGATCGATCTTGCCACCGGGAAACGCGATCTGGCCGGCGTGGTTCGGAAGGCTGGTGGTGCGCTGGGTGAGGATGATGCCCGGTTCCGGACGATCGACGACGCCGATCAGCACGGCGGCCGGTCGCGCCGGGATGACGCCCGCTGCCGCCCACAGATCCGGATCGAGGTCGATGTCGCCGCGCGTCGCCGGCTGGTCGGGGTCGGTCAGGGCCGGCGGCACCGCCATGTCGAGGCGGTCCCGGGCGCGGTCGAAGAAGGCGTGGCCCAGCGTCAGGGGATCGGCCGGCTCGATCGCCGTCATTGCGGAGAATCCTTCGGGGCATGCTCGGCCAGCGCGTCCGCCGGCGTCATCGGAAAGAAGGCGTCGCCCGAGGCGACGCCGAACATCCGCCGGCCGTCGACATCGCGCTCCTCGCCCAGCGCGACGAGGTCGTAGTAGACCGGGCGGACGACGCGGGCCCACAGGCCGCGCCGGACATGGAGGTAGGGCTTGAGGCCGCCGGTGCCGGCCTCCGGCTCGAAGCGCAGCGCGTGGTCGGCGCCGCACGTCACCCAGTCGTCGACATTGGTGCGGAACCGCAGGACCGGCGCCCCCTCGGGGCCGGCCTCCTCGCGGGTCATCTCGACTGCGAGGAAGGGGACGTCGTCGACCGCGATGCCGCACTTCTCCACCGGGGTGACCAGCACGTAGCGGTCGCCGTCGCGCCGCAGCACCGAGGCGAACAGCTTCACCAGCGCCGCCCGCCCGATCGGGCTGCCCTGGTAGAACCAGGTCCCGTCGGCGGCGATGCGCATCGGGATGTCGCCGCAGTCGGGCGGATTCCACAGATGCACGGGCGGCGGCCCGTGGCCGGCGGCGGCCCGCACGGCGCCGGCGAGCGCCTCGACCATGCGGCCCGGATCCGCGCCGCCGCCGCTCTGCCCTTCCTTCGCCACGGTTGGCCTTACCCTGTCCTGTCCCGCGCCCGTCCGCGCGGTGGCCGGAGCCGATCGATCTCCGGACACCCGCTCCAGGTCGCGTGAACGTGATAGGGCGGTGTCCCGCCCCGACTCATCTCGACAGCCTATGGTGCATAGGTGAGAGTGGAAACGGCCGGACGCAACGGCCGGCTGGCCCGGTTGATGCATGGCTGTCCGGCGACCGGTGGTTTCCGAGCCGTCTTCGAAGTCGATTTCGAAGACGATGCCGGAGCGTTCGAATGGATCGGTCCGACGGACCCGACGAGGAGTACCGCATGTCGCCGAGCGGCGAGAGCCTGGAAAAGCTGGAAGACATGATCGTCCGCGCCGCGGAGACCACGGCGAACCATGTCCGGGCGGCGCGGTCGGCGGTCGGCACCGTCATCTTCGGCCAGGACCGGGTCGTCGAGCACGCCATCGTCACCATCCTGGCGGGCGGCCACGCGCTCCTGGTCGGCGTCCCCGGCCTCGCCAAGACCAAGCTCGTCGACACCATGGGCACGGTGCTGGGACTCGACGCCAAGCGCATCCAGTTCACGCCCGACCTGATGCCGTCCGACATTCTCGGCAGCGAGGTGCTCGAGGAGAGCCCCGGCGGCAAGCGCAACTTCCGCTTCATTCCGGGGCCGGTGTTCGGCCAGCTGCTGATGGCCGACGAGATCAACCGCGCCAGCCCGCGCACCCAGTCGGCGCTCCTCCAGGCCATGCAGGAGCAGCACGTCACGGTGGCCGGCGCCCGCCACGACCTGCCGAAGCCGTTCCACGTGCTCGCCACCCAGAACCCGCTGGAGCAGGAAGGCACCTATCCGCTCCCCGAGGCACAGCTCGACCGCTTCCTGATGGAGATCGACGTCGACTACCCGGATCTCGAAGCCGAGCGGAAGATCCTGTTCGACACGACCGGCGCCGAGCAGGCGACGGCGAAGCCGGCCATGACGGCCGACGACCTGATGGCGGCGCAGCGCTTGGTGCGCCGTCTGCCGGTCGGCGAGTCGGTGGTCGAGGCGATTCTCCGGCTGGTCCGCTCGGCCCGTCCGGGCGCCGAAGGCCCCGAAGGCAAGATGATCGCCTGGGGGCCGAGCCCGCGCGCCAGCCAGGCGCTGATGCTCGCCGTGCGTGCGCGCGCGCTGCTGGAAGGGCGTTACGCGCCGTCGGTCGACGACGTGCTGGCGCTCGCCGAGCCGATCCTGAAGCACCGCATGGCGCTCACCTTCGCGGCGCGGGCCGACGGCGAGACCGTGCCGGGCGTCATCGGCCGGCTGAAGAGCCGGATCGGATAGGCCCGATGGCGGCCACCCCCACCGCCTCGCCGAGTCCCGAACGGCTGGCCCCGGAACGGCAGGCGCTCGATCGCGCCGGCGCGTCGAGCCGCCATCTCGCGGCCCTGATGCCGCGCCTGGTGCTGGAGGCGCGCCGCGTCGCCGCGACCGTGATCCACGGCCTGCACGGCCGCCGCCGCGCCGGCCCGGGCGAGAACTTCTGGCAGTACCGCCGCTTCGTCTCCGGCGAGTCGTCCGGGCGCGTCGACTGGCGCCGCTCGGCCCGCGACGAGCACCTCTACGTGCGCGAGCGCGAATGGGAGGCGGCGCACACGGTGTGGATCTGGCCGGACCGCTCGCCGTCGATGGCGTTCCGCTCGCGGCTCGCCACCGACACCAAGCTGGAGCGCGCCCTGGTGATGGCGCTGGCGCTCGGCGAGGTGCTGGTGCAGGGCGGCGAGCGCGTCGGCATCCCGGGCCTGATGCCGGTGACGGCCAACCGCAACGTCGTCGACCGCATGGTCCAGGCCTTCCTGCACGATCCGTCCGAGCGATCGAGCCTGCCGCCGGCCTTCTCGCCGTCGCCGCTCTCCGAGGTGCTGGTGCTGTCCGACCTGTGGAGCCCGATCGCCGAGATCCGGCAGACGCTGGCGCAGCTCTCCGCCGCCGGCGCGCACGGGCATGTCGTGCAGATCGTCGATCCGGCCGAGGAGACGTTCCCGTATTCGGGCCGCGTCGAGTTCGTCGAGCCGGAGGGGCACGGGGCCGTGACGGCCGGCCGCGCCGAGGCGTGGCGCGAGGACTACGCGGCGCGCATCGCGCTCCACCGCAGCCAGATCCGCGGCGAGACCGACCGCATCGGCTGGAGCTTCGTCGTCCACCGCACCGACCGTCCGGCGACCGACCTGATGCTGCAGCTCCACGCCCGGCTGTCCGCCGGGCGCGGCGCCGCGCCGCCGCCGCGGGCCGAGCCGGCCGCCGATGCCGAGGCGATCGCCGCGGCGGAAGCCGCCGAAGCGACCGCCGAGGACGCCGGTTCGATCGCGGCAGCGAGGTCCGCATGATCCCCGGCCTCCCGCTCGCCTTCGCCAGCCCGTTGGTCCTGGTCGGCCTCGTCAGCCTGCCGCTGCTGTGGTGGCTGCTGCGGCTGGTGCCGCCGCGGCCGCGCCGCGTCGACTTCCCGCCGACCCGCCTCCTGTTCGACATCGTCCCCAAGGAGGAGACGCCGGCCCGCACGCCGTGGTGGCTGACGCTGCTGCGGCTGACGCTGGCCGCCCTGGTCATCCTCGCCGCCGCCGGGCCGATGTGGAATCCGCCGGTGCCGACCGCCACCGCCCGGGCGCCGCTCGTGGTGCTGATCGACGACGGCTGGTCGGCCGCCTCGACCTTCGATGCGCGCCTGCGCACCGCCACCGATCTGGTCGCCCGCGCCCAGGCCGACGGCCGCGGCGTCGCCCTGGTGCCGCTCTCCGAGCCGACCCGCGACATCTCCTTCGAGACGCCGGACGCCGCCGCGGCGCGGCTGCGCACCATCCGGCCGAAGCCGCACGCGGTCGAGCGCGCCGACGCGCTTCCCGCCATCGGGCGCCTCGTCGCCGGCACGCCGGAGGCCGAGATCGTCTGGCTCTCCGACTCGGTCGACCTCGGCCGCGGATCCGAATTCGTCGCGGGGCTCCAGAAGCTCGCGGAGGGCCGCGCCGTCACCGTGGTGGCGGGCGGGGTGCGGCCGGCGCTGGCGCTCGCCGCCGCCGACAACGCCGCCGGTGGCCTCGCCGTGAAGGTGCTGCGCGCCGAGGCCGACGGTCCGACGGCCGGCACGGTGCGGGCGCTGGATCTGCGTGGCCTGCCGCTCGGCGAGGCGACCTTCGCGTTCGGCAGCGGCGCCCGCGAGACCGAGGCGCGGTTCGACCTGCCGGTCGAGATCCGCAACGACATCGCCCGGCTGGAGATCACCGGCGAGGCCTCGGCCGGCGCCGTGCAGCTGCTCGACAAGCGCTGGCGCCGCCGCACCGTCGGCGTCGTCACCGGCTCGACCACCGAGACGGCGCAGCCGCTGCTCGCCTCCACGTTCTATCTCGGCCGCGCGCTCGGGCCGTTCGCCGACGCCCGCATCGCCGAGCGCGGCTCGCCGGCCGAGGCGGTGTCCCAGTTCGTCGACCAGCGCCTGCCCATGATGGTGCTGGCCGACGTCGGCAACGTCGCCGGCGAGGCCCGCGAGAAGCTGTCGCGCTGGGTCGAGGAGGGCGGCGTGCTGGTGCGCTTCGCCGGCCCCCGGCTCGCCGCGGCCGACGACGACCTCGTGCCGGTGCGGCTGCGCCGCGGCGGCCGGGTGCTGGGCGGCAGCCTCAGCTGGGAGCAGCCGCAGCGGCTGGCCAGCTTCTCGCACGACGGGCCGTTCGCCGGACTTCCGGTGCCCGAGGACGTCACGGTCAGCCGGCAGGTGCTGGCCGAGCCGGATTCGTCGCTCGTCGATCACACCTGGGCGGCGCTCGGCGACGGCACGCCGCTGGTCACGGCCGCCAAGCGCGGCAAGGGGATGGTGGTGCTGTTCCACGTCACGGCCGACACCCGCTGGTCCGACCTGCCGCTGTCCGGCGCCTTCGTCGAGATGCTCCGCCGCATCGTCGGCCTGTCCGGCGCGACGGTCGGGCCGGAGTCGGGCGCGCAGGCCCAGGGGGCCGGCGACACCGTGGCGCCGACCCGGCTGCTCGACGGCTACGGCGTGTTCGGCCCGCCGCCGCCGACCGCCCGGCCGGTGGTCGCCGGCTACACGGGCCGCGCCACCGCCGACAACCCGCCCGGCTTCTACGGGCCGCCGGAAGGGCTGGTCGCCGTCAACACGCTCGTCGCCGCGGACCGGCCGGTGCCGCTCGACCTCGGGCCGCTCGGCGCCCGCGTCGAACCGTATCGCGCCAGCGAGCCGCAGGATCTGCGCGGCCCGGTGTTCCTGGCCGCCGTCGCGCTCGCCTTCCTGGACGCACTGGTGGTGTTCTGGCTCGCCGGCGGGCTCGCCCGCCTGACCGGCTGGCGGCGCGCCCCGGCCGCGCTCCTGCTCGGCGTCGGCCTCGCGCTCGCGCTCGCCGCGGCGGGCCCGCAGCCGGCCCGGGCGGCCGATCCGCAGGCCGACGCGTTCGCGTCCAAGGCCACCTCGGGCACTCGCCTCGCCTATGTGACGACCGGCAATGCCGAGGTCGACGCGATCAGCAAGGCCGGGCTGCAGAGCCTCACCGTCTTTCTCGGCCAGCGCACCGCGCTGGAGGCCGGCGAGCCGCTCGGCCTCGACATCGGCCGCGACGAGCTCGCCTTCTTCCCGCTGATCTACTGGCCGATCGTGCCGGACGCGCCGAAGCCCTCGGCGCAGGCGCTCGCCCGCATCGACGCCTACATGAAGCAGGGCGGCACCATCCTGTTCGACACCCGCGACGCCGTCGAGGCGGCGCCGGGCGGCGAGACCCGCAGCCCCGGGATGATCGCGCTGCGCGGCATCCTCGCCTCGCTCGACATCCCCGAGCTGGAGCCGATCCCGCGCGAGCACGTGCTGACCAAGACCTTCTTCCTGCTGCGCGACTTCCCGGGCCGCTTCACGGCCGGGCGGCTGTGGGTCGAGGCGATGCCGGCCGCCGACCCGGACGGGCCCGACGAGCGCCGCCCGGCGCGCGCCGGCGACGGCGTCTCGTCGATCCTGATCACGTCGAACGATCTCGCCGGCGCCTGGGCGACGCGGCCGGACGGCCAGGCCCTGCTGCCGCTGGTGCCGGGCGAGCCGCGCCAGCGCGAGCACGCCTTCCGGGCCGGCGTCAACATCGTGATGTATGCCCTGACCGGCAACTACAAGGCCGACCAGGTCCACGTCCCGGCCCTGCTGGAGCGTCTGGGACAATGAGAGACGTCGTTGCGATGTGCTGGTCATTCCGGGGCGGCGCACTCGGGTCGGCGCTTCGCGCCGCCCGAGCACAGGCTCCGCGCCGAACCCGGAATCCAGCGGCATACGCCGAATTCGCGGCTGGATTCCGGGTTCGCGCCTGCGGCGCGCCCCGGAATGACGACCGGACAAGCTTGGACACCGCATGAACTTCGGCATCTCGTTCGCGCCGCTCGTTCCCGATTACGTGGTGTGGGCCGCCGCGGCGGTCGCCGGCGTGATCGCGCTGCTGCTGCTCGTCGCCCGCATGCGCGGCGCCTGGATCAGGACGCTGGCGCTGGCGCTGCTGGTGCTGGCGCTGGCGAATCCGTCGTTCACCCGCGAGGACCGCGAGCCGCTCTCCTCGGTCGCCGTGATGGTGGTCGACAAGAGCGCCAGCCAGGGGTTCGGCGACCGTGCCGCGCAGGCGGAGGCGGCGCGTGCCGCGCTCGCCGAGCGGCTGCAGCGCATTCCCGGGCTCGAGCTGCGCACCGTCGAGGCCGGCCAGGCCGACGGCGAGACCGACGGCACCCGGCTGTTCGACGCGCTCGGCGCGGCGCTCGCCGACGTGCCGCCGGAGCGGGTGGCCGGCGCCATCATGCTGACCGACGGCCGCGTGCACGACGTGCCGCCCGACACCGGGGCGCTCGGCTTCGCGGCGCCCGTGCACGCGCTCGTCACCGGCCATCCGGGCGAGCGCGACCGTCGCGTGGTGCTCGTCTCGGCGCCGCGCTTCGGCATCGTCGGCCAGCAGCAGACCATCACGTTCCGGGTCGAGGACACCGGGGCGCCGCGGGCGCCCGCGCAGATCCGCATCAGCCGCGACGGCGAGATCATCGAGCGCCGCAGCGTGATGTCGGGCGACCAGGTGCGTGTGCAGGTGCCGATCCCGCATCCGGGCCAGAACATCGTCGAGATCGAGGCGTCGCCGATCCTCGACGAGCTGACCCCGCTCAACAACCGGGCCGTCGTCTCGATCGACGGCGTGCGCGACAAGCTGCGCGTCCTTCTCGTCTCGGGCGAGCCGCACGCCGGCGAGCGGACCTGGCGCAATCTCCTCAAGTCCGACGCCAACGTGGATCTCGTCCACTTCACCATCCTGCGCCCGCCCGAGAAGCAGGACGGCACGCCGATCAACGAGCTGTCGCTGATCGCGTTTCCGACCCGCGAGCTGTTCCAGCAGAAGATCAACGAGTTCCAGCTCATCATCTTCGACCGCTACGCGCGCCAGGGCGTGCTGCCAATCATCTATTTCGACAACATCGCCCGCTACGTCCGCGACGGCGGCGCCGTGCTGGTCGCGGCGGGCCCCGACTATGCGAGCCAGACCTCGCTGTGGCGCACGCCGCTCGAGTCGATCCTGCCGGCGGAGCCGAACGGCAACGTCACCGAACAGGCGTTCCGGGCCGCGCTGACCGACCTCGGCAAGCGTCACCCGGTCACCCGCACGCTCGAGGGCGCCAATGCCGAGCCGCCGGCCTGGAGCCGCTGGTTCCGCCTCGTCGACGCCCGCTCGATCGAGGGCATGACGGTGATGAAGGGGCCGGAGGAGAAGCCGCTCCTGGTGCTCGCCCGCGAGGGCGAGGGCCGCGTCGCGCTCCTGCTGTCGGACCACATCTGGCTGTGGGCGCGCGGCTACGAGGGCGGCGGGCCGCATATCGACCTCTTGCGCCGGCTGTCGCACTGGCTGATGAAGCAGCCGGACCTCGAGGAGGAGGCGCTGCGGCTGTTCGCCCGCGGGCGCGAGCTCGTGGTGCAGCGCCAGACCATGGCCGACGCCGCCGCACCCGTGACGCTGACGGCGCCGTCCGGTGCCACCCGCACCGTGGAGCTCGATCCGGCCGATGCCGGCGTCTGGCGCAAGAGCATCGAGGCGAACGAGCTCGGCCTGTGGCGCGCCACCGACGGCAAGCTCTCCGCGATGGTCAATGTCGGGCCGCCCAATCCGCGCGAGTTCGCCGAGGTCACCTCGACCACCGACGTGGTGGCGCCGCTCGCCGACGCGACCGGCGGCAGCGCCCGCCGGCTGTCGGCCCGGCCCGGCGCCGAGGTCGACGTGCCGCGCGTCGTGCCGGTGCGCTCGTCCGAGACCTTCAAGGGCGACTCGTGGATCGGCCTGAAGATGCGCGAGGCGAGCGTGGTGCGCGGCGTCGGCGTGCTGCCGATGTTCGCCGGCCTCCTCGGCCTCCTCCTGCTGGTCGGCAGCCTGGCCCTGACCTGGGCGCGCGAGGGGCGGTAGAGCTGCTGTTTCTTCCCTCTCCCCTCGTGGGAGAGGGTGGATCGCCGCGAAGCGGCGAGACGGGTGAGGGGGCTCTCCTCTTGCTCGGAACTCGGGGCGCGCCCCCTCACCCGCCCTCGCTTCGCGAGGGCACCCTCTCCCGCGAGGGGAGAGGGTCAGTGTCCCCGCGGTACCCCGTTCTCCCAGACGTAACGGCGGGACCGCGATGCGCGGGGGCCGGATGGACGGGGGGCGGGCGGCCGCGTTAAGACGGGCTCCCTCCCGCGCGCTTTCGGGCCAACCGCGACGACATGGTGATCAGATGAGCGAACCTCACATCCGCGACAACGAGTGGTGGGTCTCCCCCTACAACAACGCGCCGGACGTGGTGGCGGCCCGGCAGCTCCCGGCCAAGGTCGAGATCCACGACGCGACGCTGCGCGACGGCGAGCAGACGCCCGGCATCGTCATGGACGTGGCCGACAAGGTGGCGATCGCCGAGAAGCTCGCCGAGGTCGGGGTGGAGCGCATCGAGGCCGGCATGCCGGCCGTCTCCGAAATGGACTTCACCGCCATCAAGGAGATCTCCAGGCTCGGGCTGAAGTCGAAGATCTTCTCGTTCGCGCGCGCCGTCACGGTCGACATCGACAAGGCGCTCGACTGCGGCTGCCACGGCGTCATCATCGAGATCCCGATCGGCTATCCCAAGCTCAAGTACCAGTTCAAGTGGACCTGGGAGGACGTTCTGCGCAAGAGCGTCGAGGTCGTGAACTACGCCAAGAAGCGCGGCCTCTACGCCGTCTACTTCCCCTACGACACGACGCGGGCCCGCCCCGAGGATCTGGAGAACCTGCTCACCCGGCTGATGCAGGAGGCGCCGCCCGACTCGATCGGCATCGTCGACACCATGGGCTGCGCGCTGCCCGAGGCGATCAAGCACATGGTGCGGCGGGTGAAGCAGCTCACCAGCCTGCCGGTCGAGGTGCACACCCACAACGACTTCGGCATGGCGGTGGCGACCGAGCTGGCCGGCGTCGAGGCCGGCGCGTCGTGCATCCACTCCTGCGCCAACGGGCTCGGCGAGCGCACCGGCAACGCCGCGCTCGAGGAGCTGATGGTCGCGCTGCACGTGCTGTACGGCTACGACGAGCAGTACCGGCTCGACAAGCTGCCGGAGCTCGGCGCCCTGGTCAGCCGCATCACCGGCGTGCCGATCGCCGCCAACAAGCCGATCCTCGGCTCGAAGAACTTCACCCGTGAATCCGGGATCGGGGTGGACCTCGTGGTGCGCGAGCCGCTCGCCATGTTCGGCACCCATCCGGCCCTCACCGGCCGCGCCGGCGACGTGGTGCTCGGCAAGAAGAGCGGCAAGGCGTCGATCACCTACACGCTGGAGAAGCTCGGCCTGCCGATCCCGGAGGACGGGCTCGTCAACGAGATGCTCAAGCAGGTGAAGGACAAGGGCATCGCCAAGCGCGGCCTGGTCAGCGACGAGGAGTTCCTCGCCATCGCCCGCGACGTGATGGCCGTGAAGGCGTGAGGCGGAGCGGGTCATTCCGGGGCGCCGCGCAGCGGCGAACCCGGAATCCAGCAACGAACTCCGCATTTGCCTCTGGATTCCGGGTTCGCGGACCTGCGGTCCGCGCCCCGGAATGACCGGGATGCCGCATCGTCAGAAGACAAAGGCCGCCGCAACCGGCGGCCTCTTTGTTCGTAGACGATGCATGCCCACCGACAGGAGCGATCCGCTGACCACCGAAAAGCAGAAGATGCTCGCCGGCGCGCTGTACCGGCCCGGCGATCCGGAGATCCAGGCCGACCAGGCGGCCACCAAGGCGTGGATGGCGCGCTACAACGCGATGATGGACAGCGCCTCGGCGGAGCGGCGCGTGCTCCTTCGCGAGCGGTTCGCGGCGGTCGGCGAGGGGGCCGTGATCCGGCCGCCGTTCTTCTGCGACTTCGGCTTCAACATCGCGCTCGGGCGTGACGTCTTCCTCAACTTCAACTGCGTGATCCTCGACGTCGTCGCGGTGACGATCGGCGACGGCACCCAGATCGGCCCGGCCGTGCAGATCTACGCGGCCGACCATCCGCGCGATCCGCAGGCGCGGCGCGACGGGCTCGAGTTCGGACGGCCCGTCGTGATCGGCAGGAACGTCTGGATCGGCGGCGCCGCCGTGATCCTGCCGGGCGTCACGGTCGGCGACGACGCCGTGATCGGCGCCGGCAGCATCGTCACCCGCGACGTGCCGGCGGGCGCCACGGTCGCCGGCAATCCGGCGCGCCGGCTGCGCTGAGGCGCGGCGCCGCGGCGCCGCGCTCGGGCCGCGGCGGTGGCCTCAGTGCGCGGCGAGGCCGCGCGTCACCAGCCGGTTGAGCCGCATGGCGAAGGCGGCCGGATCGTCGGGCAGCTCGCCGTCGAGGATCTGCGCCTGCTCGAACAGCAGCATCGCGAGGTCGGCCGCCTCGTGGGCGTGTCCGGCGCCGCTCTCGCGGGCGACGGCGCCGACCAGCGCGTGCCGCATGTTCAGCTCCAGGACCGGCCTGGTGCCGGAGCTGCGGTTCTGCTTGGCGAGCAGCCGCTCCAGCTCGCGGTCCGGCCCGAAGCCCCCGGCGACCAGGCAGGCGGCGCTGTCGGTCAGGCGCTGCGACGCCTTCACGTCGGAGACACGGTCGCCGAGCGCCAGCTTGACCGCGGCGATCACGCTCGCCTCGTCGACCGCCGTCTCGGCCGCCTTCTCCGCCTCCGCCCTGGCCTCCTCGGCGAGCGGCACCAGGCTGAAGTCGACCTCGCCCTGGCTCAGCGACTTGAAGCCCTTGCCCTGGAAGTCGAGCCGCAGCGAGGTCCACAGCGCGTCGACCGGGTCGGTGAGCAGCAGAACCTCGATGCCGCGCGCCTTCGCCGCCTCGAGCTTGGGATTGGCCTTGAGGCGGTCGAGGTCCTCGCCCGCCAGATAGTAGATCTCGGTCTGGTTCTCGCGCAGCTCGGCGACGTACTGGGCGAGCGTGCGCCGCTCCCCCCGGGTGGAGGTGAAGCGGGCGAGGCCGAGGATCTGCTCGCGCCGGTCGGGCTCCTCGTAGAGGCCCTCCTTGATCACGGCGCCGAACGTCTCCCACACGGTCGCGAACCTGTCCGCGTCCTTCGACGCGACGCTCTCCAGCTCGGAGAGCACCTTGCCGGTGATCGCCTTGCGCATCGCCGCGACCTGCGGGTTGTTCTGCAGCATCTCGCGCGACAGGTTGAGCGGCAGGTCCTCCGAGTCGACGACGCCGCGCACGAAGCGCAGCCAGCTCGGCAGCAGCGACGCGTCGTCGGTGATGTAGACGCGGCGCACATAGAGCTTGAGGTGGCTCTTGCGGGCCGGATCGTAGAGGTCGAACATCGAGCTCGACGGCACGAACAGCAGCACCGCGTAGGACTGCCGGCCCTCGGCCCGGTAGTGCAGCGTCACCGCCGGCTCGTCGAAGGCGCCGCAGATCGAGCGATAGGCCTGGGTGTAGTCCTCCGGCTTCAGCTCGGACTTCGAGCGCTGCCACACGGCGCTCGCGGTGTTGATCTGGCGCGGCTCGCCGGCCTTCTCGTCGCCGGCCTTCGCCTCGTCCGCCTCGTCGCCGTCCGCCTTGCCGGCCGGGACGGCCAGCATGATCGGGAACTGGATGTGGTCCGAATAGGCGTGGACGACCCGCTCGATCTCCCACGGCTCTAGATACTTCCGGGCGTCCTCCTTGAGGTGCAGCACGATCTCGGTGCCGCGCGGGAGCGCGGCGGCGTGCGCGCCGGCCGGCTCGACCTCGAAGCCGGCGCTGCCGGTGGAGCGCCACACGAAGGCCTCGTCCGCGCCGGCCCGCCGGCTCGTCACCTCGATGCGGTCGGCCACCATGAACGCGGCGTAGAAGCCGACGCCGAACTGGCCGATCAGGCCGCCGCCGTCCTTCGCCTCGGCGAGTCTGGCGATGAAGGCGCGGGTGCCGGAGCGCGCGATGGTGCCGAGATTGTCGATCAGCTCCTGGCGGTCCATGCCGACGCCGTTGTCGGCGACCGTCAGGGTGCCGGCCGCCTTGTCGGGCGTGATGCGGATTTTCAGGTCGGGGTCGTCGGCGAGCAGCTCCGGCCGGGCGATCGCCTCGTACCGCAGCCGGTCGCAGGCGTCGGAGGCGTTGGAGATCAGCTCGCGCAGGAAGACGTCGGTCTCGGAATAGACCGAGTGCACCATCAGGTGCAGCAGCTCGGCCACCTCGGCCTGGAACGGATGGACCTCGGCGTGCGGCGCGGGGCTGGCGGGAGTGGCCTCGGAGGCGTCGGGAGGGGCGGCGTCGGTCATGGCGTCCACTCGGAATCGTGATGGAAACGAGGGGGATATAGCGGGGATATCGGCGGTCGCAAGAGGGGGTGGGCGGATCGCCCGGACGCTGGGTGCGCCGCCCGTTCGCGTCCTGGTGGCCGACGGCTCCGTGATCGGCGGAAATCTGCCGCCCGCCGTGGCGCGGCTGATGCGGGACTGGACCGCCTTGCGGCAGGAGGCCCTGATGCGAAACTGGCTCGCGGCACGCGAGGAAGGACCGTTGGAGTTCATTGGAGGTCTGGACGATGATTGACGTCGTCGGGATCAGGAAGCTCGGCGGCTACGTGCTCGCGATCGAGTTTTCCAACGGTGCGATCGGAACGAGGGATTTCTCGTTCGTCCGGCAGAAGACCGAACCCATGGCGGAGCCGCTGAAGGACCCCGCCTGTTTCGCCCGCGTGATCGTGCACGACGGCGCCCCGACCTGGCCGAACGGCTACGACTGGGACCCGATCGCCCTGCACGACGAGATGCAGGCGGAAGGCCTCCTGAAGCGCGTCGACGCCGCCGAGTAGACGCCCCTCCGTCTCGAGACGGACAGGACGTCCCGCACAAAAAACCGTCCGCCCCGTGTCACACCGCCATGGGCCGCTTCGTCTTGTGGTCGGAGCCGCCGCGGAGCGGCCGACGGAGCGAACGGAGAGCGAGATGACGGAGCGCGTGACGAACTGGCTGGGCCGCAGGAACGACGGCGTCGCCGCCATGGCCGGGGTGGAGACCTGGGTCGGCAGGCAGCTCGACCACACCCTCCTGGAGCTGATCAAGACGCGGGTGTCGCAGATCAACGGCTGCGCCTTCTGCCTGCACATGCATTCCGCCGACGCCCTGAAGGCCGGCGAGAGCGTCGCCCGCCTCCTGCTGCTCGACGCCTGGGAGGAGTCCGCCCTCTACACGCCGCGCGAACGGGCGGCGCTCGCCTGGGCCGAGGCGCTCACCCGGGTCGCCGACACGCATGCGCCGGACGCCGCCTGGGAGGAGGTCCGGGCCCATTTCTCCGAGGACGAGGTGATCGCGCTGTCGATCGCGGTCGGGATGATCAACGCGTGGAACCGGCTGGCGATCGGCTTCCGGGTGCAGCATCCTGCCGACCGGGCGGCCGCGGCGGCGGCCTGAACCCGGAGCCCCCGCATGGACGAGCCGGCGAACGACGAGACGACGCGCGAGCGGGGGGTGGACGATCCCGCCCGGGACTTCGAGGCGCATCGCCGGCATCTCGTCGGCCTCGCCTATCGCATGCTCGGCTCGGTCGCCGAGGCCGAGGACGCCGTGCAGGACGCCTATCTGCGCTGGCACCGGGCCGACCGCGCTGCGGTCGGCGACGCCCGTGCGTTCCTGTCGCGCACCGTGGCGCGGCTGTGCCTCGACCGGCTGCGCGCCGCCAAGGCGCGCCGCGAGACCTATGTCGGGCCGTGGCTGCCGGAGCCGCTGCTCGACGCCGAGGCGCTCGCCGCCGACACGGCGAGCGAGTACGCGTCCGACCTCTCGGTCGGGCTGCTGATGGCGCTGGAACGCCTGTCGCCGCTGGAGCGCGCCGCCTTCCTGCTGCACGACGTGTTCGACGTGGGCTTCGCCGAGGTGGCGGCGCTGATCGGCCGCAGCGAGGCGGCGTGCCGACAACTGGCGACGCGGGCCCGCGCCCATGTCCGGGCCGCCCGGCCGCGCTTCGCGGTGGCGCCCGAGGAGGGCTCGCGCCTGGTCGCCGCCTTCGCCGAGGCGGTGCAGCGGGCCGACGCCAGCGGGCTGGCGAGGCTGCTCGCCGCCGACGCGGTGCTGCACAGCGATGGCGGCGGCCGCAAGACCGCGGCCCTCAACCCGATCGTCGGGCGCGACCGGGTCGCCCGCTTCTTCGCCGGCATCGCCGCCAAGTTCCCGGACGTGCTGGCGGCGAGCCGCGGCGCCTCGATCAACGGCCTGCCCGGCCTGATCGTCACCGAGGCCGACGGCAGCGTGCAGACCCTGGCGTTCGAGATCGTCGACGGCTCGATCGCGGCGATCTACTTC
The DNA here is from genome assembly GCF_030813915.1 of Rhodoplanes tepidamans. Classification (GTDB taxonomy): domain Bacteria; phylum Pseudomonadota; class Alphaproteobacteria; order Rhizobiales; family Xanthobacteraceae; genus Rhodoplanes; species Rhodoplanes tepidamans. Next base: position 270,772 of record NZ_JAUSUJ010000002.1, read on the forward strand.
GTCCGCAATCCGGACAAGCTGGCGCATCTCGCGCCGCGCCTGCACTGAGGGGCGGAGCGGGTGCGATCACGGACCGGCGCGGGCTGCGGCGGGATCGAAACGGCGGGGGGCGAACGGCGTTCGCCCCCCGGGAAACGCGGGATCGGCGTGCGCCGCCGCGATCAGTAGATCGAACCCTTCGCCCGATCGAACAGCGACTCCTCCGAGCCGACCGTCGGTCCCGGCGTCCCGCCGGACGCGTAGGAGTCGTGCACGGCGCTGCCGCGGACGCGCATGGCGGCGTCGGCGGTCACGCTGCCCGCGACCAGCACGGCGGCGAGCCCGAAGGCGAACAGGGCGGCCTTGGAGAAGGTGGTCTTGAAGGAGGCGATCTCGGAGGAGGCGGTCTTGGAGGAGGCGGTCTTGGCCATGGAGTGGCTCCTGGTCTCGAAACGATGGGCGATCGTCGCCGCACCTGTCACGAGATACGGCCGGGGCCACCCGGAGTTACGCCGCGGCGCTTCACGAGCCTGTGCCGGCAGGGCGAGGCCCGGCTGGCCGAACCGTGATCGGCGCCCGCGTAACGATCCCGGTTTAGCCGCTTTCGCGCCGCGTGGGCCGCGGTGACGCGCCGGGCTCAGGGCCCGGCGCCGGCCACGGCGGCCTGTCCCGGCAGACGCAGCCGCCGGCCCGTCACCAGCACGGCGGCGACCGAGGCGGCGAGGCAGGCCGTCACGGCGACGAGGCCGGCATGGGCGCTGCCGGTGAGGGACATGCTCCAGCCGACCAGGGTGGGCCCGAGAAAGCCGCCGAGATTGCCGACCGAATTGATCAGCGCGATGCCGCCGGCTGCGGCGGTGCGCTCGAGGAACTGGGGCGGCAGGCCCCAGAACGGCCCGAGCGTCGCGTAGATGCCGACCGTGGCGACCCCGAGCGCCGCGATCGACCACAGGTTCGGCGGCAGCAGCACCGCGGCGAGCAGGCCGGCGGCGCTCAGCATGGTCGGCAGCGCGACATGCATCACCCGCTCGGCCCGGCGGTCGCTGCGGCGGCCCCAGAGGAGCATCGCGACGGCGCTGATCGCGTAGGGGACGGCGACCAGGAGCCCGACCTCCTCGATGCCGTAGCCGAGCGCCTTGATGAGTTGCGGCAGCCACATCCCGACCCCGTAGAGGCCGACCACGATGCCGAAATAGGCGAGGCCGAGCAGCCAGACGCGGCCGTCGGCCAGCGCCGGGCCGAGCGCGGCGTGCAGCCGGTGCGGGCTGCGGGCGCGGTCGGCGGCGAGGTTCTTCGCGACGACGTCGCGCTCCGCGTCGGAAAGCCAGCGCGCGCTCGCCGGGCCGTCGGGGAGCCAGGCCAGCACGGCGAGGCCGAGGGCGCAGGCCGGCAGGCCTTCCAGGATGAACAGCCACTGCCAGCCGGACAGGCCGAGAAAGCCGTGGGTCTGGAGCAGCAGGCTCGACAGCGGCGCCCCGACCGCGCTGGCGATCGGCACCGCCATCATGAACAGGCCGACGAAGCGCGCCAGCCGCTCCTGCGGGAACCAGTACGTCAGATAGAGGATCATGCCGGGCAGGAAGCCGGCCTCGGCGACGCCGAGCAGGAAGCGCAGCACGTAGAAGCTCGTCGGCCCCTGCACGAAGGCCATGCCGGCCGAGACGAGCCCCCAGGTGATCATGATGCGGGCGATCCACACCCGCGCCCCGACCCGCTCCAGGATCAGGTTGCTCGGCACCTCGAACAGAAAGTAGCCGAGAAAGAAGATCCCGGCGCCCCAGCCGTACACGCTCGCCGAGAGCCCGAGCTCGGCATTCATGGTGAGCGCCGCGAACGACACGTTCACCCGGTCGAGAAACGCGACCAGATAGAGCACCATCATGAACGGGATCAGCCGGAGCGCGATCTTCTTGTAGAGAGCGTCGTCCGCCGCGTGGCGCGCATCGTCGTGGGACATGAGTGATCCTCGGGCGATCCTCGGCGCCGACCGGATCGTCGGGTGCGCGAGGCGAGGTACGCTGCCCGGCCGCCCGGCGCAAGGGGACGTGCCCGCGTGGCGGATGCGCTCGGTACGTGGGTCCGCTCGCCCGCGCGGTTCGTGGCGGCGCTGGGGGCGGAACAGCGCCCGTTCGGCCCCGACGCGCGTTCGGTGAGGCTGCCGTGCTCGGGACTGCGGGGTCGGCATCGTCGGGGAGCTCGGGATTTCGGTCGGCGAACGCGCCGCCGAACTGCTCGCACGCGGCGCCCGGAACGCCGTCCAGTCCCTCGTGCGCGCCGCCGCGCCCTCCTGGCCCGATTCGCGGCCGAAATCGCCCCGACCGAGCCCACCGGCGACCACTCTCGGCCCTCCAGGTCTGAAGCGGGTTTCTTGCCCGGCCTCGCAGCGAAGGCCCGGGACGATGTGGCCGGGAGCCCAGCTGCCGCTTCACGCTCCATCCGGATCATGATTGCTGTCACGGGTCGGCTACACGCTCGATTTTACGACTGAATCTTCGTGTACCCCCCTTGCTTTGGCAGAACGTTTAATGAACATTGGATCGAGACGGCTGGGATGACGATGAAGATTGCTGGATTGTTTGCTGGCGTCGGTGGGCTTGAGCTCGGGCTGCATCAAGGCGGCCACGAGAGCGTTTTGCTGTCCGAAATTTGGGAGCCCGCACGTGCGGTCCTTGCGGAGCGGTTCTGCGACGTTCCGAACATCGGCGATGTCGAAAGGTTGAAATCACTGCCTGCCGATGTCGGTCTGCTCACCGCCGGTTTTCCTTGCCAGGACCTCAGCCAGGCCGGCAGGACGGCGGGAATCAATGGCCGAAAGTCGGGCCTGGTCGGCCACGTTTTTCGGCTGATCGACCAAAGCAGGCCTCGATGGGTGTTGCTTGAGAACGTGTCATTCATGCTGCAACTCGATCGCGGCAGCGCAATGGACAGGCTGGTGTCCGCCTTCGAGGAGCGCGGCTATCGATGGGCGTACCGGGTCGTCAACTCGCTCGCGTTCCTGCCGCAGCGACGGGAACGTGTCTTCTTCCTCGCGAGTACCGAAGGCGATCCATCGGACGTTTTGCTCGTGGACGAGGCGGAGCCTCGGGTTCAAGCAACCGATCTCCGCACCCACGCGCACGGCTTCTACTGGACGGAAGGCACTCGCGGCCTGGGCTGGGGACCCGACTGTGTTCCGACGTTGAAGAATGGCTCGACGGTCGGGATTCCGTCGCCACCCGCAATCCTCCTGCCGAACGGCGAGATCGTCACACCCGATATACGCGATGCGGAACGGCTCCAGGGATTCCGGGCAGATTGGACGAAACCGGCCGCCGCTGTCGGGCGCGCTTCGTTCCGATGGTCGTTGGTCGGCAACGCGGTGACTCGACCGGTGGCGGCGTGGATCGGGAGGCGTTTGACGAAACCTGGTCGCTTCGATCGCTCGCGGGATTCGGCAACGTTCACGAGCGTGCGTTGGCCGCGGGCAGCCCGCTTCGACGGCGAGACACGGCGCGAAGTCCACATCTCCGCCTTCCCGGCTTGGAAGATCAGACCGCCGCTACAAGAGTTTCTGAAATACGAACCAACCTTGTTGTCGGAACGGGCAACCGCTGGCTTCCTGTCGCGAATCGAGAAGAGTTCACTTCGTTTCGTGCCCGGGTTCAAGGAACGTGTCCGCTCCCATCTCGACCATGTACGCGCCATCGACCGGTTCGTCGACGATCGATTTCCCCGCCTTCACGCCGCGGAATGAAGCCCCCTGTTTGCGAACGCCCGATAGACCCGAAGCGCTCCGCGTTGATGCGTCGCGTGAGGCAACGCGGCACCAAGCCGGAAGACGACGTAGCAGTCGTGCTCCGCGAGCTGAGATTGGGCTATCGGCGCAATGTGAGATCGCTCCCGGGCTCTCCTGATTTCGCCAACAAGCGGAGGAAGTGGGCCATCTTCGTGAATGGATGTTTCTGGCACAGACACGAGGAGTGTGCCCGAACCACGACGCCGTCGCGCAATCGGGACTTTTGGGTGGCGAAGTTCGACAGCAACGTCCGAAGGGATGCAATCAAAACCGAGGCACTCCGAAAGCTGGGCTTTCGCGTCGTGGTCGTTTGGGAATGCGAGACGATCGATGCGCCCCGGATCAGACGGCAGCTCCGATCGTTGACCTCACGGTAGTCGTCATGGCGAAATCGAAGAATTCCACGACGAGACGTTTCTCGACCGAAACCCGATCTCTTACCGAGGACAGTATTGGGCGAGAGCTCTCATGGGCCGGGCCGAGGGATGCAGCCGCGGACGGTAGCAGCACCGACAAGAAGAACTACGCCGAGTCCTTGTCTCGTGCACTGGCTCAGCGATTCGCAGATGCGCTCCGCAGCTCTTTTTCCGGGATTCTGCCGGACGCCTCCGGGGCGGGACAGGAATCCAAGGCGCGAACCGGGAAGGGTCTGAAGAAGCTCGACGTGAACTATTCCACCATCGAGCTCGGGCTCGGCCTCGGCGTATCGATCAAGACCATCAATTTCCGCGACGCGAAAACGAAGCGATATACGAAGAACTACACCCGCGTCGACAACGAGCTGAGAGCCGAGGCGGCGGATTATCACGAACGACAGCCTTATGCGGTACTCTGCGCCGTCGTCTTCCTACCTTTGGATGCCTGCGACGACGGGAGTTCCGCTCCGTCCAGCTTCGGGCAGGCCGTTCAGATTCTCCGCTATCGGGCCGGTCGTGAAAAGCCGGTCGACGATTCGACATTGTTCGAGCGGATTCTCATCGGCCTCTATGACGTGAGCCCGAACGACTTCGGACGTGTCGCGTTCTTCGACGTCATGGACGCACCGCCGCGAACCGGTCGACCGGCATCGTTGATGTCGTTCAAAGACGCCATCGGAGCGATCGTCGATGCCTACGACCAGCGGAACAAAACGACGTTCAAGTGGGCGGAAGGTACGACCGAAGTCGTCGTGCCCCCCGAACCGGAAGCCGAGGAAACCGAAGAAGACGGTGGCTGACGCGGGTCACCGCCTCACACATCAACCTTCAGCGCGGCGATGAAAGCCTCCTGCGGGATGTCGACCTTGCCGAACTGGCGCATGCGCTTCTTGCCCTCCTTCTGCTTGTCGAGGAGCTTTCGCTTGCGCGTGATGTCGCCGCCGTAGCACTTGGCCGTCACGTCCTTGCGGAAGGCCCGCACCGTCTCGCGGGCGATGATCTTCGCGCCGATCGCCGCCTGGATCGGCACCTGGAACATGTGCGGCGGGATCAGCTCCTTGAGCTTCTCGCACATGGCGCGGCCGCGCCCCTCGGCTCTCGTGCGGTGGACCAGCATGGACAGCGCGTCGACCGGCTCGGCATTGACCAGGATCGACATTTTTACCAGATCGGCCTCGCGATAATCCGTCAGATGGTAGTCGAAGGACGCGTAGCCCTTCGACACCGACTTCAGGCGATCATAGAAATCGAACACCACCTCGTTCAGCGGCAGCTCGTACTTCACCATGGCGCGGTTGCCCACGTAGGTGAGCTCGGTCTGCACGCCGCGGCGGTCCTGGCACAGCTTCAGCACACTGCCCAGATACTCGTCCGGCGTCATGATGGTGGCCTGGATCCACGGCTCGTGGATCTCCTTGATCTTCACCACGTCCGGCATGTCGACCGGGTTGTGGATCTCGATCTCCGACCCGTCGGTCATGAAGATCTTGTAGATCACGCTGGGCGCGGTGGCGATCAGGTCGAGATTGAACTCGCGCTCCAGCCGCTCCTGGATGATCTCGAGGTGCAGGAGGCCGAGGAAGCCGCAGCGGAAGCCGAAGCCGAGCGCGGCCGACGTCTCCATCTCGAACGTGAAGCTCGCGTCGTTGAGCCGCAGCTTGCCCATCGCGGCGCGCAGGTCCTCGAACTGCGCGGCATCGACCGGGAACAGGCCGCAGAACACCACCGGAATGGCGGGGCGGAAGCCGGGCAGGGGCGTCGCGGTCGGCTTGCGGTCGTCCGTGATGGTGTCGCCGACCCTGGTGTCGGCCACCTCCTTGATCGACGCCGTGATGAAGCCGATCTCGCCGGGGCCTAGAGAATCCTTCTCCTGCATTTTCGGCGTGAACACGCCGACGCGGTCGACCTCGTAGGCCGCGTCGGTGCCCATCATGCGCACCTTCTGGGTCTTGCGGATCGACCCGTCGACGATGCGCACCAGCACGACGACGCCCAGATAGGCGTCGTACCAGCTGTCGACCAGCAGCGCCTTGAGGGGCGCGTCGGGGTCGCCCTTGGGGGCCGGCAGGCGGGTGACGATCGCCTCCAGCACGTCCGGGATGCCGATGCCGGTCTTGGCGGAGATCTGCAGCGCGTCCGAGGCGTCGAGCCCGATCACGTCCTCGATCTGCTGCTTCACCTTGTCGGGCTCGGCGGCCGGCAGGTCGACCTTGTTGAGGACCGGCACGACCTCGTGGTTGTTGTCGAGTGCCTGGTAGACGTTGGCCAGCGTCTGCGCCTCGACCCCCTGGCTGGCGTCGACGACCAGCAGCGAGCCTTCGCAGGCGGCCAGCGACCGGTTGACCTCGTAGGCGAAGTCGACATGCCCGGGCGTGTCGATCAGGTTGAGGACGTAGTCCTTGCCGTCCTTGGCCCGGTAGGCGAGCCGCACCGTCTGGGCCTTGATGGTGATGCCGCGCTCGCGCTCGATGTCCATCGAGTCGAGCACCTGCTCGCGCCCCTGCATCTCGCGCTCGGACATCGCCCCGGTGAGCTGGATCAGCCGGTCGGCGAGCGTCGACTTGCCGTGGTCGATATGGGCCACGATCGAGAAGTTGCGGATGCGGTCGATGGTCTGGGTGGTCATGCGCGGGGGATATCATCCGCCCCGCGCAGCGGCAAGGCGAGCCGGTGGCGCAGGAGGGCCCCGGCAGCACGGCACGGGTCACCCCCTCGCCCCGCCCGGCGGGGAGAGGTGAAGAGGGAGCGCCGGCTACTCCGCGGCCAGAGCCTGGGCGACCGCGAAGGGCTGCACCTCGGGCCGGCGGCCGGCGCGGGCCACCACCACATGGTCGGTGGGCACCGCGGTCCAGCCGGAGCGGTCCTCGTCCAGCGGCTCGGAGACGCACACCACGTCCTGGCCGGCGGCCCGGTAGTACAGGGTGTTGGCCTCGTCGTTGGCGGCGTAGCGGAAGGCGTAGAGGTCGCGGCCGTTGGCGATCGCCGCGGTGAAGCGCAGCGCATCGGCGCGGCCGTTCTCGCGGGTCATCGCCGTGATGGCCGCCATGGTCCGCGCGGTGGCGCCGACCGGGTCGCGGTCGAGCCCGGCCCCGAGGATCGCCAGGAACACGGCCTCCGAGTCGGTCGTTCCGGTGCGCGAGCCGTACAGCTCGTCCGGGATCAGCCCTTCGACCCGCCGGCGGATGCGGTTCCAGTCGCCGATGAAGCCGTTGTGCATGAACAGCCAGTTGCCGCAGGCGAAGGGATGGCAGTTCGGCCGGGTGATCGGGGTGCCGGTCGCCGAGCGCACATGGGCGAAGAACAGGTGCGAGCGGATGTGGCGGCAGAGATAGCGCAGGTTCTCGTCCGACCAGGCCGGGCGCACCTCGCGGTAGAGGCCGGGCTCCGGATGGTCGGCGTACCAGCCCAGCCCGAAGCCGTCGCCATGGGTGGCGGCCGTCGATTCGAGGGCGTGGATGCTCTGGGCGACCAGGGAGCGCGCGGGCGCCGTGACGTAGTGTTCGAGTGCGATCGTCTCGCCCCGATAGGCGATCCAGCGGCACATGGGGACATGCTCCTTCCCGGCCGCGGCATGTCGGCCCGACCGGCCGATTCACCCGCTATATTCGCAATGCGGCAGGGGGAAGGTCAAATCGGGTTTCTCCGGACCCCGGCCCGGCTTCCGGCCGGGGCCGCCCGGGCCCCCGGCCCCGGCCGAGCCGGTGCCGCGGACCGCCCGGCTCGGCGGCGGCCCGGAACGACAGCGGCCGGGCAGGGGCCCGGCCGCTCGCTTTCCCGTACCATCGGGGCCGCGCCGTGCCGCGCGGCGACCGGCCGCTCAGTACCGGTACATCTCCGGCTTGAACGGGCCCTGCTGGGGCACGCCGATATAGGTGGCCTGCTTGTCGGAGAGCTGCGTCAGCTTGGCCCCGACCTTGGCGAGGTGCAGGCGCGCGACCTTCTCGTCGAGGTGCTTGGGCAGCGTGTAGACCTTGCGCTCGTACTTGCCCGGGTTGGTGAAGATCTCGATCTGGGCGAGCGTCTGGTTGGTGAACGACGCCGACATCACGAAGCTCGGATGGCCGGTGGCGTTGCCGAGATTCACCAGCCGCCCCTCGGACAGCAGGATGACGCGGTGCCCGTCCGGGAACTCGACCTCGTCGACCTGCGGCTTGACGTTGTGCCACTTGAAGTTCTTCAGGCCGGCGACCTGGATCTCCGAGTCGAAGTGGCCGATGTTGCAGACGATGGCGCGGTCCTTCATCTTGCGCATGTGGTCGACCGTGATCACGTCGAGATTGCCGGTCGCGGTGACGAAGATGTCGGCGCGCGGCGCCGCGTCGTCCATGGTGACGACCTCGTAGCCCTCCATGGCGGCCTGCAGGGCGCAGATCGGATCGATCTCGGAGATCATCACCCGGCAGCCGGCGTTGCGCAGCGAGGCGGCCGAGCCCTTGCCGACGTCGCCGAAGCCCGCCACCATGGCGATCTTGCCGGCCATCATCACGTCGGTGCCGCGGCGGATGCCGTCGACCAGGCTCTCGCGGCAGCCGTAGAGATTGTCGAACTTCGACTTGGTGACCGAGTCGTTGACGTTGATGGCGGGCCACAGGAGCTGGCCCTTCTTCTGCATCTCGTAGAGGCGGTGCACGCCCGTCGTGGTCTCCTCGGTGACGCCGCGGATCGCCTCGGCGTTCCGCTTGTACCAGCCGGGCTGCTCCTTGATCCGCTTCGCGATGGCGGCGAACAGGACCTCCTCCTCCTCGTTGGTCGGCTTGGCGATCAGCGCGGTCTCGCCGGCCTCGACGCGGGCCCCGAGATGGATCAGCAGCGTCGCGTCGCCGCCGTCGTCGAGGATCATGTTCGGGGTGCCGCCGTCGCCCCACTCGAAGATCCGGTGGGTGTAGTCCCAGTAGTCGACCAGGCTCTCGCCCTTGACGGCGAACACCGGGGTGCCGCCGGCCGCGATCGCTGCCGCGGCGTGGTCCTGGGTCGAGTAGATGTTGCACGAGGCCCAGCGCACGTCGGCGCCGAGCGCCTTGAGCGTCTCGATCAGCACCGCGGTCTGGATGGTCATGTGCAGCGAGCCGGCGATGCGGGCGCCGCGCAGCGGCTGCTCCGGGCCGTACTCGTCGCGGGTCGCCATCAGGCCGGGCATCTCGGTCTCGGCGATGGCGATCTCCTTGCGGCCCCAGTCGGCGAGGCCGATGTCCTTCACGGCGTAGTCGGGGGCGGCGGCGGACGCGGGCTTCGCGGAAGCGGTCATGGAGATCCCTGGGTGCTGATGGAAACGGGCGCGCCCCGGCGCCTGCGGCCGACAGGGGCCGAGCGCCGGGCGGCGTCGCCAGCCCTATAGCAGGGCTCGGCGAACCCCGCAAGAAACACATAAAGACTTCTTTATGTCGTTAAGCCGCAGTTAGGGATGGTGGGCCAATGCCCCGTCATGCCCTGGGGGCTACGATTCGCTCTCCTCGCCGGGCCGAGGTTGCCGTCTGGCGCCGTGCAGGATGCGAAGGATCGTGACTACGTCCTCGCCCACCTCGTAATAGATGACGTAAGGATAGCGGACGAGCGGGATGCGCCGGATGCTCGGGCGCTCGTCCACCCGCTCGGCCGCCTCGGGATGCCGGCGGATGCGGTCGAACGCCTGGCGGAGGCTCGCCTCGACATGGGCCGCACCGGAAGGACTTCGTTCGCCGATGTATCCGAGGAGCTCGTCGAGCTCGGCTGCCGCCGCGTGCGAAAGCTCGAGCCTCATGATGTCCGGTGCTTGGCGAAGATCGCTTCGACCTCGGCCTCGGTCACGACCTCACCGCGTCGGACCTGGTCCACGGCTTCGTCGAGCTTGTCCAGTTCCTCGCGGGTCGCCCGGTAGCGGTCGCCGCGGACCTCGCGATCGATCTGCGACGCGATCTCGGCCAGATCGCGCTGCGCCCAGTCCGGCCACGATTCGGCGCGGGCGAGAACGTCCCGAAGTGTCTTGCTCATGGCCCGGACGATAGCACGGGCCATCCGCCCGGCAAGCCGGACCAGGACCATGGGGCCTCGGCCGAAGGCGTCCCGGCTGCCGTCCGGCGCACGCGATCTCGGGTGCGCAGGCGCGCAGCGCCTCAGTCGTCCTCGCCGAAGCGGTTGCCGATCAGCTCCTCGAGGGCGGCGATCACGGCGTCGGCGTCGCTGCCGAGCGCCTCCACCATGATGGTGGTGCCGGGAGCGGCGGCCAGCATCATCAGGCCCATGATCGAATCCCCGCCGACCGTCTGGCCGCAGCGGGTGACGAACACCCGGGCCTCGAAGCGCTCGACCGTCTGGACGAACTTGGCCGAGGCGCGGGCGTGCAGGCCCTTCTGGTTGATGATGGGGATGTGGCGCACCACGGCGCCCTCGCGCGGTGCCGGGAACTCCGACCCGCAGGGTCCGTCGACCGCGTCGATCTCGTCGCTCATCGCCCGGCTCATTTCCCGGCCAGAACCCGGCTTGCGATGGTGATGTACTTGCGTCCCGATTCTTGCGCCGCCGCGACCGATTCGGCCAGCGGGCACTCGGCCCGGATCTTGGCGAGCTTCACCAGCATCGGCAGGTTGATGCCGGCCAGCACCTCGACATTGGGCAGGCTCATCACCGAGATGGCGAGGTTGGAGGGCGTGCCGCCGAACATGTCGGTCAGGATCGCCACCCCGTCGCCGGTGTCGACCCGGCCGACCGCGTCGATGATCTCCTTGCGGCGAAGCTCGACATTGTCGTTCGGATCGATCGTGACGGTCTCGATCTGGCTCTGCGGACCCACGACGTGCTCCAGCGCGGCCCGGAACTCGACGGCGAGCCGACCGTGGGTCACGAGTACGAGGCCGATCATCGGAATACCTCGCGGCGCGTGTGCTGCGCCGCACGAAAATACGAATGGATCATGACATCCCGGGGCCCGAGCGCAAGTGCCCGGCTCCCCGGCCCGTGCGTCCGCGGGGTGTCCCCGATGGCCGGCGCGGTGCGGACGGCCGCGCGCCGGGCGTCGCCGATACCCCGGCGCCCGGAGGCGGGCAAGCCGCGCCGGCCTGCATCCACACACCGCCGCGCCGAGGGGCCGACGCCGCGGATCCTTTCAGACCCGCGGCTAAATTCAAGTTGTCATTCGTTAATAGGCAGGCGTGACCATTCCGTGAAGAACCTGCGACGCGACGCCCCGCCGGACCGCGGCACCGCCACCGTCCCGGGTCAGGGCGAGACCGGCGTCCCGGGGGGCGGTCCCGCCAGCGCCGCCAGCAGGACCGGCAGGGGGTCGACGCCGGCCGGCAGGCCGAGACGCGGCAGCGTGACGCCCTCGATGGTGACGATGGTCGCCCGGTCCTGCGGCATCCGTTCGGCCGCCGGATCGGCGAGGTCGACCACGAGGCCGACCACCGCGACCGGCTCGTGCGGCAGCCGGCGCAGGCCCAGGCCGCGCACCTCGATCAGCCCGGCGAGAGTCTCGGCCGGCCGCGCCAGCAGGCGGCCGCCCGCCGCCGTGACCGCCGTGCGGTCGTCCGCCACCAGCCGGGCGAACCGGCCCGCCCCCGCGTCGAGGAGCCGCAGGGCGAGCCGCGACTTTCCCGCTCCCGACGGCCCGCGGATCAGCACCGCCCGGGCCCCGACCAGCACGGCGGAGGCGTGGATGGTGGGAGTCATGGCCGCCCGCGCCGGCGGGCGGCGAGCGTGTCGCGGCCGGACCGACAGGTGTGCCGGTGCATCGCCGCAGATCGCAGCCTGCTCTCTCCCCCCTTGTGGGGGAGAGGTGGAGAGGGGGGTGAGCCACGATCACCGCGCCCGCGGCTCACCCCCCTCTCTGTCCCTTCCCCACAAGGGGGGAGGGAACGCAGGAGGCGAGAGGCCCATGCGGACATTGGTCCGGCTCACATCGCCGGCAGGCGGACGACGAAGCGGGCGCCGAGCACCGGCGGGCCGTCGCCGCTGTCGGGACCCGGGTCCGGCCCGAGGCGGTTCTCGGCCCAGATGCGCCCGGCATGCGCCTCGACGATCTGCTTGGAGATCGACAGGCCCAGGCCGGAGTTCTGGCCGAAGCCCTGGTCGGGGCGGTCCGTGTAGAAGCGCTGGAAGATCTTGTCGAGCGCGTCGGGGCGGATGCCCGGCCCGTCGTCCTCCACGGTCACCTCCAGCTCCTTGTCGCGGCGCCGGCAGGTCACCCGCACGATGCCGCCCTCCGGCGAGAACGAGCGGGCATTGTCGATCAGGTTGTGCACCACCTGGCCGAGGCGCGAGTCGTGGCCGGAGATCTGGAAGCTGCGCGGTCCGCCGCCCTCGAAGGCGAGCGACACCCGCACGCCGTTGACGCCCTTGCCGCGCTTCACCTCGTTGGCGACCGCCACCACGGTGGTGAGCAGGCGGCGCAGGTCGACGGTGCCGGAATCGTTGCGCTGCAGCTCGGCGTCGAGCCGGCTGGCGTCGGAGATGTCGGAGATCAGCCGGTCGAGCCGCTTCACGTCGTGCTCGATGACGGCGAGCAGGCGCGCCTGGCTCTCCGGCGTCTTGGCCCGCGGCAGGGTCTCGACGGCGCTGCGCAGCGAGGTCAGCGGATTCTTCAGCTCGTGCGCCACGTCGGCCGCGAAGCTCTCGATCGCCTCGATGCGGCTGTAGAGCGCGTTGGTCATGTCGCGCAGCGCGCCCGAGAGATGGCCGATCTCGTCGCGCCGGCCGGTGAAGTCGGGAATCTCGACGCGCGTCTTGATGCGCCGGCGCACCCGCTCGGCGCCGTCGGCGAGGCGGCGCACCGGCCCGGCGATGGTGCCGGCGAGCAGGAGCGACAGCACGAACATGATGCCGGCGGCGATCAGCGACACCTTCAGGATCGCCAGCCGCTCGGCCTCGACGATCTGGTCGATGTCGCCGCCCTGGGTGGAGAGCAGCAGGGCGCCGCGCACCACCCGCGAGCGCTGGATCGGGATCGCCACCGACACGATGACGTTGCCGCGGTCGTCGACCCGCACCACGCTCGCCTTCTGGCCGGCCAGCGCCTGGGCGATCTCCGGATAGGCGCGGCCGTTCTCCTCCGGTCCGAGCTCGCGGTAGCGCGGCAGGTCGCCGCGGCCCATCCAGCGCCGGATCGAGCCGACGGTGCGCTCGACCGCGCCGGGCTTCTCGGCCGTCGGCGGCGGCAGGTCGTAGCGCAGCACGTCGCCGCGGCCCAGGAACGTGCGGCTGTCCATGAACAGCGTGCCCTCGCGGTCGTAGATGCGGGCGCGCGTGTTGGTCGGGGTGACGAGCCGGCGCAGCAGCGGCGCCACCTGCTCGGGGTTGAGCGGAAACTCGTAGCCGAACAGGACGTCGTCGGAGGGGCCGTAGCTCTCGCCCGCCTGCAGCTCGAGCAGGCGCTGCGGGTCGATCGTGATGGTGTCGGTGTCGACCGTCGCCGAGGAGGCGATGGCGCCCGAGATGATCTCGCCCTGCACCAGCAGGCTGTGCACCCGCGCGTCGATCAGGCCGGCCCGGAACTGGGTCAGGTAGAGGATGCCGACCACCAGGGCCAGCAGGCCGGCGACGTTGAGGAAGACGATGCGCCGGGTGAGGCTGGAGAAGGTCAGCGCCGTGAACAGCTTCCAGGCCGGCTGCATGGCCCGGCCGAGGCGGTCGAGGCGCAGCGTCCGGGCGACCGGGGTGCCGACCGCGGCGAGAACGCCGACGGTGGTCCGGTGCACCGTGACGAGCGCGTCGCCGACGGCGCGGCCGCCGCGCACCAGCGGGGCCGCCAGCATGGCGACGCGCAGCCGGGCCCGGCGCAGGGCGCGCCGCAGGCGGGCGATGCGGCGCAGGCCGGCGATGCCGAACATGCCCGAGAGGACCGGCTCGTCGCGGGCCGGCGACGCTCCGCCCGGCGCGGCGCGCTCGGCGGAGCGCCGGATCTGCTCGGTGGCGGGCTGCAGCCAGAAGCGGGCGGCCCGGCGCAGCGGCCGCATCAGCCGCCGCAGCGTCCGGCGGTGCCGGCGGCGGGCGGGCGGGACCTGCGTCGGCACGGCCGGGGGCGCCGCGCGGGTCTCGACCGGGGTGTCTCCGGTGGTGTCGCGGTCGGCAAGTCGATCGAGCACGGGCCGTGCGCCTCGCGAGTTGATCAGGGCGTCTCGTCGGTTCGGGTCGAGCGGTCGCGCCGCCGATCACGGCGCGGCACCGACCGGCCCGGCGTGCCGCGTCGCCCGAAAGCCGTGCCCTATTCCTTGAACCGGTAGCCGACGCCGTACAAGGTCTCGATCATGTCGAACTCGTCGTCGGCCTGCTTGAACTTCTTGCGCAGCCGCTTGATGTGGCTGTCGATGGTGCGGTCGTCGACATAGACCTGATCGTCGTAGGCGGCGTCCATCAGGGCGTTGCGGCTCTTCACCACCCCGGGTCGCTGGGCCAGCGCCTGGAGGATCAGGAACTCGGTGACCGTGAGGGTCACCGGCTCGCCCTTCCAGGTGCAGGTGTGGCGCTCCGGATCCATGCGGAGCTGACCGCGCTCCAGCACCTTGGCCGAGTCGGTCTCCTTCGGGGCGGCGCCGTCCTTCGGCGTCGCCCGCCGCAGCACCGCCTTCACCCGCTCGACCAGCAGCCGCTGCGAGAACGGCTTCCGGATGAAGTCGTCGGCGCCCATCTTGAGGCCGAACAGCTCGTCGATCTCCTCGTCCTTCGAGGTGAGGAAGATGACGGGCACGTCGGACTTCTGGCGTAGGCGGCGGAGCGTCTCCATGCCGTCCATGCGCGGCATCTTGATGTCGAGGATCGCGAGGTCCGGCATCGAGGTCTTGAACCCGTCCAGCGCCGAGGCGCCGTCCGTGTACGTCATGATCCGGTACCCTTCGGCCTCGAGCGCGATCGAAATCGAGGTGAGAATGTTCCGGTCGTCGTCGACGAGCGCGATGGTCGGCATGGGCCTCTTTTCCCGTTGTCGGGCAAACTCTTCGGGCCTTGAAGCCCGGAAAGCTGGGCCGAAATGTGACCCCTCCCGCCGTACGGCGGGGCGGTCACCAGTGCGCCTTGCGCGACCGACTCTAGTGAGTCACACGCGATTTCGCCATACCGGGATCGAATCCGGCTGGATTTCGGCGTTTCGGCGGCCGACAGTCGGGCCCCGACCAGGAGACCTTCCGTGACCGACCTGAAGCCTCCGCGGCCCGGCACGATGCCCGGGCGGATTCCCGAAAACGCCAAGCTTCCCGAGGACTTCGATCCGCCGGTCGTGGCCCGGCAGCTGCTCCGCGCGGGCCGCTCCGGCACCCTCGCCACCAACGACCGGAATACCGGCCACCCGTTCGGGTCGCTCGTCAATGTCGCGACCGCCCCGGACGGCTCGCCGGTGCTGCTGACCTCCCGGCTCGCCACCCACACGGCCAACCTGGAGCGCGACGGCCGCGCCTCGATCCTGATCGCCACGGTCGGCAAGGGCGATCCGCTCGCCCATCCCAGGCTCACCGTGCTGGGCGACATGGTCCGCGACGACGACCCCGTCCTGCGGCGCCGCTTCCTGGCGCGCCACCCCAAGGCCGAGCTCTATGCCGGCCTGCCGGACTTCGCCATCTGGCGGATGATCGTCGCCGCCTTCCACCTGAACGGCGGCTTCGCCCGCGCCGCCGACCTCGCGCCCGAGGCGGTGCTGACCGGCGTGGCCGGCGCCGAGGAGCTGCTCGCCGCCGAGGAGAGCGCCGTCGCCCACATGAACCAGGACCACGCCGAGGCGGTGAAGCTCTACGCCACCGTGCTGGCCGGCGGTCCGGAGGCGGCGTGGCGCGTCACCGGCGTCGACCCCGACGGCCTCGACCTCGCCGCCGGCGACCTCACCCGCCGGGTGCCCTTCCCGGAGCGCGTCACCACGGCGGCGGGGCTGCGCACCGTGCTGAAGCGCATGGCCGACGAGGCGCGGGCCAAGGCCTGAGCAGCAGCCCCACACACCGTTCGTCCCCGCGAAGGCGGGGACCCAGGGGCACCCAGCGGGTGCCCCTGCTCAGACTCCCGGCTTCGCGGTCGACACCGCGGCGACGAAGGCGCGGAACGCCCCCACCACGTCCCGGGTGAGCGAGAAGCCGGCCTCGCCGCGCAGCCACGCGTTCACCAGGCCGGAGAGCAGGCCGTAGCAGGCCAGGCCGGCGGTCGCCGCGGGCCACTCCGGCTTCAGCCGGCGGCCCCGCTCGGCGGCTTCGAAGATCGTCGTGATCGCCTGCCGCAGGTCGGCCTCGAAGCGGCGCAGCCGGTCGGGCGCCTCGGCGGCCGCGAAGGCCGCGAGCGTCGTCTCGAACTGCCGGTCGGCCGCTCCCTGCTCCATGTCGCCGAACGCCCGGACGATGACGGCCTGGAACTCGTCGAGCGGGTCGAGATCCGGGTCCACCCTCACGCGCTCCGCCAGCCGCTGCAGCGGAAGCCCGCGCCGGTCCGCGAGCGCGAGCAGCAGCCCGCGCTTGTCGTGGAAATGCCAGTGCACCGCGCCGCGCGTGAACCCGGCCGCCTCGGCGATCTCCTCGACCGAGACGGCGGTGATGCCCTTCGCCCGAAACAGGCGCTCGCCGACGGCGAGGATGCGCTCCCGCGTCTGCTCGGCCTCCTCCTTTGTCCGTCGCATCGTCAGGATCCGATTAAGATGCCGTATACATACATCTGTTTGTATATTTCTGCCCGAGGGGCGGCCGAACCGTCGGGAGGCTCCCGGCGAGGCCGGGACCCAGGTTCGGCAGGAGCGGCGCGATGGCAAGGCGAAAAGTGGGAGGGCACGGGCACGGATGGTTCGTCACCTTCGCCGACCTCATGGCCCTGCTGGTCGCCTTCTTCGTGATGCTGTGCGCCTTCTCGACCCAGGATCAGCAGAAGCTCCAGGTCGTCGCCGGCTCGATGCGCGACGCCTTCGGGGTCCAGGCCAACATCCGTTATTCCGGCATCATCGAGGTGCCGGGCCTGCCGACCCGGCCGAAGCTCAAGAACGCCGCCCGGATTCCGCCCGAGGAGGCGTCGACCAGTCCGACGCCGGACCAGCACGACCGCAACCGCACCGCGGGCGTCCGGCAGGCCCAGGACCGTGCCTTCGCGCTGGCGGCGGCCTCGCTCCGGCAGGCCCTGCAGGACATGCCGGAGCTGACCGAGGTGTCGAAGCACATCATGATCGAGGAGACCCGCGAGGGCCTCAATGTCGAGATCGTCGACCAGGATGGCCGCTCGATGTTTCCGGAAGGATCGGGCGAGCCCTACGAGCGCACCCGCCGGCTGATCGAGCGAATCAGCGTGCCGCTGCGCGCCTCGCCGTTCCGCCTCTCGATCACCGGGCACACCGCGGCGAGTCGGGCCGTGGCACGCCCCGGCTACGGCCCGTGGGAGCTGTCGTCCGAGCGGGCCAATGCGGTCCGGCGCATCCTCGAGGCGGAAGGGGTGCCGGGCACCGCGTTCTTCGGGGTGACCGGCAAGGCCGACGTCCAGCCGCTGTTTCCCGAGGACCCCTACGTCGCCGCCAACCGGCGCGTCACCATCTCGCTGATCCGCGAGGAGCCGCCGCTCCCGCTGGAGCTGAAGCACTGACGCGGCGCGAGCGCCCGCGCCGCTCGCGTTTCGGGCGAGTGTTTCGAGATGCGAAACGGCCGTTTTCACGCGTGCATTCGTGTGCCGGCGGGGTCTACGATCGCCGGCGTCGTAACTTCCGGGAGTTCTCCAGACATGAACCGATTGCTGCTCGCCGGGCTCGCGCTCGGCCTTCTCGGCTCGACCGCGCTCGCCCAGACCTCGGCCCCCGCCCAGGCCCCGAAGAAGGAGCCGATCGCGTTGCGCGACATGGGCTCGTTCCACATCGGCGGCCGCACCGTCGAGGTGACCGGCAAGCCGGTGCGCGAGGTGGTGTTCGCGGCCGGCGGCACGCCCGCCAAGATGGATCCGAACGGGCCCTATCTGGTCGAGCAGATGTACGTGCAGTACTTCCTGCCGCAGAACCGCAAGGGCAAGTACCCGCTGCTGATGTGGCACGGCGGCGGCCTCACCGGCGTCACCTACGAGACGACGCCGGACGGCCGCGACGGCTGGCTCAACATGTTCGTGCGCAAGGGCTGGGACGTCTACAACTCCGACGCGGTCGAGCGCGGCCGCTCGGGCTATCCGAGCCCGGACATCTGGCCGAGCTCGCCGATCTTCCTCGCCAAGGGCAACGCCTTCGAGCGCTTCCGCATCGGCCAGGGCCCGGGCTCGTGGAGCCCCGATCCGGCCAAGCTGAAGGTGCTGCCCGGCAACCAGTTCCCGGTCGAGGCCTACGACAACTTCGTGCGTCAGAACGTGCCGCGCTGGCTCGACAGCGACAAGCCGATCGTCGCCGCCTACACCGAGCTGGTGCAGAAGGTCTGCCCCTGCGTGATCCTGTTCCACAGCCAGGCCGGCGGCTTCGCCTTCCGGATCGCCCAGGAGCATCCCGACAAGGTCAAGGCGCTGGTGGCGATCGAGCCGGCCGTGCCGGGCGACCCGGCCAAGGCGGCGGCCCTGAAGGACGTGCCGATCCTCATGGTGTTCGGCGACTACATCAAGGACGACTCGCGCTGGCCCAAGATGCGCGCCAAGGACGTCGCCTTCGGTGACGCCGTCAAGGCGGCCGGCGGCAGCGTCGACGTCGTCGACCTGCCCGAGGTCGGCATCAAGGGCAACTCGCACATGCTCATGATGGACAAGAACAACGGCCGGATCGCCGACCTGGTCCAGGATTGG
Organism: Rhodoplanes tepidamans; assembly: GCF_030813915.1. Taxonomy (GTDB): domain Bacteria; phylum Pseudomonadota; class Alphaproteobacteria; order Rhizobiales; family Xanthobacteraceae; genus Rhodoplanes; species Rhodoplanes tepidamans. The sequence goes on from NZ_JAUSUJ010000002.1 coordinate 289,603, forward strand.
CTCGTCAAGAAGGGCCTGGTGGAGTAGGGCGACACCCGACACCCGAACGCGTGACGGCCGGGCTTCGGCCCGGCCCCGATGCCCGGCCGCGTGCCCCGGACAAGGCGCGGCAGGCCGCAGGCCTGATGCGCCGCAGAGCCGGGGCCCAGGGGCGGCACGGCAACCACCTCGCCCGATCGCCCCCGGGTCCCGGTTCGCGGCGCGTGGCGCCGCGCCCGGACACGATGCCTTAGTCGAGGCGGAGACCGCCCGTCCTCAATCCCGCCGGAACACCACCGAGGCGAGCCAGCCGGTCATCAGTGCCATCATGGCGGTGACGATGCCGTAGAGGAGGCCGTTGTCGACCGCCGCGGTGGCCACGAAGCGCTCGAAGCCGACCTTGGTGATCTCGAAGGCCGAGGTCGAACGGGTCACCAGGGCGCCGTCGTGGAACAGCTTCACGTCGACCTCGTAGGTGCCGACCGGCGCCTCCGCCGGCACCGGGATCGACGCCTGGAACAGGGTCGGCGACAGCATCGTCACCGCGGTCGGATCCTCGATGTAGAGCTTGCGCTCGGTCTTGAGGCGCAGGAACGCCTGCCGGAACGGGTCGTCGGTGACGACGTCGGCGATGTCGGGCCCGATCTGCTGCGGCAGCACCACGTTCCGGTGTCCGATCTGCAGCCGGCGCAGCCGGTCCGGCGGCAGGATGCGGTCGAACGGCCTCGTGCCGAGCACCGCCAGATAGGCCGGCACGTCGATGAAGGTGCGCGAGTCGACGTTGATCCAGATGCCGAGCATCCGGTCCTTGCGCAGCGTCTTGAGGGTCTGGCGCGGACCCACCACGGTGGCGATCACGTCGAAGCCGCCGCGCCGCACCGGCGTCGTGCCGTCGCCCTCGACGGCGCCGAACAGCACCACCTCGGCGCCCGTGAACACCGAGTTGATCAGCACCCGGTGGGTCGACAGCGAGGTGACGAGCCGCTCCGCCGCGCCCGCGCCGCCGCCCGGCGCGAGCAGGCCGGCCGCCACGATCGCGAGGACGAGGAGCGCGCGTCTCATCGGTCGCCCTCCATCAGCCGGAACGAGAACATCTCGCCCGGCGTCACGAACAGGTTGACGGCGAAGCGCAGGCCGACCGCCAGCACCAGCAGTCCGAGCATCAGCCGCAGCCGCTCGGAGCGCATCTTCTGGCCCGCCTGGGCGCCGAACTGCGCCCCGATGACGCCGCCGACCATCAGGATCAGGGCGAGCAGCGCGTCGACCAGGTGGTTGGTCGCCGAGTGCATCACGGTGGCGCTCGCCATGGTGACCAGGGTGAGCACCATCGAGGTGCCGATCACCACGTTGGTCGGAACGTGCAGCAGGTAGATCAGCGCCGGCACCAGGATGAAGCCGCCGCCGATGCCCATGATGGCGCCGAGGAAGCCCATCACGAAGCCGATCCCCCACACCGGGATCACCGACACGTAGAGGCGCGACTGCTTGAACCGCACCTTGAGGGGCAGGCCGTGCAGCCAGGTGTGGCCGCCCGGATGGCGGGCCGGCGGCGCCTGCTTGTCGCGCTGCAGCCGGATGATCGCCTGCACGCTCTCGGCCACCATCAGGCTGCCGACCGAGGAGAGCAGGATCACGTAGGACAGGGCGATCACGAGGTCGAGCTGGCCGAGCGCGCGCAGCAGCGTGAACAGCCAGACGCCCGCGGCGGTGCCGATCAGGCCGCCGATCAGCAGCATGAAGGCGAGCGCCAGATCGATGGCGCGGCGGCGCCAGTAGTTGAGCGCGCCCGAGAAGGACGAGGCGGCGATGTGGCTCGACACGGTCGCCACCGCGACGGCCGGCGACACCCCGATGAAGATCAGCAGCGGCGTCATCAGGAAGCCGCCGCCGATGCCGAACATGCCCGAGATGAACCCGACCGCGATCCCCATCGCGAAGACGAGGAAGACGTTGACCGGGAGGTCGGCGATCGGGAGATAGATGTCCACGGCTTCACGTCCGCGGCCTGGTCCGGGGACGCACGCCGGTGAGTGTACGGGGTCGTGACGACGTCGCGATGCAGCGAGGCCCTACAGGCTCGATCCGCGATCCAAACTCAAGTGAAAATTGACCGCTCGCGGCGATCGGTCCCGGCCCGCACGCGGCGGGCCCGGTGCCGGTCGGCTCACAACCGGGCCGCCTGCTCGAGCGGAATCCGGCTCTTCGGCTTCGGCCGCCCCTGGCCGGAGGCGGCGTCCTCCCAGCCGCCCGGCGGCGGCGGCACCGTCACGGCCTCCTCGGGCGGGGCGAGCGGCACGAAGCTCTGGGCGGCGAGGCGGGCGGCGGTCAGGCTCTGCTGGTCGAGCTGCCGGGCGAGGTCGTCGCGCTTGCGCGCGGCGTCCTTGTCGCCCTTCTGGGCCGCGATCGCGAACCACTTGTAGGCCTCGGCGAGATTCTGCTCGGTGCCGATGCCGCGGGCGTGCAGGACCGCGAGGTTGTACTGGCTGTCGGCGACCCCGTGGCGGGCCGCCCGGGTGAACCACTGCACCGCGGTGGCGAAGTCCGGCTTGCCGTCGATGCCCTCGGCATACAGCACGGCGATGTTGTGCATGGCGTTGGCGTTGCCGCGCTCGGCGGCCGCCAGGTACCAGCGCCGCGCCTCGACGAGGTCCTTCTTCACGCCGTTGCCCTTCTCGTACAGGCTGCCCAGCCGGAACTGGGCGGGCGCCAGCCCGGCGTCGGCGGCGCGCTGGAACCAGGGCAGGGCGGCGGCGAGGTCGGCCGGCACGCCGCGCCCTTCGGCGTAGCGCATGGCGATCTCGTAGGCGGCGGCCGGGTTGCGGGCGGCGACGCCGGCGATCAGCGGCCTGGTCGCGAGCGCGGCCGGCAGGGTCTCGGGCCAGCTCTCGCCGGCGCCCGGGGCGGCGGCCGAGGAGGCCGCCGGGGCGGACGGGGTCGCCATCAGGGGCGCCGGAAGCGGCGTCGCGGGCGGCGGCACCAGGCGGGCGACCGGCACGGTGCCGGTCACCTCGGGCGCCGGCGTCGCCGGCGGAACGGTCGCGGTGCGGGTCGGCGCCGCGGACGGCGCGGCCGGCACAGTCGCCGGCGCCGCCACCACGGGCGGGGCGGACGGCCGCGCGGCCGGCGACGGCGCCGGCGGCGTGGCGGCGGGGGCCGGCGGAGCGAGCAGCGAGGTCTCGTCCTTCAGCTTGGGCAGGTGCTTCTCGATCAGCGCCTTGGCGGTCGGCGAGGCGTTCGAGAGCTTGCGGGCCGCGGCGGCGAGGTCGGAGGGCGGCACCAGCTCGGTGAGCTGCGCGCCGGCATGGCCCGGGGCCGCCTTGTCGGCCACCGAGGCGCCGGCCGTCGGCTCCGGCGTCTCGACCACGGCGATCGGCGCTGCGCCGTCGCCGCCCCACGGGCCGAACGACTTCAGGCCGATCGGCACCAGCGCGAGCGCGATGACGATCACGCTGGTCGTCATGAACAGCGCCTTCACCCGGTCGGTGAGGCGGCGGCCGCGGCTGCCGTCGGCGGCGTCGCCGGCTCCCGCGGCGGCCTGCGGCCCGGGCTGCTCGCTCGCCGCCTGGGCGGCGCGGCGCGCGGCGAGGATGAAGTTCGGCTTCGCCCCGGACCCCGCCGGGGCCTCGGCGGCGGCGCCGAGGGCCGCCTGCGAGGCGGCGATGCGGTCGGCGGCGCTGCGGCTGCCGCGCTGCCAGGGCGGGCCGGAGCCCGGCTCGATCGGCGCGTCGGGCGCCAGGGCGCCGGACACCGCCGGCGGCGCTGCCGGCTCGGCCGGGCGCGGCGGCGGACCGATCGGGATGGCGAAGCCGTTCAGCCGCGGCCCCGGCGCCGCCGCGGGCGCGGCGGCGGCCGCTGCGGCAGCCGGCGCGGCCGGGCTCGGCTCGAACGTGGCCGGCATCTCGGCCGGGGACGGGCGGCGGGCGGTGCCGCGCAGGTCGGTCTCGATGGCGGCGAGCCGGTCGGCCATGCGGCCGAGCGTGCCGTGCGCCGCCTCCAGCGACTCGCGGGTGCGGCGGTCGGCGTCCTCCTGGCTGCGCCGGATGGTCTCGACGTCGCGGGCGAGCGCCGCGAAGGCCGGGCTCGGCTCCGCGGTCGCGGCGCGCTGCGCCTGCAGGGCCTCGACATGGGCGAGGAGGTCGGCCATGCCGCGCTCCAGCGCCGGCAGCATGTCCAGCCGCGATTCCGACTGCTCGATCTTGCGGACGAGATCGGCGATGCGCTGCTCGAGCGGGGCGAGCCCGGGATGGTCGAGGGCCGAGCGCTCGATGCGGTCGAGCTTGTCGGCAAGCATGCGGATGCGGTCCTCGACCTGCGCCACCATGGCGGCGTCGAGCGTGCCGGCACCGATGCGGTCGAGCTTGTCGTCCAGCCGGCTGATCTTGTCCTCGATGGGGGCGAGCGACGGGCGCTCGTCGGCGAGGAGGTCGAACTTCTCCAGCCGCTCGGCGAGCGAGGCCATCAGCGGCTCGAGGGTCGGCGACACCGCCGCCGCGGGAGCGCCGTCGCCCGGCTCCGCCGGCGCTGCGGCCTTGGCGGCGTTCTGGGCCGCCAGCGTCTCGGCGATGCCGCTGATCTGGCGTTCGAGGCTGGCGAGCAGGTCGTGCTGGGGCGAGCCGGAGACCGGCTGCGGCGCCGCCGGGGCCTGCTCGATCTTCTGCGACAGGGTGCGCACCTCGGCGACCAGGGCGGCGAGCGCGTCGCCCGACGCCACCGTCGAGACGATGCCGCGCAGGGTGTCGACGGCGTCGCGGAGCTGGTGCAGGACGGTCGCGTCGAAGCCCTCGACCGACACCTGGTCGATCTTGCGGAACAGCGTGTTGACCGAGCCGGCGAGCTCGCCCGGCGCGAGCCCGCGCAGCGCCTCGCGCACCTCGGCGAGCCCCTGGTCGAGCGGGGCCAGCACGGCCGGGTCGAAGCCGCTGCCGCGGCTCTCGTCGAGGCGGCCGGCGAGGGCCCGCACCTCGCCCTCCAGGGCCTCGAAGGCGTGGCGCGGCACGAGATCGTGGATGGCGCGGCCGATGCGGCGCAGCTCCTCGCGCAGCTCGGAGGCGATCTCCTCGGCCCGGCAGGGCGAGCGCAGCGTCTCGATCTGGGCGGTGATCAGGCGCAGCTGCTCCTCGAGCCGCGACAGGTCGGGCGCCGCCGGGGCGAGCGCGGCCGGATCCATCACCGGCGCGAACATGCTCGGGACGGCCGCCGGACCCTCGCCGTCGAGCGCGCGCTGGCGCGCCGCGATCTCGGCGACGACGCGATCGAGCGGACTGTCCTGCGCGGCGGCGGGCGCCGCCGCCTTGCCGTCCGCCGTGTCGAGGGTGGTGTGGACGAGGCGCTCGAGCTGGCGGGTGATGCCTTCGAACCGATTGCACAGCGCGACGAGATCGCGGTCCGGCATGGATCGCCGCGGCGCCGGGGCGTCGGCCCGCGGCACAGCGCGCGGCGTCGCCGGCGCGGTGGCGGCCGGGGCGGGCGCCGGCTCGTCGTCGACCGCGACGAGGGGCGCGGCCGGGGCCGTGGTGGTCGCGAAGTCGGACGGGTCGGACGTGCGCTCCTCGGGGATGACCGAGCTCAGCCACCGCCGGAACGACGATCCGGCCCGGCGAGCCGCATCGGGAGTCGCATCCCGCGCGTCGCGGCGACCCCCTTTGACGTATCCTGGCGCGCCTGTCATGTGGATACCCGGCTCATACGCATCGAACGGAACCGCGACAAAGTTCGCGCCGACGCCCATTCGTTAACGAACGATGGAATCGGGACACGGTCGGCGATCCTCGTCCCGACTTTCGACGGGGCACGGTAAAGAAGCGGTTAAATGGAACTAACCGCGGCGCGATTTCGACGGAGTGCGACACCGGTGCCATGCGCCGGGTGGGCCGGAGGGGGAGCCGGAAGGGGGGCCGCTGGCGCCGGCACGACCGCCGCGACGCCCGGCCACGGACCGCCTGCCGGCCTCGTACAGTCTCAAGGAACGGATCGGACGAGATGAGCAGTTCATCGGGCCTCTTCGTCGGGCTGAAGGGACGCGCCGCCCTGGTGGTGGGCGACGAGCACACGGCCGTGCGGGTCGGCAGCGGCGGCGTCACGGCGCTGGCGACGCCCGTGATGGTCACGCTGATGGAGGCGGCGGCCGTGGACGCGGTCGCCGATGCGATGCCGGACGGCCAGCAGAGCGTCGGCACCCGGCTCGACGTCGACCATCGCGCCGCCACGCCGCTCGGCATGCGGGTCGAGGCCGAGGCCGAGCTGGTCGCCGTCGACGGCCGCACGCTGACCTTCCGGGTGGTCGCCCGCGACGCCGTCGAGATCATCGGCGAGGGCACCCATGTGCGGGCCGTGATCGACACGCCCCGCTTCGACCAGCGCCTCGCCCGCAAGGCGGCAGCCCCCGGCGCGTGAGGCGTCCGTCTCGCGGCTTTCGGGTGGCGCGATCGCGACCGGCGTGATTCCCTTCCCGGCGCGGCGGCCCGCCGCCGCGCAATGCCGAACTGCGGAAGGATCCCCATGCCCAAGATCGACCTCGACGCCGTCCCGCTCGACACCGGAAGCCTCTATCCGGCGCAGTTCCGCGCCGCGGTCGAGGGGCGGGCGCGCAAGCGGCTCGGGCCGGCCGCGGGGCTCACCCAGTTCGGCGTCAACCTGTGCCGGCTGAAGCCGGGGGCGGCCTCGTCGCAGCGCCACTGGCACGCCGCCGAGGACGAGCTCGTCTACGTGCTGGAGGGCGAGGTGGTGCTGTGCGAGGACGCCGGCGAGACGGTGCTGCGCCCGGGCGACGTGGCCGCCTGGAAGGCCGGGGTCGCCGACGGCCACTGCCTGGTCAACCGCTCCGAGCGCGACGCGGTGTTTCTCGAGATCGGCACCCGGGCGGCGGCCGAGACGGTCGACTATCCGGGCATCGACATGCAGATGCGCCGCGACGGCGCCGGCCCGCGCTACGTGCGCCGCTCCGGCGAGCCGTACTGACCGGCGGCCGGGGCGTCCGCCGAGATGGCGGCGCCGGCCGCTTGCGCCGGCCCGCCGCAGCCGGCAAGATCGGCGACCCGACAAGAACAAGAGACGTTCGGGACGGAAACGCCTCAGACGGAACCCCGTCGCCCCGGGAGGAGCCTTCGCATGTCCGCCACTCGCCGATTCGTCTCGGCCGGCCTGCTCACGGTCGCGCTCGCCCTGCCGCTGTCGCTCGGCGCCCCGGCCGCGCAGGCCGGCGTGAAGATCGGCGCGGTCCTCTCCGCCACCGGGCTCGCCGAGTATCTGGGCGCCCCGGAGAAGCGCACCCTCGAGCTGTGGGTCGAGGCCATCAACGCGGCCGGCGGCGTCGACGGCGAGACGATCGACCTGATCGTCCACGACGACGGCGGCGAGCCGGAGGTGGCGCGCGCGCTGGCGACCCGGCTGGTCGAGCAGGACAAGGTGGCGGCCGTGATCGGCGGCACCACCACGGCGACCACGCTCGCCATGATCCCGGTCCTCGAGGCGGCGCAGGTGCCCTTCGTGTCGCTCGCCGGTGCCGTGCAGATCGTCGAGCCGGTGCGCAAATGGGTGTTCAAGACGCCGCACACCGACCGGATGGCCTGCGAGAAGATCTTCGCCGACCTCAAGCGCCGCAAGCTGACCACCATCGCGATCGTCTCCGGCACCGACGCCTTCGGCCGCTCGATGCGCGAGCAGTGCGTCAAGGTGGCGCCCGCCGGCGGCATCACGGTCGCCCACGAGGAGACTTATGGCCCGGCCGACACCGACGTGACGGCGCAACTCTCGGCCGTGAAGGCCCGGCGCGGCCTGCAGGCCGTCGTCGTCGCCGGCCACGGCCAGGGACCGGCGATCGTCACCCGCAGCTACCGCCAGCTCGGGATCGGCCTGCCGCTGTACCAGAGCCACGGCGTCGCCTCGAAGCAGTTCATCGCGCTCGCCGGCCCGTCCGCCGAGGGCGTGCGGCTGCCGGCCGCCGCCCTGCTGGTCCCCGACAAGCTCGCCGAGGGCGACCCGCAGAAGGCGGTCGTCCAGGCCTATGCCCGCACCTGGCAGCAGAAGACCGGCCAGCCGGTGTCGGCCTTCGGCGGGCACGCCTATGACGGGCTGATGCTCGTGGTCGAGGCGGCGAAGCGCGCCGGCGGCTTCGACCGGGCGAGGCTGCGCGACGAGCTCGAGCGCACCCGCGGCCATGTCGGCACCGGCGGGGTGGTGACCATGTCGCCGACCGACCACACCGGCCTCGATCTCTCGGCCCTGCGCATGCTGGAAATCCGCAAGGGCGACTGGGTGCTGGTCTCCGAGCAGGGCTCCTGAGCGGCGCCGGGGCGGGTCCGGCGCGGCACCGCCGTCCGGCTCCATGCCGCTGGCCCAAAACGAGAATTGCTCCAATGGAGCGGTTGTTTGACCTATGACAAGGCGACCCGCGGTCCCGCCTGCCCAATCTCGGCGCGGGACGGCGGTCGGCCGGCCCGCGGCGCCGATCCGGGCGGCCGCCCCATGACAGCCGACTTCGCGGGACCCGGGGTCCCGGCTGCGGAGATCCGGCGCGCCCGCGAGGACGGTCGATGACCAATTCAGACATCATGCTCGCCCTCAAGGAGGTCATCGACCCCGAGATGGGCATCTCGATCGTCGATCTCGGCCTGGTCTACCGGGCCGACTGGACGGCCGAGGGCATCGTCGTCGACATGACCACCACGGCGCCGAGCTGTCCGTTCGGCGAGGTGATGGCCTGCGCCGCCAAGGCGGCGCTGCGCCGGCAGTTCGCCGAGACGCCGAGCATCCGGGTCCGTCTCCTGTGGGATCCGCCGTGGAGCCCGGAGCGGATGACCGAGGAAGGCCGCTTCGCGCTCGGCTGGGTGCCGGGCGAGCCGTTCTCCGACACCAGGCACTGACCCCGGGCGCTGACCCCGGGGCGACGCCCGGCACCGGCCGCCGGAGCGGCGGCCCTGCCCGCGGCGGCCGCCGTCTCGCCCGCCGATCACGTTTGTGTACAAACGATCCCTCCCGCCGTCGAACCGGTTGCTCTCGCCGGCTCCGGGGTGGTTGACTGCGCTCGCCGCGGCACGGGCGCCCGCCCGCCGGCGCGGCCAGTCGAGGGAGAGGGCAGGATGGCCGAGGAGGTGCGCGCACCGCTGGCCGGGACCGTGCAGTCGGTGCTGGTCGAGGCCGGCGCCGCGGTCGAGGCCGACGACGAGCTCGCCGTGCTGGCGAGCGGCGGCGCCGAGCATCTGATCTACGCGCCCTGCGCCGGCACGGTGCTGGCCGTGCGGGTGGCCGAGAAGGCCGCGGTCGCGGCCGGCGACGTGCTTCTGCTGATCGACTGAGCGACCGACACCCGCGCCGGGCGGGCCCCGGTCCGGCCCCGCGATCCCGCCGGTCCGGGCGACCACGTTTCCCACCAGTCACCTCAACACGGGACTCCGATGCATTTCGATCTGAACGACGAACAACGCATGGTCCAGGAGACGGCGCGGCGCTTCGCGCTCGAGGACATCGCGCCGACGCTCGTGGAGGAGGAGAAGGCGCACGCCTTCAAGCCCGAGCGCGTGGCCCGCATGGGCGAGCTCGGCTTCTTCGGCTGCGCCCTGCCGGAGGAGCTCGGCGGCACCGGGCTCGGCTTTCTCGAGTCGGTCCTGATGGCCGAGCAGGTGGCCAAGATCTCCGCGTCCTGGCGGCTGCCCTTCAACATGCAGAATCTCGGGCCGGCCCTGACGGTGACGAAGTTCGGCACGCCGGAGCAGAAGCAGAAATACGTGCCCGGCTGGGTCGCCGGCACCCGGCTCGGTTTCTTCGCCATGACCGAGCCCAACACCGGCTCCGACGTCGCCAGCATGAAGACGCATGCGATCGACAAGGGCGACCACTGGGAGGTCCACGGCACCAAGATGTGGATCTCGCAGGCGCATGTCGGCGACGCCGGCCTGCTCTACGCCTACACGGACCGATCCGCCGGCAACCGCGGCATGACGGCCTTCATCATCGAGCCCAAGGCCTGGGCCGGCGTCTCGGCGCGGCCGATCGAGACCAAGCTCGGCCTGCACTGCGCGCCGACCGGCGAGTTCGTCTTCGACGGCATGAAGGTGCCGAAGGAGAACGTGCTCGGCACGCCGGGCGACGGCTTCCGCATTTGCATGTGGCAGCTCAACCAGACGCGGCTCGGCTGCGCGGCGGGCGCGCTCGGCGTCGCCGGCGGCTGCCTCGACCTCGCGGTCGACTACGCCAACGGCCGCACCCAGTTCGGCAAGCCGATCTCGCAGCACCAGATGGTGCAGGCCCAGATCGCCGACATGGTCGCCGAGCACCAGGCCGCCCAGATGCTGGTCTACCGCGCCGCCTGGCTGAAGGACCAGGGCAAGCCGAGCCAGTACGAGACCTCGGTCGCCAAGCTGTTCGCCTCCGAGGCGGCCGTGCACGCCGCCAACGAGTGCATGAAGATCTTCGGCTCCTACGGCTTCTCGACCGAGTACCCGGCCGAGCGCTTCTATCGCGATGCGAAGTCGCTGCAGATCGTCGAGGGCACCTCGAACATCCAGCGCATGATCATCGCCGGCATGGCCTGCGGCTTCACGCCCAACCGGGAGTGAGCCGGCGACAGGCGGGGCGCACCCCGAGGGACGAAACGGCTTTCCCGTCTCTCGGCCGCGTGCTCCGGACAAGGCGCAGCCGGTCGGAGACCTGATGCGCCGCAGCGCCGGGGCCCGGGGGCGGCGCGGCAAGAGGTCCCCGGACCACCTCGCCCGATCGCTCCGGGGCCCGGGTCACGGCGCGGTGCGCCGCGCCCGGGACACGAGGCCCGTCCCGGCGCGCGGCAGCGGCGCCGACGCGTTTCCGGGCAGCGGGCTCGTGGCTCCCCGGGGACGCCGCCCGACGCATCTGAACCAAACGGTCCGCCGCGGTTTCTAAGAGACACAGCCGCGGCGGGCGGAGGTCGTCCGCGCGCGAAACGACCCATGGAGATTCCGATGCGCTCCTCGCTGCTCGCGCTCGCGGCCCTCGGGGCCGTGCTCGCCCTCGACACCGCCCCGGCCAGTGCCCAGACCGGCCCCATCTATCCGTGGTGTGCGCAGTATGGCGGCCGCGGCGGCGGCGGCACCAACTGCTACTTCGCCAATCTCTGGCAGTGCCAGCAGGCGATCAGCGGCAACGGCGGCTGGTGCTACCGCAACCCGTTCTCCGCCTACGGGTCCGAGCAGCCGCGCGACCGCCGGCGCTCGCGCCAGGAGCAACGCCGGTACTGACCGCGCCGCGCGCGGCACCTGCACAAGGTCGTGATCGTTACGCATGCCGGGGGACCTCGCGGGCGTGATAGCGTGGCGCATCGAATCTCCAGGAGGTCGCGATGCGCGCGCTTCTCGTGACGGCCGGGCTGGCCGCGGCGATCGTCGCCGCCGGTGCGTCGGCCGGCCACGCCCAGGTCCCCTCGCCGGTCGGTCCGATCTATCCGTGGTGCGCCGATTACGGCGGCCGCGGCGGCGGCGGCACCAACTGCTACTTCGCCAATCTCTGGCAGTGCCAGCAGGCGGTCAGCGGCAATGGCGGGTTCTGCTACGAGAACCCGTTCGCCTGGTCGCAGGCGCCGGCAGGAGTCGCCAGGCCGCGCAAGGCGAAGCGGCACTCCGGCTGATCGCGCCGACCGGCCGCCGAACCGGCCTGCGCCGGCCTCCCTGCCGGCGCCCGGCCCGGCGTGGTAGCGTACGCCGCGAATCCTCGATGCTGGAGATTGTCGATGCGTGCCCTGACGATCGCTGTCGGTCTCGCCGCGGCGGCGCTCGCCGCCGGCGCCGGGCCGGCCCGCGCCCAGGTCCCCTCGAAGGTCGGTCCGATCTATCCGTGGTGCGCCCAGTACGGCGGGGCATTCGGCGGCGGCACCAACTGCTATTTCGCCGAGCTGTGGCAGTGCCGGCAGGCGATCGTCGGCACCGGCGGCTGGTGCTACGAGAACCCGTTCGCGTGGTCGGTCCCGCCGGCCGCGCCGCCGCCGCGCCGCAAGGCCCGGCGGCCCGCCCGGTAGACCCCGTGCGGCGCCGGATCGGCTCCCGCCCGGTGCGGCAGGGCGGGGGAGGGGCACCGTGACCACGCTGCTCCGCCTCTGCCTGATCGGGCTCGCCGTCTACGCCGTCCTCGTCGCCGTCCTCTACGTCGCCCAGCGCCGGCTGATGTATCTGCCGGAGACCCGCCGCACGCCGCCCGTGGCCGCCGGCCTGCCGCAGGCGGAGGAGATCGAGCTCTCGACCGCCGACGGCGAGCGTCTGGTCGCCTGGCACGTGCCGCCGCGCGACGGCCGGCCCGTCCTCCTCTATCTGCACGGCAACGGCGGCGCGCTGCGCCACCGGGCGGAGCGCTTCGCGGCGCTGGCGCGGGACGGCTTCGGGCTGCTGGCGGTGTCGTATCGCGGCTTCGGCGGCTCGACCGGGGCGCCGACCGAGGCCGGGCTCCTCGCCGACGCCGAGGCCGGGCACGCGCTGCTCGCCGCCCGCTACGGGCCCGGCCGCATCGTCGCCTTCGGCGAGTCGCTCGGCACCGGCGTCGCGGTGGCGCTGGCCGCCACCCGCGAGGTCGCGCGCCTGATCCTGCAGGCGCCCTACACCTCCACGGCCGACGTCGCCCGCATCGCCTATCCGTTCGTGCCGATCGGGGTCCTGATGAAGGACCAGTTCCGTTCGGACCTGCGCGCGCCCGCCGTCACGGCGCCGACCCTGGTCCTGCACGGCACCCGCGACAGCGTGATCCCGATCGCCTTCGGCGAGCGGCTCTACGCGCTGCTGCGCGCGCCCAAGCGCTTCGTCCGCCTGCCCGGCGCCGACCACGAGGATCTCGACGACTTCGGCGCCCTCGACGCGGTGCGGGACTTTCTGGCGCGGGAGCCGGACGAGGCGCGGTGAGCGATCGGCTCCGGCGGCGCCGGTCGCGGCGCGTGCGATCGAGCGTCGGTCAGTTGAACGTCGTGTAGATCTTGCCGGGCTCGCCGCCGACCCGGCGGAAGCCCTCGACGGCCGGCGGGTAGCCCTGGCGGATGCCCAGCGCGCGGGCATAGGAGCCGGCCGCCTTCTCCTTGTCGTTCATCCGCTCGTAGGCGAGGCCGCGGCTGGTCCAGGCCTGCACGTTCTGCGGCTCCAGCTCGACCGCGTCGTCGAGGTCGCCGGCGGCGGCCTTGAGGTCGCCCACCGCCAGATAGGTGAGGCCGCGGGCGATGAACGGCTCGGCCTGCTGCTGCGACAGGCCGATGGCGGTCGAGAAGTCGTCGATGGCGTACTGGTACTGCCGCTGGCTCTGATAGAGCAGGCCGCGGTTGTAGTAGGCCTGGGCGTTGTCGGGCCGGATCTGGACCGCCTTGTTGAAGTCCTGCAGGGCGCGCAGCAGCTCGCCCTTGTCCCGGTAGGCCATGCCGCGGCCCACATAGGCGACCGCATAGGCGGGATCGATCTGCAGGGCGCGGTCGTAGTCGGCGAGCGCCTGGTCGAGCTTGCCGGTCTGCCGCCAGGCGAGCCCGCGATTGGCGTAGGCCTGGGCGTAGTTGGGATCGAGCTGGATCGCCTTGTCGAAGTCGGCGAGCGCGTCCTGGTAGCGGCCGGACTGGCCGAGCACCGAGCCGCGCATGTTGTAGGCCTGCGGGTCGTTGGGATTCTTGGCCAGCACCGCGGTGAGCGACGACAGGTTGGCGGGCGAGGCCGCCGAGGTCGCGTCGTCGACCACGGTGGTCGGCATGTTCATGATGGTCGAGCAGCCGCCGAGCGCCAGCGCGGCGGCCACGAGGCCGGCGGCGAGCAGCTTCGATGCGGGGAGGGGGCGCGCCGCGGCGCGGCGCACCGGGAGGCCGGTGCGGCTCGGGCCAGACCAGCCGAGACTCTCGCAACCGGGTGTCATGGCCTTCCTCGTGACGCGACGTGACATGCCGCGCTCGGGGCAGCGGCTTGTCCCTGGGTCACGGACAAAGGCGGCGATCTTGCGGCGACGCCGCCATTTCACGCGATTTCGGACGCGCGTGAGCTCGAACTCGCGCTCACGCGAGATCGCGGCGGGCGGCGGGGCCGTCCGCTCGCGCTCGGTCGATCGGCAGGGCGTGTCAGCGCGGGGCGCTGCTGCGGAAGCCGCCGCCGGCACCGGCCGGGCGGGCGCCCGGACCACCCGCGCGCACCGCGGGCTTCGGCTTGCCGGGGATGAGGCCCTCGCGCTGGGCGCGCTTGCGGGCGAGCTTGCGGGCGCGACGGATCGCCTCGGCCTTCTCCCGCGCCTTGCGCTCGGAGGGCTTCTCGTAGTGACCGCGCAGCTTCATCTCGCGGAAGATGCCCTCGCGCTGCATCTTCTTCTTGAGCGCCTTGAGGGCCTGGTCGACGTTGTTGTCGCGAACGAGTACCTGCACGAAGCGTCCTCTCGAATGGCTTGTCGGTTGATCTGGCGGGCCGTCCGCCAGCGGTCGAACGATCGCGCGGGCTCCCAGGTGGGGGGCGTCTACCAGAAAGCGCCGGCGAAGTCCATCATGCGTCGCGACAACGCCGCGATCTCCGGAGCGATCCGGTCGGGGCTCACGGGCGCGCGCGGCTGACGAGCGCCGACGGGAGCGATCGACCTCTGGCCGAACAGGTATCCCGCAGAGACAAAGGCGGCCGCGCGCTTTAGACGTGCCCCCCGAAATCGTGCCCTGAAATCGATAAGGAGCCCGCAGGGGCCCTTCGTCGGCCTTCAAAAAACCCAGGGATCGCCACAGGATGGAGACAGCACGGCGCGACCGCCGGTGACCCGAACGATTGCCCGTCATTCAGTCGAACAGCACCCGGTTCACGTGGCCCATCTTGCGGCCGGGGCGGACGATCGGCTTGCCGTAGAGGTGCACGGAGGCGCCCGGGACGGCGAGCCAGGTCTTGTGCTCGTCCACCTCGGCGCCGATCAGGTTGATCATCTCGGCGCGGCCGTGCCGCACCGGCACGGCGAGCGGCCAGCCCGCCACAGCCCGGATGTGCTGCTCGAACTGCGACACCGTGCAGCCATCCTGGGTCCAGTGGCCGGAATTGTGGACCCGCGGCGCGATCTCGTTGACCAGCACGCGGCCACCGCCGCCGGCATCACCGGCGACCCAGAACATCTCGACCGCCATCACGCCGACATAGCCGAACGCCTCGGCGATCCGCCCGGCGATTTTTCGCGCGGCCTCGGCGATCTCCGTCGGCACGGCGGCCGGGACGCGGGTCACCTTCAGGATGTGATCGCGATGCTCGTTCTCGCACAGGTCGAAGGCCTGGACGGTGCCGTCGAGGCCGCGGGCGACCACCACGGAGACCTCGCGCTCGAACGGCACGAAGGCCTCCAGGATCGCCGGCTGCCGTCCGATCTCGTCCCAGGCGATCCCGGGATCGTCGCCGGCCCGGATCGTCACCTGGCCCTTGCCGTCGTAGCCGAACCGGCGGGTCTTCAGCACCGCCGGCCGGCCGACCGCGGCCAGCGCCGCGTCGAGCCCGGCGCGGTCGTCGACCGCGGCGAACGGCGCCGTCTCGATGCCCAGCGCGGTGACGAAGGTCTTCTCCAGGAGGCGGTCCTGGGTGGTCGCCAGGATCTTCGGGTCGGGCAGCACCGGCTTGCGGGCCGACAGGAACGTCGCCGTCTCGGCCGGGACGTTCTCGAACTCGTAGGTGACGACGTCGACGTCGTTGGCGAAGCGGTCGAGCGCCTCCTTGTCGGTGTAGTCGGCCTCGGTCACGCGGCGGACCACGTCGAAGGCGCAGGACTGCGGGTCCGGGCACAGCACGTGGCATTTGAAGCCGAGGCGGGCGGCGGCGAGCGCCAGCATGCGGCCGAGCTGGCCGCCGCCGAGAATCCCGATGGTGGCGTCCGGGCCGAGCGGACGCGGGGCGACGATCACGCGGAGGCCTCCTCGGACGGCGCCTCGGCGACGCTCTCGGTCTGGCGGCGGCGCCAGTCCTCCAGGCGGGCGGCGAGGCCGTCGTCGCCGATCGCCAGGATGGCGGCGGCGAGCAGGGCCGCGTTGACGGCGCCGGCGCGGCCGATGGCGAGCGTGCCGACCGGCACGCCGGGCGGCATCTGGACGATCGAGTAGAGCGAATCGACCCCCGACAGCGCCTTGGATTCCACCGGCACGCCGAGCACCGGCAGCGGCGTCATGGCGGCCGTCATGCCGGGCAGGTGGGCGGCGCCGCCGGCGCCCGCGACGATCACCCGAAAGCCGGCCGCCTTGGCGCCCTTGGCGAAGGCGACCAGCCGGTCCGGGGTGCGGTGGGCCGAGACGATGCGGGTGACGTGGCCGACGCCGAGCGCCGTCAGGGTCTCGGCGGTGTGCCGCATGGTGGCCCAGTCGGACTGGCTGCCCATGATGATGGCCACCGGGGTCGCGGTCATGGCTCTCTCGGAACTGCGGGGCGCCGCGGCAGACGCGGCCCGGATGCGCGGTTCTATGGCCGGTGCGCCCGGCTGGCAAGCGAGCCGGCGGGGGCGGCGCCGGCCCCGGCGGGCTTCGGCCCGAGTCCCGAATCACGTAGATCCGGAGCATCACGGGGCGCGGCGACCGCGATGCGGGGCAAGACGGCGGAACGGCAGACGCAGCAGGCCGCAGCGGGCCCGGGCAAGCCGTCGCGGGCGACCGCGGCGACCGCCGACGAGGCGTTCGCTTCGCCCGCATCGAAGCCCGACGCGCGGGCCCGCTCGCGGCCGGGGCAGCTCGCCTCGGAGGCCGACCGGCTGGAGGCGGGCGTCGTCCAGACGCTCGCCCGCGAGGTCGAGGCGCTGCGCGCCGCGCTCGCCGCCGCGCAGGTCCGGGTCGCCGAGCTCGAGGCCCGTGCCGACCACGATCCGCTGACCGGCCTGCTCAACCGCCGCGGCTTCGAGCGCGAGCTCGCCCGCGCCGCGGCGCATGTGCAGCGCTACGGCGGCCGGCTGGTGCTGATCTATCTCGATCTCGACGGCTTCAAGCCGGTCAACGACACCCACGGCCACGCCGCCGGCGACGCGGTGCTGCGCGCCGTGGCCGAGGTGCTGCGCGCCCATGTCCGCGCCTCCGACCTGGTCGCCCGGCTCGGCGGCGACGAGTTCGCCGTGCTCCTGTGGAATCTCGCCGACGCCGACGCCGACGCCAAGGCGGCGGCGCTGGAGGCGATGATCGCGGCGGTCCGGGTGCCGTGGGCCGAGGCCGAGATCGCGGTCGGCGCCTCGGCCGGGACGGCGCCCCTGACCGACCCGTCGGCCGCCGCCGAGGCGCTCGCCCGCGCGGACGCCGCCATGTATGCGCGAAAGCGCCGGCGCGGCAGGCGCGACCGCTGACGCCGACGGCCCGTGGTGCTCGGGCGGGTCAGGCGATGATGTCGGGCGTGATCTGGTCTTCGATGAAGGAGATGCGGTCCTTCAGCCAGAGCTTGCGCTTCTTCAGCCGCTGGACCTGGAGAATGTCGGAACCCGGCGTGTCCTGCAGCACCGCGATCGCGACGTCGAGGTCGCGATGCTCCTGGCGCAGGCGCGCGAGCTGTCCCTTGAGGTCGGCTTCGTTCTCGTTCATCGGACCGCGTTCGCCACCGGACCGTCTGGTCACGGGACCGTCAGGTCGCAGGACCGCTGCACCGGCCGCGGTCCTGGCATGCCCGGGTCGAACGATCGCGGCCTCTGGCCGCATGTATCGCCCGGCGGCGGCGTTTTTTCAAGTTTCCCAATGTGCGCTTCGGCGGTAGCGGCAACCATCACGAAACGGTGTCGTGCGCTGCACAAACGATCGCCGTCGACTCTAAAGTGTCATCGTGGCAGACTGTCATCGTCAGGCAGCAATCTGACATGAGGAGAATCGCCACATGGCCACGCTCTCGCTTGCTGAACTCGAACAACGGCACCGGATGCTGGAAGCGGAAATCTCTGAAGCCCTCCAGCATCCGTCAGTCGATGATCTCCAGCTCGTCGAGTTGAAGCGTCGGAAACTGCAGCTCAAGGATGCCATCGTTCGGATGAAGCACCAGAGCAGCGTACACTGAGGTTCAGTCGCAAGACATTATCGAGGTTTGTTTGGTAGATCCGCCGGCTCTCGGGAACGAGGCCGGCGGTTCTGTTTTCGGGGGACGCGGTTCGTCTGCGCGGCGGTGCCGCGCTCTTCGTCACGTCCGGGTGACCGGCTCCCGGTCACGTCAGATCTTGCGCAGCTCGGCGGCGGCACGGGCCAGCACCTCGACGATGCGGGCCTCCGCCTCGGCGTCGCCGCGGAACCGGTCGGCGGCGATGTCGCGCAGATTGTCGACCGCGGCATCGACCAGCCGCGAGACGCGGGGGCCGCGCTCGGTCTCGTCGCGCTCGGCCCGGCGGCGCCAGCGCTCCGCCTTCTCGCCGACCGCCGCCAGCCGCTCCAGCACGGCCTCGACCAGCGCCTTGTTCTCGGCCAGCGCGCCGCGGCCATCTTCGGTGATGGTGTACAGCTTCTTGCTGCCCTCGGTCTCGCCGGTCACCCAGCCGGCCTCCTCCAGCCAGGTCAGGGTCGGGTAGACGACGCCGGGGCTCGGCGCGTACCAGCCCGCGGTCTTCTCCTCCAGGACCTTGATGATCTCGTAGCCGTGCCGCGGCTGCTCGGCGATCAGCGCCAGCGCCAGCAGGCGCAGGTCGCCCTGGGCCAGCATGCGGCCGACCCGGCCGAAGTCGCCACCCCCGAAGCCATGGTCCCGGCCGCCGCCGAAGCCCGGTCCGCCGCCGAAGCGGCCGCGGCCGCCGTGCCGGCCGGCCGCCCAGTGGCCGCCGTGGCCGTGATGATCGTGGTGATCGCAATGTGGTGCGTGCATGGTGTTCTCCTGTCTTCGATATATCGCTAGATAGGGCATCGACAGACATAACGCAAGATATATCGAAGACGGTTGCCGTCTGGCCGGGACGCTTGCCGGCGGGCGATCCGACTGGTTTCCTCGCGGGGTGAGGAAACCAACAAGGAGAAGCGCAATGCGCGCGGAGTTTTCGCGGCGCCGGGTTCTGGCGCTGGCGGCGGCGCTCGCCGTGCCGACGGCGGGCGGGGCGGCGGCCCAGGGCGGCGGCCAGCCCGCGGGCCAGTCCGCAGGGCCGCAGCCCGCAGGGCCGCAGCCCGCAGGGCCGCAATGGCCGACCCGGCCCGTCACCCTGATCGTCCCGTTCCCGGCCGGCGGCGGCAACGACGCCATGGCCCGGATCGTCGCCGACAAGCTCACCGGCGCGCTCGGCCAGCAGGTGCTGGTCGACAACCGGGGCGGGGGCGGCGGCAACATCGGGACGCGGGCGGTCGCGCGCGCGCAGCCCGACGGCTACACGCTGCTGCTCGGCCACACCGGGACGATGTCGGTCAATCCGAGCCTGTTCGCCGGCGCCGGCTACGACCCGCGCAAGGATTTTTCGCCGATCGGCCTGATGGCGACCATGCCGGTGGTGCTGCTGGCGCATCCGTCGTTCCCGGCCAGGACCGTCGCCGACGTGATCGCCGCCGCCAAGGCGGCGCCCGGCAGGATCAGCATCGGCACCTCGGCGGTCGGCACCGGCGGCTACATGACGGCCGAGCTGTTCAAGGCGAGTGCCGGGATCGACGTGACGCTGGTTCCCTACAAGGGGACCGGGCCGCTGATGAACGACCTGGTCGGCGGTCACGTGCCGGTCGCCTTCGGGGTGCTGGCGCCGGCGCTCGGCAACATCGAGGCGAAGACGCTGCGGGTGATCGCCGTGATGAGCCGCGAGCGCTTCCCGCTGCTGCCCGACGTGCCGACCGCCGACGAGTCCGGCCTGCCCGGCTTCGAGTCGGTGCTGCACTACGGCCTGCTGGCGCCGGCCGGCACGCCGCAGCCGATCGTCGCCCGCATCAACGCGGCGCTTCAGGCGCTGGTGAAGACCGAGGAGGTGGCGAAGCGCATCCGTGCCGAAGGCGGCGCCCCGCTCACCAGCACGCCCGAGGAATACGCCGCCGACATCGACCGCGAGGAAAAGAAGTGGAGCGCCCTGGTGCGGCGGCTGGGGCTGAAGGGGGATTGATGGGCTGAGATGCGGTGCCTCGTGCCCCGGACAAGGCGCATCGGGCCAACGGCCTGATGCGCCGCAGAGCCGGGGCCCAGGGCGACGCGGCAATCACCGCGTTTGCTCGCTCCTGGGTCCCGGGTCGCGGCGCTACGCGCCGCGCCCGGGACACGAGATCGTGCTGTCCTCTTCACGCCTCCCGCGCCATCTCGCGCAGCTTGTACTTCTGGATCTTGCCGGTCGAGGTCTTCGGGATCTCGGTGAACACCACGTGGCGCGGGCACTTGAAGTGGGCGAGGCGGTCGCGGCACCAGGCGATCAGATCCTCGGGGCTGGCCGTCCGGCCCTCGCGCAGCTCGACGAAGGCGCACGGCGTCTCGCCCCACTTCTCGTCGGGCTTCGCCACCACGGCGACGGCGGCGACGGCCGGGTGCTTGTAGAGCGCGTCCTCGACCTCGATGGAGGAGATGTTCTCGCCGCCCGAGATGATGATGTCCTTGGCGCGGTCCTTGAGCTGGACGTAGCCGTCCGGATGCATCACGCCGAGATCGCCGGAGTGGAACCAGCCGCCCGCGAAGGCCTCGTCGGTCGCTCTCTTGTTCTTCAGATAGCCCTTCATCACCACGTTGCCGCGGAACATCACCTCGCCCATCGCGGTGCCGTCGGCCGGCAGATCCTCCATGGTGGCGGGGTCCTTCACGGCGAGCCCGTCGAGCCCGACATAGGGCACGCCCTGCCGCGCCTTCAGGGCGCCCCACCGGTCGACCGCGAGGGCGTCCCAGTCGCGGTGCCAGTCGTTGATCACCGACGGCCCGTAGGTCTCGGTGAGGCCGTAGAGATGGGTCACCTCGAAGCCGGCCTCCTTCATGGCGACCAGCACGGATTCGGGCGGCGGCGCCGCCGCCGTGAAGAACTGCACCGTGCCGGCGAGCGGCTTGCGCTCGGCGTCGGTGGCGTTGAGCAGCGTCGACATCACGATCGGCGCGCCGCACAGATGGGTGACGCCGTGCGCCGCCATCAGGTCGTACATCAGCGAGGCGCGCACCTGGCGCAGGCAGACATGGGTGCCGGCGACCACCGAGATCGACCACGGGAAGCACCAGCCGTTGCAGTGGAACATCGGCAGGGTCCACAGATAGACCGGATGCTTGCCCATCGCGCAGTTGACGACGTTGCCGACCGCCAGCAGCGAGGCGCCGCGGTGGTGATAGACGACGCCCTTGGGATTGCCCGTCGTGCCCGAGGTGTAGTTCAGCGAGATCGCGTCCCACTCGTCGCCGGGATGCGCCCGCGCGAAGTCCTCGCTGCCTTCGGCGACGAAGTCCTCGTAGTCGAGCGCCCCGATGCGCTCGCCGGGGCCGGCGAACTCGGGATCGTCGTAGTCGACGACGAGCGGCTTCACCTTGGCCGCGTCGAGCGCCGGCTTCATCACGCGCGAGAACTCGCGGTCGACGATCACCACCCTGGCCTCGGCGTGGTCGAGCGAGAAGGCGATGATGGCGGCGTCGAGCCGGGTGTTGAGGGTGTTGAGCACGGCGCCGGTCATCGGCACCCCGTAGTGGCATTCGAGCATGGCGGGCGTGTTGGCGAGCATCACCGAGACGGTGTCGCCGCGGCCGATGCCGCGCTTCGCCAGCGCCGAAGCGAGCTTTTTTGCACGAATATGAAAATCACGATAAGTCCGGCGCAGCGGTCCGTGCACCACGGCGAGGTGGTCCGGATGCACGCGGGCCGCCCGCTCGAGGAACACGAGCGGGGTCAGCGGCTGGTGGTTGGCGGGATTGCGGGCGAGATCGGTGTCGTAGGCGTTCGAGGCCATTGGGCGGTTCTCTCCCTGGACGAGCCACTCCAGGGTAGCGGAGCCACCGCGGGCGTAAAGCCGCGTGCGGCGCCCTGCCGCTCGTCCTTTCGGGTCAGTCGCCGCGTTCGGGCAGCGCCGAACGGGCCGCCTCGGCGAGCGGCCAGGAGATGGCGAACACCTGGCCGTCCCAGGTCTCGACCGTGAGCCACAGGCCCTGGTCGCCCGTCACGGTCTCGGGAAACGGCACATGGGCGTGCAGGCGGGCCGGATTGCCGTGCAGAATGTCCTCGCCGGGCTGCTCGGGCGGCACCGCGCCGACATGCAGGACGGCGGTGCGGATCCGGCCCCGGCCCCCGTCGCAGAAGCGCGCCGCGTAGTCCTTCACCCGGCCGCCGTCGTGGTCCGTCCGCGGAGGCGCCGTCGAGACCTCGGCGAGCGTCACGGTGAACGGCCCGACGGCGCGCTCCGGCAGCACCCGCGCGCCGAGCCCCGGCACCGGCTGGTCGGCCAGATAGACGGGCGTCAGCGCGAGCGGCGCCAGCAGGACGAGGCCGTTGAGATGATAGCGGCTCCGCCGCCAGAGTCGTCGCCACCGGCCGTCGCGCATCATCCTCACTCCGCCGGCTGCGGCGCATCCGCCGGCGCACCGCGAAACAGTGCCGCGGTCTCGCGGGCCGTGCGCGTCGTCCACACCTGGACGCCGCTCGCCACCAGGGTGGTCAAGGCGAGGCCGAACACGGCCCACACGAGCTTCGACCACAGGCCCGCGAAGGTGCCGTAATGGAGCGGGTCGGCGACGTGGTCGAGCAGCGTCAGGCCGGCGAGCTCGCCGGTCGACCGGCTGGCGATCACGGCGCCCGAATAGGGATCGACCCAGGCGCCGACCGCGGTGTCGTCGACCAACGGGAGCCAGTCGCGCCCCGACACGCCGATGGCGCCGTGGGCGTGCTCCGGCATCGCCACCCAGCGGACGTCGAGATCGGGGAACCGGCGCTTCACCACGGCGATCGCCGCGTCGATGCCGATGCGCGGGACCGGCTCGCCGGGCGCGACGGTCGGCACCGCGGTGCGCGGCAGCACCGGCGGCTCGTCCCAGTACCGGTGGCCGGCGTGGATCATCACGGCCTGGGCCAGATACCAGGCCGAGGTGACGGCCAGGACGGCGACGAACCACAGCGACCAGATCGCCAGCAGCCGGTGCAGGTCGCCCCAGAACACGCGCCCGTCGCGCCGCCGCAGGCGCGGCCGGAGATAGTCGCGCCAGAAGCGGCGATAGACGACGACGCCGGTGATCAGGGAGCCGGCGAGTGGCACGCACAGGAGCGTCACCAGATAGTAGCCGACGCTGAACCCGTCCGACCACGGGATCAGCAGCCAGGCGTGCAGCGTCCGCATGAACATCGGGAAATCGAGGCCGCCGCCGACGCCCTGCACGACGCCCGTGTAGGGGTTCACGAAGACCCGGCCGGTCGTCCCGTCCGGCATGTGCATCCACACGACGGCGGCCAGATAGGAGGCGCGCCGCGTCACGAACGCGACCGTGCCGCCCGGCACGGCCGCGGCCGCGGCGTCGGCGACGGCGCCGAAGGAGAGCGCCGCCCGTCCGTCGGGATTGTCGGCGCGGGTGCGGGCGTCGGCGAGCCAGGCGATCTCGTGGCTGACGCAGGCGACCGTGCCGCTCGCGCAGACGAACAGCAGCAGGATCCAGATCGGCAGCGCGAACCAGCCGTGCAGGACCAGCCAGATTCGCCGGCGCGGCCCGGCGACGGTCCGGCGCGGCCCCGCGTCCGGCTGCGCCGCGCCGCTCACCACCGGTAGCGCACCGAGGCGACGACGCGGCGGCCGTAGCCGTAGGAGCACGCGTTCGATCCGCCGTTGCAGATCACGTACTCCTTGTCGAACAGGTTCGTGGCGTTGATCGCGAAGCGCCAGCTCGCGATGTCGTAGTGGACGATGGCGTCGGCCAGCACGAAGCCGGGATTGCGGATCGTGTTGTACTGGTCGCCGAAGCTCGGCCCGACATAGCGGACGCCGCCGCCGAGCCCGAAGCCCTTGGCGAAGCCCTGCTGGACCGTGTAGTCGGCCCAGCCGGACGCCATGTATTCGGGCGTCGCCACCGGCGCGCGCCCGACCAGCGCGGCGTCGTTGTCCTGGGTGACCTCGACCTTGTTGTAGGTGAACGCCGACAGAAGCTTCCAGCCGGACGGCAGGCTCGCCTGGCCTTCGATCTCGATGCCACGCGAGCGGATCTCGCCGGTCTGCACATTGAACACCGTGTTGACCGGATCGACCGTCAGGGCGTTCTGCTGGGTCAGCTCGTAGACGGCCGCCGTGATCAGCATGTTGCTGCCGAGCGGCTGGTACTTCACGCCGGCCTCGTACTGGGTGCCGGTGGTCGGCTGGAAGGCGTTGCCGAGCCGGTCGGTGCCGGCGGTCGGCTGGAACGACTCCGAGTAGCTGAGATAGGGCACGAGGCCGATGTCGAACTCGTAGCCGAGCGCGGCCCGCCACGTCGTCGCCCGGTCGTGCTGGTCCGAATCGGTGGGGCTCGGCACCAGGAAGGTCGGCCGCTTGTCGATGGTGTTGTGGGCCGAGTCGCGGCGCGCTCCGAGCGTCAGCAGCCACTTGTCCGCGATCTTGATCTGGTCCTGGGCGTAGACGCCGAGCTGCCGCTGGACCTCGTCCTGGTCCATGTAGCTGTAGATGGTCGGCGCGACGTTGCTGTAGACCGGATTGTAGAGGTCGAGATTGGTGCCGTAGCCCAGCCCGACCTTGTCGGTCGACTCGAATCGCAGATAGTCGGTGCCGATCAGCAGCGTGTGGGCCAGGAGCCCGGTGCGGAACTTGCCCTCGACACTGGTGTCGACCGTGAACGAGGTGAGGTGCCCGTCCACCGTGAAGCCGTACCGGCTGATCGTGCGCTGATCGGCGAGAAGGGCGTTGTTGTAGACGATCGCCCAGTCGGTCTTCAGGTCGCCGTAGCGAAGATTCTGGCGGACCGTCCAGTCGTTGTTCAGGCGGTGCTCGAACAGATAGCCGATCGAGGTCTGGTCGCGATTGACCTTGTCGAAATCGGGATCGCCGACGAAGCGGCTGCGCGGGATCGTCCCCCACGGGCTCGGGACCAGGGTGCCGACATAGGGCAGGCCCGTGAAGGTCGAGCCCTGGCGGTCGCGCTGGTGGCTCGCCAGGATGGTCAGCGTGGTCGCGTCGTTCGGCTTCCAGGTCAGCGCCGGGGCGATGAAGGTGCGGTCGTCCTTGGCGAAGTCGATCTGGGTGTCGCCGTCGCGCACCACGCCGGTGATGCGATAGAGCCAGTGGCCGTCGCGGTCGATCGGGCCGCCGAGATCGAAGGCCGCCTGCTTCTGGTCGAAGCTGCCGTAGCGCAGCTCGATCTCGCGGAACGGGGTCGCGGTCGGCCGCTTGGTCACCTCGTTGACCAGGCCGCCGGGCGGGTTCTGGCCGTACATCACCGAGCTCGGCCCCTTGACCACCTCGATGCGCTCGAGCCCGTAGGGCTCGTAGGACCAGCCGCTCCAGTTGATCACCGGCATGCGCATGCCGTCGCGATAGACGCCGCGGGTGGTCAGGTTGAAGCCGCGCGCCATGAACTGGTCGAAGCGGTTGTCGAAGCCGTAGGGCTGGGTGAAGACGCCGGCCGTGTAGCGCAGCGCCTCGGCGACCGACTGCGGCTGCTGCTCGTCGATCTGCTGGCGGGTGACGACCGAGACGGCCTGCGGGATCTCGATGATGGGCGTGCTGGTCTTGGTGCCGCCGGTGGCGCGGCCGGCGACGTACCGGCCGGTGCCGTCGCCCTCGCCCTCGACCACCAGCGGATCGAGCGGGATGCCGTCGGACTGGGCGAAGCCGGGGGGCGCCAGCCGCGGGTCGTAGACCGTCACGGCGCGCGGGCCGGTGAAGCGGAAGCCGAGGCCGGTGCCGGCGAGCAGCCGGTTCATCGCCTCCGGCGGCGTCGCGCGGCCGGAGAGGCCGGGCGAGCGGCGGTCGCGGGTCGTCTCCGCTCCCATGACGAGCTGCAGTCCCGCCTCGTCGGCGAAGCGGTTCAGCGTCTGGGCGAGCGGGCCCGGCGGAATCGCGAAGCTTCGGGACTCGGCGAGTGCCGCCGTGTCCCGTCCGGCGGGAGGCGGGGCGGCGGGCGTCTGGGCGAAGGCCGGCGAGCCCGTCGGCGCCATGATCGCGAGCGTCGTCACGATCGTGGCCGTCGTGCCGAGCAAGGCGCTCCGCCAAAAGCTGTGTCTCGTTCCCATCACGCCCCCCGAGCATCCGCGAGGGCACGACACGCCCTCGCACCCGCTATGACGGGTGAGGCTCCGGAACGAGGAGGTCGACGGGCTCCAGAATCCGTATGATGCGAGACGCCGGAGGGGATTCCGGCATCAGCGATGCAAAAGGATCACATAATCGCTCAGCCGGGTGGAGCGCAGGCCCAGCGACGCCTCGAGCGAATCCACAACGGCGACCGGATCGTGGATCTCGAAGACGCCGCTGACACGACGCTGGTCGATCGCCGGATCGACGATCTTGATGGTGCCGACGTGATAGCGGTTGAGTTCGCGGATCACGCCGCCCAGCGGCCGGTCGACGACGATCAGCTTGCCGCGTCGCCACGCCGTGACGCTGCCGGGATCGACCGTGGCGACCGCGCCGAGGCCGTTCCCGCTCGCATAGGCGATCTGCTCGCCCGGCGACAGCGTGACGGGCGTGGCACTCTGCGGAAACGACACGCCGATCCGGCTCTCCAGATCCGTGACGAGGGCGCCGCCCGCCTCGAGCCGTACCACGAACTCGGTGCCGAGCGCGCGCACGAGCCCGCCCGCCGCCTCGACCTCGAACGGCCTTGCCGTATCGCGCGCCACCGCGAAGACGGCGGCGCCACGCAGCAGCCGCACCCCGCGTCGCCCGGCGTCGTAGTCGACCGCGAGCGCCGATGCGGTGTCGAGCGTGACGGCCGTGCCGTCGGCGAGCGTCACGGTGCGGGTCTCGCCGGTCGCCGTCATCACATCGGCCGCCCACCGGGTCGGCATGTCGAGCGCGACGACGACGGCGATCAGCAGCGAAGCCGCGATGGCGAGCCCGGCGATCGCACGGCCCTGCCGCGGCGCCGCCGGTGCGATCGGGTGCGGCATGCCGCCGGCCTCCCGCCACACGCGCTCGACCGCGGCATAGGCCGCGCGATGGGCCGGATCGGCCATCCAGGCTGCGAAGGCACGTTCGTCCGCGTCCGACGGCGGCGCCGCGTCGCGGCGCGCGAACCAGGCGGCGGCCTCGTCGAACACGTCCCCGTCGATTCCGGATTTCGCGTCCAGCACGCCTGCCTCGTCCACCGCACCACGGGCTGCCGGTCTTCCGACCGCAGCCGCCGTTCCGTTCACCCATATGACGGACGTGGCCGGCGGAAAAGGACCTTCGACTCGTCGCCGGGATCGCTCTCGCTCGCCCGGCTCCCTCGCACCGTGATGGTCGCGACGACGTCAGTCGGCCTGCGCGAGACGACGGGCGCAGTGGGCGAGGGCATGGCGCAGATGCTTCTCCACCATGTTGCGGCTGATGCCGAGCCGCGTCGCGATCTCGCCTTGATCGAGATCGTCGAAGCGCCGCATCACGAACACCTGCCGGCAGCGCGGCGGCAGCTCTTCCACGGCGCGCGCGATCACGGCGAGGCGCTGGCGCGCCAGGAGGACGCGCTCCGCATCGGCACGGCTGTCCGCCACCGTGTCGGGCACGGGTCCGACCACCAGCGTGCGATCCCGCACCCGGCCGCTGCGCAGATGGTCGGTCGCGAGATTGCCGGCGACCCGGTACAGGTAGGCGCGCGGATTGTCGACGGCGGCGCCCGCCGACAAGACGAGCCTCAGGCAGGTCTCCTGCATGATGTCGGCCGCCGCGGCCGGACAGCCGACCTTGCGCTGTACATAGGCCGTCAGCTCGTCGTAATGGGCGACGACGGCGGCGAGCAGCGGGCTGGTCGAGGCCTCGGACATGGGCGGGCGACAATCTCGATCGCGGAGCGCCGATGCGCATCGAGATGCACGCACGGGCTGACCATGTTAGCCCGACGGCAGCCTCGGAGGCAAGTTAGAGAAAATCTAAGGTATTGATCAGGAAAGGGAAAACCCCTGCGACTCGGAACGCTCAGCCCCGCCCGAACAGGTAGGGCGACGTGCCCTGCCAGAGCAGCGCGACCGAGATCAGGAAGATCAGGATGTAGCTGATCTTGTAGAACAGCTCGGTCGGGGTCCGCCGCACCAGCCAGATGCCGAGGAAGTTGCTGACGACCGCGAGCGGCAGCAGCACCGTGGAGGTGCCGAGCGCCTCGCCGGTGAAGTGGCCGAGCGCGAAATACGGCACCACCTTCAGGGCGTTCACCACCGCGAAGAAGATCGTCGTGGTGCCGACCAGGCGCAGCTTGGGCAGCTTCTGGGGCAGCACGAACACCTGGAAGGGCGGCCCGCCGCCCTGCGACAGGGTCGAGGTGAAGCCCGACAGCCCGCCCCAGAACACGCCGGCGACCGGGCTCGGCCGCTTCACGGCGGCGGGCGGGCGGCCGAACCAGACGTTCATCACGAAGCCGAGCCCGATGAGGCCGACCGCCACCCGGATGACGTCGTCCGACACATGCGCCGCGATCGCCCAGGCGAGCCCCACCCCGAGGGTGGCGCCGGTCAGCAGCACCTTCAGGTTCCAGGGGTCCCAGTCGCGGCGATAGACCCACACCGAGATGATGTCCTGGATGATGACGATCGGCAGCAGGATGGCGGCGGCCTGCAGGGGCGGCGCGTAGAGCGCGAGCAGCGGCGTCGCCATGGTGCCGACGCCGGCGAAGCCGCCCTTCGACAGGCCGATGGCGATCACGGCCGGCAGGGCGACGAGGTAGAAGACGGGATCCTGGATGATGTCCACGGTCGACAGACGGCGAGAGGGGGTGCGGCAGGGGCCGCGCATCAAAGCCGATCCGCGCTCGCCACGCCAGCGCGGATTAGTCCCGGCGGCCGAGATCGGACCTGCGGCGAACCTGCATCGGACCTGCGCCGCGCCTGCGCCGGGCCTGCGGCGGATCCGCCGGCGCGCCGCCGACGACCAAAGGCTAAGGGGCAACACTCTTGCAAACCAGCGCGAGTGCGGCACAATCGCGGCCAAAAGCCCCCGGGACAGCAAATGGCAGCCGCGTCCGGAGCCCTCGCGCACACGAGGGCCCGCTGGCATGCCGATCAGGAGGAAGCGACGTGACGACATCCGCATCCGCAATGCATCTGGAATCCGGTCGGCAGGAGAGCGTCGGCGCCAGCCGGTATCACGACGTGTATGCCCGGTCGCTGGCCGACCCGGTCGGCTTCTGGAGCGAGGCGGCCGAGGCGATCGACTGGTACGAGAAGCCGAAGACGATCTTCGATCCGAAGGCCGGCGCCTATGGCCGCTGGTTCGTCGGCGGCGTCTGCAACACCTGCTACAACGCGGTGGACCGCCACGTCCTCGGGGGCCGCGCCAACCAGCCGGCCCTGATCTACGACTCGCCCGTCACGGCGACCAAGCGCGTCTACACCTACGGCGATCTCCTGCAGGAGGTGCGCACCCTCGCCGCCATCCTGCGCGACTTCGGGGTCGGCAAGGGCGACCGCGTGATTCTCTACATGCCGATGGTGCCGGAGGCGCTGATCGGCATGCTGGCCTGCGCCCGCATCGGCGCCATCCACTCGGTGGTGTTCGGCGGCTTCGCGGCCAAGGAGCTCGCCACCCGCATCGACGACGCCAAGCCGAAGGTGATCCTCACCGCGAGCTGCGGCATCGAGCCGGGCCGCGTCGTCGCCTACAAGCCGCTGCTCGACGCCGCCATCACGTTCGCGTCGGAGAAGCCCTCCGCCGTGCTGGTGCTGCAGCGGCCGCAGACCCAGGCCGAGCTGATCCCGGGACGTGATCACGACTGGGCGACGCTGCGCGCCACCGCGCTGAAGTCCGGCCGCGTCGCCGAATGCGTCCAGGTCGCGGCGACCGATCCGCTCTACATCCTCTACACGTCGGGCACCACCGGCAAGCCGAAGGGCGTGGTGCGCGACAACGGCGGCCACATGGTCGCGCTCAAGTGGACGATGCCGAACCTCTACGGCGTCGAGCCCGGCGAGGTGTACTGGGCGGCCTCCGACGTCGGCTGGGTGGTCGGCCACTCCTACATCGTCTACGCGCCGCTGCTGCACGGCTGCACCACCATCCTGTACGAGGGCAAGCCGATCGGCACGCCGGACGCGGGCGCCTTCTGGCGGGTGATCTCCGAGCACAAGTGCGTGACCATGTTCACGGCGCCGACGGCGTTCCGGGCGATCAAGAAGGAGGATCCGGACGCCAAGCTGCTCGCCAAGTACGACCTGTCGCTGCTGCGTACCCTGTTCCTGGCCGGCGAGCGCGCCGACCCCGACACGGTGATGTGGGCGGAGCGCATCCTCGGCGTGCCGGTGATCGATCACTGGTGGCAGACCGAGACGGCGTGGGCGATCGCCGGCAACCCGGTCGGCCTCGGCCGCCTGCCGGTGAAGCCGGGCTCGCCGACCGTCGCGATGCCGGGCTACGACGTGCGCATCGTCGACGAGGGCTGCCACGAGCTGCCCGCCAACAAGATGGGCTCGATCGTCGTCAAGCTGCCGCTGCCGCCCTCCTGCCTGCCCACCCTGTGGCAGCAGGACGACCGTTTCGTGGAGAGCTATCTCCACGAGTATCCGGGCTACTACAAGACCGCGGATGCCGGCTTCAAGGACGAGGACGGCTATCTCTACATCATGGGGCGCACCGACGACATCATCAACGTCGCGGGCCACCGCCTCTCGACCGGCGGCATGGAGGAGGTTCTGGCCTCGCACCAGGACGTCGCCGAATGCGCCGTCATCGGCATCAAGGACGAGCTCAAGGGCGAGGTGCCGTGCGGCTTCGTCGTCCTCAAGTCCGGCGTCGAGAAGAAGCCGAGCGACGTCGAGCAGGAGATCGTCAAGCTGGTGCGCGACAAGATCGGCCCGGTCGCGGCCTTCAAGATCGCCATCTGCGTCAACCGGCTGCCGAAGACGCGCTCCGGCAAGATTCTCCGCGGCACCATGAAGAAGATCGCCGACCACGACCCGTGGACCATGCCGGCCACCATCGACGACCCGTCCGCGCTGGACGAGATCGACGCGGCGCTGAAGGGGCACGGCATCGGCGGCGGAGCGTAGAGTGGGCGCTGACGCCAGCGGGATGTGATGCTGCAGCCTTCTCCCTCCCCCGCTCGCGGGGGAGGGTCGGGGAGGGGGCCGCGCCGTCAGGTCGCTTGAGTCGCGACTCAAGGTGCGCCGACCGCGGGTTTCACCCTGTCCCTACGAGCCGGGAGAGAGCTGGTCGCGAGGTGCGGCTAGCCAACAAGCCTTCCGGTTCGGTGTTTCTTGATTCACTGATCATTTTAAGGCTGCATGAAGCTCGTCGTCGACCAGAGGTTTGGGTTTCGCTCGGTCGCTGGACCGCCAGCCGCCCATTCTCCGACGGACTAATTTCTTTGGTGCCTCGCGGAAATCGGGAGCGAGCAGGCTGTGACGGGGCAGATTTTAGCGGTCGCCAACATGAAGGGCGGCGTCGGCAAGACGACGACCGTCGTCAGTCTCGCCGAGACCATCGCAGCCGCCACCGACGAGCCGGTGCTCGTGATCGATCTCGACCCCCAGGCCAGTGCCTCGATCGCGATCGCCGGGGACGACGCTCTCGCCTCGTTGATCAAGAAGGGTCGCTCCCTGGAGGTGTTTCTAGAGCAACGGCTGATTCGACGGCAAGGCGTGAGCCTTGTCTCCAAGGTCCAGCGCGCCGGTGACGTAACGCATCGGGGACAGCCATTGAACCTGTCTCTCTTGGCTTGTGGACCTCACCTCAGGATCACGGAACGTGAAATCCTCATCGAACTGATCGATCAGAATCTCGGTTTCCGAGCTGTCGAGACGAAGATTTGCCAAGAGCTACAGCGTGAGTTCGAGGATCTGCGGCGACGTTTCAGCTACGTCATTCTCGATTGTGCGCCCGGAATCTCGCCCGTGACCGAGGCGGCGATCCGTTTGAGCGATGCGGTCGTGGTGCCCACCATCGCGGATTTCCTTTCGGTGATGGGACTTAACGCCTTCTGCCGAAGCCTCTGGGATCACGATCCGAGTCGTTTCCTGCCCATGCCGGCCAAACCCCATGTCCTGGTCACGCGCTGGCAGCAGAACGTGCGTCAGCAACGCGACTTTCTGGAGCAACTGGTCGCCGAAGCCGAAGCTGAAGACGCTCACTTCGGGCTGTTCAAGACGAGGGTTCCGCAATCCGCGGCCTTGGCGAGCGCCCTCGGAAAAACCGGGACGCAGGCCTATCGTGACAAGTACGGCTCAGACGTCGTAAACACTCTCGCAAGCCTGATCAAAGAACTGAAGGAAGTCATCGTATGCCGCTCGACATCGACGGCACCGCCGTCCTCAGGGCTATCACAAACGCCCCCGAAATCTTCAAGGATGTCGATAAGGACCTGACCGAGTTCGCCCACAAGGTCGTCGTCAAGCAGCTGAAGGCGAAGGGGACCACGGTCGACCAGATCCGCTCGATCTATCGGGTCGTCGGCGGCGAGAACTTCGGCCTGATCGCGGACAGCCTGCCGGATGGCGGCAAGGCTATCTTGGCCAAGGTGGACAAGCACAATCCCGATCTCGGGGCTGCGGACACTGCACGGCTTCGCGAGCATCTCGTCGGGCTGGCTCGCGGCACGATCGATGCCGTCGCCAAGCAGGTCGGGACTCAGAAGGCTTCCCGGACGAAGCAAGCTGCCGGACGTGAGCGCAAGGCAAAGACTCCTGCGAAACGTGCCATTTCGGCGAAAGCTTACGAAGCGACGTGGGACGGGAAGAATCGCGACGATTGATGCGGCTCGCCGTCGTCACGGCTCCGGCCTGATCCGCTTCAGGATCAGCACCGCGAGATCACCGCTCGGGGTGAAGTCGGTCTTGCGCATCTCGAACGTGGTGGGGCCGATCTTCTTCACGCCGGTGCCGCAGAAGCTGACCAGGCTGTCGGGGTCGCCCTTGTCGACGACGAGGCGGAAGTCGCGGATCGGGCCGGACCAGTTGGCGCCGGTCGTGAGCACGTAGTCGATGCGCTGCTCGCTGTAGGGCGGGCCGAAGTCCGACCCCGCCGCCTTGCGGGCGCGGTCGAGCGTCGCCATCAGGTCGCGCTCGACGCAGTACGTCTTCACCTGCTCGGCGACCTCGGGCTCCCGCGCCATCGACGGCGCGCCGAGCGAGGTCTGCACGCTCAGCCCCACGCTCGGCTGGTAGCGATGCGCGATCACGGTCTCGGCGCGGGCCGGGAAGGTCTGCTGCCAGTAGAACGTGGTCTTCAGGCTCCAGCGCGGCGCCAGATGCCGCTCCATCCCCTTGCCGGCGTCGTACTCGTCGACATAGGCGAGGCCGAGCGTCACGAGCTCGTCCCAGCGGGCCGGCGGCAGGCGGTCGAGGGCGTCGCCGGTCGACCGCAGATGCGGCGCCAGCGGTACGCCGAGCCCCTGCAGCAGCGCCGTGCGGTCGACCCCGTCCGGGCCGGTGACGCGCTGCTCGACCGCGGTCGTGACGGGCTTGCCGTTCACCGTGGTGACGAAGCCGAGCAGGTTGACCGGGTCCTCGGTCGGCACCGCGACGTTCCAGTCGGGACCGTCGACCTTGATCTCCGGCATCGGGAAGGCGACGTGCACGGTCACGTCGCGGTCGGCCGTGTTGGTGAAGCGGTAGAGGACGCGGATCTCGGCGGCCGAGACGAACAGGTCCTCGGACGTCATCTCGACGGCGTCGTTCTTGACGAACACCAGCCCGCCGGTGGCGAGCTCGGCGGTGGAATCGTTGGCCCGCACGGGGGCGGCGAGCGCGACCGCGCAGGCGGCCGCGATGGTCAGGACCGTGGTCCGCATGATCACCTCCGAGGATCGGCTGCGGCGGGGGTGCGTCCGATATGCGCGCGGCGGCGCCGCTAGTCCAGGCCGGCGGCGCGCGCCGCGGCGGCCACCGCCATGCCGGTGGCGACGGCCAGGAAGTCGTTGCGGCCGACCAGCATGACCAGCGCGCCGGCGCCGACCGCGAGCGCCGTGGCGGCGCCGCCGTTGGCGACGATCGGCAGCACCGTCGCGGCCAGGATCGAGCCGGGCAGGGCGGCGAGCATGCGCTGGATCCGCGCCGTCAGCGGCACCCGCCCCATGATCCAGTAGCCGCCGGCCCGCATCGCATAGGTGACGAGCGCCATCGCGGCGATCGCCACCCAGACGCCGAGATCGAGGCCGCCGGGATCAGTCGCGCCGGTCATCCATCAGGCCTCCCGTCACGGCGCCGGCGACCGCCCCGGCCACGATGAAGAACCAGCCGCCGACCAGCCGCTCGACCGCGAGCGCGACGGCGCCGGCCACCACCCACGGCACGGCGGCGCGGCGGCCGCGCCACAGCGGCACCAGCATGGCGGCGAAGAACACCGGCATGATCAGGTCGATGCCCCAGCGTCTCGGCTCCGCCACCAGCGTGCCGAGCAGGTAGCCGAGCTGGGTGAAGCACAGCCAGAAGCTCGCCAGCAGCACGCTGGCGCCGATGAACACGCCGGCGTCGCTGCCGCCCTCGTTGCGGTAGCGCATCGAGACGATCCAGCTCGGATCGGAGGTGAGGTGCAGCATCGGGTAGAACCACGGCGGCATGCGCCCCATCCACGGCCGCAGCGTCGCCGTGATCAGCAGCATGCGGGCGTTCACGGTGAGGGCGATCAGGGCGAGCCCGAGCACGGCGCCGGGCGAGAAGGTCCGCGGCCACAGCTCCAGCACCACGAGCTGCGAGGCGGAGGCGAACATGGTGACGCACATCACCAGGTTCTCGGCGAAGCCGAGCCCGACCCGCGCCGCCGAGGCGCCGGTCGCCATGGCGATGGCCATCATGCCGGGCATCACCGGCAGCGCCAGCCGCGCGCCGTGGAGCATCCCGGCGCGGGTGATGGGCACGGCGCCGGACGGAGGAGTCGACGACGTCGGTGGGGATGGAGGGGCCGTCATGGCGAGCCGGAGCGTCGAGGAGGGGAGCGCCGAAGAGGTGTGAGGGTGTCGCCTCTCTCCGCGCGGGGAGAGGGTCTCCGCCGGCGCCGGGATGACGGCCCCGGCGACGGGAACCGGTGTCCTCAAACGAAAACGCCCGCGATCCGCGGGCGTTCTCGCATCTGGCTGTCGCCCGGGTCAGCCGGTCGGCTGGGGCTCCATGTCGCCGGCGCTCGGCGGCTCGGGCCGGGGCCGCGGCTTGCCGGCGGTCGGCACCGCCGAGCCGCGCGGGCCGGAGGGCTCGATCACCGACTCGCGGTTCGGCCGCTTGCCGGCGAGCAGGTCCTTGATCTCGTCGCCGGTCAGCGTCTCGAACTCGAGCAGGCCCTTGGCGAGCGTCTCGAGCTGGTCGCGCTTCTCGGTGAGGATCTTGGTCGCCTCCTGATGGCCTTCCTCGACCAGCCGCCGGACCTCGGCGTCGATCTTCTGGGCCGTGTTCTCCGACACGTTCTGCTGCCGGGCGACCGACATGCCGAGGAACACCTCGTCCTGGTTCTCGCCGTAGGCGACGGCGCCGAGCTCGGGCGAGAAGCCCCAGCGCGTCACCATCATGCGGGCGAGGCGGGTCGCCTGCTCGATGTCGGACTGGGCGCCCGAGGTGACCTTGTCGCGGCCGAAGATCATCTCCTCGGCCACCCGGCCGCCCATCATGATGGCGAGCCGCGAGGTCATCTGCTCGAAGCTCATCGACAGCTTGTCGCGCTCGGGCAGCTGCATGACCATGCCGAGCGCCCGGCCGCGCGGGATGATGGTCGCCTTGTGGACCGGGTCGGTCGCCTTGACGTTGAGGGCGACGATCGCGTGCCCGCCTTCGTGATAGGCGGTCAGCATCTTCTCTTCCTCGGTCATGACGAGCGACTTGCGCTCGGCACCCATCATGACCTTGTCCTTGGCGTCCTCGAACTCGACCTGGGTGACCATGCGCTTGTTGCGCCGGGCCGCCATCAGGGCCGCCTCGTTGACGAGGTTCATCAGGTCGGCGCCCGAGAAGCCGGGGGTGCCGCGGGCGACGGTCTTGAGGTTCACGTCCGGCGCCAGCGGCACCTTGCGGACATGGACCTTCAGGATCTGCTCGCGGCCGACGACGTCCGGGTTCGGCACCACGACCTGGCGGTCGAAGCGGCCGGGACGCAGCAGCGCCGGGTCGAGCACGTCGGGCCGGTTCGTCGCGGCGATGAGGATGATGCCCTCGTTCGCCTCGAAGCCGTCCATCTCGACGAGCAGCTGGTTGAGGGTCTGCTCGCGCTCGTCGTTGCCGCCGCCGAGGCCGGCGCCGCGATGGCGGCCGACCGCGTCGATCTCGTCGATGAAGATGATGCAGGGCGCGTTCTTCTTGGCCTGCTCGAACATGTCGCGCACGCGCGACGCGCCGACGCCGACGAACATCTCGACGAAGTCGGAGCCCGAGATGGTGAAGAACGGCACGTTGGCCTCGCCGGCGACGGCGCGGGCGATCAGCGTCTTGCCGGTGCCGGGCGGGCCGACCAGGAGCACGCCGCGCGGGATCTTGCCGCCGAGGCGCTGGAACTTGCCGGGGTCACGCAGGAACTCGACGATCTCCTGCAGGTCCTGCTTGGCCTCGTCGACGCCGGCCACGTCCTCGAAGGTGACGCGGCCGTGCGCCTCGGTGAGGAGCTTGGCCCGCGACTTGCCGAAGCCGAGCGCCTTGCCGCCCGCCCCCTGCATCTGTCGCGACAGGAAGATCCACACGCCGATCAGGGCGATGAAGGGCAGCCAGGAGACCAGCAGGGAGACGAACCAGGGCACGTTCTCCTGCTGCGGCCGCGCCGTGATCGACACGCCCTTCTTGTAGAGCTTGTCCACCAGGGTCGGATCGCTCGGCGCATAGGTGTTGAAGCTGCGTCCGTCCGTGAAGGTGCCGTGGATCTCGGGCCCCTGGATCACGACGTCCCGCACGCGCCCCTGGTCGACCTCGTTCAACAGCTGCGAGAAGGCGATGTCCTGCGACACCGAACGCTGCGCCGGATTCTGAAAGAGGGTGAAGAGGGCGAGCAGCAGCAGGACGATGATCACCCAGAGGGCAAAATTCCGCAGGTTTGCGTTCATCAGGCGTCCTCGTGCCCCGTGGCTCTCGATGAAACCGTGGGCGGTTGGCAGGCGAATTCCAGGCCGCACGCGCCGGTGTGTCGGGGCATGACGCCAATGTAAGAGCCTCGCCCCCGCCCCACAAGCGCGCCGCATCCCCTGCGACCACATTGCGGGCCCCGTGGTGAACGGCTTTTCCTCACGTTTCCGTGGGGTTCGGCACCGGACCGGCAGGCGCCGGCGCGGCGTTTCGTCCGTGCCGGCGGGGCGGAGCGGGCTCGATCGTCAGTCGTCCTCCCGACAACGTCACCATCGCACCGGCGAGCGTGCGGCGAAACCGCGCAGCCGGGGCGGGCCCGGCGCAGGCCGCGGCCAGCGCCTCCGCCACGTCCTCGAGCTTGCCGAGCTCGACCGGCCCCTCGGTGCCGGCGGCTGCGACCAGCCGGCCCAGCAGGCGCAGGCGCAGCTCGGCCGGCGCCCGTACCCAGCCCGCGGCCGCGATCGTCGCGGCGGCGCCGGGCCGGAGGTCGGGCACGGCGAGGTCGGCGGCGAGCCGCTCGACCGCCGCCTCCAGGGCCGCGTCGGCCCGCCGCATGCGGGCGGCGAGCTGGGCGAGCCTCGCCGCCGACAGGCCCTCGGCGGCGAGGCCGGGCAGCATCCCGCGCAGCCGCGAACGAGTGAATCGCGGATCACGGTTCGACGGATCGTCCGCCCAGGGGATGCCGGCAGCCGCCAGGGTGGCGACGAGCCGGGCCTTCGGGATGTCGAGGAACGGCCGGACGAGCCACAGCGCCCCGTCCCGCGCCCCGCCGGCGGGGCGGGCCGGCGGCGGGGCGGGCCCGGAGACCGGCAGCGGGCTCACCCGGGCCATGCCGGCGAGGCCGGCGACGCCGCTGCCGCGGGCGAGCCGGAACAGCACCGTCTCGGCCTGGTCGTCGCGGGTGTGGGCGGTGAGCACATGGGCGGCGCCGGCCGCCCGGGCGGCCTCGGCGAGCAGGCGGTAGCGCGCCGCGCGCGCCGCCTCCTGCAGGCCGGCCGCCGGCTTGTCGCCGGTCCAGCGCAGGGTGTGGTGGGCGAGGCCGAGGTCCCCGGCGAGCGCCGCGACCGCCAGCGCCTCGGCGGCGGCGCCGCGGCGCAGCCCGTGGTCGACCGTGGCGGCGACGAGGCGGGGCCCGGCGTCGAGCCCGGCCCGCCAGCGCGCGGCGAGGACCAGCAGGGCGGTGGAGTCGGGCCCGCCCGACACGGCGAGGAGCAGGGCCGGAAGATGCGCGAGGCCGGCGAACAGCGTGGCCGCCTCGGCGCCGCCTAGCGGCGCGAGGCCGCCGGGCGGCGCGTCGGCGCCGCCGGCCGTCAGGTCGGCCGCGAGAGGGGCGGCCGGAGGATCACAGGCAGCGCACACGCTTCTGTTCGCGCTCGACCGCCTGCTTGACGTTGACCGAGGCGCGCGGGTAGCGGGCGCCGACCTGGGCGAAGCTGGCGCAGGCCATCTCCTTCTGGTTCATGGCGGCCAGCGACTGGCCGAGCCGCAGGAAGGCGTCGGCCCCCTTCGGGTTGCTGCCGGCCCGCTGGGTCAGCGCCAGGAAGGCGTCGGCCGCCTCCTTGTAGGACTTCCTCAGGAACAGGCTCTCGCCCAGCCAGTACTGCGCGTCGGCGGCCAGCCGGTCGTTGGGATGCTTGCGCAGGAAGTCGCGAAACGTCTGCTCGGCGAGCGCGTAGTCCTTGCGCAGCACGTAGCCGTAGCCGAGGTCGTACTCGTCCTTGGCGGAGCTGCCCGGCGGCAGGGTGGCGACCTGAGCCCCCGTCGCATTGGGGTTGCGCGGCGGCGGCGCCGGCAGGGCCCCTCCGCCCGGCGCACCACGGCCGAGCGACGGGTCCGACGCCGCGGCGGCCGCCATGCTGGAGAGGTCGAGCGGCGCGCCGGGCTGGCCGAGGACGCGCGGCGCCCCGGGGGCGTCGGGCCGCTGGCTCGGATCGAAGGCGTCGCCGCGCCGGCCGCGGCCGGCCGGCGCCGGGGTCGCGGTGGTGTCGGCCGAGGCATAGGCCGGATTGCCGCCGTAGGACGGCTGGGACGGCGGCGGCAGATCGGTCGCGCCGGCGGGCGGCGCATAGGCCTGCTCGGCCGGAGCCGGGGCCTCGCCGCGCCGGCCGGGGGGCGGTGCCGGGGCGGCGCGTCCGCCGCCGCGGCCGAGCTCCTGGAAGCGGAACTCGTAGTCCTCCTGCATGCGCTTGAGCTGCTGCTCCAGCTGGTGGTTCTTGAACTGCGCCTGCTCGAGATCGCCGGTCAGCCGGCGCATCTGCCCCTCGAGCTGGTTGAGCCGCACCACCAGGTCGGCCTCCGACATCTGCGCGGACGCCGGCGTCGCGGCGATCAGCAGCAACAGGCACGTCGCTCCCGCGAGCGCGGGTCGTAAGCCTCCGCGGGTCATGTCCGGATCACCTCGAAAGAGAAATGCAGGCCCACCATAGATCGGCCTGCGTCGAAATTGTGACTGACGCCGGCCCCGCCGTCCTCAGGATTTCCCGAGCTTGCCGAGCAGGGTCTTGGCGCTGGCATCCCATTCGCGCCGCTGGGTCGCGACCTTGGCGGCTGCGGCTCCGACCCGGGTGGCGGCTTCGGTGCCGCGCGTGGCGATCAGTCTCTGCAGGCCGGCGACGTCGACGTCCGCCGAGGCCGGGCTCGCCGCCGGCGCGGTTCGAACCTCGCGGCCGCTCGGAGCGAAGATCTTGAGCTTCTCGGTCATCGCATGTCACCTTTCGAGCTCGCGGAGCGCACGGTGGAAGATCGCCCGGGTCTCGGCGGCGAGCCCCGTCATGATGCTTTCGAGGCCGGGATCGATCTCCAGCGGATCCTCGGTCGGCGTCTCCGGTCCCCCCGCGCCCGCGACCATGACGACATCGTTGCCGTCGATCGATATCACGAGGTTCTTTACCGTTCCATTCTCGTCGTAGGACATGGGAACGGCCAGGACCCACGCAAGGTCACGCCAGACGAGCGATCGCCGCGCCCGGTTCTGGGGGCCCGGAAGGGAGTACTTGCGCGACACGACGTCGTGAACGGCGCCGTTGCGGCGAACCTTGGTGAGCATGAGCTGCGATGCGCCGGTCCGCGAGCCCCACACCGCGCCCATGATCGAGCCCTCGATCGGCAGGGTCAGGCCATCGTCGGCGAAACCGTCGTAGCCGGCGCTGTGCTGGAGCCGAAGGTAGCGCGGCTCGCCGTCGATGCCCGTCGCGTGAACCGTCTGCTCGGGCAGGGCGACGGCGACGCGGACATGGCGGGGTCCGGCGACCGGCGCCATCAGGGCCGGCGGAAGCTCGTCGAGAATGCCCAGGAACAGGGTGCGCACGGCCTCGCAGGCCTGCCGGTAGATCCTCGGGATGTCGAAGAGATCGGTGCGGATCCGGACCCGGGCCGTCTCGGCCCCGATCTGGACGAGGTCGAAGGTCCGGTCCTCGTCGACGTCGAAGTCGAGCACGCCGATCGGGGCCGGCAGGACCACGGGCCGCAGGCGCCCGACCCCACGGGTGTTGAGGAAGTTGCGGCCGAAGATCGCGGTGCGGGCGAGGCTCGGCAGCCACGTGTAGCGGGTCGGCGGCGGCTCGCCGGCCGCCTTGTCCTCGATGCCGACCGCGATCGTGATCGCGTCCGGGTCGAGGGTCCGCTCTACGTCGAACAGCCAGACCGGCAGGTTGGAGACGAAGCCGCCATCGACATAGAGGCACCCGGCCGCATCCCCCGAGACGGTCCGAGGAGCGAAGACGAGCGGCAGGCAGGCCGATGCCGCGACCGCGTCGGCGACGACCGCGGCCGGCGTCGTCTCCGGCGAGAACACGTGCCTTTGTCGCGTCGAGATGTCGGTGGCGACGATCTTGAGGGTCGGCCGGCCGGTCGCGTCGCCGAAGTCGCGGAAGCGGACGACGCCGT
Source organism: Rhodoplanes tepidamans (assembly GCF_030813915.1). Taxonomy (GTDB): domain Bacteria; phylum Pseudomonadota; class Alphaproteobacteria; order Rhizobiales; family Xanthobacteraceae; genus Rhodoplanes; species Rhodoplanes tepidamans. The sequence goes on from NZ_JAUSUJ010000002.1 coordinate 330,367, forward strand.
CGGCCGGCCCGACCTTCTCGGCCAGCAGGGTCCCGAGCCCGTCGCGGAACGTGTCGAGGCTGGCCAGTCCGCCGAGCAGCCGCCGCCCGGCCCACAGCAGCAGCGCGAGCCCGGCGAGGCTCGCCACCAGATAGGCGAGCAGTGCGACGGGCAGGCCGAAGGCCGCGACGACGGAGAGGGCGACCAGTCCCAGCAGGGCGAGCACGACCGGCCGGCGGTGCCAGGACAGCCACGCGCCGAGTCCGTCGACGGTCCGCCGAAAGGCCGAGATGGCGCGCCAGCCGGCGCGCCCGAACAGCCGCCCGGCCAGCGCCGCGCCCGGCCTGGTGGAACCGAGGCAGGTCGTTCGGCGTACCGGATCGATCAGGTCGTCGGCCCGGAATCCGGCGGCGGCGAGGGCCGCGACGATGGCCCCAGCCGACGTGCCCGCGACGCCGACGACGCGGGACCCGGGCTCCGCGCTCGCCAGCGCCTCTTCGAGGGCCTTCAGGGCGCCGACATGGGCGATCCCCTTGGCCCCGCCGCCCTCGAAGGCCACCAGCAGCCGCAGCGCGTTCGCCATGCGTCCCGTCCCCGTCGAACGGCGGGCATGGTGCAGGGATGGCGCGGCTAAATCAATGCGTGTGGCCGTGTCTCGTCGCTGCGTCGGCGCGCCCGCGGCCACGCGGTCGCGGCGAGGCGGCGCGACGGGCGGTCACGAGCTGGCGTTGAGCACGGTGACGGCGCGGCGGTTCTGCGACCAGCAGGAGATGTCGTTGCAGACGGCGACCGGGCGCTCCTTGCCGTACGAGATGGTGCGCATGCGCTGGGCCGGGATGCCGCGCGAGATCAGGTAGTCGCGGACCGTCTGGGCGCGCCGGGCGCCGAGCGCGATGTTGTACTCGCGGGTGCCGCGCTCGTCGGCGTGGCCCTCGATCGTGAACGCGTATTGGGCGTAGTTCTGCAGCCACTGGGCCTGCTTCTCCAGCGTCTGGCGGGCCTGCGGGGTGAGGTCCGACGAATCGCTCTCGAAGAAGACGCGGTCGCCCACGTTGACGACGAAATCCTGCTGGCTGCCCGGCACGGCGGCGCCGCCGAGGCCGGCCGCGTTCGGGTCGTTCGGCTTGTTGGCGCATGCCGCGATCAGGAGCGCGCCCGCGAGCGCGGCCGCGATCCTTGCACCGGTACGCAGACGTGAAACTTTCGGCATGCCGTCACTCCTTATCAACCTGCTCGGTGCCGGTTGGCCCCCCGGCTCGAGGCGTGACTGATGGTCTAGCCCCGGCTTCGTTAAGCGAAGGTTCCGTCAACCTTGACGCAGCGTTGCCGCGCCCCCCTGGAGTTCCGGAATCGGCGGAAACCGTTTGGAATGGTTAATGGGTCGTGAACGCGGCGGCAGCGTGGCGAGGCTGCGCAGCGGGGGCGGTTTCCGGCTAGTCGGAGGCGGACAGGGCAGGGCGCCCACGCTCCTTCTCCCCGCTCGCGGGGAGAAGGTCGGGATGAGGGGGCTTCTCGTGGAAACGGAGGCGGGGGGGCCCCCCGCGGGGGGGGGCGCCCCGCGCGCCCCCCCCCCCCCCCCCCCCCCGGCCGCCCCCCCCCCCCCCCCCACCCCCCACCTCTCCCCGCGCGCGGGGAGAGGTCGGGGGGCTCGGCGCGAGCCTCAGCTCAAGAGCGGCGACCAAGCCGGGTCGGAGGCGAAGCTCGGGGTGCGGACGCGCTGCTCGTTGCGGCCGGTGATGTCGACCGTGTAGAGGGCCGGGCCCGAGCCGGGGTCGCGGAAGAACATGATCACCCGGCCGTTGGGCGCGAAGGTCGGGCCCTCGTTGTGGTAGCCGTCGGTCAGCAGGCGCTCGCCGGAGCCGTCCGGCTTCATGATGCCGATGCCGAAGCGGCCGCCGCCCTGCTTGGTGAAGGCGATGAAGTCGCCGCGCGGCGACCACACCGGGGTCGAGTAGGAGCCGTCGCCGAAGCTGATGCGCTGGGCGCCGCCGCCGCCGGCCGACATGACGTAGATCTGCTGCTTGCCGCCGCGGTCGGACTCGAAGCAGATGCGCGAGGCGTCCGGCGAGAAGCACGGCGCCGTGTCGATCGCCGGCGTGTCGGTGAGCCGGGTGGTCGCCTTGGAGCGCAGATCCATCACGAACAGGTTGGAATTGCCGCCCTGCTGCAGGCTCATGATGACGCGCTGGCCGTCCGGCGAGAAGCGCGGCGAGAAGGTCATGCCCGGGAAGTTGCCGACGATCTCGCGCTGGCCGGTCTCGACGTTGAGCAGGTAGACCCGCGGGTCGCCCTGCCCGAACGACATGTAGGTGATCTCCTGGGTCGTCGGCGAGAAGCGCGGGGTCAGCACCAGGTCGTCGCCGCGGGAGAGGTAGCGGACATTGGCGCCGTCCTGGTCCATCAGGGCGAGCCGCTTGATGCGGCGCTCCTTCGGCCCGGTCTCGTCGACGAAGACGATGCGGGTGTCGAAATAGCCCTTCTCGCCGGTCAGCCGCTCGTAGATGGCGTCCGAGATGATGTGGGCGATGCGGCGCAGGTTGTCGGGCGAGGTGAAGTACTGCTGGCCGGTGAGCTGGGCGGCGCCGAAGACGTCCCACAGCCGGAACTCGGCCTTGAGCCGGCCGTCGGCCTGGCGGGTCAGCCGGCCGGTCACCAGCGCCTGGGCGTTGATGGCGCGCCAGTCGGGGAAGCGCGGCTGGGTGTCGATGGTGGTGATGCGCTCGATATAGGCGGCCGGATCGATCGGGGCGAACAGGCCGGAGCGGCGCAGGTTCGCCGTGATGATCTGGCTGATGCCGCGCGCCGCCTCGACGTCGGCCGGGCTGCCGCCGACGAAGTCCGGAATGGCGATCGGCACCGGCTGGACGTTGCCCTGGGTGACGTCGATGCGCAGCTGTGCCAGGGCCTCGTGGCCGGGCAGGCCGGAGAGTGCGCCGGCCCCCGCCGCGGCGGCGGACGCGAGCAGCAGGCGGCGTCGGGAGAAACGCACGAGCATCGGGATTCATCCTTTTGCGCCCGGAGGGCGGAGGGTGCCCGCAGGCGGAGCCGGGGACGGCTCTACGGCCGGATCGCGGCAAGGAGACGGCAGAATCGCGCGACCCGGGCCGGGCCGTCAGCCCCGGAACATATCGCGGGGATCGAACGTGACTTCAACATCCTTCCACACATCGTACTTGGCGATGGGGAGACGATAGGGCTGGCAGCGCCGGATCGCCCGCATGGCGGCCTCGGCGGCGATCTGGAAGGCGGGGTGGCCGCCGCGGTTCATCAGGGTCGGGTCGGCCTGCAGGGAGCCGTCCTGGCGCAGTTGCAGCCGCACCCGGACGATCAGCTCGCGGGCGTCGACGGCCCCGGCCGGCGGGTTCCAGCACGCCTGGATCTGGGCCCGCAGGGCGTCGATCTCGCTCTGGGTCAGGGTGGCGGCGCGGCCGGTCGGCAGCCCGAGCGACGCGGTCTGGTTGAGCGTGTCGCCGGTCGCGGCCTCGCGCCGCGGCGACTGCTTGTCGAGCAGGGCGGCGATCTTCGACGGGTCGAAGGCGTTGCGCTGCTGCTCTTGCTTGCGCTTCTGCTCCTCGGCCCGGCGCTTCTGCTCCTCGAGCTTCTTCTTCTGCTCCTCGGCCTTGCGCTTCTGCTCGTCCTTCTTGCGCTGCTCCTCGGCCTTCTTCATCGCCTCGGCGATCGGGTCGGGCGGCGGCGCCTCGGCGGGCTTGGCCTCGGCCGGCTTCACCTTCTCGGGCTCGGCCTTCTTCTCCGGCTCCGGCTTCTTTTCCGGCTCGGCCTTGGCCTGCTGCGGCTTGGGGTCGGGCTTCTTGGGCTCCGGCGGAATCGGCATCGGCTCGGCCGAGGCGGTCTGGATCGCCGGCTTCTTCTCGATCTTGGTGAGCTCCTCGACCGGCTTCTGCTCGCCCAGCTTCTCGACCAGCGGCTTCGGCGTCTCGGCCTTCTTGGCGGTCTTCACGCCGGCGGTGATCTGCGAGAACTCGCTGTCCGAGATGATGTCGACCGGCAGCGATTCCGATGTGTTGGCCTCCAGCGGCCGCACCACGAAGGCGATCATGCCCCACAGGATGAGGACCGCGTGGCCGATCGCCGATATGGTCAGCGCCTTGCGCAACCGGTCAGGACCCCTGCTCGACCTCGGTGACGAGGGCGACGCGCTTGAAGCCGGCCGCCGACAGCCGCCCCATCACCCGCATGACCGTGCCGTAGTCGACCTTGCGGTCGCCGCGCACATAGATGCGCTCCTCGTAGCCGCCGCGTGCCGAGGTCACGGCGGTCAGCTTGGCGACCAGCTCGTCGATCGGGATCTCGCTTTCCTGGAGATAGACCTGCCCCTGGGTGTTGACCGTGATGGTCAGGGGCTCCTTGTCCTGGTCGAGGCTCTTGGCCTGGCTCTGCGGCAGGTCGATCGGCACGCCGACGGTCAGCAGCGGGGCCGACACCATGAAGATGATGAGCAGCACCAGCATCACGTCCACCATGGGCGTGACGTTGATCTCGGCCATCACGGCGTTGCGGTGCCCGCGGCGCTTGCCCCCGCCGCCACCGCCCATCGACATTCCCATCCCGATCCCGTCCCCGTGCCAGCCGTCCGACCGCGGTCCCCACCGGGGTCGGCCTGAGAAACCACCGTTGTTTCAGCGCCTTGTCGCACCGGAGGCAGGGCCCTCCGGCGGCGGCGCCTCGGGCCCGCGCGTCAGGCCCGCTCGTCGATCTGCCGCGACAGGATCGCGGAGAACTCGTCGGCGAACCCCTCCAGCCGCGAGGCCTGCTTGTTCACCTCGGACGAGAACTTATTGTAGAAAATGGTCGCCGGTATGGCGGCGACGAGGCCGATCGCGGTGGCGAACAGCGCCTCGGCGATGCCGGGCGCCACCACGGCGAGCGAGGTGTTCTTCGACGCGGCGATCGACTGGAACGAGTTCATGATGCCCCAGACGGTGCCGAACAGGCCGACGAAGGGGCTCGCCGAGCCGACCGTCGCCAGCACCAGGAGCCGCCGCTCGAGCCGCTCGACCTCGCGCGCGATGGTGACGTCCATCACCTTCTCGATGCGCATCTGCAGGCCGGCGAAGGACCGGCTCGACCCCTCGAAGCTGCGCTTCCACTCGCGCATCGCGGCGACGAACAGGGCCGCCATGGAGTGGTTCGGCCGCGAGGCGAGCGAGCGGTAGAGCTCCTCCAGCGACTGGCCCGACCAGAACGCCTGCTCGAACTTGTTCATCGCCGAGCGGGTCCGCTGCAGCAGCAGGAACTTCTCGATGGCGATCGCCCACACCCACACGGAGCAGGCGAGCAGCCCGGTCATCACCAGCTTGACGACCCAGTGGGCCTGCCAGAACAGGGTGAAGATCGACAGATCGGCGGACACGCCGGCAGCTTCAGGCATCGTTCGTTTCCAAGGCTCTCCGGCGCCGCTCCGGCGGCGGCACCGCCCGGCGGTCGCAAAAAGATCGCGCCGGCCGAAGCGTTCCGCCCCTGCCGCCGCGCTCCGTTCGGGCATGGATGCGAGCCGTCCCCATTCCCGGCCGACCGACTCCAGGCGAAACGTGACCAAATCGTGGCATCGTCCCGCCGTCCCGCCGGCCAGTACGACGCCGCCGCGGTTAATGCTCGGTAAACGGAGCGAAGTTTGGGCAAGTTCTAGGGATGGACCGTTTCACGACTGCGACGGCGCGGCGCGCGTTACGCCCGCGTTACGTTCGAATGCTTGCGGTGCGGCGTCCGGCCCGCGTGACGACTGGATGACAACGCGGCCGGCATCCCTCCGGACACGGTCCGGAATGCGAAGCGGCCGCCGTCCCGGTCGGGGCGGCGGCCGTCGAGAAAGCCGAGAAGGGCGTCCGGCGGGGGGCGGCGCCGGACCCAGGCGCGGTCGGCTCAGCCCTGCGGCTGGGCGACGTCGGCCGAGGAGCGGCCGCGGCGCTCGGCCATGAACTGGTCGAACTCGGCCTTGTCCTTGGCCATCCGCAGGCGCTCGAGGAAGTCCTTGAACTCGCGCTGCTCCTCCTCCAGCCGCCGGAGCGTCTCGGTGCGGTACTCGTCGAAGGCACGGTTGCCGCTCGTCGGGGCGCCGAACCAGTCGCCGCCGCCGCGGTCCATGCGGTCGCGCATCCGCTCCATCTTGGCCTGCCAGCGGGACATCCCGCGCCCGTTCCAGCAACTCATGCGTCCGCTCCAGAAGGTGAAGGCGAGAAGCGCCAGGCCGATCGGCCACCAGAACACGAATCCGAGGATCGTGAGCGCGATCCAGGCGCCGGAACCGAGATCGTCCAGTTTCGCAACCAAGGGCATGGCGGTCCTCGCAGGGGTCCTCGTGGTGAATGTTAATTACATTTACATAGATACGATCGGGCCCCGGGGTTGTCAAGCGGGGCCGGGTCGCCCGGGCGCGGTTTTCGGGCGGCCCGCCTGCGGCGGCGCGCCACACCGCGGGCCCGCTCCGCAGTGATCGGACGGTTGCTCGAAGACGTGGCTTCGCCGGGATCGTGTGCAAGGTCGCCGGGGCGTCCGGCGCTCCGGGTCGCGCGATCGTGACCCGCGGGGGCCGGCCCGGCGGCCGCACCCCGCCGGCGTCAGCCGGGCGGCCGCACGCCGAGCCCCTGCAGATAGACCAGCACGCCGGCCTCCAGGAGCTCCTCGGGCGTCATCGGCAGCGAGCGGCGGGCGGCATCGCCGCGGCCGAACAGCGACGCGATGCCGTGGGCGAGCGACCAGATGTGCAGCGCCATCATCAGGCCGGGCGGCCGGACGGCGGTCGGCAGGGTGGCGGCGAGCGCCTCGCAGGCGGTGCGCAGCACCCCGAACGCGCGGTCGCCGGCGGCGCGCAGCTCCGGGGTGGCGTCGGGGCGCACGCCCGCCTCGAACATCGCCGAGTAGTAGGCGGATTCGGTGCGCGCGAAGGCGAGATAGGCCTTGCCGAGCCGGTCCATGGCGGTCGACGGGTCGGGCCGGCCGTTGTCCCAGGCCCGCGCCAGCGCCTGCTCGAAGGCCTCGAAGCCGCGCCGCGCGACGTCGGCCATCAGCTCGTCGCGATCGCGGAAATGTCGGTACGGCGCGGCCGGGCTGACCCCGGCCCAGCGGGCGGCCTCGGCGAAGGTGAAGCCGGCCGGCCCCTTCTGGGCGATCAGCTCCAGGGCGGCGCGGATCAGCGCCTCCTTGAGGTTGCCGTGGTGATAGCCGCGCGGCCCGTCGCGGCCGGAGCCGTCGCGATCGGATTTGGACCAGCTCATGCCTGCGACCCGCTCATGTGAAGGAGGCTTACATGAGGGCACCGGCGGCGTCGATAGGAACCGAGCGCGCCGCGAATGCCTCATCAACAATCGCGCGACCGGCCCGTATATAGTCGTCGGCGGCCCGGCGGCGGGCGCCGCAGACGGCCGACATCGCTCCGACCGAACGAGGCTCCTCGATGAGAACGACCCGGTGGCAGGCCCTGGCCGTGGGATGCGGCCTCGCGCTCCTGGGGACCGGCGCCGACGCGCAGGGCCTCGGCGACGCGGTTCGCGACGCCGGTGCGGCGGTGGCGCGGATGCGGGCCGGCACCATCGAGATCAAGGACGTGACGCTGGGCGGTCCGGACGGCAGCGCGCTCGCCATCGGCCGCGCCGCCTTCGCCGGGTTCAGCCGCGAGGGCGGCACCGTCGTCGCCTCCCGCCTCGCCATCGAGACCGTCACGGCGACGGTGGGGACCCAGAGCTGGCAGATTCCGCGCATCACCCTCGACGGTGTCCGGATTCCCGAGGAGCTCTACCGCGCCCTCGCGGAAGGCGCGGCGACCACCCGGCCGTGGCCCGACCTGTTCCGCGAGGTCGCCGCCGACCTGGTGACGATCGAGACCCTCACGGTCACCGACAGGACGGCGAAGACCGAGCAGGTGCTGAGCGGCTTCGTGCTCAGCCGGCTGGCCCGCGGCGTCATCGGCACGGCGCGCATGGCCTCGATCGTCGGGACCGCGGCGCCCGATCCCGCCACGCCGGTGCGGGTGAAGACCGGCGCCGTCCGCTACCAGGACCTCGACATCGGCGAGAGCCTGCGGATCGTCACGGGCGGCGACGGCACGGCCCGGCGGGTGATGACCTCGGCCTCGATCGACGGGATGGAGATCGTCACGCCCGCCGTGACGGTCCGGCTCGGCACTTACGAGGTCGGCCCCGTGACCCTGGCGGTTCCGGCCGAGCCGATGCCCACCGACCTGGCCGCGCTCGCCACCGAGTTGCAGGCCGGCGCGCAGCCCGACCAGGCCGTGGTCGCCAGGCTCGTGCGCTGGTACCGCGGCCTGCTGCGCGGCCTGAAGGTCGAGTCGGTCGCCTTTCGCGACATCGCCGTGACGGGCCCGGACGTCGACCTGAAGATCGCCGCCGTGACCCTCGGCGGCATGGTGCCGAGCGGGTTCGACCTGTTCGAGGTCACCGGCATCGAAGCGTCGACCCCGGACGGCCCGGTCCGGCTCGGCCGGCTGGCGGTCGAGAAGGCGGACTTCGCCGCGCTGCTCGATCTCGGCCTCGACGCGGCCGAGACCGGGCGCGGGCCCGAGATCGAGCCGAGCCGGATCGTCGACCTGCTGCCGCAGATCGGCGCCGTGCGGCTCGCCGGCCTCGACGCGGCGACGCCCGACGGCCCGGTGACGCTCGGCGCCCTCGACATCGAGATCGACCGGCCCGGCCGCCTGCCGGAACGCCTCGCCCTCGCCGTCACCCGGCTGGCGCTGCCGGTCGGTCCGGGGGACGGAGCGGACGGCCGCGAGGTTCTGGCCCATCTCGGCTACACGGCGATCCGGGCCGACATGACGACGCAGCTGCGCTGGCTGCCGGCCGACCGGGCGCTGGTGCTCGACGACACCGCGCTCGCCGTGGCGGACGCCGGACGCATCGAGGCGTCGGTGCGGATCGACGACGTCGACCTCGCCGCCGCGCTGGCCGATCCCGACCGCGCCGACGCGATCCTGGCCGGCCGGGCCCGGCTCGGCGGGTTCGAGGTCACCATCGCGGATCTCGGCTTCGCCGACCGCTTCTACGCCGATCTCGCCAAGTCCGCGGGCGTCACCGTTCCGGCGGCGCGCGACCGGCTCGCCGCCGAGACCCGGGCCCAGGCGGCCGAGGCGTTCGGCAGCGCGCTGCCGTCCGCCGCGCTGGACAAGATCGCCGCCTTCGTCCGCCGGCCCGGCCGCATCGTCGTCGCGGCGTCGCCGCGCCCCGGCCAGACGGTCAGGCTGAGCGACCTCGAGACGCTCGGCCCGAAGGCCCTGGCGCGGATGCGCCTCGACATCGAGGTCGAGCCGCCGCGCTGAGGCGCGGTCAGGGCGCGCCGCCCTCCTGGTCGGCCGTCATGGCGATGCGGAGCGCCTTGGGGATCGGCCGGGCGCGGCCGCCGGACACGAAGGCGACCTTCACGCTCGCCTCGACCAGCACGACGTCGTCGCGGGTGACGGTCTGCTTCAGCGTGATCGAGGCGCCTCGCACCTCGGCCGGCACCGTGGTGACGACCACGATGTCGTCCATGCGGGCGGGCTTCAGGTAGTCGACCTGGAGCGAGCGCACCACGAAGGCGAAGCCCGGCGCCTCGCGCTCGGTCTCCTCGAACAGGGCGCGCTGGTCGGCGCCCAGCAGGCGCAGATAGTTGCTCCGCCCGCGCTCCAGGAACCTGAGATAGTTGGCGTAGTAGACGACGCCGGAGAAATCGGTGTCCTCGTAATAGACCCGCACCGCGAGCCGGTGCCGGCCGTCGCGGATCTCGCCGTCGAGACCCGCCGTCAGGATGTCGGTCATGAGCGGTCCGTCCGTGCGGCGGCGCATCGCGGCCGCCGCGGGCGGTTTAGACGCTCGGGCCGGGCCGGACAACGGCCCGCCGCGTGCGCGCCGCGGGCGGGCGCCTCACGCCGCCGCGTTGACGATGGCGTCGAGGCGGGCGCGCAGGTCCTCGGTCTCGTTGTGATACCAGACGCCGCCGAGCAGGGCCCGGAAGGCGGGATTGTTCGACGCCTCGCGCTCGACCCGGGCGATGGTCTCCGGGCCGATGAGGTCCTCCAGCAGCCCGGCGGCGAGCAGCGACAGGAGGTTGGGGTCGGTCTCGATGGCCAGCACGGCGACGACGAGGTCGAGCGCCCGGTCCGGATCGCGGTCGAGGAGCCGGCGCTCGAAGTCGGCGAGGGCGTGCCAGTTGGCGTCGCGGTCCTTCTCGGGCCTGCCGTGCTGCTCGACCCAGGCGCGGGCGAGCGCGTCGACGGACAGGCTCGCGTAGTCGATGCGCACCGGGGGCGTGTCGCGAAGACTCTCGTCGGCCCGCCAGGCCGCCTCGTCGGCGATCCGGGCGAGGCGCGCCTTGAGGTCGCGGCTGGGGGCCCACCAGTGGACGGCGCCGAGCAGCCAGCGCAGGCGCGCATTGCCGGCCGCCTCGGCCTCGATGCGGTCGATCAGCCGGCCGGCATGGTTGTAGACGAGCGCCGCCATGAACTTCTCGCCGAGCTGCATCTTCACCCGCGTCTCGACGTCGGAGGCCAGCACCTGCAGGGCCATGTCGAGGGCGCGGTCGGGCGCGTCGTGCGGCAGATGGTCGAAATAGAGCGTCGCGCCCCACGACTCCTCGGTCTGGTCCTTGAGACCGAGCGCCTGCAGCCGGCACCACAGGGCGGCGAGATCCGGGACCGGCATCGCCTCGTAGAGGGCGTCCTGCGCGGCGCCGCGGGCGCCTCCGGGCACCGGCATGGTGGCCCAGTGCTTGGCGTCGTCGATGAAGCTCATGCACCACCCCCTGTCGCGGGCGCTCTTCGGGCGCCTTACCGTCAGGGACTTGGTCGCAGCGTTCGCCGAAGAGGTTCGACGTTTCCGAGGGGCGATTAGATTCCGAATATGCTTCAAGAAGATATAGCGAGGTCGCTCCTACCCGACGCGGGCCAAGGGCGGGGACGGACGGGGAACTTCGGTGTCCCACGCGCTCGCCGCCTCGATCCACGAGGCGATCGCCTCCTGGACGTTCCGGAGCGCCTCCTCGGGCGTCTCACCGTCCGACATGCATCCGGGAAGGTCGGGCACGGTCGCGACATAGCCGCCGCCGTCCGCCTCGGCGAGCCGTTCGATCCGAACCGCATATTCGAGCGTCATCGGGGCGTTCCTCCGCTCTCAATGTAACGCACGAGCTTCCGGATGTAGACCGGCTTGATCGGCCGATGCGCAGGGATCGTCAAAATCTCTCGTGAAGATGGATGCTTGGCATGAGCATGGGAGGTCCCCCTGCCGGGCCGGAACAGCAATCCATGCTCACGACAGACCGCCTCGACGCCCCCGATGGTCCAATCTCCGGCCGGGTTCCGACGCATCCGGGCGAGAAGATCGGAGGTCATCAGGGATCCTCCGGCTCGGAAAACAGGCCGAACTGGGCGGGGTCGCGGGCCGGCTCGGCGAGGCCGAGATGGCGGAAGGCGTGGCCGGTGAGCAGGCGCCCGCGCGGGGTGCGCTGGATGAAGCCGCACTGGATCAGGTAGGGCTCGATGATCTCCTCCAGCGCGTCGCGCGGCTCGGAGAGCGCCGCCGCGATGGTCTCGATACCGACCGGGCCGCCGCCGTAGTTGAGGGCGATCACCGACAGGTAGCGCCGGTCCATGGCGTCGAGCCCGGAGGCGTCGACCTCGAGCGCCTGCAGGGCGCGGTCGGCGACCGGGCGGTCGACGGCGGCGGCCTTCTCGTACTGGGCGAAGTCGCGCACCCGGCGCAGCAGGCGGCCGGCGATGCGCGGCGTGCCGCGGGCGCGGCGGGCGATCTCGTTGGCGCCGTCCCGGGTCATCGGCACGCCGAGCACCCGGGCGCCGCGGGCGACGATCAGCTCCAGCTCCTGCTCGGTGTAGAAGGCGAGCCGGATCGGGATGCCGAAGCGGTCGCGCAGCGGATTCGTCAGCAGCCCCGCCCGGGTGGTCGCGCCGACCAGCGTGAACTTCGCGATGTCGATCTTCACCGAGCGGGCCGCCGGCCCCTCGCCGATGATCAGGTCGAGCTGGAAGTCCTCCATGGCCGGATAGAGGATCTCCTCCACGGCCGGGTTGAGCCGGTGGATCTCGTCGATGAACAGGACGTCGCGCTCCTCCAGGTTGGTGAGGAGGGCGGCGAGGTCGCCGGCCTTGGCGATCACCGGGCCGGAGGTCGAGCGGAAGCTGACGCCGAGCTCGCGGGCGACGATCTGGGCGAGCGTCGTCTTGCCGAGCCCGGGCGGGCCGACGAACAGCACGTGGTCGAGCGCCTCCTTGCGGGCCCGCGCCGCCTCGATGAACACCGTGAGGTTCTTGCGCGCCTGCGCCTGGCCGACGAACTCGTCGAGCTTCTGGGGGCGCAGCGAGGTCTCGGCCGCATCCTCGTCGCGGCGCTCGGCGGTGACCAGCCGGCGGGGGGGAGGGGCCATCACACTGCCTTCGGCTGAACGGTTCGGAGGAACCCGCCGGCGCGCGGCCCCTTCCCTCTCCCCTTGCGGGAGAGGGTGGCTCGCCGCGCAGCGGCGAGACGGGTGAGGGGGCTGGCCGCAAATTCCGAGCGCGTGGAGCGCCCCCTCACCCGCCCGGGCTTCGCTCGGGCACCCTCTCCCACGAGGGGAGAGGGTTCGGGCCCGGTCCGATCGGCTTTCCGCGCCGTCACAGCCCGGTCCCCCGGTTGTACTTGTTGGGCAGCAGCGCCCCGATCGGCACCACGATCGGTCCGGTCTCGCCCATGATGACGACGCGGGCGTCGGGGTCGTAGTCGCAGATCAGCTCGCGGCAGCTGCCGCAGGGGGAGACGACCCGGATCGTCTGGTCGGGCTCGTGCGGCCGCGGGTGGCGCACCGCCACGATGGTGTCGATGCCGGTCTCGCCCAGGTCGGTGACCAGCTTGCCGAGCGCCACCGCCTCGGCACACACCGCCATGCGGCCCAGATAGGCGTCGAGATTGACGCCGGTGACGATCCGGCCGGAGCGGCTGCGCAGCGCCGCGCCGACCTCCTGCCAGTCGTTGCGGTAGCGCTGCCGGATCGCCTCGCAGGCGGCGTCGATCAGCTCCTGGTCCTGCGCCGACAGCGCCGTCGCCCTCGCATCCATCACGTCGCGAGCTCCTTCAGGCCGAGGCGGATCAGCTTCGCCGTGTCGGCGCCCTCGCCGGCGGCCCGGGCGGCCGCCGCCACGGCGGCCGCCGCCTGCGGCTGGCCGTAGCCGAGATTGACCAGCGCCGACACCGCGTCGGCGACCGGCTGCGGCGCCCGCCTGTCGGCGAGCGCGCCGGACAGCTTCGCCACCGCCGGGTCGATGGCCGCATAGGCCGGCGCCTTGTCCTTCAGCTCGGTGCAGATGCGCTCGGCGACCTTGGGGCCGACGCCGGGCGCGCGCGCCACCATGGCCTTGTCGCGCATCGCCACCGCCGAGGCGAGCTCGGCCGGCGGCAGGGTCGACAGCACGGCGAGCGCCACCTTGGTGCCGACCCCCTGCACGGTCTGCAGGAGCCGGAACCACTCCCGCTCGACGTCCGACAGGAAGCCGAACAGCCGGATCTGGTCCTCGCGCACATGCGTCTCGATCGACAGCACCGCGGCCTCGCCCTCCGCCGGCAGCGCCTGCAGGGTGCGGGCCGAGCAGTGCACCAGATAGCCGACGCCGTGCACGTCGAGGATGACGAAGTCCTCGCCGTAGGAGTCGATCACGCCCTTGAGCTTGCCGATCATGGCCGTGCTCGCGAGGCATGGCGCCCAGGCGAGAGCGTTGGTGTTGTTCGTTCCCTCCCCCGCGAGGGGGGAGGGAGCAGGATGCGGCCCCGCCCGTCGAAACCCTCACCCTTCATCCGAGGAGATGTCCGACCCGCCATCGCTCTCATCCCCCGGCCGCCTTCAGGAGCGCCGCCCGCGCCACGGCGCTGGTGCGGTGGTGGGCGTGGCAGACCGCGATGGCCAGCGCGTCGGCGGCGTCGTGGGTGCCGGGATCGGCCTTCGGCAGCAGGATGCCGATCATCATGCGGATCTGGTCCTTCTCGGCGTGGCCGGCGCCGACGATGGTCTTCTTCACCAGGTTGGGCGCGTACTCGGCGACGCTGAGCCCGGCCAGCGCCGGCACCAGCAGGGCGACGCCGCGCGCCTGGCCGAGCTTCAGGGTGGCGCTCGCGTCCTTGTTGACGAAGGTCTGCTCGACCGCGGCCTCGGCCGGGCCGAAGCTGCCGATCACCCGCGCGAGCCCGTCGTGGATCGAGACCAGCCGCTCGCCCATGCTGGCGCGGTCGTCGCTCGCCACCGAGCCGCAGGCCACGAAGGCGAGCCGGTTGCCCTCGACGTCGATGACGCCCCAGCCGGTCCGGCGGAGGCCGGGGTCGATCCCGAGGATACGAATCGCTGCGCGCATGGTGGCCAGTCTTATACCAGCCGCCGGCGAAATCGACCGGTCCGGCTCGGTCGAATGCCCGGGATCGGCGCGGCGGCGGCCGTAAACCCTTCGTAAACCGAGCGGTCGGGTTTTACCGAACCGTCACATGGCCGAATAGCGCCGCGGGTTAGTCTGCCGTCCCGGAGCCGCCGACGACCGCGCCAGGGCTCCGCGAGGATGTCATGACCGTACCGCTTCCTGCTCTGCCGTCGGCAGGCGCCCCCATGCTGCCGCGGCTCGGCCGCGACCACATCGTCCCGCTCGCCAAGCTGGTGGTGGACTACGCACTGCAGCCGATCGTCGAGATCAACACCGGCTATGTCTACGGCTACGAGGCGCTGATGCGCGGCTTCGACCGCCTCGGGCTCGCCTCGCCGATCGCGCTTCTCGACCACGCGGCGGAGGCCGACGTGCTGGTGCCGCTCGAGCAGATGCTGCACGCCCGCGCCATCACCAAGTTCGCCAGCCTGCCCGACGCGGCCGGCAAGAAGCTGTTCATCAATCTCGACGGCCGCGCCCTGTCGGCCGGCCACCAGATTCTCGGCTCGGTCGCCAAGGTACTGGAGAGCAAGCGCATCCCGGCCTCCACCCTGTGCTTCGAGCTGTCCGAGCGCTACGACAACGACGCCGAGCCGACCTTCGGGGCGGTGGTCGGCACGCTGCGCACCATGGGCGGGCGGCTCGCCATCGACGATTTCGGGCTCGGCGTCTCCGAGCTCAAGCTGCTGTGCGACCACGGCATCGACTACATCAAGATCGACGGCCACTTCATCCGCGACATGGCGCAGAGCCAGCGCAAGCGGCTGCTGGTGACGACCATCTCGAGCCTCGCCCACGTGCTCGGCATCCGGGTGATCGCCGAGGGGGTGGAGACCGAGGCCGAGTACATCGCCTGCCGCGAGGCCGGCTGCGACCTCGTCCAGGGCTGGTTCGTCGCCCGCCCGACCTGCGAGATCTCCGAGATTCTGTCGACCTATCCGCACGTGGTGACGGCCCGGGCCAAGCACCGGCGCGACCGCAAGACCGACGAGCTCCTGATCCGCAACCAGATGGCGGCGCTGCCGACCGTGACGATCGACGCCGAGCTGCCGGCCGTCTTCGAGCTGTTCCGCCAGGCTCCGCAGGAGCACTTCTTCCCGGTGGTCGACGACGCCGGCGAGCCGCGCGGCCTCATCCACGAGCGCGACCTCAAGCAGTACATCTACATGCCGTTCGGCCGCGACCTGCTCAACAACCGCGCCTATCAGCGCCGCATCTCGTCCTTCGTCACCCCCTGTCCGATCGTCGACATCGCCAGCGACGCCGAGCACATCCTCGAGGTGTTCGCCACCGCCCAGGGCTCGGACGGCGTGATCGTCACCGAGAACCTCGAATACATCGGGGTGCTGTCCACGGCGGCGCTGCTGTCGGTCATCAACGACAAGAAGATCCAGCAGGCGCAGGACCAGAACCCGCTCACCGAGCTGCCCGGCAACCTGTCGATCACCGACTTCGTCGCCGTCAACGCGCTCGACGGCGACGCGCTCCGCCATCTCTGCTACTTCGACTTCGACGACTTCAAGCCGTTCAACGACCGCTACGGCTTTCCGCACGGCGACCGCGCGATCTCGCTGTTCGCCACGCTGATGCGGCGCTCGCTCGGCGGCCCCGGCGTGCTGCTCGGCCATGTCGGCGGCGACGACTTCTTCGCCGGCTTCCGCGACCACGATCCGGCGATCCTGCGCGCCACGCTCGCCGACCTCCTCGACGAGTTCCGGCGCGAGGCGCGCAAGCTCTACGGGCTCGAGGACCAGCGGCTCGGCTTCATCACCGGGCGCGACCGCGACGGCCGCAGCCGCCGCTTCGACCTGCTCCGCTGCAGCGCCGCCGTGCTGGAGCTCGCCCCCGGCACCGTGACCAGCGACCTCGACAAGATCCACGCCGCGATGGCGCGGGCGAAGTCGCAGGCCAAGCACGAGCCCGGCGCCATGGTCTGGTGCGTGTTCACGGCGTGAGCTGCATCCCGGGTCATTCCGGGGCGCGCTGAACGCGCGAACCCCGGACTCCAGCCCGGTTCTCGGAGTTCGCCGCTGGATTCCGGGGTCGCCGCTGCGCGGCGCCCCCGGAACGACCGAGGCTCGAGCCCCACCCCGCGCCCCGCATTCTTCCGACTGCCGGATCGGCGGCAAATCAGCTAGGCCGTGCCGCACCTCGATCCTTCCGGAGACCCGCAATGGCCCTGATCAGCACGTCGCGCGACGGCTTCGTCGGCACCGTCACGCTCGACAACGCCGAGAAGCGCAATGCGCTGTCGAGCGCGCTGATCGGCGAGCTGTGCGACGCGCTGGCCGCCTTCCGCGACGACCACCTGCGCGCCGTGGTGATCCGGGCGCAGCCCGGCGTCAAGGTGTGGTCGGCCGGCTTCAACATCGACGAGCTGCCCGAGGGGCACCGCGACCCGCTCGGCTGGGACGACCCGGTGCGCCATCTGGTGCGCGAGATCTCGCGTTACCCGATCCCGGTGATCGCCATGGTCGAGGGCAGCGTGTGGGGCGGCGCCTGCGAGGTGGTGCTCGCCTGCGACATCATCGTGATCGCCCCGACCGCGAGCTTCGCCATCACGCCGGCCAAGCTGTCGGTGCCCTACAACATCTCCGGCATGCTCACCTTCCTCAACGCGGCGCCGGCCTGCACGGTGCGCGAGATGGCGTTCACGGCGAAGCCGGTGAGCGCCGCCCGCGCCTTCGACCTCGGCATGGTCAACCACATCGTGCCGGTG
Source organism: Rhodoplanes tepidamans (assembly GCF_030813915.1). Taxonomy (GTDB): domain Bacteria; phylum Pseudomonadota; class Alphaproteobacteria; order Rhizobiales; family Xanthobacteraceae; genus Rhodoplanes; species Rhodoplanes tepidamans. The sequence goes on from NZ_JAUSUJ010000002.1 coordinate 347,463, forward strand.
GAGGAGCTGGAGACCGTCACCTACGGCATCGCCAGGGACATCGCCGCCAACGCGCCGCTCGCCGTCTCGGTGATGAAGGAGCAGCTGCGCATCCTCGAAGGCGCCCACCCGGTGAGCCCCGAAGGCTTCGAGCGCCTGCAGGGCCTGCGCCGCGTCGTCTACGACAGCCAGGACTACCTGGAGGGCCTGCGCGCCTTCAAGCAGAAGCGCAAGCCGGTGTTCGAGGGGAAGTGATCAGGAGACCTGGTTCGGATTCGTCGTGCCCGGCCTTGTGCCGGGCATTCACGTCTCGGGCGCCGTTCGGCAGTGAAGGCGTGGATGGCCGGGACGAGCCCGGCCATGACGGGGGTGGGGGATACGAGGTGCCTCACGCCCCCATCTTGGCCATGGCGGCTTCGGAGACCTCGAAATTGGCGTAGACGTGCTGGACGTCGTCGTGCTCCTCCAGCGTCTCGATCAGCTTGAACAGCTTCTCGGCCTGCTCGTCGTCGACCGCCACCGAGTTCTGCGGCTTCCACACCAGCGCGGCCTTCCTGGGCTCGCCGAACGTCGCCTCCAGGGCCTTGGCGACGTCCCGATAGGTCTCCTGCGAGGCGTAGATCTCGTGGCCGCCCTCCGACGACACCACGTCGTCGGCGCCGGCCTCGATCGCCGCCTCCAGCATGGCGTCGGCCGAGGCGACCTCGGGGCCGTACTCGATCACGCCGAGGCGGTCGAACATGAACGACACCGCGCCGGTCTCGGCGAGGTTGCCGCCCGACTTGGTGAAGTAGGAGCGCACGTCCGAGGCGGTGCGGTTGCGGTTGTCGGTCAGCACCTCGACGATCACGGCGACGCCGCCCGGGCCGTAGCCCTCGTAGCGGATCTCGTCGTAGGTCTCCGCCTCGCCGCCCGACGCCTTCTTGATGGCGCGCTCGATGTTGTCCTTCGGCATGTTCTCGGCGCGGGCCGCGATGATGGCGGCGCGCAGGCGCGGGTTCATGGCCGGATCCGGCGTGCCGAGCTTGGCCGAGACCGTGATCTCGCGGGCCAGCTTGCCGAACAGCTTGGACTTCATCGCGTCCTGCCGGCCCTTGCGGTGCATGATGTTCTTGAACTGGGAATGTCCGGCCATGGTCGGGTCCTGTCGGGCTCGGTCTTGTCAGGGCGCCGCGCCGCAACCGCGGGATGCGTGCGCGCCGGCGTCTCGGGATCGCGTGAGGCGCCAGATATAGCGAGGCGCGCCGGCAAAAGCCATATTCGGGCCCGGCCCGCAAGGGGCGGGGCCGGGCGGCGCCCGCCCGGCCGCCGCCTCAGAGCACCGTGCGCATCGGCGCCGGGTAGTAGCGGAACGCGTCCCCGTGGCGGCCGACATGGCCGACGCCCGGCCACGGGAAGTGGTAGCCGACGAACGGGATCCGGTCGGTTGCCAGCATGTCGTAGAGGCGCAGCCGGCTCTCCACCGCGCGGGCGCCGTCGGTGTCGAACGCGAAGGCGAGGCGCGGCCGCTCGGGGCTGAGCACGTGATGGTGGCCGAGATCGCCGGCATTGAGCAGCGCCTTGCCGTCCGACGTGATCATGTAGACGGTGTGGCCGACCGTGTGGCCGGGCGCGGCGATCGCCCGGATGCCGGGCAGCACCTCGGCGCCGTCGCGCACGAACACCATGCGGTCGCGGTAGGGGAGCAGGTGCCGGCGGGCGCCCTCGATCATCCATTTCAGCCCGTCGTCGCCGAGCTTGCCCTGGTCGGTCCAGAAGTCGAGATCGGCCTGCGCGAGATGGACCTGCGCATTGGGGAACACGCGGCTGCCGTCGTCCGCCACCAGGCCGAAGCAGTGGTCCGGATGGGCGTGGGTCAGCACCACGGCGTCGATGTCGGCGGGCGCGATGCCGGCGGCGGCGAGGTTCGCCGGCAGCCGTCCGCTGTGCGGCCCCATGGTCCTGGCCGAGCCGAGGCCGGTGTCGAACAGCACCAGTCGCTCGCCGGTGTTGACCACCAGGACGTTCTGGTCGAGCTGCATGTCGGCCGGCAGGAAGTTGTCGGCCAGCACCTTGGCGAAGGCCTCGCCCGACAGGCCGATCAGGAGGTCGTCCTTGGGGGCGCCGAGCGCCAGCGGGCCGTCGGAGACGACGGTCAGCTCGAAGGCGCCGAGCCGGAACCGGTAGAAGCCCGGGGCCGGGGTGCCGCGCATCGGCGCCCGGGCGAGCGCCGGCGACGCGGCGGCGAGGGTCGCGCCGGCGAGCGCGGCGGCGCCGGTCAGCAGGGTGCGGCGGGAGAGCGGGGGCGGGTGTCCGGGCATGGCGAAACCTCCTTCCGGCTGCGGAACCGGACCTCTGATACTGTTTCCGGGTGATCCGTTCGCCGTCATTCCGGGGCGCGGCGAAGCCGCGAACCCGGAATCCAGCGACAGCCTCCGGGTTCTCGGCTGGATTCCGGGTTCGGCGCTGCGCGCCGCCCCGGAATGACCACCGAATTGGTCAGCCGGATGCCATATGGCCCGGCAACACGGCGGGCGCGTGACGGCGGCGGCCGGGTCGGTCGGGCGGTGCGGCCGCCGGTCAGGCGGCCCAGAAGGCCGGCACGGCGGCCTCCAGGGTGCCGCCGATCCGCACCGGCGCCACCCTGGCGGCGAGGCCGGTCCTGTCGTCGGTCTCGACCGCGAGGCCGCACAGCGTGGCGGGGCCGGCGCCCGGCTCGAAGCGGCCGCCCGGGATGCGCCGCAGGAAGCGGTTGAGCGGCTCGTCCTTGGCCATCCCGATGACGGTGTCGTAGTCGCCCGTCATGCCGACGTCGGTCATGAAGGCGGTGCCGCCCGGCAGGATCCGGTGGTCGGCGGTCGGTGCGTGCGTGTGGGTGCCGACCACCAGGCTCGCCTTGCCGTCGAGGAAGTGGCCCATCGCCTGCTTCTCGCTGGTCGTCTCGGCATGCATGTCGACCACGATGGCGTCGGCGGCGTCGCGCAGCGGGCAGGCCGTGATCTCGCGCTCCACCGCCGCGAACGGGTCGTCGAGCGGATCCATGAACACGCGGCCGAGCAGGTTGGTCACCAGCACGCGGGCGCCGTTGCGGGCCTCGACCAGGGCGACGCCGCGGCCCGGCGTGCCGGGCGGGTAGTTGAGCGGCCGCACCAGCTTCTCGGCCCGCTCGATGAACACCAGCGCCTCGCGCTGGTCCCACGAGTGGTTGCCGAGCGTCACCGCGTCGGCCCCGGCGGCGAGCAGGTCGTGGTAGATCAGCTCGGTGATGCCGAAGCCGCCGGCCGCGTTCTCGCCGTTGACGACGACGAAGTCGAGCCTCCAGTCGCGCACCAGCTCGGGAAGCTTGTCCAGCACCACGGCCCGGCCGCTGCGACCGACCACGTCGCCGATGAAGAGAATCCGCACGCTCGCACGTCCCGAAATGTTCTGGCGGCGTGGGGCCCGGTCGGCACCGGACCGCGACCACCGCGCTCTCTATCCACGGCCGCCCTGCACGATCGATTCGCGACCCGGGTGCCGCGACCCGGGGGCCGCGGTCCGGCCTCGTGCCCTAGCGACAATCGATGACCTCGGCCTCCGTTAGCACGAGATCGAGCCGCGCGTCCCGGCCGTTCGCCGGAACCCGGGCGATCTCCTGGGCCGCGAAGGCGATGCCGATGGCGACGACCGGCCGCTCCGCCCGCAGCGCCGCCAGCGTCGTGTCGTAATGGCCGGCGCCGTAGCCGATCCGGTGGCCGGTGCGATCGAAGCAGGCGAGCGGCACCAGCAGCACGTCGGGCACCACCTCGGGCGCCTCGGGGGCGGGCTCCAGCAGGCCGAAGCCGGCCGTCACCAGCGGCACGCCGGGGGCCCAGGCCCGGAAGGCGAGCGGCTGTCCGCGCCCGCGCACCACCGGCAGGGCGAGGCCGGTGCCGTTCTCGACGAAGCGGCGCATCAGCGGGGCCGGGTCGAGCTCGCTGCGGATCGCCATGTAGCCGGACACGACGGTGCCGGCCGTGACCGGGACGGGCAGGGGGCGGGCGGCGATCGCCGCCGCCGCGGCGGCACGATGCTCGGCCGGGATCTCGTCGCGGCGGTCGAGCGCCGCCCTGCGGAGCGCCGCCTTCTCGGCGGCGACCGGATCGATCGGGGGCTTCGATGTCATGATTCGGGATTCACGCCGGGCGAGCGGAAGAGTGCTGCGAGAGAGAAGGAGTGCGGAGCCGCAAAAGCCGTCGGAGTAAGCGATCCCGGGTTCCCTACCATGGTAGGTGGGCGCCATATGTCCGGGCCCACGGGCCCGGCCAGGGACAGCTCCCTTCAGGATCGATAAGGCCCCGGGGAAAAGACCCCTAACGCACCCCGCAGCCCCGCACGACCCAATCTAGTCGCTCGGCCCCCGCACCGCCACCCGGCCGAGGAGAGGAACCGGCATCGGTTGCGAATCCGTTGCGAAAGAGTGACGGAGCGGCGGTCAGCCGGCCGGCAGCTCGTGGCCGTCGGAGCCCTGGTTGAGGGTGCGGGTGACGCGCTCGATGCGCTCGGCCGCCGAGTCGAGCGCCGCCGCGATCGCCGCCGTGGTCGCCTGGCTGCGCTCGGAGGCCGCCCGGCGCGCCTCCTGCAGGCCGGCGACCTCCTCCTCGAACTTGCGCACCCGCTGCGACGACTCCGACAGCTCGTCGGCGATCAGCAGCGCCGCCATCACGGTGAGGCGCATGTCGCCGATCTCGCCGAAATTGGTGCGCAGCCGGGTGATGCGCTGGTCGAGGTCGTGGGCGAGGCGGGCGAGATGGTGCTCCTGCCCGTCGTCGCAGGCCATGCGGTACTGCCGGCCGTTGATCGTCACGCTGACATGGGCCATGGCAAACCTTGTGGCGCCGAATCTCGTCGCGCGGGATCTCGCTGCCTGGGACCGTGCCGAGCCGCGCCTCGCCGCATCCGTCCCCCCGTCGGTCAGCCGGCGTCGCCGCCGGTCAGCACCGTCCGGACCGTGGCGATCGCCTCGTCGAGCCGCCCCGCCACCTCGCGGCCGACGCTGTCCAGGCGCTCCGCCCGCGCCGTCTGGCGGTCGAGGGCGTCGGCGAGCCGCGCCCGGTCGACCCCGAGCGTGTGGACCTGCTCGGACAGCACGCCGCGGCCGCGCTCCAGCTCGTGCCGGCGCTCGACCGCCTCCTCCAGCGCGGCCAGCGCCCGCTGGAGCCGCGTGCTGGCCGCCTCGGCGGCATTGGTGTCGGTCATGGCGCCCCTCGCTCCGCCATCCTCCATCCGCCGCGGGCCGTCTCCCCCGAGCCGGCCCGGCCGCCTTCGTCCCGGCGCCCCCGTCTCGGTCGTCCCGTCCCGGTCGTCCCGTTCAGGTCGTCCCGTTCAGGTCGTCCCGTTCAGGTCGCTCCCGGCACGGTCGCTCCGGGGTCGCCCGAAAGCATGATATGGCAAGCAGATGGAGCGCGAAGCTTACGGGCTTTCGCAGCGTCGCGTCAATGCGGTGCACACCGGCCGGACAGCCAGGGCGCGAGTCCCGCGGCACGCGGTCGCGCGGCCCCGTGCTGCCGCGTTGACAGGGGGGTGCGACCTGCCTATCAGGTCGAAAAGCCTCACGAACGACGAGGCCTTCGGCCGGTGCCGTCGCGACGTCCGCCTCCCCCGACTCCGTCAGGTCCCTGAAGGTGCACCGCGGCCGACGCCGACCCTCCGCATCCGACACAGGAGGCCGACCATTTCTTCCCTCTCCCGCGCCGAGCACGACCGGATGGCGAACGCGATCCGGGCCCTCGCCATGGACGCCGTCGAGAAGGCGAAGTCGGGACATCCGGGGCTGCCGCTGGGCGCCGCCGACATCGCCACGGTGCTGTTCACCCGGGTCCTCAAGTTCGATCCCGCCGATCCGCACTGGTTCGACCGCGACCGCTTCGTGCTCTCCGCCGGCCACGGCTCGATGCTGCTCTACGCGCTGCTCTACCTCACCGGCTTCGCGTCGGTGTCGATCGAGCAGATCCAGCGCTTCCGCCAGCTCGGCTCGCTGACCCCCGGCCATCCCGAGGTCGAGGCCACCGAGGGCGTCGAGACGACCACCGGGCCGCTCGGCCAGGGCATCGCCACCGCGGTCGGCATGGCGATCGCCGAGCGCCATCTCGCCGCCGCGTACGGCGCCGGCATCGTCGACCACCACACCTATGTGCTGGCCTCCGACGGCGACCTGATGGAGGGCATCAGCCAGGAGGCGATCGCGCTCGCCGGCCACCTGAAGCTGTCGCGCCTGATCGTCCTCTACGACGACAACCACATCTCGATCGACGGGCCGACCTCGCTGTCGGACTCGGTGGACCAGCTCGCGCGGTTCGAGTCGGCAGGCTGGGCCGCCTGCCGGATCGACGGTCACGATCCCGACGCGATCCTCGCGGCGATCGAGGCCGCGCAGAAGAGCGACCGGCCGAGCCTGATCGCCTGCCGGACCACCATCGCGTTCGGCGCGCCGACCAAGGCGGGCTCGGAGAAGTCGCACGGCTCGCCGCTCGGCGCCGAGGAGATCGCCGGCACCCGCAGGAATCTCGGCTGGACGGCGGCGCCCTTCGTCATCCCGGACGACATCCTGTCGGCCTGGCGGGCCGCCGGGGCGCGTGCGCGGGACGCGCGCGCCGCCTGGCAGCAGCGCGTCGCCGCGCTGCCGGCCGATGCGCGGGCCGAGCTCGAGCGCCGCATCGCCGGCGCGGTGCCGGCCGAGATGCTCGACGCCGCGCTCGCCGAGATCAAGCGCCAGCTCGCCGCCGATCCCAAGGACCGCGCCAGCCGCTCCTCCTCGGAGCTGGCGCTCGGCGTGCTGGTGCCGGCCTTCCCGGAGCTGGTCGGCGGCTCGGCCGACCTCACCGGCTCGAACAACACCCGGCCGAAGGGCATGCCGGCGCTCACGCCGGAGAACTACGGCGGCCGCTTCATTCATTACGGCATCCGCGAGCACGGCATGGCGGCGGCCATGAACGGCATGGCGCTGCACGGCGGCATCATCCCGTATTCCGGCACGTTCCTGGTGTTCTCCGACTACTGTCGACCGTCGATCCGGCTCGCCTGCCTGATGGGCCGCCGCGTCATCCACGTGATGACGCACGACTCGATCGGGCTGGGCGAGGACGGGCCGACGCATCAGCCGGTCGAGCATCTCGCGGCGCTGCGGGCGATGCCGAACCTGCAGGTGTTCCGCCCCTGCGACGCGGTCGAGACCGCCGAGTGCTGGGCGCTGGCCCTCGCCTCGAACCACCGGCCGAGCGTGCTGGCGCTGTCGCGCCAGAACCTGCCGCAGCTGCGCGACGCGACCGCCACGGAGAACCCGTGCGCCGGCGGCGCCTACGAGCTGCTCCCGGCCGAGGGCGGGCCCGCCCGGGTGTCGCTGTTCGCCTCCGGGTCCGAGGTCACGATCGCGGTCGCGGCCCGCAAGCGGCTCGCCGAGCACGGCATTCCGACCCGCATCGTGTCGGTGCCGTGCTTCGAGCTGTTCTTCGACCGGCCGGACGCCGAGCGCGAGGCCGTGATCGGCGACGCGCCCGTGAGGGTTGCGGTCGAGGCCGCCATCCGTCAGGGTTGGGATGCGATCGTCGGATCGCAGGGGGGCTTCGTCGGCATGACCGGTTTCGGCGCCAGCGCCCCCGCGCCGGACCTCTACCGCCACTTCGGCATCACGCCGGAGCGGGTCGCCGAGGTCGCACTGAGCAAATTGCAGGCATTGTAAAAAAAGCCGCCGGACGGATCGGGTAGAACCGACCTATATCAAGGTGGCCGGCATCGAAATCGGATCGACATGGCGCGCAGCCCGCCGGGCTGTGCTTGTGGGCATGGAAGGGAGACCAGCATGGCTGTTCGGGTGGCAATCAACGGCTTCGGCCGGATCGGGCGGAACGTTCTGCGCGCGGCCGCGGAGGCGGGACGCACGGACCTCGAGTTCGTCGCGATCAACGATCTCGCCCCGGTCGAGACCAACGCGCACCTGCTGCGCTTCGATTCCGTGCACGGCCGCTACCCGGGCGAGGTGAAGGTCGAGGGCGACTCGATCGACGTCGGTCACGGCAAGATCAGGGTCACGGCCGAGCGCGATCCGACCAAGCTGCCGTGGAAGGAGCTCGGCATCGACGTGGTGATGGAGTGCACCGGCATCTTCACCGCCAAGGAGAAGGCCAAGGTGCATCTCGACGCCGGCGCCAAGCGGGTGCTGGTCTCGGCCCCGTCGGACGGCGCCGACCTGACCGTCGTCTACGGCGTCAACCACGACAAGCTGACCAAGGATCACCTGGTCGTCTCCAACGCCTCCTGCACCACGAACTGTCTCGCCCCGGTCGCCAAGGTCCTCAACGACGCCATCGGCATCGACAAGGGCTTCATGACCACCATCCACTCCTACACCAACGACCAGCCCTCGCTCGACCAGGTGCACAAGGACCTCTACCGGGCCCGCGCCGCCGCGCTGTCGATGATCCCGACCTCGACCGGCGCCGCCAAGGCGGTCGGCCTCGTGCTGCCGGAGCTCAAGGGCCGGCTCGACGGCGTCGCCATCCGGGTGCCGACCCCGAACGTCTCGGTCGTCGACTTCAAGTTCAACGCCAAGCGGGCGACCTCCAAGGACGAGATCAACGCGGCCATCAAGGCGGCCGCCGAGCAGCAGCTCAAGGGCATCCTCGGCTACACGGTGCAGCCCAACGTCTCGTCGGACTTCAACCACGACCCGCACTCCTCGGTGTTCCACATGGACCAGACCAAGGTCATGGACGGCACCCTGGTGCGCGTGATGTCCTGGTACGACAACGAGTGGGGCTTCTCCAACCGCATGCTCGACACCGCGGTGGCGATGGCGAAGCTGATCTGACATTCGACGACCGGAGCGCAGGCGCCATGGCGGGGACGATTCTCGGGATCGGCGCTGTCGTGGCCCTGCTCTCCTTCATTGCGTTCGCGTTCCGGCAGGGAACCAAGGTCGAGCCCGACCGGGACCGCAGGACCGAGGACTGGCCGAGGATCACGCTTGGCGGTTCGTGACCAGACCGCGCCTCGTGCCGTCGGTGCCCTGATCGCAGACGACCTGAACACGGACGTCCTGAACGACACGGACGTCACCTGGCGCGGCCGCGGCCGTCTCGACGACACCTCTTTCGGCTAGGGATCCCATGACCACCGCATTCCGCACACTCGACCAGGCCGACGTGAAGGGCAAACGCGTCCTCGTCCGCCTCGATCTCAACGTGCCGACCGAGAACGGCAAGGTCACCGACGTGACCCGCATCGAGCGGGCGGCGCCGACCATCACCGAACTCGCCGGCAAGGGCGCCAAGGTGATCCTGCTGTCGCATTTCGGGCGTCCGAAGGCGGGGCCGGATCCGAAGTTCTCGCTCGCCCCGGTCGCCGCCGCGGTCGCCGAGGTGATCGGCAAGCCGGTCGGCTTCGCCGCGGACTGCGTCGGCGAGGTCGCCGAGAAGGCGGTCGCCGCGATGCAGCCGGGCGACGTGCTGTGCCTGGAGAACACCCGCTTCTACAAGGAAGAGGAGAAGAACGACCCGGCCTTCGTCGACAAGCTCGCGGCGCTCGGCGACGTGTGGGTCAACGACGCCTTCTCGGCGGCGCACCGCGCCCACGCCTCGACCGAAGGCCTCGGCCACAAGCTGCCGGCCTATGCGGGCCGCAGCATGCAGGCGGAGCTGGAGGCGCTGACCAAGGCGCTGGAGCAGCCGCAGCGGCCGGTCGCCGCCGTGGTCGGCGGCGCCAAGGTTTCCGGCAAGCTCGACCTGCTCGGCAACCTGCTCGACAAGGTCGACGTGCTGATCATCGGCGGCGGCATGGCCAACACGTTCCTGGCCGCGCAGGGCCATCCGGTCGGCAAGTCGCTGTGCGAGCAGGACCTGATCCCGACCGCCAACGAGATCCTCGCCAAGGCGACGGCGAACGGCAAGCAGATCGTGCTGCCGGTCGATGCCGTGGTGGCCGAGAAGTTCGAGGCGCACGCCCCCTCCAGGGTGGTCGGCCTCGACGAGGTCGGCCCGGCCGACATGATCCTCGACATCGGCCCGCGCTCGATCGAGCACGTCGTGTCGGAGCTCGAGCGGCTGAAGACGGTGCTGTGGAACGGCCCGTTCGGCGCCTTCGAGATCGAGCCGTTCGACACCGGCACGGTGGAGATCGCCGAGGCGGCCGCCGAGCTGACCGCCGCCGGCAAGCTGGTGACGGTGGCGGGCGGCGGCGACACGGTGTCGGCCCTCAACCACGCCGGCGCGGCCGACCGGTTCACCTACATTTCCACGGCGGGCGGTGCCTTCCTCGAGATGCTCGAGGGCAAGGTGCTGCCGGGCGTCGAGATCCTCAGGGCGAAGTAATCAGCGCGAAACAGGACGGGAGACGACGATGGCGAGAATCACACTCAGGCAGCTCCTCGACCACGCGGCCGAGAACGACTACGGCGTGCCCGCCTTCAACATCAACAACATGGAGCAGGCGCTGGCGATCATGGAGGCGGCGAGCGCGCTCGACGCGCCGGTGATCATCCAGGCCAGCCGCGGCGCCCGCTCCTACGCCAACGACATCATGCTCAAGCACATGATGGACGCCGTCACCGAGATCTATCCGCAGATCCCGGTCTGCGTGCATCTCGACCACGGCAACGGCCCGGCCACCTGCATGACCGCGATCCAGGCCGGCTTCACGTCGGTGATGATGGACGGCTCGCTGAAGGAGGACGGCAAGACGCCGGGCGACTGGGCCTACAATGTCGGCGTCACCAAGCGGGTCGTCGACATGGCGCATCTCGGCGGCATCTCGGTCGAGGGCGAGCTCGGCGTGCTCGGCTCGCTGGAGACCGGCATGGGCGACAAGGAGGACGGCCACGGCGCCGAGGGCAAGCTCAGCCACGACCAGCTGCTCACCAATCCGGACGAGGCCGTGAAGTTCGTCGCCGAGACCAAGGTCGACGCGCTGGCGATCGCCATGGGCACCAGCCACGGCGCCTACAAGTTCACCCGCAAGCCGGACGGCGCCATCCTCGCCATGCACGTGATCGAGGAGATCCACCGCCGCCTGCCCGGCACCCATCTGGTGATGCACGGCTCGTCCTCGGTGCCGCAGGACCTCCAGGACATCATCAACCAGTACGGCGGCCAGATGAAGCCGACCTGGGGCGTGCCCGTGGAGGAGATCCAGCGCGGCATCAAGAACGGCGTGCGCAAGATCAACATCGACACCGACAACCGGATGGCGATGACGGGCCAGATCCGCAAGGTGCTCACCGAGAACCCGAGCGAGTTCGACCCGCGCAAGTATCTCAAGCCGGCCATGGAGGCGATGACCAAGCTGTGCAAGCAGCGCTTCCAGGAGTTCAACACCGCCGGCCAGGCGTCGAAGATCAAGAAGATCGTCACGCCCGCCGAGATGGCCAGGCTCTACGCCGCCGGCAAGCTCGACCCGGTGATCGGCAAGACCGCCGCCGCGGCGGAGTGAGGTATCTCGCTTCGGTTGCCTTAAAGGCACCGCATCGCCACCCGGCACCGCCTGCTCCCTCCCCCCTTGTGGGGGAGGGGGGTAAGCGGCGATCGCGTTGCTCGGGGTTCACCCCCCTCCCTGTCCCTCCCCCACAAGGCGGGAGGGACCGCGGGAGTCGCAGTGCTGTTCGAAGGAGCACCCGTCCGACACCGCGGCACACGGCCGACCTCCGTCGGCCCCGCTTTCGCCCCGATCGCCCCGCAAGTGCGAGCCATGCCGGACCACGACCGCCAGCGCCTCTATCTCGTGACGACCGTGACCGGGGACCCGGCCGCGGCGGCGGCGCGCCTCGACGCCGCGCTCGCCGCGGGCGTCGACGTGGCCGCCGTGCTGGTGCGGCTGCCCCAGACGCTCGCCGAGCGTGATGCCGTCAACGCCGTCAAGGCGGTGGCGCCGCTCGCCCAGCGGCACGGCGCCGCCGTGCTGGTCGAGGACCGGCCCGAGATCGTCGGCCGCAGCGGCGCCGACGGCGCCCACATGACCGGCGTCGCCGCGCTGCGCGGCGCGATCGGCGGCCTCAAGCCCGCCCATATCGCCGGGGTCGGCGCCCTGCGCACCCGCCACGACGCCATGGAGGCGGCCGAGCTGGAGGCCGACTACGTGATGTTCGGCGAGCCCGGCCCGGACGGCGGGGCACCGCCCTTCGAGGTCACGGTCGAGCGGGTCGCGTGGTGGGCCGAGGTGTTCGAGCCCCCCTGCGTGGGCTTCGCCACGACCCTCGACGAGGTGTCGGCGGTGGCCGAGGCCGGGGCCGACTTCGTCGCCCTCGCCGACGCGATCCTCGACGATCCGCGCGGCCCCGCCGCCGCCGTGACGGACGCCGCCGGACGCCTCGGCCTGGTCCGGGCCGCCCGCCCGGAGGTGTCGTCGTGACGCGCCGCCCGGCGGCCGGGGCCGTCGTCGTGTCCGCGCTGCTGCTGACGGCGCCGGCGCTCGCCCAGCAGCCGCCGGCCGCCACCCCGGTCCCGGCGGCCCCGCGCGCCGCCCAGTCGCGCCCGGCCACCCCGCCAAAACCGCCCGCCGGCGCCGCCGCGAAGCCGCAGGCGTCCGGCGCCGCGCCGGCGGCTCGTCCCGCCGGGGCGGTCGACCTCGCCTACGGGGCGTTCCAGCGCGGCTACTTCCTCACCGCCTTCCACGAGGCGACCAAGCGGGTCGAGGCATCGCAGGACGTCCGCGCCATGACGCTGCTCGGCGAGCTCTACGCCAACGGGCTCGGCGTCGGCCAGGACGACCAGAAGGCGGCCGAATGGTACGCCCTGGCCGCCGGCCGCGGCGACCGCGACGCCATGTTCGCGCTCGCCATGTTCCGGCTCGGCGGCCGCGCCGGGCCGAAGGACATGCGCGAGGCCGCCCGCCTGCTCGCCGCCGCCGCCAAGCTCGGCCATCCGGCCGCCGCCTACGACCTCGGCCTGTTCTATGTCGAGGGCCAGCTCTTCCCGCAGGACTACGACCGCGCCGCCGAGCTGTTCCGCACCGCCGCCGCCGCCGGCAGCGCCGAGGCCCAGTACGCCCTCGCCGTGCTCCACAAGGAGGGCCGCGGCGTGCGCCAGGACACCGCCGAGGCGGCCCGCTGGATGGAGCGCGCCGCGACCGCCGGGGTGGTCGACGCGCAGGTCGAGTACGCCATCGCGCTGTTCAACGGCACCGGCGTCGCCAAGGACGAGGCGCGCGCCGCCGCGCTGTTCCGCAAGGCGGCGCAGCGGGGCAGCGCGCTCGCCCAGAACCGCCTCGCCCGCCTGCTCAGCGCCGGCCGCGGCCTGCCGGCCGACCCGGTCGAGGCGATCAAGTGGCACCTGATCGCCAAGGCCGGCGGCGCCGGCGACGCCTACATGGAAGAGTTCGCCCAGAAGCAGCCCGAGCAGGTCCGCCAGAGCGCCGAAAAGGCCGCCCAGGGCTGGCTCGACGTCCTGCGGCAGCAGCGGTCGTGATGACAGAGGCCGCAAGTGCGTATCGAGTGCTCACGATGAACAAGGTGGGCAGAGCGTCGTCAGCCGGTCAGCGTTGGAAAGCGACGACAATCTAGACTAAACTAATTGGCTATTCGCCACAGCTCATGCGAGGAATGCGATCCCATGACCGACGGCGTGGTTCGGCTGTTCAGCGAAGAGCATGTTACTCGGCTTACAGGGCTTTCCCTGTGGCAACTGCGTGCTTGGGATCGCGAGGGCTTCTTTGCACCCCGCTACGCATATGAAGACCGCCGAACTCCATACAGCCGCATCTACTCATTCAAAGATGTCGTGGGACTTCGGGCTATCGCGGTCTTGATGAAGAGCTATGGCGTTTCCTTCCAGGAGCTCCGTAAGGTCGCTGCCGAACTAAAGCGTCGGGGGTTCGACCACTGGGCGGAGCTCAAGCTTTACGTTGTGAAAAAACAAGTACACTTCCAGCGGCCGGAATCCCGCGATGTCGAAGGCGTCTGGGATGGCCAACTGGCCCTTGTTCCGGTCATCGACGTGATCATGGATGTAGAAACTCGTGTCCAGAAGCTGCAGCACCGGGATCCTGAACAGTATGGCAAAGTGGAGAAGCGGCGGCACACTTTGAGGAATGCTCCTGTCGTCGCCGGTACGCGAATTCCGACGGCTGCGATAAGGCGCTTCCACGAGGCCGGTTACTCCATAGAACGAATACTTGGCCAATATCCGACGCTCAAAGAGGCGGACGTCTATGCTGCGCTTGAGTACGAGCAGGGACTCGCGCAAAGCGCGTAAATGAGCATAATCATGACTGATGTTTTTCATCCTGGACGAGAATGTTCCGGCAGACGTGGCCGCTATGCTGATTGAGCACGGCCACCGGGCAGAGTTCATACGCACTTACGTTCCCCCAGGGGCCGTCGATCCACTGGTTGCAACCGTCGCGCAAGAACTGGAAGCGATCTTGGTGAGTTTCGATGGGGATTTCGAGAAAATCTCCCCCCGAATTCCGGTTGGTCAACGTAGAAGGTTCCGGAAGCTCAGCAGGATTTGGTTGACTTGTACGGAGCCTGCCGCAGCAAGGCGGCTCCGCGCCGGGCTTGATCTGGTGATCTCCGAATACAATCGCGCTACGCCGACGTCGCCGATGCGAATGCGCATTTCGGCAAGCTACTTTCGTACCGATAGATAATTAAAGGAAGTTCATCAGCCAGCATCCGAACTCGGATTGCTTGCAAGCTCCGCCTATAGGCTTCTTCACTCCTCTCGACCAGAACGCCGGCTCCTTCGTTGACCGGGGTGGATCGCCGCGGCCGCACCGTGTAAGACCGCAGCCGACGCACACTCTCGTGTCATTCCGGGTTCGCACCTCCGGTGCGCCCCGGAACGACGGCGCCTCTGCGTTCGAGATCGTCCCGCTTCTCCGACCTGATCGATCGAAAAACATGCTCCGCTCCGCACTGCTCAACGTCATGGTGGCCGCCGCGCGCAAGGCGGGCCGCACGCTCAAGCGCGATTTCGGCGAGGTGGAGCACCTGCAGGTGTCCCTCAAGGGGCCGGCCAACTTCGTCACCGCGGCCGACCGCAAGGCCGAGGAGACGCTCAAGGCCGAGCTCGAGAAGGCGCGCCCCGGCTACGGCTTCCTGGGCGAGGAGGGCGGCCTGCAGCAGGGCTCCGACGCCACCCACACCTGGATCGTCGATCCGCTCGACGGCACCACCAACTTCCTGCACGGCATTCCGCAGTTCGCCATCTCGATCGCGCTGCAGCGCGAGGACACCATCGTGGCCGGCGTCGTCTACAACCCGGCCAACGAGGAGCTGTTCATGGCGGAGCGCGGCAAGGGCGCCTTCCTCAACGACCAGCGCATCCGGGTGGCCGGGCGCCAGCGTCTCGCCGACGCGGTGATCTCGTGCGGCCTGCCGCATCTCGGCCGCGGCGATCTCGCCCAGTTCCGCAAGGAGTTCGCCGTGGTGCAGGAGAAGGTGGCCGGGCTGCGCCGCTTCGGCGCCGCGGCGCTCGACCTCGCCTGGGTGGCGGCCGGCCGGTTCGACGCCTTCTGGGAGCGCAACCTGTCGCCCTGGGACATGGCGGCCGGCATCCTGATGATCCGCGAGGCCGGCGGCTATGTCAGCGACTGCGAGGGCGGCGACCAGATGCTCGGGCGCAAGAGCATCGTCTGCGGCAACGAGACCATGCAGCGGGAGATCCTATCGCTGCTGAAGGCCGCCAACCGGGCGTGAGGCCGCCGCCCGCGGCCGCATCCCGCCTCCGCCGGCCCGGGCGGACCTCGGCCGGGCCGGGACCGGGCGCGAATAATCCCGCCGAAGCGGGGGACCGCTCCGCTGCGGCGCGTTAAACTCGGCGCGCCCCTGTGCCATATTGGGATCGAACCGAGACGGCGGAATCACTCGCGGAATCACCATGGCCAAGCCCGAGCGCGACCTCGACCCGTTCAAGGTGTCCTCGCCCCGCATCTACCTGGTGCGGATGCTGGTCTTCCTGGTGCTGGGGGTCCTCCTGGTGGTGGTGCTCCATCGCCAGATCTGGGCGGCCTTCCTGGCCAATCCGGGCCTCAACGGCCTGATCGTCGGGGTGCTGCTGATCGGCGTGATCCTCGCCTTCCGGCAGGTGGTGCGGCTGTTCCCCGAGGTCGCCTGGGTCAACGGCTTCCGGCTCGCCGATCCCGGCCTCGCGGTGGAGCGGCCGCCGTCGCTGCTCGCCCCGATGGCGGCGATCCTGGGCGAGCGGATGGGCGCCATGGCGCTGTCCGCGCCGACCATGCGGTCGATCCTCGATTCGATCGCCATGCGGCTCGACGAGGCGCGTGACACCGCCCGCTACATGACCGGCCTGCTGGTCTTCCTCGGCCTGCTCGGCACCTTCTGGGGCCTGATCGAGACGGTCGGCTCGGTCGGCAAGGTGATCGAGGGCCTCAAGGTCGGCGGCGACGCCGGCTCGATGTTCGACGCCCTCAAGGAGGGGCTGGCCGCGCCGCTCGGCGGCATGGGCATCTCCTTCTCGTCGTCGCTGTTCGGCCTCGCCGGCTCGCTGGTGCTCGGCTTCCTCGACCTGCAGGCGAGCCAGGCGCAGAACCGCTTCTACACCGAGGTCGAGGACTGGCTGTCGACCACGGTGCGCGAGCTCGGCGGCGGTGCCCCGGCGGCGGGCGGGCCCGTCCAGGCGGCGATCGGCAGCGAGATGCGGGCGGCGCTCGACCGGCTGCAGGACGCCATCTCGGAGGCCGGCGCCAACAAGGCGGCGACCCACGCGATGGCCAATCTGGCCGAGGGCATCCAGGGCCTGGTGCAGCACATGCGCCAGGAGCAGCAGATCATCCGCGACTGGGTGGAGGCGCAGGCCGAGCAGCAGGCCGAGGTGCAGCGGCTCCTCCAGGTGCTGGCCCGCCAGCACGAGAAGACGTGACCCATGGCCCTGTCCCGCTTCCGCCGTGACCGCGGGGTCGACTACTGGCCGGGCTTCGTCGACGCCCTCTCGACCCTGCTGCTCGGGGTGATCTTCCTGCTCACCGTCTTCGTGACGGCGCAGTTCTTCCTCTCCCAGGAGGTCGCCGGCAAGGACACGGCGCTGCAGCGCCTGACCGCCCAGATCGCCCAGCTCACCGACCTCCTGTCGCTGGAGAAGACCGGCAAGACCAGCCTGGAGGAGGAGGTTGCGCGGCTCACCGCCAGCCTCGCCGCGGCCGAGGGCGAGCGCGAGCGGTTGCGCGCCGGGGCGCCGGGGCCGGGCGCCGCCGATCAGCTCGGCGCCGCCCAGGGCCGCATCGCCGAGCTCGGCTCCGCCCTCGACTCCGAGAAGCGGGCGACCGCCCGGGCGCTCGCCCAGGTCGAGATCCTGAACCAGCAGATCGCCGCGCTGCGCCGCCAGCTCGGCGCGCTGGAGAGCGCGCTCGAAGCCTCCGACCGCAAGGACAAGGACGCCCAGGCCCGCATCGCCGATCTCGGCCAGCGCCTCAACGTCGCGCTGGCGCAGCGCGTCCAGGAGCTGTCGCGCTACCGCTCCGACTTCTTCGGCCGGCTGCGCGCCATCCTGGGCAACCGGCCGGACGTGCGAATCGTCGGCGACCGCTTCGTCTTCCAGGCCGAGGTGTTCTTCGACTCCGGCCAGGCGGCGCTGCGGCCGGAGGGCCGCATCGAGCTCGACAAGCTGGCCGCCGCGCTCGGCGAGCTGGAGCGGCAGATTCCGCCCGAGATCCCGTGGGTGCTGCGGGTCGACGGCCACACCGACATCCGGCCGATCGCCAGTCCCCAGTTCCCCAGCAACTGGGCGCTGTCGGCGGCGCGCGCCATCTCGGTGGTGCAGTACCTGATCGCCAAGGGAGTGTCGCCGCAGCGCCTCGTCGCCGCCGGCTTCGGCGAGTACCAGCCGCTCGACCCCGAGCGCACCGAGGAGGCGTTCCAGCGCAACCGCCGGCTGGAGCTGAAGCTGACCGAACGATGACCACGATCGATCCCGAGCCCGCCGCCGTCGCCGCGGTCGACGCCGCCCCGCGGATCCGCGCCTACGAGCGCGACGACGAGGAGGCCGTCATCGCGCTGTGGCAGCGCACCTGGCAGACCGCCTATCCGCGCCACGACTTCGCGGCCCGCGTCGCGTGGTGGCGCGAGCGCTGGCGCACCGAGCTCGTCCCGATGGCCTCGGTCGTGGTGGCGGAGGCGCGCGGCCCGGCGGGGCCCGAGATCCTCGGCTTCGTCACCATCGACGAGAGCGGCTATCTCGACCAGATCGTGGTGGCGCCGGAGGCGTGGGGCACGCCGGTGGCGACGGCGCTGCTCGACGAGGCCAAGCGGGTCGCGCCGACCGGCATCGCGCTGCACGTCAACAAGGACAACCACCGCGCCATCCGCTTCTACGAGAAGCAGGGCTTCTCCATCGGCGGCGAGGACGTCAACCCGCGCTCGCAGTCGCCCGTCTTCATGATGTGCTGGCGGCCGTAGGGCCCGACCCGCGCAACGCGCTTCAGCGGTCGGAGCGTGCGGCTCGCCTCACACCACCGGCACCGCCTCGGCGCCGGTCTCGAACTGCAGGCGGGCGAGGCGGGCGTAGAGGCCGCCGCGGGCGACCAGGCTGTCGTGGGTGCCTTCCTCGACGATGCGGCCCTGGTCCATCACCAGGATGCGGTCGCAGGAGAGGACCGTCGCCAGCCGGTGGGCGATCACCAGCGTGGTGCGCCCTTCCATCAGCCGGCCGAGCGCGTCCTTCACCAGCGTCTCGTTCTCGGCGTCGAGCGACGACGTCGCCTCGTCGAGCAGCAGCAGCGGCGCCTCGCGCAGGATGGCGCGGGCGATGGCGAGGCGCTGGCGCTCGCCGCCGGAGAGCAGCACGCCGCGCTCGCCGATCTGCGTCTGCATGCCCTGCGGCAGCCGGGCGACGAAGTCGGACGCCGCGGCCTGCTCGGCCGCGCGGGCGATCTCGGCGTCGGAGGCGTCGGGCCGGCCGAACCGGATGTTCTCGGCGACGCTCGCGGCGAACACCGCGGCGTCCTGCGGCACCAGCGCGATGCGGCTGCGCACCGCCCGCGGGTCGGCCTCGGCGAGCCGCACCCCGTCGAACGTGACGCTGCCGGCCTGCGGATCGTAGAAGCGCAGCAGCAGGTGGAACACGGTGCTCTTGCCGGCCCCCGAGGGGCCGACGATCGCCACCTTCTCGCCGGGGCGGACCCGGAACGACACGTCGTCGAGCGCCGTCGCGTCGCGCCGGGTCGGATAGGAGAAGCGGACCTGCTCGAACGCCACCTCGCCGCGTGGCGGCACCGGCAGCGCGGCCGGGCTCGCCGGCGCCGTGATGTCGGGCCGGATCGTCAGCAGCTCCTGCAGCCGCTCGGCGGCGCCGGCCGCCTGCGAGATCTCGCCCCACACCTGCGACAGCTCGCCGAGCGCGCCGGCCGCGAACACGGCGTAGATCACGAACTGGCTCAGCCGCCCCGCCGTGATGCGCTGCTCGTAGACGTCCTGGGCGCCGACCCACAGGATCACCACGACGCTGGCGAACACCAGGAAGATGGCGATGCCGGTGAGCCAGGCGCGCGCCTTGGTCGAGGCGAAGGCGGCCGCGCAGGCGCGCTCGACCGCGTCGCCGAACCGCCGCGTCGCCATCAGCTCGTTGGTGAAGGCCTGCAGGGTGCGGATCGCGCCGATCAGCTCGGCCGCGTAGCTCGACGCCTCGGCGAGCGTGTCCTGCGCCTCGCGCGAGCGGCGCCGCACCACCCGGCCGAAGGCGACCAGCGGCAGCACGATCACCGGGATCACGATCAGCACGAACAGCGACAGGCGCGGGCTCGTCACCACCATCATCAGGGTGGAGCCGATGAACAGCATCAGGTTGCGCAGCGTGATCGACACCGAGGCGCCGACCGCCGACTTCAGCTGGGTGGTGTCGGCGGAGAGGCGCGACACCAGCTCGCCGCTCTTCGAGGAGTCGAAGAACGAGGCCGACAGCCCGGTGAGATGCTCGAACACGCGGGCCCGCAGATCGGCGACGATCCGCTCGCCCAGCGTGGTGACGAGGTAGTAGCGCATGGCGCTGGCGCCGGCGAGCACGGCCGCGACCAGGATCAGCACCGCGAAGTACTGATGGATCAGCCCCGCATATTCCTCGGTGAAGCCGAAGTCGATCATCCGGCGCACCGCCACCGGCAGCACCAGGGTGGCGAGCGAGGCGACCACCAGCGAGATCAGGGCCGCGAGCGCGCGGCCCTTGTAGCGCATCACATACGGCACCACCGCGAGCAGCGGCTTGATGTTGCGACGGTTGTCCTCGGGGGGACGACCGGCCGGGGACGTGCTCGACGCGAGCCCGCGTCCGCCGCTGTCAAGATTCATGGGAGATCCCGCTCGACGTCGACACGACTGCACATTGGCGAAACAACACCGGGGCGAAACACTCCGGGGCGAAACACTCCGCGGCGAGACGCACCGGATCGAAACAAAACGCCGCGGGCCGGACGCCGGGCGGCGCGCTGCGGCTCGCGGGCCGGACAATGACTCGCGCGCGCACCCCTGACAATGCGCACGCTCGCGCAGGGGCGCGATTTTCGGCCGCCACGGTATCCGGGCGCGCCGGCGCGCCATCGCCGCCGCCCCGACTTGTCTGCCCGGGGCCGCTGGGCTATAGACCCCGCAACTTCCGACAGACCGACGACCGCAGGATCGAGCGATGAAGGCCGACATTCACCCCGCGTACCATACCGTCAAGGTCGTGATGACCGACGGCACCGAGTTCGAGACCCGGACCACCTGGGGCCAGTCGGGCGACACGCTGCGCCTCGACATCGACCCCAAGTCGCACCCGGCCTGGACCGGCGGCTCGCAGCAGCTGCTCGACCGCGGCGGCCGCGTGTCGCGCTTCCAGAAGAAGTTCTCGGGCCTCGGCCTGAAGTGAGCCGGACGGCCGCGCGCCGTCCCTCCTTCGCCGACACCGCCGACGCGACCATGGCCGGGCGCCCCGCCCGGCCTTTCGGCGTTTGTGGTTCGAACGCCGTCATTCCGGGGCGCGAGCCGAAGGCTCGCGAACCCGGAATCCAGCCCAGACGACAGAGCGAGCCGCTGGATTCCGGGTTCGCGGGCTTTGCCCGCGCCCCGGAATGACCGCGGCTGCGCAACGACCGAGGCTGTCGCAGAGGGAAAGGTGAAGGGGCGGCGCGGCCTACTCGCCGTCGCGCTCGAAGGCGGCCTTGAGGAGGCCGATCTGGCGCTCCAGCGGGTTGGCGGCGGGGGCCGGCTCGGGGACCGGGGCGTGGATGGTGGCGTCGAGCCGGCGCACCTGGTCCTGCAGCTTGAGCGACCGGTCGATCAGCTCGACCAGCCGCTCGGGCAGCAGCTTCAGGGTCTCGGGATCGGCCGGGTCGGCCATGCCGAGCTTGACCTTGGTCTTCTCGCGATTGGCCTGGTCGAGGGACATCTCGCCCTCGTTCACGGCGCGGTGCAGCAGCAGCCAGGAGGCGAGCTGCATCAGCCGGGTGGTCAGCCGCATGCTCTCGGTGGCGTAGGAGAGGGCCGCCGTCCGCTCGAGCTGCTTGGATTCGGTCCGGCCCGGCCCGTCGAGATAGGCCGCGGTTTCCTCGACCAGCTTCATGCCGTCGCTGAACAAGGCCACGAAGGCCTGGGAGGATGCGAGCCTCGCCCCGAAGGAGACCGGGCTCGCCATGATCGGCAGATGATCGGACATGGGCACCCCTGTTGGCCGCGAACTATGGCGAGGGGGGGCGACGGAGTCCAGCCGGCGCCGGCACGGCGCTTCGCAAGTTTTCGAGACATAGTTTCCGCGATTTCCGCGCGATGCGCGAGGGCGGTCTTAACCGCAACCACGCGGGCGCCCGAATCCGGCCAAAAAAGGGGCCGCCACGAAGGCGGCCCGAAGTGTCAACAGGGAGGCGTCAAACAGAGTGGACAGGAGCCACTCGATGTCCACGAGGTGGACACCCACAGTAATATTCGAGAAAGCTTAACGTCCCCTTACCGGGGCCCGGCGCGGCGCGGGCCCGCCCCGCCGCCCGCGCAGGACGGAGCGGCGGGACGCGAATGGCGAGCAGCGAGTCGCGTGGGACCTCCCGCCACCCTCTGTCTCTCGTCGCCATTCGCTACTCGCCCCCCCGGACGCGCAGCGCCCGGGTCACCGCTTGAAGAACTGGTCCGCGGCGGAGCGGGAGGCCTGCTTGGCGGCGCGGGCCGCCTCCAGCCGGGCGATCTCGTCGCGCAGCAGGCCGATGCGCTCGTCGAGCTCGGCGACCGACAGGAGTGCCAGATCCTGCCCGATCTCGTGCGACAGCTTGCGCCTGGGCCGCTCCTCGTCGTCCGCGATCGCCATCCGTTCCTCCTCGGGCTCCGTCGCCGGCGCCGCGGGTCCGGGCCGCCGGCCGAGCCGGTTCCCTGGTGGCGCCGAAGTGCTAGTGTGCCGCGCGGTCGGCCGCTGCCGCGGCGCGGCGACCATGCGCGAAGGACCGCCGGCCCGCAAGCGCCGTCGGCCCGCGCGCTCCCGCAGTGCCGGCTTCCCCTCACGGACGACAGTTTCCCATGACCGACAGTCCCGCCCGCATGACCGCCATCGGCATCCCGACCCCGGGGGGCCCCGAGGTCCTCCGTCCGGAGGAGCGGCCCGTCCCGACGCCCGGCCCGGGCGAGATTCTGGTGAAGGTCGCGGCGGCCGGCGTGAACCGGCCCGACGTGGTGCAGCGCAAGGGCCACTATCCGCCGCCGCCCGGCGCCTCCGACATTCCGGGCCTGGAGATCTGCGGCACCGTGGTGGCCCGCGGCCCCGAGGCGACGCGCTTCGCGGTCGGCGACCGGGTGATGGCGCTGGTCTCGGGCGGCGGCTACGCGCAGTTCTGCGTCGCCCACGAGAGCCACGCCCTGCCGGCGCCGGCCGCGCTGTCCGACGCCGAGGCTGCGGCCGTGCCCGAGACCCTGTTCACGGTCTGGCACAACGTGTTCGAGCGCGGCGGCCTGAAGGCCGGCGAGACCCTGCTGGTGCACGGCGGCTCGTCCGGCATCGGCACCATGGCGATCCAGCTCGCCAAGGCGTTCGGCGCCACCGTGATCGTCACGGCCGGCTCGGCCGAGAAGTGCGCGGCCTGCGTGACGCTCGGTGCGGACACCGCGATCGACTACAAGACGCAGGACTTCGTCGCCGAGACCAAGGCGGCGACCGGAGGGGCGGGTGCCAACGTCATCCTCGACATGGTCGGCGGCGACTACATCGACCGCAACTACGAGGCCGCCGCGGTCGACGGGCGCATCGTCCAGATCGCCTTCCAGGGCCCGTCCAAGGCGACCGTGGACTTCCGCCGCATCATGCTCAAGCGGCTGCACCACACCGGCTCGACGCTGCGCTCGCGCTCGGTCGCCGACAAGGCGGCGATCGTCGCGGCGGCCGGGGCCGCGGTCGGTCCGCTGCTCGCCGCCGGCCGGGTGAAGCCCGTGATGGACACCACGTTCCCGCTCGCCGACGCCGCCAAGGCGCACGCCCGGATGGAGTCGAGCGCCCATATCGGCAAGATCGTGCTGCTCGTCTGACGCGCTCGCGGGCTGTCCCGCGCGCGGACAATGCCGAACGCCGCTCGTCCCCGCGAAGGCGGGGACCCAGGGGCGGCACGGCATGTGGCCCCTGGATGCCCGCTTGCGCGGGCATGAGCGGAGAGCGAAGCGCGGTCGTGCGCCTGAGCCGGCCGGTCGGGAAGGCCGCCGCGTCGTGCCGGCGGGCCCGCCCACGCACAGGGCGCTCCACGCGGCACATCCGCCGGTTGGGCGGGGCGCCCAAATACCGGTGGCGTCCGGGGCCGGGGAGTGGAATCCTTGCCCTCCCGGGCGGGCGCGGCTAGTGGAGTTCGGGGCCCGTCCGCCCGGCCTGCCGCGGCACCGTCGGTGCCGCACCGGATGTCGGCGGCCAGGCTCGTCACGCGTATATGCACGCCCGCGCTGCGGAAGCCGCGCGGGCCCGAACGGAGACCCTCCTCTTGCGGGACTTGCGGGCGGCCCTTGCGGCGCTGGTGCTGGTCGGTTGCGCCCTTCTGGGGGTCGTCCCGGCGCACGCCGTGCAGGCGGTGAGCGTCCGCCCCGACGTGCCGGCCATCGATCTCACCGACGCGGTCGAGCGGCAGCAGACCGACGGCGACCGCGTGCAGGTGTCGACCGCGCCGGGCCCCGACGGCATCGTCCGCCGCGTCGAGGTGCGCTCGCGCGAGGGCGGCAGCAACTGGGCCGTGCTGGCGCTCGCCAACACCAGCGACGAGCAGTTCGACCGGCTGATCGTGGTGCCGCACTATCAGATGGTCGGCTCCGGCCTGCTGTGGCCCGATCTCGGCCTCTCCCGCGTCGTCACCGTGACGCCGAGCGTCGGCGACCGTCCCGACCGCCAGGACAGCGCCACGGCCGACATCTTCCGCGTGACGCTCGATCCCGGTGCCGTCGTCACCTACGTGATCGAGCTGCGCACCGACCGGCTGCCGCAGATCTATCTGTGGGAGCCCGAGGCCTACAAGGACAAGATCAACTCCTTCACGCTGTACCACGGCATGGTGATCGGCATCGCCGGCCTGCTGGCGCTGTTCCTCACCATCCTGTTCGTCGTCAAGGGCAGCGTGATGTTCCCGGCCGCGGCGGCCCTCGCCTGGGCCGTGCTGGTCTATATCGGGGTCGACTTCGGCTTCTGGGGCAAGGTCTTCGACATGTCGGCCGGGGCCGAGCGGGTGTGGCGCGCCTGCGGCGAGGCGATCCTGGCCGCCACCCTCGTGGTGTTCCTGTTCGCCTATCTCAATCTCTCGCGCTGGCACGTCCGCTACGCCCACGTCACCATCGGCTGGCTCGCCGTGCTGGCGGCGCTGATCGCGGTGGCGCTGTGGGATCCGGCGATCGCCTCCGGGGTCGCCCGGCTGTCGCTCCTCATGGTGGCGACGCTCGGCCTCGGCCTCGTCCTCTATCTCTCGACCCACGGCTTCGACCGTGCCGTGCTGCTGATCCCGACCTGGCTCCTGCTGGTCGTCTGGGTGCTCGCCGCCGGCATGACCGTGTCGGGCGCCGTCACCAACGACATCGTCGGCCCGGCGCTGCTCGGCGGCCTGGTGCTGATCGTCATGCTGATCGGCTTCACCGTGATGCAGCACGCCTTCGCGGGCGGCGTGACGCAGGGCATCGTCTCCGACGTCGAGCGCCGCGCCCTCGCCCTCACCGGCGCCGGCGACCTGATCTGGGACTGGGACGTCGCCACCGACAAGGTCTACACCAGCCCGGAGACCGAGCAGGCGCTCGGCCTCAAGCGCGGCACCCTCGACGGGCCGGCGGCGCAGTGGCTCGAGGTGCTGCATCAGCTCGACCGCGACCGCTTCCGCGCCGCCCTCGACAGCGCCGTCGAGCAGCGCCGCGGCCGGCTGGTGCAGGACTTCCGCCTGCGCACCTCCGACGGCCACTATCTGTGGTTCACGCTGAAGGCGCGGCCGGTGGTCGGCTCCGACGGCGAGGTGGTGCGCCTCGTCGGCACGCTCACCGACGTCACCGAGTTCAAGACCGCCGAGGAGCGGCTGCTGCACGACGCCGTGCACGACAACCTCACCGGCCTGCCCAACCGCCAGCTCTTCCTCGACCGCCTGCAGGGCGTGTTCGCCTTCGCCAAGGCCGATCCGGCGATCCGGCCGACCGTGATGGTGATCGATCTCGACCGCTTCAAGCAGGTCAACGACTCGGTCGGCATGGCGGTCGGCGACTCGATCCTGCTCACGCTGGCGCGCCGGCTCGGCCGGCTCCTGAAGCCGCAGGACACGCTGGCCCGCCTCGCCGGCGACCAGTTCGGCCTGATCCTCCTGTCGGAGCGGGAGTCGGGCCGCGTCATCGGCTTCGCCGAGACGATGCGCAAGACCATCAACGCGCCGATCACCTTCAACGACCGCGAGATCATCCTGACCGCGTCGATCGGCCTCGCGCTCTACGACGCGCAGGCGCCGCGCCCCGACGAGGTGCTCAAGGACGCCGAGCTCGCGATGTATCACGGCAAGCGGATCGGCGGCGACCGCATCGACATCTACAAGCCGGCGATGCGGGCCCGCAAGACCGACCGGCTCACCCTCGAATCGGAGCTGCGCCGCGCCCTGGAGCGCGAGGAGATCACGCTTCTGTACCAGCCGATCGTCCGGCTGGAGGACCGCTCGGTGGCCGGCTTCGAGGCGCTGGCGCGCTGGGACCATCCCAAGATGGGGCGGCTGTCGCCGTCCGAGTTCATCTCGATCGCCGAGGAGATCGGCCTGATCGTCGATCTCGGCCTGTTCGCGCTGGAGCGCACCGCCCGCCAGCTCGCCATCTGGCAGCGCGCCGTGCCGACCCGCGTGCCGCTGTTCGCCAGCGTCAACGTGTCGTCGCGCCAGCTGCTTCGCCACGACCTGATCCACGACCTGCGCACCGTGATGGCGCGCTCCGGCCTGATGCGCGGCAGCCTCAAGCTGGAGATGACCGAGAGCCTGGTGATGGAGAATCCCGAGCTCGCCGCGCAGATCCTGCACCGGATCAAGGAGCTCGGCGCCGGCCTCGCGCTCGACGACTTCGGCACCGGCCACTCCTCGCTCGCCTATCTGCAGCGCTTCCCGTTCGACACCATCAAGATCGACAAGTCGTTCGTGCGCACCACCGCGAAGGGCACCCGGCCCGTGCTCCTGCGCTCGATCATCGGGCTCGCCCACGACCTCGGCATGGAGGTGGTGGCGGAAGGCGCCGAGACCGATTCGGACGCCGTCGAGCTCTATCAGCTCGGCTGCGAATACGTGCAGGGCTACGTGTTCGGCGAGCCGATGCCGGCCGAGGCCGCCCGCGAGCTCCTGATCGGCGACCGCCTCGCCCTGGCGCGCGGCTGACGCGGGTCACGCCGCGTCTATGGCGGTTCGGCAGGCCCCCTCTTGTCCCTCTCCCCTCGCGGGAGAGGGTGCCCTCGCGGAACGCGAGGGCGGGTGAGGGGGCGTGCCACGATTCCCGAATCTGCGGAGGCCCCCCTCACGCGTCTCGCCGCTGCGCGGCGAGCCACCCTCTTGTCGAGCACTCTTGTCGCGCAAGCGCGCGACCCGCGAGGGGAGAGGGTCGAGCGACGTGCGACAGCCGTTCCGCCCGACCGTTACGTCTGCGCCGTCGCCGCGACGGCGGCGTCGAGATTCGTCACCAGGTTCGGCGCCAGCCGGAGGGCGGCGGCGAGCCGGGCCAGGAACGCGGTCTCGGCGGCGTTGTCCGGATTGATGGCGAGACGGGCCGCCGCGTAGACCTGCGCGCCGACCGCCGGCGACGTCGCCTGCGCGGCGAGCGCCTCCACGGGCAGCGGCTTGGCGAACGCGTCCACCAGGAAGGCCGTCGCGTCCGCGTCGAGCCCGGCCCTGGCGAGCCCGCCGACGATCTGGGTCCGCTCGGCCTCGTCGAGCACGCCGTCGGCCGCCGCCGCGGCGATCATGGCATGGACCATCAGCAGCGCAGTCGCCTGGTCGGCCGCCGGGTCGGCGGTCTCGCCGAACGGGGTGCGGTCGGGGGCCGGCTCGACGCCGCCGCCGAGATCGACGAGCGGCCGGCCGGCCTTGTAGCTCTCCAGCGCCCGGTAGGCGAGGCCGCCGATCATCGCGAGGCCGCCGAGCCTGGCCGCCGCGGCGGCGACGCCGCGGCCCGCCCCGGTGCCGAGCAGCAGCGCCGCGAGGCCGCCGATCGCCGCGCCGGTGCCCAGCGGGTTGCGGCCGGCGATCTCCCGTGCCCTGGCCCACAGGTCGCCGGCGCTCGTCCCGGTCGCCTCCGTGAGGGCCTGATCCGCCTTGGCGGCGATGCCGGTCCCGGCCTCGACATCGCGGGCGGCCGCGCGGACGCCCGTCGCGGCGGCGCCGAGGATCTGCCCGACCACGCTGGCGAAGCTGCCGGTCCCGACCGGCGCACCGCCGGCGGCCTCGCGCATCCCGGCCTTCAGGTCGCTCGCGGCCTGCCCGAGCACGCCGCCGAGCCGGTCGGCGGCACCCTGCGGGGCTCCGCCCAGGATCGTATCGAGGATCGTCTTCGAATCCATGGTCACAATCTCCTGTCGCGAGGGACGGGAACGCCCTGCGAAAAAGGCCGGTCGTCCGGCGGGGCCCGCGCGGGATGATCCGTCGGAGCCGGCGGCGCGCCGGAAAATCGGGCGCGCCGGTATGATTGTATAAGAAACTCGGGCCGCCGCGCCATGCGGGCCGGGGGGCGTTCCCCCATCGGCGGCGGCGTACCGGGTGCTGCCTTCGCGCCATGGCATGCACACGGCGTGCGCCGCGCATCCGGACCGTCATGCGCGGGCTCGACCCGCGCATCCGTCACGCTTCGCAGGCAGTCTTGCTTTTTCGATGCGGACGGATCGCCGGGCCGAGCCGACGATGACGTCGACCGGACACGACGCACTGAATTCGCCGGCGTTTTCGAGATCCGGGCATGCCCCGGCGCCTTCGCCGAGCACGACGCCCGAGAGGCTGACGCGCGAGACGCTTCGGATCTCGAGTCAGCGCCCTTGGGGCGGCCCGGCGCTGTTTCCATCGCGCCGGAACACACGCGGCTCCGTCGCGCCCGTCTCAGGCGTGTCCGGATTCGCTCGACAGCATGCCGGGCGGGATGCCGATCTTCTCCAGCGCGCGATCGTACTTGCGGTCGGTGTCGGCGCCGAAGACGAGGTCGGGGTCGGCCGTGCAGTGCAGCCACCCGTTGGCCTGGATCTCGGTCTCCAGCTGCCCGGGCGCCCAGCCCGCATAGCCGAGCGCCAGCACGGCCGAGAGCGGACCGTCGCCGCGCGCGATCGCCTTCAAAATGTCCAGGGTCGCGGTCAGGCAGATGCCGTCGTCGATCGGCAGGGTCGAGTTCTCGATGAAGAAGTCGGCCGAGTGGAGGACGAAGCCGCGGCCGGTCTCGACCGGCCCGCCGCGCAGCACCTTCACCGAGCCGGCACGCGGCGGCAGGATGATCAGATCGGAGGCCGGAATGACCTCGAGCTGCACCAGCAGATCCGCGAAGTTGATGTTCGGGGCCGGCTGGTTGACGATGATGCCCATGGCCCCTTCCGACGAATGGGCGCACACGTAGATGAGGCTTCGGGCGAAACGCTCGTCGCGCATGCTCGGCATGGCGATCAGCATCTGTCCGTCGAGATAGCCCCGTTTGGGCTCGCGCTCCTGGGCGATCTTCCGTGCGGCTTTCATCTCGGCAAGACTACTCCGAGCGGTCCGGGTTGGGCAACGCGTGTCGCGACCGGGAAGGGTGCGGCCGCTTCTCGCCGGACGTGCGGCTCCGGCCGGAGCCGGGCCCGTTCGGCCGCCCCGAAGCGCCGTGCGACACGCCGGACACAGCATACGTCGACCGGGAGACCGAGTGATGAACGAACCGACATTGCGGCGTTTCGCCTCCCTGCTGCTGCTCGCGGCGCTCGCCGTCGCGGCGGCCCCGGCGGCGGCCGGGCCGTCCGCATCGGGCTCCGCATCGGCCTCCGGATCGGCCTCCGGATCGGCCTCGGCGTGGACCGGCGACGCGCGCTCCGCCGTCCGCCTCGTCGGCGGAACGCCGGGGCCGGGCACGCCGTTCCTGTCGGCCGGCATCGAGATTCGGCTGGCGCCGGGCTGGAAGACCTACTGGCGGTACCCCGGTGACTCGGGCGTGCCGCCGCGCTTCGACTTCTCCGGCTCCACCAATGTGCGGGCCGCCACGGTGCGCTGGCCGGCGCCCAAGCGATTCGAGGACGGCGGCGGCATGGCGATCGGCTATTCGGACCGGGTGGTGTTCCCGGTGACGGTGGAGCGGGCCGACCCGTCGCGTCCGGCGACCCTCGCGGTCGCGCTCGACTACGCCATCTGCGAGCGGCTGTGCGTGCCGGTCAGCGGCCGCGCCACATTGACGCTGCCGGCCGAGGCGGCCGAGGCGGCCGCCGTGGAGGCCGCGACGGCGCGGGTGCCGGTGCCGGCGGCGGTCGGCGCCGCCGGGGCGCTGGCGGTGCGCTCGGTCCGGGTCGACGGCGCCTGGCCGAAGCCGCGCGTCGTCGTCGCCGTGGCGGCGCCGTCCGGCACCACCCCGGACCTGTTCGCCGAGGGCCCCGGCGAGGACTGGGCGCTGCCGCTGCCCGAGCCGATCGGCGAGGGCCCCGACGGCACCCGCCTGTTCGGCTTCACGGTCGACGGGGTTCCGCCCGGCGTCGATCCCCGCGGCGCCACCGTGACGCTGACGGCGGTCGCCGGCGAGGCCGCCGTCGAGGTGCGGGCAACACTCGATTGACGGTACTCCGGGCCGGGGCTTGCGCGTGGTCGCACGATTGTTTCAATGCGCGGCGCAAGGATGGGGCGCCGGCGGCCGTGCGGCCCGGCGTTCCATCACCCCCCCACGTCGTCCGGACCGGCCGCGGCCGGGGGCCGGACCGTCAACACAGCGTGAGAGACACCATGCCCATCCAGGTCGGCGATCGCATCCCCGAGGCCCAGTTCCGCGTCATCACGGCGGGCGGACCGGCCTGGGTCACCACCGACGAGATCTTCAAGGGCAAGACCGTGGTGCTGTTCGCGGTGCCGGGCGCCTTCACGCCCACCTGCCACAACAACCACCTGCCGGGCTTCCTCAAGCACGCCGACGCGATCAAGGCGAAGGGCGTCGACACCATCGCGGTGACCGCGGTGAACGACGCCTTCGTGATGAACGAGTGGAAGAAGGCGACCGGCGCCGACGGCAAGATCGAGTTCCTGGCCGACGGCAACGGCGACTTCGCCAAGGCGATCGACATGACCATGGACATCAGCGCCGGCGGCCTCGGCCTGCGCTCCAAGCGCTACGCCATGCTGGTCGAGGACGGCGTGGTGAAGCGCCTGTCGGTCGAGCAGGAGGCCGGCAAGGCCGAGCTGTCGAGCGCCGACGCGCTCTTGGCGGCGATGTAGGGCGGCACTGTCGGGGCGCATCCGCGCCCTATCGCCTCGCGGTTCCAGCGGTCCCTCCCCCTCTTGTGGGGGAGGGACAGGGAGGGGGCGAGCCGCCAAGCTGACGCTCCGATGGCGGTGGCCGTGAGCGAAGTCTCACCCCCGCTCCGCCCGCTGGGCGGCGCGCATCTCGGCGATCGCCTCGCGGGCGAGCTCGTCGGCGCGCTCGTTGAGGTCGTGGCCGGCGTGGCCCTTCACCCAGTGCCAGGCGACGTCGTGGCGGCGGATCGCCTCGTCGAGGCGCTGCCACAGGTCGACGTTCTTCACCGGCTTCCGGTCGGCCGTCTTCCAGCCGTTGCGCTTCCAGCCGTGGATCCAGCCGGTGATGCCCTGGCGCAGATACTGGCTGTCGGTGTGCAGGTCGACCGCGCAGGCGCGCGTGAGCGTCTCCAGCGCGACGATCGCCGCCATCAGCTCCATGCGGTTGTTGGTGGTCAGCGGCTCGGCGCCCTTGAGCTCGCGCCGGCGGCCGTCCCATTCCAGGATGGCGCCGAAGCCGCCCGGCCCGGGATTGCCCGAGCAGGCGCCGTCGGTGTGGATGGTCACGCGCTTTCCCGCCGCGCCGGTGTCGCTCACGCTGGTCGATCCCTGCCGGCCGGTCACGCCGCGTCGATGCCGTAGTCGCGGGCGGCGCCGACGGTCTGGTGGAAGCGGAGCTTGCGGTAGTATTCGAGCGGGTCCTTGCGCCGCACCAGCGCGCCCGGCGGCACCGCGAACCAGTCGTAGAGCCGGGTCAGCAGGAACCGCATCGCCGCGCCGCGGCACAGCGCCGGCAGGGCGGCGTGCTCGTCCGCCGCCAGCGGCCGCACCCGCACGTAGCCGTCGAGCAGGGCCCGCCCCTTGGTGACGTTGTAGGCGCCGTCCGGCTCGAAGCACCAGGCGTTCAGGCAGATCGCCACGTCGTAGGCGAGCGTGTCCGTGCAGGCGAAGTAGAAGTCGATCAGGCCCGACACCCGGTCGCCCAGGAAGAACACGTTGTCGGGAAACAGGTCGGCGTGGATGACGCCGCGCGGCAGCCCGTCCGGCCAGCCGGATTCGAGCGCGGCGAGCGCCGTCTCGATCGCCTCGGCGAGCCCCGGCGTCACCTCGTCGGCGCGCGCCCGGGCGGCCTCGAACAGCGGCCGCCAGCCGTCGACCGACAGGGCGTTGCGGCGCTGCATGGAAAAGTCGCGGCCGGCCAGGTGCAGGGCGGCCAGCGCGCCGCCGAGCGCGTGGCAGTGCGCGACGGTCGGCCGCCGCACCCACATGCCGTCCAGGAAGGTGACGATCGCGGCGGGGCGGCCGGCGAGGCGGCCGAGCGCCGTGCCGGCGCGGGTCTTCACCGGCTGCGGGCAGGTCAGGCCGCGCGCCGCGAGGTGCTCCATCAGGCCGAGGAAGAACGGCAGGTCGGCTTCCGCCACCCGCTTCTCGTACAGCGTCAGGATGAAATGGCCGCGCGAGGTGTGCAGCAGGAAGTTCGAGTTCTCGACGCCCTCGGCGATCCCCTTGCAGGAGAGGAGCTCGCCGAGTTCGTAGTCGAGGAGATACGCCTGCAGCTCGTCGGCCGTGACGTCGGTGTAGACGGCCATCCCACCCCCAAAGAGCATCGTCCGGCGACGTGGATCCGGTTCGCCGCGGACGATGCGCCCCTCACAAAAGGACGGCCTCCGGGCCGGCCGCTACTCGGCGGCCGTGTCGGAGGCCTTGTCGAGTTCCCGGAGCTGCCGCGGCAGCGGGAAGAACATGCTTTCGGTGGCCCCCGACACCGTCTCCACCGTGACGGCGAAGCGGGTCGCGAACGCGTCGATGATCTCCTCGACCACCACCTCGGGCGCCGAGGCGCCGGCGGTGAGGCCGAGGGTGCGGATGCCGTCGAGCTTCGACCAGTCGATCCCGTCGGCGCGGTCGACCAGCTGCGCGTGCGGGCAGCCGTTGCGCTCGGCCACCTCCTGCAGGCGCTTGGAGTTCGACGAGTTCGGCGAGCCCACCACGATCAGGGCGTCGACCCGCGGCGCCACCGCCTTCACGGCCTCCTGCCGGTTGGTGGTGGCGTAGCAGATGTCCTCCTTGTGGGGCGCCGTGATCTGCGGGAAGCGCCGCTGCAGCGCCGCGATGATCCCGGTGCAGTCGTCGATCGACAGCGTCGTCTGCGTCACATAGGCGAGGTTGGCCGGGTCGCGCGGCGTGAACCGCTCGACGTCGGCGACCGTCTCGATCAGCGTCATGGCGCCGGGCGGCAGCTGCCCCATGGTGCCTTCCACTTCGGGGTGACCGGCATGGCCGATCAGCACGATCTCGCGGCCGCGCTTGAAGTGGACCTCGGCCTCGCGATGCACCTTGGAGACCAGCGGGCAGGTCGCGTCGAGGGCGAAGAAGTTGCGCTTGGCGGCGCTCTCCGGCACCGACTTCGGCACGCCGTGGGCCGAGAACACCACCGGCGCGTCGGTGTCCGGGATCTCGTCGAGCTCCTCGACGAAGATCGCGCCCTTCTTCTTCAGACTCTCGACCACGTAGCGGTTGTGGACGATCTCGTGGCGCACATAGACCGGGGGGCCGTACAGCGCCAGCGCCCGCTCGACCGTGTCGACGGCCCGCACCACCCCGGCGCAGAAGCCGCGCGGCGAGCACAGCAGGATCGCGAGAGGCGGCTTGCCGGCGACGTCGGGGGCGGGCGTCATGGCTGGTCCCTGGCTCGTCATGAAGTCTCCTCGTCCGTCGGTTTGGCCTCCCCCCGGAGCCCTG
The DNA here is from genome assembly GCF_030813915.1 of Rhodoplanes tepidamans. Classification (GTDB taxonomy): domain Bacteria; phylum Pseudomonadota; class Alphaproteobacteria; order Rhizobiales; family Xanthobacteraceae; genus Rhodoplanes; species Rhodoplanes tepidamans. The sequence goes on from NZ_JAUSUJ010000002.1 coordinate 380,970, forward strand.
TCAAGCAGGCCCCGGGCGGGTTGCGTCGGCCCTGTCGTCTCGACTATATAAGGATCGAATTCCGTCATTTCCTGAAATGACACAGGCTTCGCCTCCGGGGGGCGGGCGAGGCCGCAGAGGAGCTTTACCCATGTCGACCCAGCCGCTCATGCCGAAGGCCACCGCCGTCTGGTTGGTCGAGAATACGGCCCTCTCGTTCGATCAGATCGCCGATTTCTGCAAGCTGCACCCGCTGGAGGTGAAGGCGATCGCCGACGGCGACGCCGCCCAGGGCATCAAGGGGCTCGATCCGATCGTCACCGGCCAGCTCAGCCGCGAGGAGATCGCGCGCGCCGAGAAGGATACCAGCATCCGGCTGCGCCTCGCCGAATCGCGGGTGCGGGTGCCCGAGGCCAAGCGCAAGCGCGGCCCCCGCTACACCCCGGTGTCGCGCCGCCAGGATCGCCCGAACGCCATCCTCTGGCTGGTGCGCAACCACCCGGAGCTCAAGGACAGCGCCGTGATGCGGCTGGTCGGCACCACCAAGGCGACCATCAAGGCGATCCGCGAGCGGACCCACTGGAACTCGGCCAGCCTGACCCCGCTCGACCCGGTGACGCTCGGCCTGTGCTCGCAGATCGATCTCGACATGGAGGTCGCCCGCGCCGCCAAGGAGCGTCCGGCCGACGCCGAGCAGGGCGTCACCCTGCTGCCGGCCGAGGTCACCACCGGGCCGGGCGCCGAGGACGCCGACGAGGAGACCCGCACGTCTGGCGAGGAGCTCGACGTCGAGGCGGTGTTCGCCAAGCTCAAGCAGATCGGCGGCAAGGCCGACGAGGACGACGAGGACTGAGGACCGGCCGTCGCCGGCCGCGCGTCGAAGCCGGCATCACGGAAGGCCGGCCTCGTGCCGCGACGCCGCGGCGGTGCACGGGGAGGGCGGCCGGGTCAGCCGCCGTCCGGTGCCGCCGCCTGCTTGTCCTGGCGCATCTGATCCTGCCGCCCCTGCGTCAGGGCCCAGTGCACGGCCTGGGTGCGCGACGGCAGGCCGAGCCGCGCCAGGATTCCCGACACGTGGATCTTGACCGTGTTGGGCGACAGCCCGAGCTGGCGGGCGATCTCCACATTGGTCAGGCCGTTGGTCATCAGCGACAGCACCTGCCACTGGCGCTTGCTGAGCGGCGGCTGGCGCTCGTCGCCGGAATCGGCGGCGGAGGGCCGCAGCAGGGCCGCGCGCAGCGGCACCCGCGGGCCGGCGACCGCCGCGCCGATGGCGGACTCGAGGCTCGCCGCCGCGCCGGACAGCTCCGCGGCGCCGGCCGCCGGCGCGCCGCCGGCCTTGCGCGCCTCGGCGAGCGCCGTCGCGATGGCGGTGATGTCGACGTGCAGCAGGGCCGCCCGGCTGCCGTCGGTGGCGCACGGAAAGCCCAGCAGCATGAACGAGGTGTTCTGCACCGGCGAGCGCCGCTGGTAGACGATCGAGACCGCCTCGGTCTGGCCGGCCAGGAGCTGCGAGATGCCGGTGATCAGGCGCGGTGACAGCGGGTCCGCGAAGGCGCAGAATCGCAGATAGTTCTCGCCGACGCCGTAGTTGTTCGGCGGCCGGTCCTCGAACGGAAGCACCAGCCCGCCGGCGTCGACGAACGCCTTCCACTGGCTGTTGACCGACAGGATGAAGCCGAAGCGGTCGAGCAGAGCCGTGTAGACTCGGAGATCGCGGAACAAGGCGTCGGACGTGGTCACTCGCAATCCCCTACTGCGGCCGGACTCGCGGCGGCCGCTGTACGACCGGATGACGGGCCGCCGAACCGCGGCGGCGTTCGGGTTGTAGACGTCCACCTACGCGACGTGTTCGCGAATCGAGTAGCAGGCGAAGTGGATTAATCATAAGACTATGTCTGAACGTAATGTGTATTAGCCCGATCATCGTGACGTATCCGATGCCACAAATCCTCTACTTATTTCCCATAACATTTTGAACGCGAGAGAATCGAATGCGATCTGCCTGTGTCTAGTTCTTTTGGGAATACACAATCGCAAACCGAGACTCGAATCAATCCCGCTCTGCCCGCAACCACAGCTGATGCTATCCATCGTCTTCTCGAATTAATAAATAAATCGCCGCCGTTCTCTCGCAATCCTTGTCTGTGTCGTCGCAGAGTGATGTTTCGGGTCAGCGACACAGCGATGATCACGTGAAAGTGATAGGCGGTCCTTGAACGTGCGGCGCCGTTACAGCGACCCCGCGTGCCGCGTCGCCGCTACACGCAGAGGTCATGTCCGGCCGCGTCCGCGCGGCGGCGCGGGGCCGGGCTGCGGGCGATGCCGGGCTCGCCCGCCCGCCCGCCTGCCGTGCGGGGCGAACGCGCCGCACGGGGGACGCCCGGCCGGGACCGCTGGCAAGAGCGCCGGACCGAGAGAACGCCGCGCCGAAGGAACGCGAGACGGCAACACCGGGGACGAACGCATGACGGACATCGATGTGGTGGTGATCGGGGCCGGCGCCGCGGGGCTCACGGCGGCCACCGATCTCGCCGCGGCCGGCCTGACGGTGCGGATCCTGGAAGCCCGCGACCGGGTCGGCGGCCGCGCCCACACCCGTGTCGCCGCGACGCCCGCCGGCGCCCTGCCGCTCGATCTCGGCTGCGGCTGGCTGCATTCGGCGCCCGAGAACGAGTGGACGGCGCTGGCCGTCGCCCGCGGCCTCGCCCTCGACCGGGGCGCCGCGCCGTGGCAGCGGCCGGCCCACGAGGCGACCTTCCCGGCCGCCGACCAGGCGGCCTTCGCGGCCGTCATGGACGCCTTCTGGGGGCGGGTCGAGGCGGCCGGCGCGGCCGGCGGGCCGGACCGGCCGGCCGCCGATCTGCTGGAGCCGGACGGGCCCTGGGCCCCGCTGATCGACGCGGTCAGCACCTGGGCGAACGGCGTGCCGCTCGCCGCGCTCTCGGTCCGGGACTACGGCCGCTTCCGCGACACCGGCGACGACTGGCGGGTGCCGACGGGCTACGGCGCCCTGGTGGCGGCCCAGGCGAACGGGCTCGACATCGTCACCGGCTGCCCGGTGCACGCGATCGACCGCTCGGGCGTCGGGCTGCGCATCGAGACGGCGCGCGGCGCCGTGACGGCGCGGGCCGCGGTGGTCACGGTGCCGCCGCCCGTGCTGGTCGCCGGCACGCTGCGCATCCGGCCGCAGCTGGCCGACACGCTCGCGGCGGCCGCCAGCCTGCCGCTCGGCCTCGCCGACAAGCTGTTCCTGCATGTCGACCGGCCCGAGGACCTGCCGGCCGAGACGCGGCTGATCGGCACGCCGCACCGGCGCGACACCGGCAACTACCATCTGCGGCCGTTCGGCCGGCCGCTGATCGAGGGCTATTTCGGCGGCCCGCTCGCCCGCGCCCTGGAGACGGACGGTCCGCCGGCCTTCCTGGCCTTCGCGCGCGACGAGCTCGCGGCGGCGTTCGGGTCGGCGATCCGCGACCGCGTGCATCTGGTCGCCGCCACCGGCTGGGGCGGCGACCCGTGGGCGCTCGGCTCCTACTCGGCTGCCGCGGTCGGCGGGGCCGAGGCGCGGGCGGCGCTCGCGGCCCCGGCCGATCCGCGCCTCGTGTTCGCCGGCGAGGCCTGCTCGCGGCACGACTTCTCGACCGCGCACGGGGCGCTGCGCAGCGGCACCGCGGCGGCGGCGGCGGTGATTGCGGCGCTCGCCCCGGACCGGGCCGGCGCTCCGGACAGCGGCGGCGCTCCGGACCGGGCCGGCGCCCCGTCGGAACCGTGCACGCCGCATTAGCGGTCGTCCCGCCCAGTTGGTAGCGTGGTTCGAATCACCCAGCGACGAGCCCCGCGATGACGGACCACGACGCGCCTCGATCCCGTCCGCCGTCGCGGTCCGGGGACACGCCGGCCCGGCTGCGCCGGGCGGGCGAGCGCGGCCTGCGCCGCGTCATGCACGTGTGGTGGCGGATGAGCCGCGGCCTCACCCTCGGGGTGCGGGCCCTGGTGATCGACCGCGAGGACCGCGTCCTCCTGGTCAGGCACTCCTACGTCTCCGGCTGGTACCTGCCGGGCGGCGGCGTCGAGGTCGGCGAGACCCTGCAGGAGGCGCTGGTGCGCGAGCTCTCCGAGGAGGGCAATGTCCGGCTCACCGGCGCCGTCGCCCTGTTCGGCGTCTATCTCAACGCCCATGTCTCGCGGCGCGACCATGTCGCGCTCTACGTGGTGCGGGCGTTCGAGCAGCCGGCGCCGCCGGCGCCCAATCACGAGATCGTCGCCACCGGCTTCTTCCCGGTCGACGCGCTGCCCGACGGCACCACCCGCGGCACCCGCGCCCGCATCGCCGAGGTGCTGCACGGCGCCGCGGTGTCGGAGCGCTGGTGAGGCGCGCGGCGGCTCCGACCGTGCCGCCGGCGCGTCTCCGGACCGATGGCCCGCAGGCCGGGGTCAGCCGCCGCCGAAGCGGCTGCGGTCGTGCGGGGCGCCGAAGTCCAGCTCCGGGCCGATCGGCACGATGCCGCTCGGATTGATGGTGCCGTGGCTGCCGTAGTAGTGGCGCTTGATGTGGTCGAGATCGACGGTCGCGGCGACGCCCGGCACCTGGAACAGGTCGCGCACGTAGTTCGACAGGTTCGGATAGTCGACGATGCGGCGCAGGTTGCACTTGAAGTGGCCGTAATAGACCGCGTCGAACCGGACCAGCGTGGTGAACAGCCGCCAGTCCGCCTCGGTGAGCCGCGCGCCCACGAGATAACGCCGCGACGCCAGCCGCGCCTCCAGCTCGTCGAGCGCCGCGAACAGCGCTCGGAACGCCTCCTCGTAGGCGGCCTGCGTGGTGGCGAAGCCGGCCCGGTACACGCCGTTGTTGATGTTGGCGTAGACGAAGGCGTTCACCCGGTCGATCGGCTCGCGCAGATCCGCGGGGCTGTAGTCGGTCGCGACGTCCGTGAAGGCGTCGAAGGCGCCGTTGAGCATGCGCAGGATGTCGGCCGACTCGTTGCTGACGATGGTCTTGCGCACCGTGTCCCACAGCACCGGCACGGTGACGCGGCCGGAATAGTGCGGATCGGCCGCCACGTAGATCTCGGCGAGCGTGGCGGCGCCGTTGGCCGGATCGCCGGTCGAGCCCTGCGCGGTGTCGAAGGTCCAGCCGAAGCGGCCCATCAGGGGCGACACGACCGACACCGGCACGACCGCCTCGAGCCCCTTCAGGGCCCGCAGGATCAGGGTGCGGTGCGCCCACGGGCAGGCGAGCGACACGTACAGCCGGTAGCGGCCCGGCGCGGCCGGGAAGCCGCCGGCGCCGGTCGGTCCGGCCGTCCCGTCCGCCGTGACCCAGTTGCGGTACTGCGACTCGCTGCGCACGAACCGTCCGCCGGTCGCGCCGGTGTCGTACCACTGATCGTGCCAGACGCCGTCGACGAGCAGACCCATGCGTTTCTCCGCTTCCGCCTCTCCGGCCGTCGCCGCTTCTCCGGCCGGTCGATCACTGCTATCTAGGCGCGGCGGCCGCTGCCGGACATCCCCTCCGGCGAACGACCTCGACCGGCGGCGCACCTCCACGCTGGCGGCGCACCTGCACGCTGCGACGTGCCCGCGATGTCGGCTCGTGCGGCGCAGCGGCGTGCGGCATCGCCGTCCGACGACACGGCGCCACCGTCGTCATCCCGGGCTCTTCGGGGCCGTTCGTCCGAGCACGTTTACAGCGTCATGACGGATCTGTCGCTCACCATCCTCCCCGAGACGCCGGCCGACGCCGCCGCGATCGAGCGTCTGCACGAGCGCACCTTCGGGCCGGGCCGCTATGCGCGTACGGCGTACCGGATCCGCGAGAAGGCGGAGCTGGACAGCGGCCTGTCCTTCCTGGCGCGCATCGGCACGCTGCTGGTCGGCTCGGTGCGGCTGACCGCGATCCGCATCGGCGACACCCCGGCGCTGCTGCTCGGCCCGCTCACCGTCGAGCCGCCGTTCCGCGACCGCGGGATCGGCCTCAGGCTGATCGAGCGCTCGCTCGCCGAGGCCCGCGCCCGCGGCCACCGGCTGGTCGTGCTGGTCGGCGACGAGCCCTACTACGCGCGGGCCGGCTTCGAGCGCGTGCCGCGCGGCCGCGCCGTGATGCCGGGCCCGGTCGATCCCGCCCGCCTGCTGGTCGCCGAGCTCGAGCCCGGCGCCTTCGACGGCGTCTCCGGCGTCATCCGGCCCGACCAGGACGCCTGATCCGCCGCACCTTTTCCGCCCCCGCCCGTTCCCGCCCCGGCCCCTGCCGCGACCCGCCGCTCCCGCCACCCCTGCCGACCGACACCCCAACGCCCCCGCAACGAGGAGAAGACATGCTCAACCCGATGCGCCCGCTCGCGACCGCGGCGACGACGCTCGCCGCCGCGCTGGCCATGACGATCGCCGCCGCCGCGCAGACGCCGGCCTACCCGACCCAGCCGGTCCGCTTCCTGATCGCCTTCGCGCCGGCCGGCCCGGCCGACATCATCGGCCGCATCGTCGGGCTGAAGCTGCAGCAGCTGTGGGGCCAGTCGGTCGTCATCGAGAACCGCGGCGGCGCCGGCGGCAACATCGCGGCCGTGCAGGTCGCACGTGGCCAGGCCGACGGCTACACGGTGCTGGTGACGACGAGCGCCTTCGCGGTCAATCCGAGCCTCTACAAGAATCCGGGCTATGCCAGCGAGACCGACTTCAAGGTCGCCGGGCTCGCCGCCACCACGCCGAACCTGCTGGTCGCGGCGCCCGATCTCGGCGTCAAGACGCTCAAGGACGCGATCGCGCTGTCGAAGACCAAGAGCCTCGCCTTCGGCTCCGCCGGCACCGGCACGACGCCGCATCTCTCGGGCGAGCGCATCTTCCGCTTCCTCGCCAAGGTCGACATCCCGCACGCGCCGTTCACGGGCGCCGGCCCGGCCCTCAACGCCGTGATGGGCGGTCACGTCGCGCTCGCCAGCGTGGCGATGCCGGCGGCGACCGAGCTGGTCAAGTCCGGCAAGGTGGTGCCGCTGGCGGTGACCAGCGCCAAGCGGGTCGAGTCGCTGCCCGACGTGCCGACCGTCGCCGAGGCCGGGCTCGAGGAGGTCGACGACGCCACCTGGGTGGCGCTGTTCGTCCCCGCCAAGACGCCGCAGGCCGTGATCGACAAGCTCAACGCCGACCTGAACACGGTGCTGAAGGACCCCGAGGTGAAGCAGCAGTTCGCCCGCATCGGCTTCTCGGCGCTCGGCGGCTCGCAGGCGGAGGCGGAGCGCTTCGTCAAGGCCGAGATCGCCAAGTGGGGCGACGTCGTCACCCGCATCGGCCTGAAGATCGACTGATCCCGGCATCCGCCTGATCAGCTCGGCCTCGCGTCGCGACGAGCCGCCCTTTCCGTCTCCCCTCGCGGTCGCGCAATTGCGCGACAAGAGGGTGGATCGCCGCGAAGCGGCGAGACGGGTGAGGGGCGTGCCGCAAGCTCGGGCCGTGCGGAGGCCCCCCTCACCCGGATCTCGCGCATTCGCGCGAGATCCGACCTCTGCCCGCCGGGGAGAGGTGAAACGAGGATGCCGCAGCCGCCGCGCTCCCCCGCGATCGTGTGCCCAGGCGAGCCCAAACGATAGGTGAAGACCGCGGTCGCTTCGATGGTACGTCGATGTCAGGGGCCCGCCACGTGGGCCCCTTTGCGCATCAGCCGCTCGATCGTCGCGGCGAGCTCGGCCTGCTGGAACGGCTTGGGCAGCAGCGGCAGGTCGGCCATGGCGTTGCCGGTGAGGCTCGCATAGCCGGTGGCGAGCAGGATCGGCAGCTCCGGGTGGCGGGCGCGGATCCGCTGCGCCAGCTCGGCGCCGTTCATGGCCGGCATCAGATAGTCGGTGATCACCAGGTCCGGTCCGCCGCCGTCCGTCAGCGTGCCCAGACAGTCGAGCGCCTGAGCGCCCGAGCCCGCCTCGATCACCCGGTGGCCGAGATCGCTCAGCATGCTGGCCGTGGTGGCGCGCACCAGCGGCTCGTCGTCGACCAGCAGCACCGTGACGGACCGGCCGCGCACCGGCGCGTGCGGAACCGGGTCGGCGACCTCGGCGCGCTCGCTCGCCACCGGCAGCCAGATCTCGGCCCGCGTGCCGGCGCCCGGCGTGCTGGCCAGCAGCAGGGCGCCGCCCGACTGGGCCGCGAGCCCGTGCACCATCGACAGGCCGAGGCCGGTGCCCTTGCCGATCCCCTTGGTCGAGTAGAACGGCTCGATGGCGCGGGCGAGCGTCGTCGCGTCCATGCCGGTGCCCGTGTCGGTGACGGTGACGCGGACGAAGTCGCCGTGGCGCAGCCCCGAGCGGTGACCCGCCCCGACCGTCTGGCCGTCGACCGCCACGGTCAGGGTGCCGCCGTCCGGCATGGCGTCGCGGGCGTTGACGGCGAGGTTGAGGATCGCCAGCTCGAGCTGGGTCGGGTCGACGCGGGCGGCCGGAAGGTTCGGCGTCGCCTCGACGGTGAGCGCGATCTGCGGCCCGAGCGAGCGCGCGACGAAGTCGGCCATGCCCTCGACCAGGACGGCGACGTCGACGGGCCGCGGCTCCAGCACCTGGCGGCGGGCGAAGGCGAGCAGGCGCTGCACCAGCGTCTTGGCGCGCTCGGCGCCCTGCAGGGCGCTCGCGATCAGCCGCTGCGAGCGGTCGGCCTCGGGCAGGCGGCGGCGCAGCAGGTCGAGATTGCCGATGATCGGCGTGAGCAGATTGTTGAAGTCGTGGGCGAAGCCGCCGGTGAGATGGCCGATGGTCTCGAGCCGCTGCGCCTCGTGCAGCTTGGCCAGCATCGACTCGCGCTCGGCGATCGCCGCGACGACGCGCTGCTCCAGCGTCTCGTTGAGGCGCCACAGGGCGGCCTCCGCCTCGCGCTGCGCCGTCACGTCGGTGTTGGTGCCGAACCAGCGCACGATGCGGCCGTGCGCGTCGCGGATCGGCCGCGCCCGCGACAGGAACCAGCGATACGCGCCGTCGCGGCCGCGCAGCGGAAACGTGTCCTCCCACGTGTCGCCGCTCGACAGGCAGCGCCGGTACTCCTGCTCGACGCGGTCGAGATGGTCGGGATGATGCACGGCGCGCCAGCCCCAGCCCCGCATCGCCTCGATCGTGGTGCCGGTGTAGTCGAACCAGCGCTTGTTGTACCAGTAGATCGCCCCGGAGGCGTCGGCCATCCAGGCGAACTGGTCCATGTTGTCGGCGAGCGTGCGGAACTGCTCCTCGCTGTGGCGCAGCGCCGTCTCGGCGCGCCGCCGCTCGGTCCGCTCCGCCGTCTCGGCGAGGGCGCGGCGCACCACCAGGGGCAGCCGCTCGAGCCGGTGCTTGACGACGTAGTCGGTGGCGCCGTGGCGCATCGCCTCGACGGCGAGCTCCTCGCCGAACGCGCCCGACACGAAGATGAAGGGCAGGGCGGGCGCGGTCGCGCGGGCGATCGCCAGCGCCGCGACGCCGTCGAAGCCGGGCAGCTGATGGTCGGCCAGCACGATGTCGAAGCCGCCCCGGGCCAGCGCCGCGGCGAAGTGCTCGCGCGTCCACACCCGCTCGATCCGGAAGGGGAGGCCGCTCGCGGCGAGGAACTCGCGCACCAGCGCGGCGTCGTGGGGGTCGTCCTCGAGATGCAGGATGCTCACCTCGCGGACGAGCGCGGTGTGGTCGGTCTCGCGGCTCACGAGTCCTCCGCGGTCGCCACGCCGATCGGGGGCGGCTCGTTGAGCACCGCCCAGAACATCCCGAGGTCGCGGATCGCCTGGAAGAACTGCTCGAAGCCGACCGGCTTCACCACGAAGGCGTTGACGCCGAGGCTGTAGCTCTGCACCAGGTCGCGCTCCTCGCGCGACGAGGTGAGCATCACGACCGGCGTGTGGCGCAGCTCCGGGTCGCGCTTGATCTGATCCAGCACCTCGAGCCCGTCCACCTTCGGCAGCTTGAGGTCGAGCAGCACGACGATCGGGTCGGCCGTGTCGCGGCTCGCATAGGCGCCGCGCGAGAACATGTAGTCGAGCGCCTCGGCGCCGTCGCGGGCGATCACCACGGCGTTGGCGAGCTGGCACTGCTCGAGCGCGGCGAGCGTCAGCTCGACGTCCTTGGGACTGTCCTCCACCAGGAGAATCGGCTTGAGATCGGCCATCGGTCGAGCCTCATCGTCTGGGCAATGCGAAGAAGAAGGTGGCGCCGCCGTTCACGCGGCCTTCCGCCCACGCACGGCCGCCGTGGCGCTCGGCGATCCGCTTGACGTTGGCGAGGCCGATGCCGGTGCCCTCGAACTCCTCGACCCGGTGCAGCCGCTGGAACACGCCGAACAGCTTGCCGACATAGGCCATGTCGAACCCGGCGCCGTTGTCGCGCACCCGATAGATGGTCTCGTCGGCCGTCTCGGTCGAGCCGATCTCGATCACGGCCGGGTCACGATGCCGCGAAAACTTGAGCGCGTTGTCGATCAGGTTCTGCATCGCCAGCCGCAGCATGATCGGGTCGGCGCGGGTCGGGGCCAGCGGCTCGATCCGCCATTCGACGTTGCGGTCGTGGGTGTCGGCCTCCATCCGGCGGCGAAGATCCGCGACCAGCGCGTCCATGTCGACGGCGACCGGGGTCAGCGTCGCCCGCCCCATCTGCGAGAAGCCGAGCAGGTCGTCGACCAGGGTGCCGGCCGAGATCGCCGATTCGACGATCGTGTCGATGTAGCGGTTGCCGCGCTCGGAGAGCCGCTCGCCCTCGTACTTCTTCAGCAGCTGCGCATAGCCGACGATGTGGCGGAACGGCGCCCGCAGATCGTGGCTCACCGAATAGGAGAACGCCTCCAGCTCCTTGTTGATGCTGGTCAGGCGCTCCGACAGCGCCGCCGTCTCCTCGGCCTTGCGCAGCACGATGTCGACGATCGCGGTGCGCAGCTCGCCGGCCGCGTCGATCTCCGGCGGCGCCCACGGCCGCGCCCGCAGCCGCACCGTCTCCTGCCACGCCGCGAAGGAGGTCCGCGGCGACGGCCGCGCTCCGTCGGCCGAGGGCTCGGCGTGCCGGCGCGGGTCGCCGCCCCAGGTGACGGTGCGGATCACCTCGGGCCGGAACCACAGCACGTAGCTGTCGTGGATCTGCGAGGTCGAGATGGCGAGCACGCCGCTCGCCAGGTCCTTCATCCGCCCGGCCTCCGGCATCGCCGCGACGAGGCTGTCGGTGGCCACCACGTCGAGCCGCTCGCGGGCCGACAGCCAGGCGACGATGGCGCGGATGTCGCGCTCCGGCGGCGTCGCGCCGATCCGCACCACGGTGCCGCCGGTGGCGACGGCGGCGCCGCCGGCGCCGGCCAGCGCCAGCAGGTCGTCGCCGCTGGCGATCAGCCCGTCGACATAGTGGTCGGCCGCCGCCATGCGGGCGAGCAGCCGGTTCTGGATCATCCGCAGCGCGTCGCGCCGGTCGGCGACCGCCGAGGCCTCGTCGGCGGCGAGCTGCAGCGACAGCACCTGGCCGACGAGGTCGCAGGCGGTGCGCACGTGATACGGCACGGTCGCCGGATCGCGGTTGTGGCAGGAGATCAGGCCCCACAGCCGGTCGTCGCGCATCAGCGAGATCGACATCGAGGCGCCGGTGCCCATGTTGCGCATGTAGTCGAGATGCACGGGCGAGACGCTGCGCAGCACCGCGAAGGCGAGGTCGATCGGCCGGCCGGTGAGCGGGTTCACGGGCGGCTCGATCGGCGCCGGCACGTAGCCGGCGTCGGCGATCAGCCGCAGCCGGCTGATCCGGTAGAGGTCGCGCGCCTGCGCCGGGATGTCGGCGGCCGGGAAGTGGAGCCCGAGATAGGAGGGCAGGCGGTCGTTGCGGTCCTCGGCGATCACCTCGCCGTTCCAGTCGGCGTCGAAGCGGTAGATCAGCACGCGGTCGAGCCCGGTGACGCGGCGCACCTCGCGGGCGGCCAGCGCGGTCAGCTCCGCCACGTCGCGGACCCGCTGGACCCGGTCGAGGAAGGCGCGCACATGCGGGTAGACGTCGTCGAACGAGCCGGGCTCGGAGGCGAGCGCCCGCTCGAGCTCGACCACGATCGCCCCCTCCGAGCGGTGGGCGAGCAGGTGGTGGAGCGCCTCGCCGCCCCGCATCAGGCCGAGATGGACGACGCCGGCGTCCGGCAGGCGGGAGTCGAGGTCGCGCAGCAGCGGCGCGGCGCCGGGCGGCAGCGCCTCGGCGAGCGGCCGGCCGAGCGGGTCTCCGGCGACCGCCCCGGCGCCGCCCGCGCCGACGGCGGCCTGCACGACGCGGCCGTCGCGCGGATCGACCACCAGCAGGGCGCCGTGCGGCTGGATGCTGCCGGGCACGTGGATCGGCTCGGCCTCGCAGGCGCGCGCCGCCGGACCGGCGGCCGCGATCGCCGGCGGGGCGGCCGCCTCGCGGGCCGGTTCCCGGTCGGTGTGGTTCGTCCCGCCCATGGTCACGCCCCCGGGGGGCGCGCGGCGGCCGACCGCCCGCCGCCGCCGCGGACTCGACCTCGGGACCGGCCGTGCGGCGGCCGGTCGACAGGGCGGGAGCGCGGGAGAAGCACGGACGACCTCGCGGGGGTGGCAGGGACCTCTGTCTCGGCGGTGCTGTTCGGTCGCCGACGAGAGCTTTGCTGATATGCCGTAACGTGCGGCGGAAGCGCGGGTTCCTTGGCCTGCGCGGGGCGCATGGCCGGCCGCGGGAGGATCATGGAACCACCCGCGGGGCGGCCCCCGCAGGACCGCGATACCGGGTCTCCGCCAGGCCGGACGCGCCCCGGGACGGTCAGCCGCGCGGCGGCGGATCGGCGAGGCCGGCCGCCTCGAACAGCCGGTTCACCCGGGCGAAGGCGGCCTCGGCGCCGGCGACGACGCGGGCCTCCTCGGCCTCGCTCAAGGTCACGGCGTCGAGCGCCTCGGTGAAGTGGCGCCAGTGCAGGCCGCGCCCCTGCGGATGGCCGCGCATGTGACGGGCGCCGAACGCCTCGTCGATGCCGATCTTGATCGTCTCCTGCAGCAGGAAGGGCGAGCCGAGATCGGCGCCCTCGATCACGTAGAGCCAGCCCATGCCGGTCGGGGCGTCGACCGGCGCGGCGAGCGCCGGCGCGGCGAGCGGTGCCGCGTCGAGGCCGAGGTCGTGCGCGTCCTGCTCGGCGAGGTGCAGGCGGCGGCGTTCGCGAAGATCCGGAAACACCGCGATCAGGGCCGGGTCGGCGTAGAGCACGTCGACGTCGCGGAAGATCTGCAGCTGCATCGCGAGGAAGCGGGCGTAGCGGTCGCGGTCGCGGAACGGGTCGCCCATCATGATGCGGGCGTCGAGCGCCCGGTGCACGGCGTCGGTCGCCGCCTGCAGCCGGCGCCAGCGCGAGGCGGGGGCGGGTGCGGACGTATCGGACGGCGAGGTATCGGACGGCGACGCGGAACTCATCGAGCAACTCCCAGGCCCGGGCTTCCGCCGCACCATGCCACGCCGCCGGCCGCCGCGACAACGCCGGCCGGGACCGATGCGCGGCGGCCGCTCACTCCTCGCGGAACGCGCGGGCGAGCTGGTCGCGCAGCGGCTTCACCAGATAGGACAGCGCGCTGCGCTCGCCGGTGCGGACGAACGCCTCGGCCGGCATGCCGGCGACCAGCCGCAGCCCGCCGAGCCGGGCGATCTCGGCGGCCGGCACGGCGATCCGGACCAGGTACCAGCTGCGTCCGGTGCGCTCCTCGCGGGAGAGCTCGGCGGCGATGCGCGACACCTCGCCGGCGAGCTCCGGCGTGGTGCGCTGGTTGAACGCCGACAGCCGCAGCACGGCCGGCTGGCCGAGGCGGATCTGGTCGATGTCCTGCGGCGCCACCTGCACCTCGAGCGCCAGCGCATCGTCCTCCGGCACCACCAGCATGATGGTCTCGGCCGCCGCGATCACGCCGCCCACCGTGTGGACGGCGAGCTCGTGCACGCGGCCGGCCTGCGGCGCCACGATGTCGACGCGGTCGACCTGGTCCTGCGCGGCGACGCGGCGCTCGACATATTCGGCGGTCTGCGCCTCGACCTCGCGCAGGCTGGTCGCCACCTCGCTGCGCAGATCCTGATCGATCTGCAGGATCTGCAGCCGCGTCTCGGCGATGCGGCCGGCCACCTGGGCCCGGGCGGCGGCGAGGCGCCCGCGCTCGCCGTCGAGCGCCGCCGCCTCGCGCTCCAGCGCCATCATCCGCTGGATCGACACGAGGCCCCGGTCGAACAGGCCGCGCAGGCCGGCGAGCTCGCGCTCGATCAGTGCCATGCCGCGCGCCTTCGCCTCCTCCTGGGCGGCGAGGCCGCGGATCTCCGTCTCGGCCTGGGCGATGCGCTCGGCGAGCTGCGCCTTCTGGCCGTGGCGGGCGGCCCGCCGCAGCCCGAACAGCGAGCGCTCGCCGGCCGTCAGCGCGGCGACCTCGGGATCGTGGGCGCGCACCGCCAGCGCGGCCGGGAACGCGATCGCGTCGGCGTCGTCGCGCTCCGCCTCCAGCCGCGCCTGGCGGGCGGCGAGCTCGTCGAGCCGCTTGCGGGCGATCGCCAGCGTGGCGCGGGCCTGGGTCGCGTCGAGCCGGATCAGCACGTCGCCGGCGCCGACCCGGGCGCCCTCCCGCACCCGGATCTCGCCGACCACGCCGCCGGTCGGATGCTGCACCTTCTTGATGTGACTCTCGACCACCAGCTGGCCCGACGCCACCACGGCGCCGGCGAGCGTCGTCGCCGCCGCCCAGCCGCCGAGGCCGGTGACGGTAAGGCCGCAGACCAGCCCGCCGGCGGCGAGATGGCGCCGGATCGACGCCAGCACGGCGTCCTCACGCGGGCCCATCGGACGCCTCCCGGGACTCGCCGGGCCGGCCGGCCGGCTCCGCCAGGATGCGGAGCGGCGCCGGCATGCGGCCGCGCGGCGCGACGCCGCGTCCGGCCGCCTCGGCCGTCGCGGGACGCGCTGTGGACATCCGGGCCAGCACCTCGTCGCGCGGCCCGAACGCCGTCACGCGGCCGGCCTCCATCGCCAGCACGAGGTCGACGGCGGCGAGCGCAGCCGGCCGGTGCGCCGCCACGACCGCGATGCCGCGGCGCGCCCGCACCGCCGCGATCGCCCGCGCCACCGCCGCCTCGCCGTCGGCGTCGAGGCTGGCGTCGGGCTCGTCGAGCACCACCAGGAACGGATCGCCGTAGAGCGCCCGGGCGAGGCCGATGCCCTGGCGCTGGCCGGCCGACAACGCCGCGCCGGCCTCGCCGATGCGGGTCGCGTAGCCGCTCTCGAAGCGCAGGATCAGCGCGTGCACGCCGGCCGCCTGCGCGGCGGCGACCACGGCGGCCGGGTCCGGATCGGCGGCGAAGCGCGCGATGTTCTCGGCGACCGTGCCGTCGAACAGCGCGACGTCCTGCGGCAGGTAGCCGACATGGCGGCCGAGCGCCGCGCGGTCCCACTGGTCGAGGCTCGCGCCGTCGAGCCGCACCGCCCCGGCGGCCGGCCGCCACACGCCGACCAGCGCCCGCACCAGCGTCGACTTGCCGGAGCCGCTCGGCCCGATCACGGCGAGGGCAGAGCCCGCCGGCACGGCGAAGCCGACGCCGGCGACGGTCGGCCGCCTGCGGCCCGGCGGCACCACGGCGAGGGCCTCGGCGCGCAGCTCGCACGCCGGCGGCGGCAGCGCCAGCGTCTCGCCGGCCGGCGGCATCAGGGCGAGCAGCCCGGCGAGCCGGGCCCAGCTCTGCCGCGCGGTGAGGAACGGCTTCCAGCTCGCCACCGCGGCGTCGACCGGCGCCAGGGCGCGGCCCATCACGATCGAGCTGGCGATCATCACGCCGGCCGTGGTCTGCTGCTCGATCACCAGCCAGGCGCCGACCGCCAGCATCGCCGACTGCAGCATCGTGCGCAGCGCCTTGGCGATGCCGCCGGCGAGCGCGGCGACGTCGCCGGCGCGGCGATGCGCGGCGAGGCAGTCGGCCGCGGCGGCCTGCCAGCGCGCCGCCCGCAGCAGTCCGAGGCCCATGGCGCACATCGCCTCGGCGCCGCGGCGGTCCGCCTCCATCATGACGTTGCGTTCGGTGGTCCGCCGCAGCGCCGCGGCGACCGGGGCGCGGGAGAACGCGTCGGCCGTCACCGCGACCGCGACCAGCAGGACCGCGCTCGCCAGCGCGGTGACGCCGAGCCAGACATGGAACAGGAAGCACAGGCCGAGATAGAGCGGCATCCACGGCAGGTCGAAGAACGCCGCCGGGCCGCTGCCCGACACGAAGCCCCGTACCGTGTCGAGGTCGCGCAGCGGCTGCAGGCCGTCGCCCGGCACCCGGGCGACCAGCGGCAGCCCGACGATCGCGGCATGGACGCGGCCGGACAGCCGCGCGTCGAGCGCGTCGCCGAGGCGCAGCAGAACCCGGGCCCTGATCACGTCGAGGACGCCCTGCACGGCGTAGAGCCCGGCCGCCAGCACGGCGAGGCCGACCAGGGTCGGCACGCTGCGGCTCGACAGCACCCGGTCGTAGACCTGCAGCATGAACAGCGGCGCGGTGAGCGCCAGCAGGTTGACGACGCCGCTGATCAGCGCGGTCCCGGCGATCGCCGGGGCGAGAACGGGAAAAACCGCCGCAGCCGGAGGCTGCGGCGGAGTCGATGGTCGAGCGGTCGACACAGCGGGTCCGATCACGCCACCAGTTGGTCGTTGGCCAGCAGGGTGTAGATGTCGGAGCCGACATAGCCGGTCAGCGTCAGCGTGTTGGTGCCGTCGCTGATCGTGAGCACGCCGGTCGAGTCGTACCAGTTGCTGTAGTTGTCGATCAGGTCGTCGACATCCCCGATGAACGACACGGCGGAGAAGTCGAGCACGTCGAGATCGCCGGTGCTGGTGCCGAAGTCGGTGATCACGTCGGTCGCCCAGCCGTCGTCGAACACGAAGGTGTCGTCGCCGGCATTGCCGGTGAACGTGTCGTTGCCGGCGAAGCTGTACTGCTTGTCGTTTCCGGTGGTGCCGTACTGCTCGGTGCCGGTGGCGGCGAGATAGCTGTACAGATAGTCCATGTTGACGGTGCCGCCGGTGCCCATCAGTCCGTAGACGGCATAGTTGAACGCCGTGGTGGTCGCGCTGCCGCCGAGGTCGACGGTGAGCTGCGTGGTGTCGATCGAGAAGCCACTCGCGCTGTCGCCCGACAGGCCGACCCCGAAGGTCAGCGTGTCGACCGTGCCCGTGAAGCCGCCGTAGGTCCCGTAGGTGAAGTCGCCCTCCAGCAGCACGGAGTAGTTCGACTCGCCCGACACCTCCTCGCCGCCGCCGGCCCACTGGTCGTAGGGGGACGTCGCCGGGCTGAAGCTGCCGTGATCGGACAGCGGATCCTCGGACCCCCAGCTCGTCAGGTAGCCGAGGAGATCGGCGCTCGCCGTGGTCTGGTAGATCTTCGCAACCATGTCATGGCCTCTCGGTGGTTGGCGCAATCGTCCGGCTCGTGCCGGACCCCGGTCCCGCGGCGTCCGCGGGTGTCGGTCAGAACTTGAAATTGAGCGACACCGTCGCGGTGCGGCCGGGCGCCGGTAGAGAGGCGGTCCCGAGGGCCGGCACGTAGGCGAGGTCGGTCAGGTTGTTGACGGCGAAGCGGAGCTTCGCCTCGTCGGTGATGGCGAGCGAGCCGTAGAGGTCGTAGACCGTGTAGCTCTCGGTCTGATAGACGCTGACGAGGCTGTCGATGTAGCCGAGATTGTCCTCGGCGACGCCGACGTGAGTCACGCGGCCGCCGATCGTCAGCCGGCGGTCGAGCAGGCGGACACCGGCGTCGATCGTGTATTTGGTCTTCGGCGGGACGAAGATGACGTACTGCTCGGTGTCGTAGGTCTGGCCGTTGTACGTGTAGGTCTTGGCCCAGTCGGTCAGCAGCCGCGTGTACGACACGCCGAGATAGGCGTGGCCGAGGTCGTAGTTGGCCTCGAGCTCCAAGCCCTTCATCTTGGTCGTGCCGTCGAGATTGACGTAGGCGGTGTACTCCAGGGTGTCGTTGCCGGCGACGAGGTCGATGGCGCCTTGGGCGATGTAGTTCTCGACGTCGCGGCGGAAGCCGACGGCCTTGGCCCGGAACGTGTCGGTGCCGGTGAATATCCCGTTCCTCAAGACGTTCAGGCCGATCTCCCAGGTCTTCGATTCCTCGGGCTTCAGCGACGGATTGGGCGCGAAGCCCGGCCCGTAGGATCCGATATGGGCGCCGCCGAGCATCGCCTCCATGATGGTGGGCGGCCGGAAGCCCTCCGAGTACTTGGTGAACAGCTGGATGCCCTTCACCGGCTCGACCGCGACCACGGCGGTGGGTGTCCAGGCATGGCCGGAGAGGTCGACGTCGACGTCCTGGGTGGGATAGCGGGTGACCTGCTCGGTCACGATGTCGATGAACGGCGCCGAGCAGTAGGTATCGTCGGGATAAAACGTGTATCCATTGGAGACGTTGCGGTCATACCATGTTTGATACGCCGTCGGATTGGTCGTCCGCAGCGCCAGGATGTTGGCCGGGATCGCGCGGCAGGTCTGCCGTTCGACCTCGCGCGTGATCGTCTCCGTGTAGGGCTGGAGAAAGATCCTCGACGTGCCGGTCAGCTTGTACTCCTGGTAGCGCATGCCGCCCGACACGGTCAGCCAGTCGCGCTCGAACTTGGCGTTGCCGAAGCCGCTCCAGATGTCGCGCTTGCCGCCCGGATTGGCGCCCGAGTACCACAGGGCCATGTTGGGATCGTCGTCGATGCCCTGTCCCTCGGCCGTGGTGCTGCCGATGTTGCGGAACGCTTCGAGGCCGTAGTTGAGCGAGAGTGCGCCGGCCGGCAGCGCGAGCGTGCTGGTGTTGTCGAGGCTGCCGCCGAAGGTCTTCATCCGGTAGCCCGTGAAGGCCTCGGGTGCGATGTCGGCGACCCGCTCGGGCCGATACTCGTCGTTGATGGTGTGGTTGAACCAGAAGCGCGCCTTGGCGTCGATCAGCGGGGTCGCCGGGTCCCAGCCGAGCGCGCTCGTCACCGTGTTGTTGTGGATCTCCTCCTGATTGTTGATGCTGTCGCTGCCGTAGGTGAACTTGGTCTTGTAGCTGAGCCAGCTCAGGTCGAGGCTCACGTCCTCGGCCGGCTTCATCTCGGTCTTGAGCAGGGTGGAGGTCGCGCGCGAGCCCATGAACTCGGGGCGGTCGACGCCCAGAAGCGCCCAGGTTGCGGCATTCCGGCCGAGATCGCCGTTCTGGCCGATGGCGTATTCGCCGATCTTCTTGTGGCTGGCGGCGGCGAGGAACGAGAAGTTGTCGGAGACGCGCACCGCGCCGGCCGCCATGCCGGCGAAGTCGAACGCGTTGGTGCCGGTGGTGGCGTCGATCTCGACGCCGAACCGGCGGCCCGGCTTGATGATGTCGTCGGCCCGGATGGTGCGGAAGTTCACCGTGCCGGCGAGGCTGGCGACGCCGCCGACACCCGGATTGCCGCTCTTCTCGACGTCGATCTCGCGCAGCAACAGAGGGTCGACATAGGTCAGGCCCGACGAGCCGTGGCCGCTGCGCTGGAAATCCTGGCGCGCCCCGTCGATCATGGTGGCGACCCGGCCCTGGTCCTGCAGGCCGCGGATGTTCACGTTGATGCCGGCGTTCTGGTTGTTGTCGCCCGAGGTGAAGACGCCGGGCATGCTCGCGAACAGGTCGCGGGCGCTGCGGGTCGGATTGTTCTGGATCGCCTCGCGCGAGATCACGCTGATGCTGGCCGGAGCGTCGTAGACCCAGTCGGGCGTGCCCTGGAAGCCGGCGCCCGAGCTGGCGCCGGCGGTCGGCGCCGTCACGTGGATCGGATCGAGCGGGATGCCGTCGGCCTGGGCGTAGGCGTCGGTGACGCCGGGCCGGGCGAGCGTCACGGTGGTGGCGTTGGTGAAATGGTGGGCGAGCCCGGTGCCGGCGAGCAGGCGGGCCAGCGCCTCGCGGCGGCCGAACGCGCCGGTGACGCCCGGCGAGTCGAGCCCGCGGACCAGGTTGGCGCCGTAGAACAGCTGCACGCCGGTCTGCCGCGAGAACTGCATCAGCGCCTGCGCCAGCGGCTGCGGCGGGATGTCGAACACGGTCGTGGCCGCGCCGGGCGCTGCTCCGGTGCCGGGCGTTGCCTGGGCCCGGGCGCGGTCGGCCGCCGGCAGGCTCGCCGCGGCGACCAGCGCCGTCGTCACCATCAGGGCGACCGCCGGCCGGTGCGGCCGGGATCGCGGCAGGAGACCGGCGCCGCGGCGCGCGTCCGTTCTTGTTCTGTCGTGCATCGCCCCACCCCTCGCTCTCGCAGCGGGCGGCCGCCCGGACCGGGGTCCGGACGGCGGCCCGGCGGGCCCCCTCGTGGAGGAGACACCCGGGCGGCGGCGGCAGATGATCGGCGGACTCGAGAATCGGACGAAGCTTGGAACGTCACCAGACTGGAGCGGGGGTCACCGGATCGGCGCGACGGTCACCAGGCCGGTGTGACGGTCACCACGCCGGTGTGACGAAGGTGGCGAACGGGCCGGCGTGCACGAGCCGCACCGGCAGCGTGTCGGCGATGGTCCGCAACGCCGCCTCGGGCTCGCGGGTGTCGAAGATCGCCGTCACCGGGATGGCGCCGATGCGGCTCGTGGTCAGCACGATGCGGCCGCGGCGGTAGCGCTCGAGCTCGGCCAGCACGCGCCGCAGCGGCACGTCCTGGACCACGATGCGGTCGGTCCGCCACGCGGCGACGGCGGCGAGATCGGCCGGCACCACGGGGCCGCGGCCCTCCTCGCCGTAGCTGACCTGGAAGCCGCGCCCGACCTCGACGGCCGGCGCCGCGCCGGTCCGCACCGTGACCGCGTGGGCGTCGACCGCCACCGTGACGACGCCGTCGAGCAGCTTGACGTCGAAGCGGGTGCCGAGCGCCTGGGTGGTGCCGGGTCCGGCCGTGACGCTGAACGGCCGCGCCGGGTCCGCCGCCACGTCGAAGAACGCCTCGCCGCGGAACAGCGCGACGCGCCGCGCCGTCGCCGTGAAGTCGACCGACAGGGCCGACCAGGTGCCGAGCTCGACCGCGCTGCCGTCGGCGAGCGTCAGGCTGCGGCGCTCGCCGACGGCGGTGGTGACGTCGGCGAGCAGGTCGGGCCGGCCGAGCAGGCCGAGCCCGCCGGCGCCGGCCAAAGTGGCGAAGCCGGCGAGCAGCAGGTTGCGCCGGCTGGTCAGCTTGCGGGAGCGGCGCAGCCGGTCGATCTCCGGCCGGGCGATGTCGAACCGCGTCCACAGTGCCTGCGCATGCGCCCAGGCGGCAGCATTGGCCGGGTCACGCTCGACCCAGGCGCGGAACGCCTCGCGGTCGGCCTCGCCCGCCTGGTCGTCGCGCAGGCGCACCAGCCATTCGAGCGCCTCCCGGACGGCCGGGTCCGTCGCCTTCTGGTCCATCGCGGGTCGATCGCGCGTCGCTGTCCGGGCCCGGGCCACCGCGGCGCGACGGGCCCCGTCTTCTAGGTCTCAAATTCCGAGCCTGTCTAGAGGCGGGGGCGGGGACGACTATGTCTGACTTATCAAGCTGAGCATGTCATAAAAAGGTTTCTTCTACCGACAGGCGCTACCTTTTTTACCTATTGTACCGTGGTTCTCGACTGTGCGACCGACAAACCATCAGTTTGCGCGCCCAGCCGTGAAGACGTGTGATCTCCGCCATTTGTCGATGGGAATTGGCTTGCCATCTCCAATCTCAATGGAAGGAAAAATGCTCGCATTGGCGCTGGGCCATCCTTGTCCTCCGATCGTGAAAATGAAACCGGATTGGTGCAATTCACTGTCGACGGTCGTCCTGTAATTTATGCACCCGACGATGTCGGCGGAAAACGATTTCAGTGTTGCGAGGTCGCTTTTTCCTCTGACAAGATCGATTTCTATCCAATCGGATTGGGTCAGTGTCGATCCAGGTAGAATGATATAATGGTGACCATCCCCTCTATCTTGATTGCAGGGTTTGTGCTGGTGCTCATGCCAATCGAGATGGCTTTCTCCGTCGCCTCTGGCTTTGGCTTCCCAGGTCAAAACGAAATCCTTAGCAATTGATTTCCCTGCGTTCCTTACAGCGTATTCAAATCGGGTATGGGCAGTTGCCTTGTCGTCAGAGAACGTAAATGTAATCGGTTCGACGAGTTTGATATCCTCCAAACCAAGCCATGCGCGTTGATCATCTTTCGTCGCGGAGAGTTGGCCATAAATGATAAAAGACTGAAAAGCTCCAACCAAGACGAGTAGGCAGTTAAATATGGTCATAAGCCCAGAAGGTCGGTTGCTCGGACTATTCCGCCGAGCTGGTCTCCATTGCCACCACGTCCGGTTATTTATGGCATGATCGGCGAGCTTTTTTCTGCGCTTTGCATCTCGCAGCTCATTCTGTTTTCTATATTCATACTTATCCATGATCGCTACCGGATTGCCCGCTCAGCTGTTGCCATCCGACTGTGTCAGGTTTGATGAGGGGCGGGAGCCTTCGATCAGTTTGGTGTGTACGGGCGCCGACGGCGTATTCGCGGCTGCATGATCGATGACGGCGTGCGGGTGTTCTTTGCGAAGAGATCTGTGGTCGGCCCAAGTCCGTGATGAGCAGGCTAATCATATCCGAAATGGTTTAGCGAAGCCACGGCGGCGGCTTGAGGAAGGAAGCTCGCCGAGGCCGGACGTCCGACCGCCTCCGCGCGCGTGAACGATGTCCGCCCCTCCGACTGGAGCTCCAGCAGGTAGTTCGGCAGCGTTCTCGGGAGCGCTTGTTCCATATCTAAAAATCGCTCGTTTCTGTCCATTTATCAATATGGCGCTCCATATCCTTCAGCATCATATTTGATTATCGCCCGGAAATGTCGATTTTTCACTATGATGCGGCGAAGCCGGCTGCCCAGGAGAACGAGCGGGAGCATCCGGGGCGGGTCGGAGAACGAGTCGGAAACGGCCTCAGCCGCTCTGCTGCAGGCGGCGGTCGAGCTCGGCGAGCGCGGCGACGATCTGGGAGATCACGGTGTTGCGGGAGACGCCCTGGCGGCGGGCGATCTCGTCGTAGCTCAGGCCCTCGAACTTGTTGAGCACGAACGCCTCGCGCCGGCGCGGCGGCAGCGCCGCGACGGCCTGCAGCACGCGGCGCAGCTCGCAGCGCACGATGGCGGCCGCCTCGGGCGAGGGAGCCAGATCCGGGAGCGCGTCGAGATCGGTCTCGCCGAGGGCGATCTCGGCGCGCCGTGCCGTGTCGCGCAGGTGGTTGAGGGCGAGGTTGCGGGCCGTGCAGGCGAGGTAGGCCGGGCAGTTGGCGAGATCACCGCAGTCGGCCGTCGCCATCAGCTTGACGAAGGCCTGGTGGACCAGGTCCTCGGCGGTCGCGCCGTTGCCGACCAGCCGCCGCACGAGCCGCTTCAGCCGCCCGTTCTCGGACGCGTACAGACCGGCGACGTCGATGGTTCGGCCCCGCATGGCTCCGGCTCCCGGGCGGGCGGACCACCGTCGGTCGGTCCGCTCCCACTCTACACCTAGCCCGGAGCTTAATACGGGACGGGACGGACTCCCACGCGCCGGCCGTTACATTGTCTCTAAGGTGCAGAAACGTTCGGCCACCGGGCCGAAACCTTTCGCGGGCCGGCGGTGCCGTCGCCGGGCACCCCCGTCCGCTGCCGCGTCAGGTGCCGTCGACGGTGCGGCCGAAGGCGGCGAGGCTGCGCTTGAGGCCGGGATCCGTCATGGCGTCGGCGCAGGCCGCGGCGAGCCTGCCCAGCTCGGCGCGCTGCGCCGGCTCGAGGAAGCGGGCGAGGCGCGGCGCGATGGCGGCGAGCGCCGGCAGGCGGGCGCGCCGCCAGTCGTCGGAGAGGCCGTCGACCGCCAGCGTCTCGATGACGCTCGCCACGGTGCGCAGGCTGCCCTGGCGGATGCTGGCGATGCCGGCCTGGACGTTCGGCCGCGCCGCCTCCTCGGCCCGCATGCCGGCGAGCTGGACCAGCACGGCCTCGACGATGGCGCCCTGGATCCGCAGCTCGAAATCGAGGAAGCGGCCCATCTCGGGGGCGAAGCGCACGACGTTGCGGTTGACCTTGGCGTCGGCCTGCGGGTCCTTGGCGAGCGCCGGCAGGTCGGGCGCCCCGGTGCCGGCCAGCATGTAGGCGGTGCCGATCCGGGCGCCCGTCACCATGCGCTGGCTGAGCGGCGCGAGCTCCTGGAACGAGATCGGCCCCCTGACGTCGCGGGTGTCGAACACCGTGTCGAGGAGCTGGCGCACCGTCGGGTCGCTCTCGCGCGGCATCCGGCCGGTGGTCTCCGAGCCGCGGGCGAGGGTGAGGAAGCGCAGCGTCGCGGCCTGGGCGGCGGCGAGCTTGCCGGGATCGATCTGGGCCGCGACCGGGGCCGCCGCCAGCACGGCGAGCACGAGCAGGCCGATCGCCGCGGCGCGGGCGAGCGACCGGGGCCGCGGGCGAACGAACGGGTTGGCGCGGGCCATGGTCGCATCTCCTCGGGAATCGGCGCCGCAGTTCAGCACGGCGGTTCGGGGGAAGTCATCTCGTCGGCGTGCGCGGTATCGCGGGGCGGACATTCAGGAGCGCGGTTGTGGCGGGCCGCGCCTGCAGCCGTGCTGGCGGTGGCGCTCGCCGCCGCCGTCTACGTGCTGCGGACGCCGCGGAGCACCACGCCGGGCGGAGAGGCCGCCTAGAGCGGTTCCCGACCTGAGTGAATCGCGAGGGATTCCCAAATCGGCGCGGAGGTGATTCAAGCTGTCTGCCGGAGAGGGAGGCCGGCAGGCA